>DATJGF010000151.1:0-92065 GCA_035495315.1 Candidatus Limnocylindrales bacterium
CATCTTTTATGTCGACGGTGTCCAAAACGGCCCGATATTGACTCCTTCCTCGATCGGCTCCAGAAACGTTTGGCAATTCAATAAGCCGCAGTTTCTTTTGCTCAATATGGCAATCGGCGGAAGCTGGCCCGGCAATATCACTAGTGCGACGGTTTTCCCGGCGCATTACCTGATCGATTACGTGCGTCTTTACCAGTAACCGGCCGGGAATCAGTTGCGCGGGTGACGAACAATGGCGCGGGGAATGACTATGCCAAAGCAGAATCTGGTGAAGGATCTACGCGTTGTTCAAAAGTGATGTTCGATAGGGATCTCAGAAAAAGAGCGGGCTCCTCTGCATGAACCGTAGTCTGAAAAAGGCCTCCTCTCCCCAGCCCTCTCCTCCGGGGGAGGAGAGGGGGAAGAACGCCGAGGTCGTCCGCGGTTCATATGTTCAAAGCGCGAAAGTCCTTTCGGGGAATTCTAATTCTTTCGGGGAATTCTAATTCTCTTTCCGGCGTCTCTTCCAGAGGAGGAGAGGGAGACACGATTCCTGCCGCACAAGTCGGCCCACAGTTTGCCGCTCTGGATCTCCTACGGGATCCGGATTCGGGGTGAGTCATTGGCTTTTCAATTTGCGATCGGCCAGAACGGCCTCGGTTACATGGGCGAACGCGGTCGCGGCGGCACGACGGGTTGTGCCGTGCAGCCATAACAGTCCGATGGCGCGGCGCGGAGTCGGATGGGTAAGCTCGATGGCCTTCAATCCCTCGTCGTTTTGGCACATCGCCAGCGAAGGCAAAAGGGAGACCAATCGCGTGCGCCGGACGGTGGAAAGAATGCTCGCGACGGTGTTCATCTCCAGGCGCACTTCGGGTTCGACACCCGCTTCGGCGAACGCGCAATCAATCAATTGGCGCGTGCAATATTTGGAAGAGAGCAATGCGAGAGGTTGCTTAGCCAGGTCGCGCATCCGGAGCTTGCGATGGTTGGCTAATTCATGATCCGCAGCCACCACGGCGACGAGTTCCTCGGTGAATAATTTTTCTCCCGTCAGGTTTTTTCGTGCGGGCGGCATGAAACTGATGCCCAGGTCGAGCTTGCCGGCTTCGAGGTCGGATTCGATGTCGGCGACGGCCATCTCGCCGCATTCGACGCGAATGCCGGTGTGAGCGGCGCCGAAGCGCTCGACGATTTCAGGAATCACACAGGCATTAACGGTCTGCACGATGCCGACCCGCAACACGCCGCGTTTGAGGCCGTGTAATTCGTTCAATGCAGCCTGCGCTTGCTCCAGTTCAGTCAATACTTTGCGCGCGTGAGGCAAGAGGGTTTCCCCAGCCGGAGTTAATTTTACTCGACGGCCGACGCGATCGAAGAGCTGCAGGTTCAATTGTCCTTCGAGTTCACGAATCTGATGCGAGAGAGTCGGCTGTGAAAGGTGAAGCCTTTCGGCGGCGCGGGTAAAATGCGCCGCCTCGGCCACGGCCAGGAAATAGCGCAGATGTCGCAATTCGATTTGAGTCAGATTCATGCGTGGTTTCTATCGTTTGAATAGAAACAAACGATTAGAGGAATCCCGGGATGGGCGCAAAGTCATCATCGTAATCGCTCGCAGAATTTGTGGAGCGACAAACTAACGTAACAAAAAGACGACCAAAGACAAAATATGAAAAAGAAGATTGGCATTTTGGGAACCGGCCGTATGGCGGTACGGCTGGCAAGACTGTTTGCCGAATGCGGCCACGAAGTGACCCTCGGCTCACGCACCCCGGAACGCGCGGCACGCATCTCCAAAGGGCTGGGCATTGTGAGTATCAAACCTGGCACTTACGAAGACGCTGCGGAGGCACCGGTGGTGTTGCCGTCGATGTTCTTGCGCGATGGCATGCTCGATACACTTGAACCATTGCGCGCAAAGTTTGACGGAAAGCTATGGATCGACATCACCAACCCATTCAACGATCGCTACGACGACTTCATCTACCCTTGGAACACAAGCTCGGCAGAAGAAATCCAAAAACGCTTCCCGCGCACCCGCGTGGTCGGAGCGTTCAAAAACGTCTGGTGGGAGGTATTCGATCAACCAAAGTTCGACGGCAGCTTCAGCGACGTCTATGTAGTTAGCGACCAGGTCGACTCAAAGCAGGACTTTCTGCGACTGGTGGAGGGCGCGCCTTTCCGCTTCGTCGATGCCGGCCGGCTTTACAACGCGCGCTTCGTCGAGCGCATGACGTTGTTCGCAGCCGAATTGGGACAGCGCCAGGGCTATTTCCCCCGTATGAACTGGCGGTTGCTCGGTGAGGCGTGGACCGTGGGCAAGCTGGACCGCGTCGGACACTTGATCGCACGAGATTGAGGGTTGAACAGCTGATGGGCGTCGAGGGACATGTTGATACTGTGTCTGGTTGGCACAACGCGCCGAAAGTACTCGACGCCGCATCGCACCTGTTTTGTCGCGGCTTTAGAGGAGGGAGGGAACATGCACGAGCTATTTTCAATCCTGCGAGCCTGCCTTGAATGCCGGCAGTGGAATTGGTTGTCAGCGCGGCGGTGAAGGCCAATTGACCATCAAGCAAAACAGACGATGATAGGAGCTGTCCGTTGGAAACCGTACACCGCGCAACTTACTTCCGGCGACGGTGCCAACAACTGAAACAATTGAGCAATCGGAACAAAAGTAGTCATCGCGACGGCGGCGCGCTCATGCCTGCGCGCCCGCGATCCCTTGCTTTTTTAATGGACTGCCAAACAGTCGATTTTCGACAACGTCAATAACAACCCACAATTGTAAAATCATTCGATAACATGAATTACAAGCTATTGGGAAAATCGGGTCTTCGCATATCTGAGCTTTCTCTCGGGACCATGACTTTTGGTGAAGATTGGGGCTGGGGCGCCGACAAAGACGAGAGCCGCAAAATGTTCGACGCCTTCGCCTCCGCCGGTGGAAACTTCATCGACACCGCGGACGGTTACACCAATGGGACGAGCGAGAAAATGGTGGGTGAATTCGTCAAATTGGACCGGGAACGATTTGTTATCGCGACAAAATACTCGTTCAACAGCAAGGCGGGCGACCCGAACGCCGGGGGCAATCACCGCAAGCACATGATCGAAGCCCTGAACGGCTCCCTCGGGCGCTTGGGAACGGATTACATCGATTTGTATTGGGTCCATGCGTGGGACCAACTAACGCCGGTTGAGGAGGTGATGCGCGGGCTGGATGATGTGGTTCGCGCCGGGAAGGTCCTGTACGTCGGCATCTCTGACGCACCGGCCTGGTGGGTTGCTCGCGCGAACACGCTGGCGGAGTTGCGCGGTTGGTCCCCGTTGGTTGGGCTCCAGGTTGAATACAACCTGATTGAACGCACCCCGGAACGGGAGCTGTTGCCGATGGCAGCCGCGCTCGGCCTGGGTGTCACGGCCTGGTCGCCGCTGGCCAGCGGGCTGTTAAGTGGCAAATATGTCAAAAATAGCGGGGAGGAAAAGCGTCTCGACAAAACGCCGTCCTTCCAAAAGCTCTCGGAACGTAATCTCGCCATTGCCAAAGCGGTCTCCGAGGTCGCCGAAGAAGTGGGCAAATCACCAGCCCAGGTAGCGCTCAATTGGCTGCGTTCTAAACCGGGCGTAATTCCGATCCTCGGCGCGCGGAAGTTTTCGCAATTCGAAGACAATCTGAACTGCCTGCAATGGACACTCACGCCTCATCACGTCGCGAAACTGGATGAAGTCAGTCAGATCGAACTCGGCTTTCCGATGGACTTCCTGCACCGTAAGGAAGTCCACGAGTTCCTACACGGGGGGATGTTCGAAAGAATTGCACCTTAATCTCTACTGAGAACTGAAGGTTTTGGTCGTCTTGAATCCGAACCGGTCGGGAGAAACAAAAAAGCCGGAATTCATTTCCGGCTTTTCTGACACACGTTCTAGAACTGAGAACGGTAATATCATAGCAAAACCCCTGTCCCCTGCATGTCACCAGTTATGGGGACATACGCTCGCTGCCCAAAAAAACAAAAACCAAGGAAGCCGCGAAGCCTCCTTGGTGACTTTCGATAGTTACGGTTGATTAACCGCCCTGGTTGCCAGGCTGGCCTTCATAGCCGAGCTGTCCGTTTCCCTGGTTTCCGGGTTGCCCTTCGTACCCCAAGGAGCCGTTGCCGGTGCCGCCGGGGGCGATGCGCTCTTCCAGTTCTTCGATTTGTAGTTGGATCTCTTGTCGGTCGTCTTTCATTTTGTTAGTCCTGTATGGGTTTATGGTTTAACGAGGTTCCTGCCTGGTGGAAATCTAATGCGAGATAGTAGTCCGCTTTAACAATGCGTCAACAGTGAATATACCGAAAGGCTATCCGTACTTTTCCTGACGACCCCCAGCATTTCAAATTAGGACGCTACCTACGTTTTGGTAGTCTCCTGATTTGAAATGCAGATTTCCCACGTTTGCCGCTTGGCAGGGGCGCACGGTCTTTACCGAGAGCCCCGTTGCCCCGGCCAAACCCACGCTAGTTTCCGGCGGTGTATTTGAGGGTGCACATGTCGAGGTCTTTGTTGTACTTACTGCCGCCGACGTAGACGTAGCCCGCGCGTGCGGCAATGGCAATGCCGTTGTCGGAATACTGCCCGTTTTTACCGTAGGTAACGCCCCAGATGAGTGCGCCGGAGGGATTATACTTTTGCGTGAGAATGTCAGAGCCGCTCTTACTGGAGGCAGGCGTGGAGCCGGCGAGGTAAATATTTCCGGAGGCGTCAAGGTCCAGCGCGGCGATCATGCCGGAGACGGCGATCGCGCCGAGTGAATTGCCGGCGGGGTCGAGCTTCCCGATGCCGTTCTGAGTGGCCAGGTAGAGATTTCCGGTGGCATCTGCGGCCAAAGGCGAGCCGCCGTTCGGCAGGATCATTTCTTTCTCCCAAAGCAGTCCCCCCTGAAGATCACGCGCGGTCAATTTGCCGCCTGCGGCCGTATAGACTGTCGTGCCTTTTACTACGATGCCCCCAAGAGTGCCCCAGAAGGTAGCCGGGGTAAACGAGTCACTCCAAAGGATCGCCCCGTCGGATGCCAGCTTAAGCGTGTTAACGATGTGAGGATTGCCATTGTTGGGATTGTTGTGGCCCAAGATGTAAATGCCGGAAGCATCCACCGCTACGGCGTCCAAACTGGCGAACGGTCCCAGATCGAAGAGCAATGTCCCGAGAACGGTGCCGCTGGGGCTCAGTTTTATCAACAGCGGAGTCCAATTGCCCATGCCGCTGGTGAACTGAGCTCCGACGACCAACAGGTTCCCGTCGGCATCCAGGGCAATCGGGGTTCGTCCCCACATGCCGCCACACAGGGATGGTTGGCTATGGGTGACGGTCCAGAGGACGCTGCCTTTGGCATCGAGCTTCATAGTGCGGATTACCGAACCAGCGGTCTTGGTACCGCTCAAGCCGGTTGCGAAAACGTTGCCGGAATTGTCAATCGCGATACCTTCGACTTCTTCGACGGCGGATGCGGGGATACCGTTATAGCTGGTGGCCCACTGAAGAGTTTGCGCGCTGACGTGCCAGGTCGTGAGAACTGACGCAGCAGCGATGAGTAAAGTTTTTGAAAAGAACCAGGCGTTGGACGCTGTCCGGTTGGTCCGATTTACGACTTTCGTTGTTTTCATATAAGCGTGCTGACCCATCGTAATGCTAATCACACGCGGTTAATAAACGCGTATCAACCGCCTCTGCCAATCGGGGCAAGGCTCGAACAGAATCCCAGGGGATCCCCGGAAATGAGCGGCTGACAAGCGAAAAGACCTAAAAGAATGCGGTTAAGAAGGTGCGGTTTAACGAGAGTCCAGTCTTTCATAAAAAACGGCCGCCACCCTAATGGCTCTAAGGGTGGCGGTGTCTTTCGCAAATCAGTTTTTGCAAGTGACCTGGATCATTCGATCCGTCGCAAACCTTAAATAGCAGCTCGCGATCCAGCGCTTTTCCGTATTTCTCCCGACCTCTGAATCAGTAATTAGGAGCCTTGCCAGGCGTCCCGCTTCAGAGCTAAACAATTCTTTGATGCCTCTCGCGTTTAGAGATCGGGATACAGGGATGCCAACTTCAAAGTAAGACGCCATGGACGACGAGCTACAAGCGCTTGAGGCAAAGTCCAAAAGGCTTATTACCGAAAGTCAGAGACTTCAGGAGGAGCAGGATGCACTGCTGGAGCAGATCGTAGAGCTGACCGAGGAACTGAAAGCTGTTCGAGATAGACAGCGGATGCAGCATTCAAATTAGGAGGCAATACTCATCGTCCGCTCGAGCGCTGTTGCGAAAAGTGCGCTCTCGTCTTTCATGTCCGAAGTGGGACACGAGTTGCCCCCAGGCATCATGCCGGAGGTGCGACCCGGCCACCGACATTGAGAAACAGGCTAAGCAGCCCTTCCAAAACCAAAACCCTGGAGCGTTTAAGTTCGGCAACATAACCCGGAGTCTCCAAATGCCGCTCAAAGCAGTTTATTGATTGACTTACCTGTTATGTCTCGCTTATCCTGCTGTGTCGTCGATCATCGCATGTAGCGCATTCGATACCCAGGAGCGATTTACCACTCTTATGAACCCCCGGAAACTAAGACGCTCACTGTCCGTGAAGTTGCGCTCGCCCGCGGTCATTGGGCTGGTGCTGATCGTCCTCTTCGGAGCCGCCTGCAATCTACGAGCCGAATCCGATGCGCAAAAAAGCGCGAACGAGGCGCGGCGCACTCTTCGCCAACAGGGCTTCAAAACCGATCTATCAGACTTCGATTTTTCAACGGACCACGAAACGGCAATCCGCGCCGCTACATTAACAAACTTCTTTGCTTATCCTCGACCGACCGTGTTGCTGCAGCCGTGCGGCACTGACTCCGCAATTGTTGCCTGGAAAAATGCCGCTCTCGAAGAAGAAGCCGGCTACCAGAACCTCCCGCCCACTGAACAGATTCTGGCAACAAACCAAACGAGGCTCGATGCTGCTTGCGCCGCGGCCCTGGCCGGTCCTATTCGCTTCCCGCTGGACGCCAGGCAGGGAAGCGCCCTACTGCTGGTGCACCTGGCCGCCCTCAGGAACTTTTCTGAAGCGTTGGCTGCGAGAACTATCGTTGAACTGCGTGAACAACGTAACGACGCCGCCTGGACGAATCTTTTGGCCCTTACCTGCCTGGCGACCGGGTGGGAGCCTGAACCCTCCGACATTTCCCATCTGGTCCGTTTCAATCTGGCCCGAACGGCGTGGAAGGCTGCCTGGCAGGCGCTCCAGGCGCGCACGTGGACCGAAGAGCAGTTTTTGGCCTTGCAGCGTGAGTGGGAGGCGCCCGATTTCTTCAAAGGCCTCCCGGAAACTATGGCCTTCACGCGAGCGGCCACGGTGGACACCTGTATCCGTGAACGAGCAATGCCCGCGCCCGGGATTCCCCTGAAGGAGACTCTCGATAAAGCACTACACTCGCCTGGGTCGCTGGCCGCCGACGCGAAGTATCTGTGGGAACGGACTCAATATCGCACCGTTGGGACGTACGAAGATGAGCACGACCTGCTGGTGTTCTTCCGGGATCGAGAACTGGAATTGCGGAAGGCTATAACCGCTTCCACCTGGTCAGCGATGCGTATGCTTCCGGGGGTGACCAATACCGCTCCTTTTCAATCCAAGCACATCTCAAGCATGCAGGCGATGCTGAACACGCGGCAGCTTACTCGTTCGTTCCAGAGTGATGGCAAAGGCCTATTCGGCCGGGCCGCCGAAACTGAAGCGCGCCGCCGGCTCATCATCGTCGCCATCGCTCTGGAGCGCTACTGCCTGGCGCATGGCTCTTATCCCAAAGGTTTGCAGTCCCTGGTTCCGGATCTTCTGAGTAGTGTCCCAGTGGATTTCATGGACGGCAAGCCTCTGCGCTATCGGCTCAGCAACTCCAAGACATTTGTGGTCTATTCGGTCGGACTCGACTGTTTCGATGATGGTGGAAAGCTCTCGATCGCAAAAAATACACAGAGGGAATTTCCTAAATCAGATCCTTTTGATGGCCCAGACATGATATGGCCACGGGCAGCGTCGGATGCGGAAGCGCAAACGCTCCGGGGCGAGCAAGCTCAGGCAAAGCAGGAACTGAGGAGAAAATCGCAAGAGGAAGAGGAGCAAGGTGAAAAGGAGGCCGAAGCACGGCGTCAGGAAATCATCGCGGAACTGTCCGAAATCTACGCCAAGGGCCGGACTCCCAAAATAGCTGATCCGAAAATTGAGGGTGGGCTCGTCAGCCAGGTCCTGCGTAACAAGACCTTAACTGGTCCTCCGCTCCGCCTCGACCAGCTGCTGACGTTGCGCCAGGTTCCGACCGGAAAAGAGCCGGATACCGCCACCTTCGAAGTGCCGATCAGTTACGACGCGCTGACCAATACCGGAACGCTTCGGCTGCTCTGCGACGCTGACCCAAATGAAACGTTCTCGGACGAGGCACCCTACCTCCAGGAATGCGAGCGCGCCACCAACGGCAACTGCCTGCTGGTCTGGAATACCACTTACGATCCTCCCGGCAAACACTTCCTGCAAGCCGAGCTCTCAATCCACAGTTGGCGCACAGGCCCCCGTCGACGCAATCAGGATCCCCAAGAAACTACTTTGAAAGGGCCGCTTTTTTCTTTCGTTTCCACGAACCTGCTCCAGTTCCTGGGCTTGGGAAATGTTTACGGCGAAAAAGGTGCCTTTTTCAGGGCCAAACTCGCGAAGCCGGTTGGCTCTTATTCCATCGAGATTACCTCCCCATCCGGCGAGCGCATTCACTCCATCACCGGTTCAACCACCAATGGCTTCGTCAAGGTGCATTGGGATCTGATCTGCGACGGCGGCAAGCGCTATACCAACGAGTCCTTTAACTCCACTTGGAATATCACCTTCCCGGAACATCCAGCGGCGAGCACAAACGCACCATAGCGTCAGGAGACCATTGCTGGCCTGGCAGTACAACAAAAAAGCCGGAATTCGTTTCCGGCTTTTCTGACACACGTTCTACAACTGAGAACGGTAAAAGAATACCAGAATTCCTATACCCTGCATGTCACCAGTTATGGTTACAGCCCGGAGGGTAGTGTCCTAATTTGAATTGCATTCTTTCAGCTACCGGTTAAGCATGCCCACGTCTGGACAATCCAAGAAATCGTCGAATTGCTAACCCTGTAAGCCTCCAGGATCGCCGCCTGCTATCGGCAATAAAAAGAGCGATTAATGACGCTTCCTCCAAGGGGATTGGCATCTGCAAAATCTCCGATGGGATTGTTGTAACTGTGCAACTCAAGAGGCTCCAAAAGGGCTGTTAGGTTAAAATTCTACATGAACCTTTCGAAGCAGCTCAAGAGGCTAACCAGACAGATGAAACGTTTGCAAAAAAAGGTCGATTGCCACTCGGCAGAAATTAAGCGCATTCTTCAGCCCCGAAAGAAACGCTAGTTTTCAAAGTGTACCACTACCGCCCGGAGAACCGCTAATCTGCGCTGATAAACATTGACGCACATTACGTGGTCGGTGTAGTCGGCGGTTTTTATTACCAAAAACAGGTCATTATCATTAGCGTTTATCAGCGGAGATTAGGGGTTCAAAATTAGGCCTTTCGGCCTGGCATTTTGACATTGGAAAGACCCCCTATTTCGTGTAGGTGATCGGTATGCGCGAGCGCTTTTTCTCGATCTACTCTCATGGGTTTATCCGCGCTGGAGTCTGTGTCCCCTCGGTCCGCGTGGCAGACCCAAGCTTCAATGTGGAGCGCACGATCGAGCTGGCAAAGCAGGCCTCGGCAGAGAACGTCGCTGTGGCCCTTTTTCCCGAGCTCGGTATTTCTGCTTATTCCAACGAAGATTTATTTCACCAGGACGCGTTGTTGGAGGCCTCTGTTAAAGCCGTCGAGCAGCTGGTCAAGGAAAGCGAATCGCTCAATTCGCTGCTCCTTGTGGGCGCCCCACTGCGGTTTGACGCCAAACTCTTTAATTGCGCAGTGATTATTTATCGCGGGGCGGTGCTGGGCATTACGCCGAAGACGTACCTGCCGAATTACCGCGAGTTCTACGAGAAACGTCAATTCACCTCCGGGCGCCATGCGGTCAGCCGAGAGGTACAATTCCTGGGCAACCCGGTGCCCTTCGGCAACGACCTTGTTTTTGAGGCTGCGAATGTCCCTGGCTTCAATCTTCACGTCGAGATTTGTGAGGATGTCTGGACGCCGATCCCGCCCAGCACCTACGCCGCGTTGGCTGGTGCCACCGTGCTGGCCAACCTGTCGGCAAGCAATATCACCATCGGCAAAGCCGAGTACCGGCGCGACCTCTGCGCCTCACAATCGGGCAAATGCGTCGCGGCTTACATGTATTCCGCCGCGGGGCCTGGTGAATCGACGACCGACCTGGCCTGGGACGGGCACGCCTTGATTTACGAAAACAACGAGTTGCTCGCCGAGTCGCAGCGGTTTGCCGAACACGAACAAATGATCACCGCGGACATCGACCTCGAGCACCTGCTCCAGGACCGGATGCGGTTGACCAGCTTCAATGAAGCGGTGGAGGATTGTCGCAGCCGTGTGGAGGCCATCCGACGCATCCGGTTCGAATTTCTGGTGCCGGAGGGCAAAGTCGAGCTGCATCGGAAAGTAGCGCGCTTTCCATATGTGCCGAGCGATTCGCGCGAGCGGGACCAGCGCTGTTACGAGGCTTACAATATCCAGGTCCACAGCCTGATTAAACGGCTCTCGACGATGGGAACCAAGCGCGTCGTTATCGGAATCTCCGGTGGGTTGGATTCGACACAGGCGTTGATCGTCGCCGCCAAGGCAATGGACCGGATGAAGCTGCCGCGAAAGAACATCCTGGCATATACGATGCCGGGATTTGCGACGAGTAACCTTACGTTAACCAATGCCCGCAAGCTGATGCAGGTTCTGGGCGTCACGGCCGGCGAAATCGATATACGCCCGGCCTGCACGCAAATGTTCAAGGATATTGGCCACCCATTCTCCCGCGGCGAACCGGTCTACGATGTCACTTTTGAAAATGTGCAAGCCGGCGAACGGACCTCGCACTTGTTCCGGTTGGCCAACCTGCACAGCGGGATGGTGCTCGGAACCGGTGACCTGAGCGAACTTGCCCTAGGCTGGATGACCTACGGCGTGGGGGACCACATGTCCCACTACAATGTCAATGTTTCGGTTTCCAAAACCCTCATTCAATATCTGATTCGCTGGGTAATCTCGTCGGGCCAATTCGACCAGGCAACGAACAGTACCCTGAAGGCGATTCTCGAGACGGAGATCTCGCCGGAATTGGTTCCGCACGCCGACGGCGATTCGAGCCGCCCAGCGCAAAAGACGTCGGAAACCGTCGGCCCTTACGAGCTGCAGGATTTCAACCTCTACTTCATCACGCGTTACGGATTCCGCCCCAGCAAGGTGGCCTTTCTCGCGCACCATGCCTGGGGCAATAAAGACCGGGGAGACTGGCCGGACCTGCTCCCGGTCGACAAACGCATCGAGTACGATTTGCCGACGATTAAAAAATGGCTTGAGGTGTTCCTTTACCGCTTCTTCAAGATTAGCCAGTTCAAGCGGTCGGCGATTCCAAATGGACCAAAGGTTGGGTCGGGCGGATCGCTTTCTCCGCGCGGTGACTGGCGGGCCCCCAGTGACGCCGAAGCCGAGGTTTGGCTCGCGGAGTTGCGAGAAAACGTTCCCGCCCAGGCGGAAACACCAACTCCACGAACCCGCGAACCACGCACACGCAAACCGGAACGCGTGAAGGTTTAGCGGACGCTATTTGCGGCGAATCGCCAGGACCCCAATCAGCAAGCCCAAACCAAAAGCCAAGCCAATGGTTTGATACGGATGACCCCGGATCACTCGGTCGGCTGCTTTGGCGCGTTCGATCGCCTTCTCCTCTGCTCGTTGAAACATCGCCTTCATTTCATCGACAAGGCGTTCCTTGGTGAGATTATCAGTTTCCGAGCCTAAGTCTTCTATGCGAGATTCCATAACGATCCTTTGTTAAAGAGATGTTTGTTCGAAGTGTTACTCACGACTGCAAAGGCAATATCGTCCTGCGAGAAAGCCTGTCAAGTGACAGTCGGAAAAAGAGGAACATTGAACATTGAACATCGAACGGTCCAAGTCGCGGTTGGATGCACCGATTCAAAGTTCAATGCTCACTCGTTCATCTTCCATGTTCGAGGTTCTTTCGCGCGCTTACCGAACCACCACCAGCACACACCCATGTCGTCCCACCTCGGCACTGAACTCGCCGCTGAATTTGCCCAACTCCTTTTGCCGCCATAAATCCCGGACGCTTCTGCGACCACGGATATCCAGATGGGACCATTTTGCTGTCACGATAGCAGCGCTCTCCCCCCGATTGAACAGACCAACTGCTTTGGTCCCGTTTTCAAGGTTCTTGACCATTACGAACGTTTCGCCACTGACCGAAATTGTCCTGGCGCAGATCCCGAGCGGATCCTGGTCAACGTCGATCACTTCGGGATTGCACAGCACATTGAGGGTAAACGGGTCGAGTGTGCGCATCTCCCCGCTGTAAAAGAGGGGCGCTGCCATCAGCGCCCAGAGCGACATGAACGAATACTGTTGGTTGGCCGTCAGAGGACACGGTTTCATTTTCCCCGCGCCGTCACCAATGAACCCGATCTGAACATAATCGGGGTCGTTCCAACAACCGGGTTTCGACCACGCGCGATGCTCGGCATTCTTTAGGGCGACGGGAAAAATGTTGGTCAGCTCCATGCCGAGGTCGCCGGCAGTTCGCCAGCAGTGACCGCCGACTTCGGCTCCCCATTCCCAGACGTTGCCCATGCCGTATTGGCAGAGGTTAAAGACGATGTCCCGGGATTGCTGCTTGAGGAGGTCGCCCATCAATTGATAAGGCCGTTTAAGTACTGGCAGGGTGTGGTCACGTTTGACGACCTCATCGTAGGAGCACCAGTCATATTTCAAAAAATCAAAACCCCAATCAGCAAACTGCTTCGCATCCTGAGCTTCATGCTGGTAGCTGCCGCAAAATCCGCCACAAGTCAGCGGGCCGGGTGAGGTGTAAATGCCGGCCTTCAGTCCCTTACTATGGATGTACTGAGTCAGCGCCTTCATATCAGGAAAGTATTGATTGGGGACGATGCTCCCGTTGGAATCACGCAGCGGACCGACGCGTCGCGAATCGCCATTATTCGGCGCATTCATCCAGCAATCGTCGATATCGACATACGCGTAGCCCACGTCGGCCATTCCGCTGCTGACCAGCAGATCGGCGGCTTCGCGCATGAGCTGATCGGTGATCCGGTCATAATGGGCATACCAATGATTCCAACCCATCGGTGGAGTGAGCGCGAGCGTGTCGCCGGCGACGATGCTCAGCAACCTGGAACACGTACCGTGGCTGTTCTTTGCTTTCAAATTAACTTTGTATTGGCCGCAGGCAGGGACCGACCCAGTGATGATGCCCGTGGCCTCATCCAGATGCAGGCCGGACGGCAAACCGGAGGCGACGAAACGAATTGGCCTCTCGCCGGTCGTCGGAATGCGAAACAGGAATGGATGGCCGGGCCGGCAACCGAGGACGCGCGGCCCGTTGATGCGGGGAGCGGGACCGGGCTTCGGTGTGAGGATTACGGTCTCCTCGCGTCGGCCCGAGACCGGGTTGGAATCAGCCCCAGAACAAACGAAAGAAATTGCGAGGAGCAATGCAGCCGGAAAGAGCACATTCCGATTCATTGGGCGTATTATGGCTTGCGGGGGCTGCTTGCCAAGATTAGGACAACGGGAGGTTAGCGAAAACCAATATCAGGTTACATCTCGTCAGGCCAAACTGTGCTGAGCACCATGGGTTTACACCTGTCTTTTCGGCGCGACGTAAAGCTCACTGTCATCGAGGTGTTCCACAATCATGTCGACCGTCCGGTCAATCGCCCCAAGATTCTCCTGAACTACGGCCAGCGCATTGCTGCCAATTTGTGCGCGGCGCGTTTCGTTGGCCAACAACTGGGCCAGGGCCCGTTCCAGTTCCGCCTCGTTGGCGACCTGCACGGCACCGTCTCGTGCGAGGAAATTTTTAACGACATCGGCGAAATTCTGCATATTAGGACCGAAAACCATCGCCTTGCCCAGGGCTCCCGGCTCGATAGGATTTTGGCCACCCTGCGCCGTCATGCTTTTGCCGATGAAAATGACGGTGGCGTGTTCGTAAAAATATCTGAGTTCACCGGTGGTATTAACCAGCAAACATGGGATGGTGTTGGGACCGTGGCGGGTTGCCGGGGTGATCTCATTGCGGTAAATGAATTTGATCCCCAGAGCCTCCAGTTCCCGGCCAACTTCCCGGCTTCGTTCAAAATGACGCGGGACTAAGACGAGGAATAGGTCAGGGAATTTTTGGCGCAGGCGAAGGAAGATCGCGGCCAGCATGGCCTCTTCACCCGCATGCGTGCTGCCGCCGAGCAGCACCTGAGCCTCCGGGGGAACACCTAATTGGCGTAGCATTCCGGGGATATCCAACCGGCGTCGTTCATCCAATTCTGCCGCTGCATCATATTTCAGGCTGCCCACCACCCGGATCGCCTCGGGTCGGCAGCCTAATTGCGTAAGCTTTTTCGCATCCGCTTCATTTTGCGCGCCGACGCCGGCAAAACCGCGAAAGAGCGGCCGGAAGAAAAATCCGAGGCGCCGATAGCGTGGAAATGAGCGTTCGGAAAGGCGCGCATTAACGAGAAACAAAGGGACGCCGCGCTTACGCGCACCCCAGATGAAGTTGGGCCAGATTTCGGCCTCGACCAGAATAACGGCTTTGGGGCGAACGATGCTCAAGGCCCGGGAGACGATTGACCGGTAGTCGATGGGGTAGTAAATGCGGCTGATGTGACTGGGTAATTTGCGTTCGAGGACACCCATGCCGGTGGTAGTAGTGGTCGAAACGACGATCTTGACGTTCGGCAAACGAGGTTCGAGCGCGCGGATCAAGTGCGTGCAGACATTGACTTCGCCGACACTGACGGCATGCATCCAGAGCGTCTGGCGGTTGGTAATCGCTTGCTTGAACTTGGAATCGAACCGGCCAAATCGCTGTCCGAACCCGCTTTGCCAGTTTCCGCGGCGGCGCATTCGGAAAAAGTAGTAGGGCGCGGCAAGGATAAAGAATACCGTAAATAAAATGTTGTACAGAAGGCGCATCACGAGTGGTTCTACCAAACCGCTCCGGCGTTACTTTCCAGGATTGGTCCTGGATCTGCAAAACAAAATTTACCCTCGCGCTCATTGCGAATTCAGATCGCGATCAACTCGCGACTGCGTTCGCGCACGTTCTCCTGTCTGGCCGCAACACCCAGTGCGTGCCGCGTCTTTTCCTCAAAGAGGATCGGGAACACGAGCAAGGGGTAGGGGGTGATCCAGGCGAGCGCCGCGGCTTCATTCGCCGCGCGGCGCACCTCGCTGTTCAATTCAGGATCCCAAACCACATCCAGCGACTCGTGCAACAAGCGAGTCTTTAACCGTTCGAACCGGTCCTCCAACACCGCTCGAAACGGCGCGGTCGAAACCGGCTTCACTTCGAACCCTGTCTCTGGCGCGAACCTGGTTCGTAATCGTCTGTATTTCTCTTTCATATGTACCTTTCCAATTCGCCGCCTCCCGGGCGGCACGCTTCAACAAAAAACCCGCGATTGGCTGGCAATCGCGGGTTTTTTGGAAATTGTTGTAAGTTTAGTTAGACCTTTCCTCCCACGATGCCGCGAGGGCGAGTGGAGCAGTGCCACAGGGACGTCTGCCCCATGACTGCTACGCCGCACTGGCGAATGGTATTCTTGTCTTTCATCGACTTACGGGGTCAAGAAACACCATATCATCGGGGATGTCAAAGCGATTTTACCGCTTTTTCCACTTTGACGAGCCGATTCGAAGAGAGTAGAAAACCTATAGGCATTCCGCCATCAGCCGGTCGCCAACTGGCATGCGTCTTGCGCGGTCGCCCGATATGAGCTTCGAATAGGCCTAGTATGAGTGAGAAACCCCTGAAAATGGTGACCTGCCCTGGATGCGATGCCAAGGTGTTCATTCCTGGTGACTTACCACCACTCTCGACGGAACCTTGCCGGCGCTGCGGCCACCCGATCATGATGCCGATGCAGCTGCGCCAGTTTGAGTTGCGCAGCAAGATCGCTTCCGGAGGCCAGGGCAAAGTTTACCGCGCTTTCGACAACATTCTCGAACGCCTCGTAGCGATCAAAATCCTGCGCAAGGAATTGGAAAATGACCCGGTAGCGCTCGAAAACTTCATCCGCGAGGCGCGCGCTTGTGCGTCCTTGAACCACACCAACATCATTCATATATACAACTTCGATGAATTTGACGGGCAGCGTTTCCTGGTGATGGAACTCGCCGATCGCGGAAGTTTGGATAGCCGCATTGAAAAACAACAGCGCATCCCCGAACTCGACGTGCTCGACATCGGAGTCAAGATCGCGTCGGCGCTCGACCTGGCCCTCAAACACAACTTGCTTCATCGCGATATCAAGCCGGGCAACATACTCTTTAACATTGATAACGAACCGAAGCTCGTTGATTTCGGCCTGGCGCGCAGTGTCGAGGCTGAGCCGGAATCGACCACCGTTACCGAAGGCACGCCGTACTATGTCGCTCCGGAAAAGATCAAGCGCGAACGGGAGACATTCCTTTCCGATATGTACAGCCTCGGTTGCACGTTGTATCATGCCTTAACTGGTCACGTCCCCTTCGAGGCCCCGAGCGTCGAGGAACTCGTCGCGGCTCATGTGCATACGCCGTTAACTCCTCCCAATCTGGTCGTGCCTGAAATCACACAGGCGACCAGCGATGCCCTTGTGAAGGTTCTGGCTAAAAATCCGGCCGACAGGTTCCTGAGTTATGATGAGTTCCGGTTGGAACTGGAAACGGCGCGCAGCAAATGGCTGATTCAGCACTACTCGCAAGCCGCCCCGGTTAAAGGCTCGAAGAGCAAGACCAGTTGGTGGCGCAGAGGTTGAGCCCACATTATTTTGGCATCTCGGGTTTGCTCTTCTTTGCCGGCACCCCGTTCTCCTGGGGCTTCGGCCCGAAATTGACTGAAGCGGCGATCCATCTCCCGTCTGGAGTCGGTTTGACATAACCGCTGACGGGCTCACCCACAATAGCATCTTGCAGCGTAGCCGGCCTGCCTGCCTTCTTCATTTTTGTCTCAGACGTGATCTGGAAAACGCGTTTGCCGACGCTGATGGTCTTGGCGTTTTTGTTGACCGCCAGCAATTTTCCATGAAATGGGCCAGCCACATGCTTTTTCTCGGCTTTTGTCACAGAGTTTGTGCCTCCTGTGTTCGTCGGAGACGAGGCCATTGGCATTGGGGTTTGAGCTGAGGCGTGTCTTGGAAAGGCAATCAATACAGCCAGGAGGAAGCAAAAGCGGGCCAGTTGAAGTGAAGTTTTCATGGAAAAGAGCGGTCGGTTTGAAGATGAGCCATCCGGAGGTTTGGCTTAGCAAAACTCGAGCAGGGAGTCAATCAATTTTTAGGCGAGGATCAGCAGAGCCAAGGAAGGCAGGAATTTTGGGGATTACCACTTTCCTTCGGCAATGAGGGAGGTCACGTTCCGGGCGAGGTCCTGCGCCAGCAAGGGCATCGCCTGACGCTCTGCGCTTGGTAGATCCGAGCCGACACGGATCAGCGTATAGCCACTGACCGGTTGGTCGAGCACGACCTTACCGGTGGCGCGCTCGCGGGCGGTCAGGTGCACAGTAAGGCTCAGGCGATAATCCTTTACGGTGAGGATATCGCTCGAGGCCAAGGTTACTTCGAATCGTTGATAGCGCGTAATCACACCGGTGAGAATGACATCTGCATCGCCGTGTGTCGCCAGTTGATAAGTGCCATCGCGCTGAATTTCCTTTCGGACTTGCAGGGTGAGGGCGTCGGTCAGACGTGGCTGCAGGGTTTGGTTGGCAAAGGGATTGACCTGGATAGACCGCGCACCGGCTTCCTGGCCGTTGACCGGGCCGAGGTGGTAACCGGCGCAACCGTTCAGAACCACGGCGATGAGGCAGCTCAAACAGACTCGGACCAGGCGCATCTTTAGTTAGATTTGCCTTCCATCATTTTGGTGAGTGTCTCGATTCGCTTTCGCGCCTCCAGCGCGTAAGGCGAATTTGGCTCGGTCAGAGTCAGAGCGACGACCTCATTATAATAAACAACAGCCCCTCGCCAACGATGATACTTCTCGTAGAATTTTGCGATTTGCAGGTTCCCGCGGGCTTGTTCGTGCCGCAAGCTGGAAATAGTTTTTTGCGCATCGTTGATCCGGGAGTCGTTTGGATAAAGAGTCATGAAATCAGTAAAGGTCGCAATCGCCTGTCCGGCTGTGCTCTGATCATATTCGGCGGTTTGCGCCTGCTTGTGAAAAGAGACGCCTTCGCGATACAGTGCCTCGGCTGCAATAGTGGGACGATCATGGTAACGATCTGCGGCGCTTTCATAAGCTTTGGCCGCCAGCGCATAGTTTTTTTGCTTCTCGCGGGCGGCGCCGATTTTGAGTTGAGCTTGGGGGGCAACGTCGCTATAGGGCCCATTCTTGACGATTTTGTCGTACATATCGGCGGTTTTATCCATCGAGGAGAAGATCGGAATGAATCCCCACAGTTTGAACCATTTACCGGCGAGGTATTTGTCGGCAATGACCATTTGCCGCTCGAGGATCTCCTTATAATTGGCGATTTTGGGCTGCTTCTGCAGTACCTTCTGGTATTCGCGGAATGCCTTTTCGTCCTGGCCCTTGGCCTCGTAACAACGACCCACCAGGTACTGCGCCGGAGGCGCATAATCCGACAGAGGCCAAACTTTGACGACTCGCCGTGCCGCTTTTAACGCCAAGCCATAGTCTTTCTTAGCAAAAGCGCTCTGAGCCACATCCAACTGCTCCTTCGCGCGAGCTCGCTGCCATTTGCCTTCACCTCCGACTGGTTCATAACTCCAACCCTCGCCCGGCCGGTAAATGAGAGGCGCCGGGGCTCGAAATGGGAAGACCAGCAGGCACAACAAAATGAGCAGCAGACGAAACGACCGACTCTTCATCGGGGCACGGTAACGAGCGCCAACAGAGGGTGTCCAGCGCAAATGGTGGAAGCGAGGCTAGCCGCGATAAACTACCAGCACGCCGTACTCTGTCATCAGCTTCTGAGTACCGATATCCAGGTAGGTATAGTTTATCGGGTTGATGGAAATGATGTTGGTTTCTCCGACCTTGGAGAGGAAGTTTGTGACGACTTCATCGAACTTGTCGTGTCCGACCTCGATGCAGTCTGTATGCCGAATTGTCTTGGTCCGGATCTTCTTGTCGGATTCCTTGGCGGCAACTTCCAGGGGTACGAGCGGTTTGGCAATAAGACTCTCGGAGGACTTAACGGTTGGCACCTTCAAATGCAACTCCACGCGCGCGGCGGCCGATGAAGAGATGGGATTGACAGGATGCGCTTCGACCCGAGTGCCGTCACTGGGCAAAGTTGGTATGCCGCCGCGGGGCATTACCGTTTCGGGCTCGGGAATCACAATCGACTCGCCGCAGGCAGGGCACTGGATTTCTGTGCCCGCGCCGGTGCTATCGACGGCCAGCTCCTGCTCGCATTTGGGACAATTGAAGATGACATCCATATGGTGGCCTTTCGTTTGCAGCGCAGCGAGCATAGGAATAACAAGAGAACAAATCCAGTGAAAAGAGAAGCGGGGGAGTTCAGAAAGTAGCGGTGGGCGTCCGGCCTGCCTTGGAGCCGGGGCGTCCCGACCGGCGGCTTGGGATCGAAATCGCCAAGCGCACCAATTTCCCGCGCCAATCCGGGCGGCGGGACGCCGTCTTCTACGGCAGGCGGGGCGCCTTACCGCTATTTTGCCCAGCGCCGTGAAGAGAACCAGTTGAGAGCAGTTCCGGCTTGTCATCTGGCCCGCGGGTGGTATTGTGTCCAACCTTTTATGAAAGAAAATATACATCCGAAGTATGTAGATTCGGAGATTCGTTGCGCCTGTGGCAACGTAATCAAAACACGCTCCACGAAACCGGTGATCATTGTCGGTATTTGCAACGTGTGCCACCCTTTCTACACTGGCCAGCAAAAATTCGTCGATACTGCCGGTCGCGTTGATAAATTCCAACAACGCATGGCCAAGACGCAGGCCGCCCAGGCCGCCGCTGCCGCGAACAAGAAGAAGAAACGCTAGCATTGGTTTTCACTATCCGCCCGCATGGTCTGATGACCGTTCGGGCGGATTGCTTTTAAATCGTGCAGGCCAATCGTTGAACGCCATCCACTTTCTAGCTACCCGAAGGGCGAGTTCCGCGAGGTCCATTTTCGAAAGTCTGAATTCTATGAGACCCACTCTCTCAAGCCATACACTGGGGCCTCGTGGAACTCGGCCTTCCGAAGGAATCGGGTTCGGACCTTGCGGAACTCGTGTCTTCGAAATATGAGCATGGATCTTAATCCACACATTGACAAATTCGCCCGCCGTTTCAGCGAAGTCGAAGCCGCGTTGAGCGATCCGAAGGCTTTCGATAACCCGCAAAGAGCGCAGGAGTTGGCTAAAGAGTACGCGCGCCTTAAAGAACTAGTCGCACAGGGACGAGCTTATCAAAAGGCCGTGACGGACCTGGCTGAAAACAGGGCCTTGTTGAAGGCAGAACCGTCAGATACCGAATTGGCGCAGATGGCCAGGGAAGAAGTGGCCCGTCTGGAACTCGAAGAAAAGCGGCTCGGACTGGAGGTGCAACGCGGCGTTCTTCCTCCGGATCCAGCGGATTCGCGCAACACCATCGTGGAAATCCGGGCCGGCGCCGGCGGCCAGGAGTCGGCCCTCTTCTCGGCCGACCTCTACCGGATGTACACCCGATACGCTGAAACGCGCGGCTGGAGATTTGAAAACCTCGACTCCAGCTCGTCCGATCTCGGCGGCTATAAAGAAATCATTTTCGAGATCACCGGCGACGATGTTTACAAGCGCTTGAAATACGAGAGCGGCGTGCACCGCGTGCAGCGAGTCCCGGCGACCGAAGCACAAGGCCGGATTCACACCAGCACCTGTACGGTCGCCGTGCTGCCTGAGGCCGAAGAGGTCGATGTTGAGCTGAAGCCTGAGGATCTTGATGTTTCGGTTTGTCGCGCCTCCGGCCCCGGCGGGCAAGGCGTCAACACGACCGATTCGGCGGTGCAGATCATTCACAAGCCAACCGGGCTCATCGTGCGGTGCGCCGATCAGCGGTCACAACAGAAGAATAAGGCCCGCGCCTTAACCGTCCTGCGCTCAAGACTACTCGAACGCAAAGTGGCCGAAGAAAATGCCAAGTACGCCGCGCAGCGCAAAGCTCAGGTGGGCACCGGTGAACGCAACGAACGCATCCGCACTTATAATTTTCCCCAAAACCGCGTCACTGATCATCGCATCGAACTCACGCTCTACAACCTACCCGCCATTATGGAAGGTGAGATTGACCCGATTGTGGAACCGTTGATGGCGCATGATTTGGAGGCGAAGCTGGCCGCGCTGAAGGTGTGAGGCGTGATAGGAAGGACGTGATACGTAAAACGTGATTCGTAATCCGTGTTGCGGATTCAGTGTTCCGTGATTCGCGCTCTCGGTGGGTCACATTTCCGTGGCAAAGGAGCTTCCCCATTCATCCGGAGCAGATAGAACGGAACACGGAACACGCACGCCCCTCACCTGGATGGCTGCCCTGACACGGTAAGCGTCGCTCCGTCAGTCAGGCGCCATCGGTCTCCGCACACCAAAAATTGCGAAGTGTATAGCAAGAAATGGTGAGCGAAGAAGCCCCACTTCTCATTATTCTCCTATGATAGAGTTGCTTATTCATTCAACTCGCGCTAGATGCGTCATGAACTCTGCTTTCTGCCGTGTGGCGGCGGGCAGACGCCAGATGATATGGGCATCGCCCAACTTAGATGGCAGTGGAAAGTGGTCTCGACAAAACCTTAGACGATTTGCCTCAGCATGCGCTGGCCCGGTTGGCTCTCAGCATTCCGGATCGGTTGCGGGACAGTTCCCGCGAGCCTGGCTTGAGACAGGTGGCGTGTTTTCATTGTGGCGAGCCTTGCCCCGAACCGATACTCGCTAAAGGAGAAAAGCAGTTTTGTTGTCATGGGTGCCTTGCCGTCCATGATTTGTTGGCCGAACACGGTCTGGAACAATTTTACGATCTAAGCGTGAACCCAGGCGTCCGCGTCGTAAAGCGAGACAGGCGCGAGGAATGGGCCTACCTGGACGATGTCAAGGTACAGCGGCAACTGCTCGATTTTAGCGATGGGAAGGTCAGTCGTGTACGGCTTCGCATCCCGGCGGTTCATTGCGTTGCCTGCGTCTGGCTGCTGGAGAACCTCTTCCGGTTGGCTGACGGGATTGGGCGGTGTGAAGTCGATTTTGCGCGGCGAGAGGTCGCGATTTGCTACGAGGCTGAAAAAATCTCGCTGAGCCAACTGGTGTCACTGCTGGCCTCGATTGGATATGAGCCCGAATTGACGCTGGGGGAGTTGGAAGCGCGACCAAAACACGCCGCCGGAAAAAGGCAGTGGCTCCAAATAGGGATCGCCGGTTTTGCTTTCGGCAATATTATGCTGTTCAGTTTGCCCGTGTACTTGGGCCTGGACAGTCTCAGCGGCCCCTTCTTCACTCCTTTGTTTGGGTATCTGAGTCTTTTATTGGCCGCGCCGGTATTAGTTTATAGTGCAGCCGATTACTGGCGCACCGCGCTGCTTTGCTTGCGCCAGCGAATGCTCAGGCTCGACGTGCCAATCGCTTTGGGCCTGGCGGCCTTGTATGCTCAAAGCACCTATGAAATTATCGGGGGCCACGGTGCCGGTTACCTGGATTCGTTGGCGGGGCTTGTCTTTTTCCTGCTCTGTGGCCGGGTTTTCCAGCAACGAACACATGACCGCCTGATTTTCGATCGAGATTACAAATCGTTTTTCCCGCTTTCGGTTACGCGTCAGACCTCAGCCGGCCCGCAAGTGATTGCGCTGCCCGCGTTGCAAGTTGGAGATCGCGTCGTGCTGCGGAATCGCGAACTGATTCCGGCCGACGCCCGCCTGGTCACCGGCCCCGCCCTCATCGACTACAGTTTTGTAACAGGCGAATCGGAACCAGTACCCCGCCAAGCCGGCGATTACGTTTACGCCGGCGGCCAGCAGATTGGTGCAGCAGTAGCAATTGAGACTGTCAAAGCGGTTTCTCAAAGTTATCTGACTTCGCTCTGGAATCAGGAGGCGTTTCAGAAGAAGAGCGCCCATGACCTGGACACACTCACTAATCGGTACAGCCGCCGCTTCACTTTGATTGTAGTGGCAATAGCCCTCGGCGCCGCGTTGTGCTGGACACTTGCGGGTGAACCCGCTCGCGCAATAAAGGCGTTTGCGTCGGTGTTGATCGTCGCCTGTCCCTGCGCGTTGGCGCTGGCGGCGCCTTTCGCCCTCGGAACCGCGCAACGCCTGCTCGCGCCCTTACTCATCTTTTTAAAGAACCCGTTTGTGCTCGAACGTCTCGCCCAAATAGACACCATTGTCTTTGACAAGACCGGAACACTGACAGCGGCACAGGACAGTCGTGTATCGTTTGTTCCGGGTGCTTCGCGACTGGAGCTTTCAACCAGGGAAATGATTTGGGTTTGTTCCTTAGCGGGCCAATCGGTTCACCCCAAGGCCTTGCAGACTCAAGAACACCTCCTGGTGAATTTGAACGAATGTTCGCCCTCCTCCTCCTCGTCTTCGAAACATGGCATGCCAGGGTTAATTGCCCCTGACGCAATTGAAGCGTTTAGGGAAATCCCCGGCGGCGGAATTTCCGGACGGGTGCAGGGACATTCGATCCTGTTGGGTTCAGGTGCCTGGCTGGAAGAGTGCGGCATCGCTTTCGAGGAGGCGAATCAGCCATCGGGCAGCGCATCCTACCTGGCGATCGACGGGCATTTTCGTGGCGCCTTTTCGTTCTCGAATCCGCCGCGGCCCGAAATCGATCATCTGCTTGGCAACCTCAGCGAGGATTATGAATTGATCCTCCTCAGCGGCGACAAAGAACGGGGGCGCGATTCTTACCGGAAGCTCTTTGGACCTAAGGCTGAACTGCATTTCAGTCAGACGCCGTTCGACAAACTGCGGTTTATCAGGGCGCTTCAAGAAGCCGGTAAAATGGTGATGATGGTCGGTGACGGCTTGAACGATGCCGGTGCTTTAAAGCAAAGCCATGTGGGAGTTGCGGTGGTGGAACGCGTCGGTCTCTTCTCGCCGGCCAGCGATATTATTTTGCCGGCAAGCCAATTGCCTCGACTGACCAACCTGCTTGCTCTGGCACGAAAAGCCGTACGTGTCGTGCAGTCGAGTTTCGCGATCTCGGCGTTCTATAATCTAGCCGGGGTCAGCATCGCCGCTGCCGGAATTCTATCGCCATTAATCTGCGCAATCCTGATGCCGTTAAGTTCCATCACCGTGGTGCTCTTTGCCTGCGGCCTGACCACCTGGGCAACTCGAACTGTCGGCCTAAGCAAGCGATGAATACCACTCTGACTGACCTTGCCGTTTGTGACTTTGGACCGTGGACTTTGGATTCTGGACTCTGAAAGACTATGTCGGTCCTCTTCATCCTTATCCTTGTCAGCCTGGGCCTCGCTCTGTCGTTTTTGGCAGGCTTTATTTGGGCGGTTAAGTCCGGCCAATTCGAAGACACTTGCACCCCCTCAATGAGGATCCTGACCGAAGAAACAACCCAAGCAACCAAAACCAGCAAGTCCTTTAAGCAAAACGAACTGAAACCATCATGAGTGTAGATGCGATGGCACTGGAAGGTGCTACTCCATTGGAACGAAGCCGCTCCGCGGTCCGAGTTGAAACGTTCAAGTACGACAACCACATCGTCCGGGCGTTCGCGATCGCGACGGCCATTTGGGGTTTGGTGGGCACAGCGGCAGGACTGCTGATCGCCTGCCAGCTTTTCTGGCCGCAACTCAACCTCGACACGCCATTCACCACCTTTGGCAGAATCCGACCGCTGCACACGAACGCGGTGATTTTTGCTTTTGTGGGCAATGGCATGTTCTGCGGGATTTATTACTCGCTCCAGAGGCTTTGCAAGGCACGCATGTTCAGCGACGCCCTGAGCTGGATCAATTTTTGGGGCTGGCAAGGCATCATTGTCAGTGCGGCCATCACGCTGCCGCTGGGCCTGACAACCAGCAAGGAATACGCCGAACTGGAATGGCCCATCGATATTGCGATCGCGGTCGTCTGGGTCGCGTTCACGATTAATCTGCTCGGCACCATCCTCAAACGTCGCGAGAAGCACATGTATGTCGCGATTTGGTTTTATATCTCCACGGCCATTACCGTCGCGATGCTGCACATCTTCAATTCGCTGGAAATTCCCGCCGGCCTTTTCAAGAGCTATTCGATTTATGCCGGTGTCCAGGATGCGCTGGTGCAATGGTGGTACGGCCACAACGCCGTCGCGTTCTTCCTGACGACGCCTTACCTGGGCATGATGTATTATTTCCTGCCCAAAGCCGCCAACCGACCCGTCTTTTCGTATCGACTCTCTATCATCCATTTTTGGGGTTTGATCTTCATTTATATTTGGGCCGGGCCGCATCACCTGCTGTATACCGCTTTGCCAGACTGGGCTCAGTCGCTGGGCATGGTCTTCTCGGTAATGTTGGTGGCTCCATCCTGGGGTGGAATGATCAATGGCCTGCTGACCTTGCGGGGCGCCTGGGACAAGGTCCGCCAGGACCCCATGTTGAAATTCATGGTGGTAGCCGTCACCGCGTACGGCATGGCGACTTTGGAAGGGCCGATGCTCGCAGTTAAAAGCGTCAATGCGCTATCGCATTATACCGACTGGACGATCGCCCATGTTCACACCGGCGCTTTAGGTTGGAACGGGTTTCTGACCTTCTCGATGCTCTACTGGCTCTTCCCGCGGCTATACAATACGAAGCTCTGGTCGACAAAGCTGGCCAATTACCATTTCTGGATCGGGCTGCTCGGAATGATGTTCTACATCGTGCCGATGTACACCAGCGGCATCACTCAAGGGCTCATGTGGAAGCAGTTTAACAAGGACGGCTTCCTGCAATACCCCAATTTTCTCGAGACGACGATCCGCTTAATCCCAATGTACGAACTGCGAGCGATCGGTGGCACGTTTTATATCGTGGGGATCATCCTGATGATGGTGAATCTCTACAAGACGGCAAAAGCGGGCCAGTTTGTCGGCGATCAGGAAGCTCAAGCGCCGGCGCTGGATCCGGCCGCGACCCGCGAGACTGCCCGGCTTGGTCATCGCTGGCTCGAAGGAGTGCCAGTCACTTTCACGGTTTTGGCGACGGTTGCCGTGATCGTCGGCGGCCTGATTGAGATTGTGCCGATGTTCCTGATCAAAGAGAACGTCCCAACCATTGCGAGCGTAAAGCCGTACACGCCGCTCGAAGTCCTGGGCCGGGACATTTACATCCGCGAAGGATGCGTCGGCTGCCATTCGCAGATGATTCGCCCGTTCCGTTCGGAGACTGAACGCTACGGCGAGTACTCAAAGGTGGGAGAATTTGTTTACGATCACCCATTCCTGTGGGGCTCCAAACGTACCGGACCGGATCTTCATCGCATTGGCGGCAAGTACCCTGACGCCTGGCACTATAACCACATGGAGAACCCACGCTCGACCTCGCCGGAATCAATCATGCCTAATTATCCGTGGCTGCTTAGCCAAAAGGTCGATGCCACCGTTGCAGGAGATAGAATGCGAGCTTTGCGCAAAGTTGGAGTGCCTTACACCGATGAGGAAATTCAAAATGCGAGCAAGAGCATCGACGCTCAATCTAAAAAGGTGGTCATGAATCTCGCCGTCGGGGCTATCACCAATGCACCGGGGGATCGGGAGATCATAGCGGTTATTGCTTACCTCCAGCGACTGGGGACCGACATCAAAGCCGGAGGTTCCGCTCTCACGAACGCCGTCGCCGCGGCACAACCCAATAATTAATCTATGGTTCACACGATCCTCAAACACATCGGCGGAATCGAACAGTACGGGATTTTCTCCCTCTGCCTCTTTTGCGCAATATTCCTGGCGGTTCTGCTGTGGGCTTTTGCACAAAAGAAAAGCCACCTCGAATATATGTCCCGGGTCGCGCTGGATCCGGAGCAGGAGCAATCTCCAAAACGAAAGGATGCCCATGAATAACGAAGCCGACTCCCAAGACCCTCTGCTGCTGGATCATGAATACGACGGCATTCGCGAGCTCGACAATAAGCTGCCACGCTGGTGGGTCTGGTTGTTCAATCTCACCATAGTTTTCTCAGTTCTCTATCTTGTATACTATCATGTGCTCAATAAGGGGAAACTCATGGCCACGGAATATCAGGATGAGATGAAAATCGGCAACGAGGTGAAATCACGGGCCATAGGCGAATTTGAGCATCAAATGGCGTCGCTTCAACCCTCGAAAGAGCCTGCCGTGCTGGCGGAGGGCAAAGATACGTTTATGAAGCTCTGTGCCCCTTGTCACCGGGTCGATGGCGGGGGATTGGTGGGACCCAATCTGTGCGATGATTATTGGATCCACGGGTCGAACTTCGTCGACAACCTCCACACGATTTGGGATGGAGTTCCCAGCAAGGGGATGGTCACCTGGAAAACAACGCTCAAGCCGAGCACGATCTACGCCGCGGGCAGTTACATCTACACCTTGCGCGGGACTAATCCGAAGAATCCCAAACCGCCGGAGAATTTAGCCCCGGTAAAAACCGGGCCAAGCGAGTTCGAGTAAATGCCGGTCGAATCGGTCAACAAAAGAAGAGCTGAATCCTGCCCGGAAAGCCTCCGGCGGGAGTCTTCTGATTTTCGCGACCACATTTCGACCGCCGATAAGGAAGGCAGACGGAAATGGCTCTACCCGCACCAGCCGCGCGGGCGGTTTTATCGCGCGCGCACGGCGTTAACGTGGCTGTTGCTGGTGTTCATGTTTGGCGGCCCGTTTGTAAAGATCCACGGGAATCCCCTGCTGATGATCAATATCGTCGAGCGCAAGTTCTCGGTCCTGGGGGTAATCTTCTGGCCTCAGGACAACCTGGTATTTGCGCTGGGATTCCTGCTCTTCCTGATGGGCATCGCCGTTTTTACCGCCGCTTTTGGGAGGCTGTGGTGTGGATGGACCTGCCCGCAGACCGTGATGATGGAGATGGTTTTTCGTAAGATCGAATATCTGATTGAAGGCAGCGCCACTGAACAGAAAGCGTTGCGTCGCGCCCCGTGGAGCGCCAGCAAACTGGCGAAGAAAACAACCAAGCACAGTATCTTCTTTGCCCTATCGTTTATCATCGGTAATACGCTCCTGGCCTATATTATCGGGATTGACGCACTAAAGACGATTATCACGGACAACCCGTCCCGGCATCTAAGCGGCCTCACTTTCATGGCGTTGTTTGCTGTGGTTTTCTACGCCCTCTTCGCCCGGTTTCGTGAGCAAGCCTGCACGTTCATTTGTCCCTACGGCCGCTTTCAATCAACGTTGCTCGATGAAAATACGATCGTTGTCGCCTATGACTACAAACGAGGCGAACAACGGGGACGGCTCCGTCGCGATGAAACCCGCGAACAACGCTCCAGCCGCGCGGCCGGTGATTGCATCGACTGCTTCAAGTGCGTCACCGTCTGTCCCACCGGCATTGATATTCGCAACGGCACACAAATGGAGTGCGTGAATTGCACGGCTTGCATTGACGCCTGTGACCAAGTGATGACCAAAATCGGCCGTCCGCGAGGCTTGATTCGTTTCGCTTCACTGAACGGCATCGAAAAGGGCGAGCCAGTCCGGGTCACGCCGCGAATTATTGCATATTGCTTAATCCTGCTCGCACTCAGTGCCGGCCTGGTTACGTTGTTGCTGACGCGTTCTGACGTCGATGTCACGCTTCTGCGAGCGCCGGGAGCGCTCTTCCAATCCACGCCTGAAGGAAGGATCAGCAACTTGTATCTGCTCAAAATGACCAATAAGAGCCGGCGCGAAATGCCGGTAGAACTTCGGCTGGAAAATATCGACGGCGGCCTGACGGTGCTCGGTGGTGAATTGAATTTGCCCGCCGAAAAGCAAAGCGAGGCATCTGTGCTGGTCGAGATCGCCCGCGAAAAGCTGGCCTCGGGCAACACTTCCGTAAAGGTCGGTGTCTATTCTGCGGGCAAAAGACTGCAAACTATCAAAACGATTTTCATTGGCCCGCGGCGGTAAAGGCAATGAAATCACCATGTCATCCGTGAATAGGCTCTCATTAACACCCCGCTTCAACGGGGTGAAGACAGCGAACACCGACCGGAACGGCTTTAGCGGTTTTCCATGCGTCGTAGAAACCGCTCAAGCGGTTCTGAGGTTTTGCGGCACCAAGCTCACCTTGCTGAAGCGAGGTGTTAATGAGATAGCGATTTCGTTGGCGGGATCGCTCCCCATGTAACAACGAAGATGTGAATAAGTTTCTATTTAAATCTATGCACGCGACCTCCGCTTCCCCCTGGAATCCCTGGCCCATCTCCATTGTTGCTTTCTTTTTCGTCGCCATCATCGGATGCTGCACCTTCGTCGCCTTTTGCAGCAGGCACCCGGCGGATCTCGTCGCAGCCGATTATTATGAGCAGGAGGTCAGGTACCAGGGACAGATCGACCGCCTTCGACACGCGCAACAAAATGCCCGAACCGCCACGGTCAGATACGATGAGGCATCCAGACTGATCTGTGTTTCTTTGAGTCCGAACCTCTCCGCGGCCAAAGCCAAAGGCAGCATCCAACTCTATCGTCCCTCGGCGACCAATCTCGATCGCCAGTTCAAGCTCGCACCTGACGACAAGGGCGTGCAAACGATCGACGCCGGCTCTTTGCTGCCGGGACTTTGGAAGGTGCGCGTTTCCTGGATCGTCGACGACAAGGAATTTTTCATGGACCAAAAGATAGTCATCGGAGCCAGGAGTTGATGAATGCATTTCCCGTAGCGCAGAGTTTCACTCTGCTGTATCGCAGGTTTTCAAACTGCACTGACCAACTGGGTGCAGCGCCAGACCTGAAAGCGCCCTCTACTCCACAATCTGCCGAGTGCAACTCGGCGGTACAGCAGAGTGAAACTCTGCGCTACTGGCTTTGCGGAAGGAGCGGCTGAAAGCGGTCGCAATATGGATTATTTCACAGCATTCTTCCTGGGCCTGGTCGGCAGCGTGCATTGTGCGGGGATGTGCGGTCCGCTAGCGCTGGCACTCCCGTCCACCGGGACGACAACGTGCGGGTTTGTCGTGGGACGCAGCGCCTATAATTGCGGGCGGCTCCTCAGCTACTCTGCGCTCGGGTTAGTCTTTGGACTGGCCGGACGAACGCTGTCATTGGCTGGTATCCAGGGTTGGGTCTCCATCGGGCTCGGCGTGGCGTTGCTCGCAGGGCTGCTTGGCTCGCGCAAACTCGGGTTCTCGCGGCCAGTCACCGAGACAGTGAATCTCCTCAAAAGCCAAATGGCCGGTCTTCTACGCCGGCGATCTCTGATTGCACCTGGGCTTTTGGGAATGCTTAATGGGTTATTGCCGTGCGGGCTGGTTTACGTGGCTTGCGCGGGAGCGACTGCCACGGGTGGGGTTCTGGCGGGGATCGGTTACATGGCCGCGTTCGGAGCCGGGACAACTCCACTCATGCTCGCTATTGGGCTCTCCGGAAAGGCGATTCCCTGGTCCGTTCGGCTGCAACTCCGCAAAGCGATCCCGGTTTCGGTTTTTCTGCTGGCCAGCCTGTTGATTTTGCGTGGAATGTCACTCGGGATTCCTTACCTGAGTCCGGATCTGTCCGGTGGCGGAGCCACTTGTTGTCACAAATAGGCTAGTCATAATTTCGGATTTCCAATCGCCGTCCCGACGGCTATAACCCCGCGGATGTCTGAACAGCGAATTGGCATTATTGGCGGCAGCGGGCTTTACCATATCGAAGGTTTTGCTGCTGAAAAATGGGTAAAAATCAAAACACCCTTTGGCGATCCGTCTGACTCGATGCTTACCGGCCAACTCGCCGGACGTGAGGTAGTTTTTCTGCCGCGGCACGCTCGCGGGCATAGGATCCTCCCGAGCGAATTGAATCATCGAGCGAATATCTGGGCGATGAAGAAGCTCGGTGTCTGCTGGATTATCAGCGTCAGCGCCGTCGGCTCGCTCCAGGAAAAACTCAAGCCTTGCGACATTGTCCTGCCGGACCAGTTCATTGACCGAACCAAGCAGTCGGCCGGGCACACCTTTTTCGGACGCGGCATTGTCGCGCACATCGCCTTTGCGGATCCGATCTGCGAAGAATTGCGCAAAATTCTGGTAAAGACGGCACGAGCGCTCAAGGCGCGAGTGCACGACGGCGGGACCTATGTCAACATGGAAGGACCGGCGTTCAGCACGCGTGCGGAATCCGTTACCAATCACAAACTGGGTTACTCCGTGATCGGTATGACGAACCTGGGAGAGGCCAAGTGCGCGCGTGAAGCGGAAATTGCCTATGCGACAATGGCGATGGTAACGGACTACGACTGCTGGAAAGTGGATGAGGCGCATGTCACCGTCGAAATGATCGTTGCGAACCTGAATCGAAACGCTGCGATGGCCAAGGCTATCGTGGCCCAGGCAATTCCGAAAATTCCCTTCGAGCCGACTTGGCCGTGTCACAACGCGTTAAAAACCGCGCTCATGACGGATAAAACGCTTTGGCCGGTGAAAACGCGCAAGGAACTGGCGCCGCTCCTGGCAAAATATCTTTAGAGCGCGTTTGGAAAATTGTTTTCGCTGTAGGAACCGACGTGAGGAGCTTGAAATATTCGGGGTGTTTTCAATATAAACTAATGCCTCCTTAAGTCGGCTCCTACAATTTTGAAACAGGCTTTATCGTTCTGGATTGCTGGACAACTAAGCCTCAACGCCCAATACTGCGAACCGCAAATTTGACAATTGCTATGAAATTGAAACCCATTCTACCAACCCTTTGCACTCTCTTTTCCATTACTAGCTCGTGCCTGGCTGCCGATGTTGGGTCTGCCTTCTACGGCGACGCGCCTGACGAGCATCACCCGTGGGCAATTCACGACCACAATCGGCCACAGCCCAAGTTGGTCGTCCCCGGCGCATTCAGCACGCAGGAGCAACCGGGACAACCACCATCCGACGCGATCGTTTTGTTCGACGGCAACGACCTGTCAAAGTGGGAAGCCGACGAAGGCGAAGGTGTGCCAACCAAATGGGTGGTCAAGAACGGCGCGATGGAATGCGTGCCTGGGTCCGGTTACATTCGGACCAAGGAAAAGTTCGGCGACTGCCAATTGCACGTCGAATGGGCGGCGCCCACAAAGGTGGAAGGAAACAGCCAGGGCCGTGGTAACAGCGGTGTTTTCCTGATGGGCCTGGTCGAAGTCCAAGTTCTCGACAACTATAACAATCCCACTTATGCCGACGGCTTTGCCGCTTCCGTGTATAGCGTGAATCCTCCATTGGCAAACGCGCTGCGTCCACCTGGTCAGTTCCAAAGTTATGACATTGTCTTCCGCCGTCCGATTTACAAGAACGGGAAACAATTAGACCCAGGCTATGTCACGGTCTTCGAGAACGGAGTGCTTGTTCAGGACCACACGATGCTCGAAGGCGAGACCGGTCACATGCGGCGCAGCAAACCGGGTCCGTTTCCAGAAGCCGGTCCGCTGAAGCTCCAGGATCACGGCAATCCCGTGCGTTATCGCAACATTTGGTATCGGCCGCTGCCGCCACGGGCAATTGAGGGCGGGACCGATGGATATCTGACGACAGAAGCCACCGAAGCCAAACGGAAAGAACTCGCGGCGATGATTCGCAACGACGCCGAGCATTTGAAAAATGCGTCGAATCCCGTTCCCCAAATGCTACGTTTGGCCGAGTCGCTGGTCTACGAGTACGACGAGGAGACGGCCCAGAAAGCGCACGATCTGGCCAACGACTACCTGGCGAGTTTAAAACAACTCTCGCCGGACCAGTTAAATGCCAAAAAGGATGAAGTGAAACACCTGCGCAATGTTTGCAAGTACCTGGCGAAGTTCGGCATCATCCCGGACGACGCGGATCCGAAGGTTCAACTCGAAGAAATCGTCAAGGAACATAACTGGGATAAGAAGTAACCCGTCGCTTTGGACGGCTCTTAGCTTAGCCGTTGTGCGATCAAGCATGCGAAGCGGCTCCATGTCCACTTTCTTTCTGACAATCGGACCGGGGTAAGATTCTTGTGCGGTGAGTTGTATTAGACCTACGGTCCCCCTGGCGTCGTTAAGGGGGCGGTGGTGGGTGGGAGCGCGGTGCGCGGGAGGTTAATTGAATCACCTGGTCGCAATCTAGCAAAATTGACATTGGGGTTGGCGGCGCGAATCGCAGCTTCGGGAATGCCATAGATCAGGCTGATGGTTGCTGCGCTGTCACCCGGACGAAGGGTGTAGGTGCTTCGCCGCGGGGGCTGTGTGGCGTTCGGATCGGGAGGCAGTTGCTGTCCCATAGCGACGGCGTTGGCTTTGAGCTGATCCAACTCCAGTTGTTTGAGTTCGATGGCTTTTTGATCAGCGGTTAAGTCCAGGTTGGTGCGAATCGATTCCTGCGTCGCTGCCGCCGCCTGATTAATTTGGTAAATCATTCGGGCGTTTTCAGGAGTGCCAGCCTGTTCGGCCGTAGCGACGGCATCACGATACAGAGGATCATGCAATAATTGATATTCCTCGTAACGCTTCGGTCCCAAAGCGACCTTGATGGCTTCCTCCCGCTGCGCCTGCAAGGCTTTACGAGTCTGGACTACGTTCGGATCCGTGCTATCGGCGAGTGCCTGGATTTGTTGGTCGAGACTGTCGGTGGCTCGAAACACCGAGCGGAATTCGTCAGGGCTGGCATTAAAATATTGGAGCTGGCCAAAGGAGGCGCGCAAGGTGTTTGCATACTGGGAATACCGCAAGAGGTACTCTTCCAATTGCCCAGGCGGAAGAACGCGGGATAGTTCATCGCGGGTTTGTTGGCGAAGCTTGGCCAACTCCGCCGGGTCGGGCTCTTTGCCTTGAGCGCGTCGGGCGTCGATATACGCCTGGATTTTCGCCTCCGAACGGGAATTGATATCCTGCAAGGCCTGCTTAGTTTCGGTGGGCAACGATCCGAGAACCGGACCATCCAAAAGGATACCTGGGTGAGTTGGACGCGGCAGGCTGGCCAGGTCGCCAGATTCCCAACTCGAACCGAGCAATCTCGTCAACAAAGCCCGCCGTTCCTCTTCCAACGCGCGAGATTTCTCGAGGGCTACCTGCAGCACATTGGTATCGGGCTCGCTGCGCCACCATTGCTGGTCCGGGGTGACAAGTTCAATTGCCCGGCGGCGCGCAAACAGACCGTTGATATCGGCAATGATGATATCCCGGATGGTTTGCTCCGGACATCCGATGTTGCGTAAATTGGTTATGTAAGTGGGGTAATCGGGCGATTCGACTTCCTGCCAGGAGAAAAACTGTCGACGCAAAAGGACGTTGGTTCGTCCGGCGGTCCCCGTCGCTTGAGGGGCCATTTCGGCTTGAGAGCCGCTTTTGGCAGCCCTTGGAGAAGAGGTAGCGAGCCACACTGCCGCCAACAGGATATTGACGCCGAGCGAAAAGAATGCGAAAGCGCGCCAGCCCATACAGCTATTCCTGGCTATGAGTGCCACAGTAAGCTTCAAAAAGCAATAAAGGAGATAGGCCCATTAGTCTTATTGGTCCTATTCCAGGTAAAGATTGGACAAGCCTTGCTCTCGCGCTAGTCTCTGCGCCGATGAATCGCAGCGCATATGCCAGAGCCGGCGTCGATATCGAATTAGGCAACAAGGTCAAGGGGACTTTGCCGCAATTGCTGGCGGCAACCCAGCGCTCAGAGGTCCTTGGTAAAGTGGGCGGTTTTGGAGGGTTGTTTGCCTTGAATGTAGCCCGTTACCGGGAACCTGTCCTTGTCTCCAGCGTTGATGGGGTGGGCACCAAACTGAAGCTGGCATTCGCGATGGATCGCCACGACACAATTGGCCAGGACCTTGTAAATCATTGTGTCAACGATATTGCGGTTTTGGGCGCGGAACCCTTGTTTTTCCTTGATTATCTCGGGACTGGTAAACTCAAACCGCACATCTTCACCGAAATTATCCGTGGATTTGCCAAAGCATGCGCCGAGAATCATTGCACCCTAATCGGAGGGGAGACGGCCCAAATGCCAGGCTTTTATCAGCCGGGTGAATATGATGTCAGCGGCACGATCATCGGAGTTGTAGACAGGAGGTTGATGCTTGATGGCAAGGCGGTCAAACCGGGGGACGTCGTCATTGGACTCGCTTCCAGCGGGTTGCACACCAACGGTTACTCGTTGGCGAGGCAGATTTTTTTCGAACGCCTCAAGCTTAAGCCGTCCAGTTATGTCCCCGAATTGAGAAATCGACTTGGCGACGAACTGCTTAAAGTTCACGTGAGCTACGGTCCGCTCATTCAAAAACTGATTCGGAAATTTAACTGGGGCGGCGTGACGCCCGCATCAAAGGTCGTCAAATCCAGGTCAAGTGGTCCAATCAAAGCACTGGCTCACATAACCGGCGGGGGCTTCGTCGATAACATCCCGCGCGTGCTTCCGCGAAACTGCGACGTGCTGATTCGCAAAGGCGCTTGGGAAATCCTTCCGATTTTTCAAATCATACGTCAAAAGGGCGGAGTTTCGGAAGCGGAACTGTTTCAGGTATTTAACATGGGCATTGGAATGGTGCTGATCGTAGCCGCTAACCAAGCCGACGCGATTCTAAAGTTCATTCATGCCCAAAAAACCAAGGCGTGGTTGATCGGCGAAGTGTGCAGAGGCCGTGGACGGGCCCGAATCGTCGGATGACCCATGTTTAACGTGCGGCTCATGGAGCTTGCGCGCGAGCCATTCCTTTGCGGGAAAAACGTCTTGAGCACAAACCGGTCGCCAATTAGTTTTGATCTATGCCAATTTACGAGTTCCATTGCGGGAAATGCGAGAAGGACAGCGAAATCCTGGTCCGCTCCTCGCGTTGGCAGGGGGCCAAATGCCCACACTGCGGTTCGACCAAACTATCAAAGAAGTTCTCGGTCTTTGCATCGTCGGGTGGAGGTGCTTCCGAACCCAATGCGTGTGCCGCTACCGGCGGCCCGCGCTCCGGCGGTTGCCACTGCAGTGGCGGCAAACATCGGCATTAGAGAAGAGTGGTTGCTGCTACTTCGATTTGAGGTTTAGGTTGTTCCAATCGAGCGGTGGCGGACCGAACCCAAGAACTGAGACTCGAAGAGTGGGACTCGTGGAACTCGTCCTTCCGGGTATCGTATGCGAATCACAGGTGGTAAAGCCGCGCGACGAATATTAAAGGTGCCCAAAGGGCTGCAGGTCCGACCCACGCCTGACCTGGTCAAACAGGCGGTATTCAACAGCCTCGGCGAACGCGTCAATGGCGCGCGGGTGCTTGAACTCTTTGCCGGCACCGGTGCGCTTAGTCTGGAATGCCTTAGCCGCGGGGCGGCATCGACCGTCTGCGTGGAAAAATCCAGCCGACATGCGGAGGTATTGCGTCGCAACTTCGAGGCTGCCGGTTTTGGCCCCGAACTGCTGCAGGCTAGAGTGCAAGACGTTTTTGCTGCTTTGGCGCAGCTCAGGTCCGGTTCGGCACAGTTCGATTTAATTCTCGCCGACCCGCCTTACGGTGAGAAGAATGTTGGACGACGATCCAATTCCTTTGCGCAGCAACTGCTCGATGACTCGACGCTTCCCGGATTATTGGTCGCGAGCGGTCTCTTTATCCTCGGCCACACTAAACGAGATTCACTGTCGTTACCGCCATGGTGGGTCGAATTGAAGGTACTGAGGCATGGAGACAGCGTGATGAGCTTTCTGCAACGTGAGCGGGCCTAGAACGGTTTCGGAAACAGCTGCCTCGTCGTCGTCCTTCGTCCTCGGAAAATGAGGTTGCTTTGTTTCATGGTACCAGTGCGGCGTTGAAAGACGCCGAGGCTACCCATGAAGATTGCAGGGTGAAAGGGCCTCCTCCATCTTCTCCGGGGGAGGAGAGGGAGAAAAGACCGCTACTGGACAAAACCTGCGAAGGTTTAACTTCAAGCCCCGCTAGCCCCCGAATCTGACGTTAAGTGGTTGAAAGGACGCGCAGTAGGTTTATCTTAGAGCGGAAGGAAGTATATGAAAAAGAAGACGCGTACTTCAGTTGAGCAGCCGAAGCCCTTCACTCCAGGCATTACTAAATCCATGGTTCGTCAGCACGCCTACGAACTGTTCCGCGATAAACTGCCCCAGCACCCACTGAACATCGAGGATTGGGTGCTGGCGGAAAAAGATCTCGTGGCGTCTCTCGAGGCCGACGATTTGCCGAAATAGCGGCTAGCCGCCAACCCAACATTGAGGGTCGAGAGGTTCAGGCGGATTCAAGAACAGCATTGAATCGCAGAGATGCGAAGGCCTCAGAGGAAAAAACTTTTGATTCTGCGCTTTGCCCTCCGCTCCCGTGCTTTTTCTTTGCGAGCTTCGCAAATTCTGCGGTTGAAAGCCTATTCGGGGAAATGGCGTTGGCCAGATTAGGGATTTCCGGGTTTCCCAGATTACCTTAGTCCGGCGCCCCTTTTAACAGCGCGACGCCATAGTCGCGATTCAGCTTGGCGATAAAGCTTAGGCTGATTTCTTTTGGGCATACGGCTTCGCAGGATCCCGTAACGGTGCAGTTGCCAAAACCTTCGGCATCCATCTGTCTGACCATATTCAGCGCGCGACGGTCTTTTTCGGCCTTGCCCTGCGGCAGGAGGTTAAGATGCGACACTTTGGCCGCAACGAACAACATAGCGGAAGCATTTTTGCAGACAGCGACACAGGCCCCGCACGAGATGCACGCCGCGGCATCCATTGAGCGATCGGCAATGGTCTTTGGCACTGGGATTGCATTGCCGTCCGGGGTCCCGCCGGTATTGACTGAAACAAAGCCTCCGGCCTGGATGATGCGATCGAACGCAGTACGGTTGGTGATGAGGTCTCTAATGACCGGAAAGGCTTTGGCACGCCATGGCTCGATAGTGATGGTATCGCCATCCTTGAAATGGCGCATGTGCAACTGACAGGTCGCGGTGCCCCGATGACCTCCGTGGGGCACACCATTAATCACCAGGGAGCACATGCCGCAGATGCCTTCGCGGCAGTCGGAATCGAAGGCGATCGGCTCGGCCCCGCGCTCCAGCAATCCCTCGTTAACGACATCGAGCATTTCCAAAAAGGACATGTCCTCCAGCACACTATTGGCCTCATAAGTCTCAAAGCGGCCGATGGCTTCCCGGTTTTTTTGGCGCCAGATTTTCAGCGTTAAATTCATTTATAGCTCCGGGTGCTCATGTGAACTTCTTCATAGGCGAGCAGCTCCTTGTGCAGCACCGCCGGCTGGTTGGGGCCTTTATATTCCCAGGCGGCGACATAGGAGAACTGCTCGTCATTGCGCAATGCCTCGCCGTCCGGTGTCTGAAACTCGCTGCGGAAATGTCCGCCGCAGGATTCGCGGCGATGTAATGCGTCCTGGCAAAGCAATTCGGCGAATTCCATGAAATCGGCTACCCTCCCGGCGTACTCGAGGGCCTGGTTCAATTCGCCATTCTCGCCGGTTACGTTCAATGTTTTCCAGAATTCTTCCCGCAGCTCAGGAATGCGCCGCAACGCTTCCTTCAACCCAGCTTCGTCGCGCGCCATGCCGCATTTCTCCCAAAGCAATTTGCCAAGCTCCCGATGGAGCGATGTCGCCGTGCGTTTGCCTTTGATCGACAACAATCGGTTCATAAACGCCCGCACGCCATCTTCGGCTTGTTTAAACTCCGGGCGGTCCGTGGTAACTTTGGTCGGTTTAGCCGAGGCGAAATAATCCCCAATGGTATAGGGCAAAATGAAGTAGCCATCAGCCAAACCCTGCATCAGGGCGCTGGCGCCGAGCCGATTGGCACCGTGGTCCGAAAAATTGGCTTCGCCGAGGACAAACAGGCCGGGGAGAGTGCTCATCAGATTGTAGTCAACCCAAGTGCCACCCATCGTGTAGTGAACCGCCGGAAAGATGCGCATTGGGGCTTCATACGCGTTTTCGCCCGTAATCCGTTCGTACATGTCGAAGAGATTCCCATAGCGTTCGCGAATGACCGGCTCGCCCAGACGCTTGATCGAATCTGAGAAATCCAGATAGACCCCCAGCCCGCCAGGGCCTACTCCACGGCCCGCGTCGCAAACTTCTTTGGCGGCGCGCGAGGAGATATCGCGCGGGGCGAGGTTGCCAAAGCTGGGATATTTGCGTTCGAGGTAATAATCTCGATCCTGCTCCGAAATGGAGGCGGGCGCCTTAGCACAGTCCTCTTTTCTTTTAGGCACCCAGACCCGTCCATCGTTGCGGAGTGACTCCGACATTAAGGTCAGCTTTGATTGATGTTCGCCGCTGACCGGAATGCAGGTTGGATGAATTTGGGTGTAACAGGGGTTGGCAAAGAACGCGCCCTTCTTATAGGCACGCCAGGTCGCGGTGACGTTGCAGCCCTTGGCGTTGGTTGACAAGAAAAACACGTTCCCGTAACCACCCGTTGCCAGCACTACGGCATCGCCCGCGTGCGAGGAAATCGCACCCGTGATAAGGTCTCGCACAACGATACCTTTAGCCGCGCCGTCAATCACGACCAGCTCAAGCATCTCGGTGCGCGGGTACATTTTCACCGTGCCGAGTCCGATTTGGCGGCTTAATGCCTGATAGGCCCCAAGCAACAGTTGCTGGCCGGTTTGCCCGCGGGCATAAAACGTGCGAGACACCTGGGCGCCGCCAAAGGAGCGATTGGCGAGTAATCCGCCGTACTCACGAGCGAAAGGCACTCCCTGGGCAACGCATTGATCAATGATATTGATGCTCACCTGAGCCAGGCGATACACGTTGGCCTCACGCGCACGGAAATCCCCGCCTTTGATCGTATCGTAGAACAGCCGGTAAACGCTGTCGCCATCGTTGGCGTAATTCTTGGCGGCGTTGATGCCGCCTTGCGCCGCAATGCTATGGGCACGCCGCGGACTGTCCTGGAAACAGAAGCATTTCACCTTGTATCCCAGCTCAGCCAGACTCGCCGCGGCCGATGCACCGGCTAAGCCGCTGCCAACCACAAGGATGTCATATTTCCGTTTATTGGCCGGATTGATCAGTTTGATCTCGAACCGATGCTTATCCCATTTCTGGGCAACCGGGCCGGAAGGTATTTTGCTTTCCAGGGTCATGGCAGGTTAAGGTTGGGGACTCTTGGAACTCTTCCCTCCGAGACTTTGAACTTTGGACTTTGGGCTTTGGACCTCATCGAAGGGCCTCCTTCCCATAACCGCAGAGAATGGCGATCGGGATTGAGCTGTAGCCGAGGAAAATCAGCACCGCGACCACGCGCGCTGCCTTGTCCAGGAATGGTCGGTAGGCGTCATTTTTCCAGCCGAGGGATTGGAACATGCTGCTGGCGCCGTGACTCAAGTGCAGGCATAGCAGCCCCACGCCCAGAATGTAGAACGCCGATACCCAACCGTTGCTGAATCCCACGACCATCATCTTGAAAATATCGTGCCGTTTTTCCGGGTCGAGAAAGGTCAAAAAACTCTGGCCTGTCAGATTGATGTACTGCACCTGAGCGGTGTAATGCAGGATGTGGTAGACGATAAAGACAAACGCGATAATGCCGCTCATCAACATCGTTCGAGAAGCATAGGTCGAACCTTTGGGCTGAAAGACCGCATAACCAACGGGACGCGCCGCCTTATTTTCCAACGATAATTTGGTCGCCGCCCAGATATGCACCAACAGCAGCACCAGCAATGCGATGCGCGCCGGCCACACCAGCTCGAGATTGCTCTGCAAGAAATGCCCGTACCGGTTAATAGCCTCGGGGCCGAGAAACACCTGAAGATTACCGACGAGGTGGGCGATCACAAACAGGAACAGGAAAAAACCGCTTATCGCCATCAGGTACTTCTTGCCGAGCGAAGACTGAAAGATCGATTTGATATTATTCATTACTGCTCACTGGCGCGCAAATATTGCTTCGGGTAAGCCAATCTTTGAAGAATCTAATTGTCCGGCGGCGTGGGTCAAGAATTCTAAAGTTGGTTTAAGCATAGCCAATCTTATAAGTCAGCCTACCTTATAAGTGTTCGGCCGATCGGAGCGACGATACCCCTATCGGATCTTTGGTAACGCAGAGTTTCACTCTGCTGTATCGCAGGTTTTCAAGCTGCATTTGTGCCCAAACGCCTCAAGCGCAGGTTCCCCAACCTGTTTTATGCCCAAAAGGGATCAAGTGTCTGCCGAAGCGTGTTCTTGCTCGGAGCGTTTTGGCGTGCCATGCTGTGATTCGACCCACCGCGGCCAAATCTTGAGCGGTCGGGGCGGTGGGCTGGAAGCGCTATGCCACAGGATAAAATGAGAGTATTGCTGATCGAGCATGACGCAGGTTTTTGTCGCTATGTGAGTGAAATGCTGGGGCAGGCGCGGGACCTGCATGCAGAAATCCTGCCGGTGGAGAATCTGCGGCGCGGCTTGTCGACGCTGGCCGGGGATCAGGTCGATGTAGTGCTGATGGATATGTCGCTTCCGGACGGGGCGGGCCTGGCGAACGTCTCTTTGTTACGCGCGGAAGCGCCGCAATTGCCCATTATTGTTGCGGGCGATTCCGACGACGAGTCGGTGGCGCTCGAAGCGGTTCACGCCGGGGCGCATGATTATCTGGTAAAGGGACAGTTAACACCCGGATGGCTGGAGCGTTCGTTGCGATATGCGATCGAGCGGCGGCGCATGGATCGGGCGCTGGTGGATGCCGAGGAGAAATATCACAGCGTATTCGATCACCTGGTGGAGGGAATCTTTCAAACGACCCCCGATGGCCACTACCTGATGGCCAACGCGGCGTTGGCCCGTATTTACGGATATAATTCCCCCGAGGAGCTGATGCAGAGCCTCACCGATATCAGCCGGCGCCTCTACGTTGAAGAGCATCGGCGCGAAGAATTTATAAAGATGATGCAGGAGCAGGACGTCATTACGGCGTTCGAATCCCAAGTGTTCAGAAAAGACGGCACCCGGATTTGGATTTCGGAGAACTGCCGCGCCATTCGCGATAGCAAGGGGCGCTTGCTGTACTACGAAGGAACCGTCGAGGATATTACGCAGCGGCGCGAGGCCGAGGAAAAGGTGCGTCGATCCGAGGTATTATATCACTCGCTGGTGGAGACGTTGCCGCAAAATATTTTTCGCAAAGATCTGCAATGCCGCTTCACGTTTGCCAACCAACAATTCTGTAAGACCCTCGGCCGGCCTTTGGAAGAGATTGTCGGCAAAACCGATTTCGATTTCTTCCCGCAGGAGCTGGCCGAGAAGTATCAACGAGACGACCGTCGCGTGATTGAGACAGGTCAGCCGTACGAAACCGTGGAGGAACACCAGCCGCCGGGCGGCAGCAAACTGTTCGTGCAAGTAGTGAAAACACCGTTGCGCGACGCGGATGGCCATATCATCGGGCTGCAGGCGATTTTTTGGGACATCACCCAGCAGCGGATGGCTGAACAGGAAATTCGGCGGGCCAACGCGGCGCTGGCGCAGAGCCGCGCGGAAATTCAGGCTAAGAATTTGCAGATGGAGGACGACCTGAAGATGGCGCGAGAAATTCAACTCGCGATACTGCCGCAACAATACCCGTCGTTCCCTGGGTTTGGCCCGCAGTCCGAGAGCACGCTGCAATTCACCCACAGATATCTCCCCACCGGCAGCGTCGGTGGAGACTTTTTCTCGATCTCGTCGCTTTCAGAGACCCAGGCCGGTGTGTTTCTGTGCGATGTTGCCGGGCATGGGGTGCGTTCCGCCCTCATCACCGCGATGATTCGCGCACTGGTAGAAGAGCTCAAACCGCTGGCTTTGCAGCCCGGTGAGTTTCTAACCAAACTGAATAGCGAACTTTTCACTCTGCTGAAGCACTCGGGTATACCGCTGCTGACAACTGCCTTTTACCTGGTGGCTGATGGCCAGAGCGGCCGAATGCTTTACGCCAATGCAGGACATCCTCGGCCTTTCCACTTATCTCGTGCCGCAGGCACGGCGCTACCCTTAAGCAACGCAACCGGCAAGGGTCAACCCGCTCTCGGGCTAATGGAAAAAACCTCTTATCGCACGTCGGAAACGCAACTGGCGCCGGGCGACCTGGTGCTCCTTTTCACCGATGGCATTGTCGAGGTACAAAACCAAACCGACGAACTGTATACGCAACAACTCCTGCTGGCAGCCGTCCAGGCTCGATTGCAATTGCCGGCTGCGCAATTGTTCGACGAAATCCTGGCGGAGGTCCACCGTTTTTCGGCGGCAGCTGAATTCACCGACGACGTTTGCCTGGTCGGTGTAGAATTAACCAAGCCGTAGCGGCCGGCGTCCCGTTTGTCGTCATACCGGGCATCCTGCGCCGGTTTGGTTTTTTTGGGCGGCGGTACACGCCGCTCTACGTCACGCGAGACGCGTGACGTTACGGTCTAGTACGGACAAAAAAATTTTTACTTTGCAACGAAGATCCCCTTTACTCGCAGGGGGATGAAAGTTAGAGTCTTCTTGGGTCTGTCAAGGACGACGGACCCCGAATGGATTCGAAGAGCAGCGTATCACACCGTTGTTTTCCAGCCCAGGCCGGCGGCAGGTCGGCCCACCTTCCCTCGATTCAAAACAAGCACGTGAACGGTTCTGTAACCGGTCATTTGCCGGCTTCTTCGCCTTCCGTTTGCACCACCAAATCACAACGAACGCTACAGGAGATTGTCCCCATGGACCTTCATCATCCTATCCTGAGAGAGTTTCCGGAACATCGCGAAATCATTCGCCGCCTGAAAGGCTCGAATGATCATTTCCGGAACTTATTCGACGAGTATCACCGTCTGGACGACGAAGTGTACCGAATCGAAGAGGATATTGATTTCGCGACCGACCAGGAAATCGAAGAACTCAAGATGCGTCGCGCCAAACTAAAGGATTATATCTATCACATAATCCGGCACGCGCCGCCCGTCGGTGCCATGAGCGAGCCTGCGTCTCTCGCAGCCCAAGCTCACTAAGCCATCTCAGGATAGCGCCGCAGCGCGCTCCAAAAGAGCGCGGCGGCATCATTAGGCAGGAAACGTTCCTCGCCCTCAGGATTCTTTTCTTCTGTCTTACGTCGGTTTTCTTTATGGCAAATTGGCCGATTCTCCCCATTTGATTTACGATGCAGCTCGCAGGCGCAACTCGCGCAGGTAGGTTTGGACGATAGCCACCAACAAATCCAGGCCCTGAATGGCCTCCGGCAGACCCAATCGATCGAGACGGCGTTCTTTAGTAAATGTTTGTTCGGCAGCTACCGCGAGGCGCAAGAATGTCTCAGCGCCGCGCGGATTGGTCTGGGCCGCAATGGAAACAACGTTCTCGTCCGCCTGTTGAATTTGCGTCATGAAAGTTTCCACTGCGGTAAGTTGTTCGGCACCCAACCTGGGGTCGGCGACTGCAGACGGCACAGCGATGCCAATTAGTGAGGACAATTTGCGCAAGTGCGATCGGGTTTGCTCGCCAATTCCCATGCGCCGCTCATCCTCTCGAATCGCCTCCATTAAAGAATCGAAACTGGGAAGCTTCGCAATGATTCGTTCAGAGTGGTCCGGGTCAGAGCTCAGGGCCCTACCGGGGGGCGCGCGGCGCGCCTCGATTTTCAGCACGTCGATCCCACGCAACCGATCGGCAATCAAGTTGCGTTCCTCCTGCGAAAGCTTGGACGGATCAATCTCCAGATGATTTGTGGATTTTGGAACATTTACCCCTTGGCGAAACGCCTCAGCCTGGTCCACTTCGAAGCGAAGTATCATTATTATCTTTCCTCTGTGCGGAATTATTTTTGGCCTGATTATTGTGTCAGCCATGGCCAGCGGGTGACTTGCTCACGGTAAATTTCACCGCGACCTGCTGCAACCCGCACTCGGAGCACTTTAACACCCCGTTTTCGGGCAGCCAAAGCAGTAGCAATATGCCTATGGGGCACTGGACCGCGCTCAGGCAACCTGCCAAGCTTTGGCTCAATGAAACCGCATTGGGTTCTGATTGGCCTGTTGCTGGCGCTAAGGTCGGCAGATGCAAGCGAACTTGTGCTTTGGTATCAACAGCCCGGTGTCAAACCGACCACGGAGGGGTTGCCCATCGGTAACGGTCGGCTCGGGGCGTTGATCTTGGGCGAACCTGAGAAAGAACGAATTGTTCTCAACGAGGACAGCCTCTGGACCGGAGATGAAAATCCCTCAGGCAATTATGATACGATGGGGGCTTATCAGGTCCTCGGCGAGGTTTGGATCGATTTACCAGGACATACGAATGTTACAGGTTATCGCCGTGACCTGGATTTGAGCCAGGCGCTATCCCACGTCAGCTATGCCGTTGGCGAGGTGCACTTTGCCCGAGAATTTTTCTGCAGCCATCCGGCCGGCGTGCTCGTGACCCGGTTGTCCGCAGATAAACCTGGCGGTTACGCCGGTCGCATCGGCTTGCGGGATGGTCACGGCGCGACTGTGGTTGCCGCAGGCAATCGCATATCGTGTGCTGGGCATCTAAGTAACGGGCTCAGATACGGCTGGGAGCTAATGGTTTTATCGGAAGGCGGCAAAGTCGAACCCGCGGGAGATTCGTTGTCGTTCAATCGGTGTAATAGCGTGACCTTGTTGGTTGCTGCTGGAACCGATTACTCGATGAATTATGCAGCGCATTATCGATCGACCGATCCGCGCAGGAACGTTACAGCCCGATTGGAAGACGCGGCGCACAAAAAGTCCGATTCCCTCAAACGTGAGCATGTGATGGATTTTCAGGCGCTGTTCAACCGCGTGATCCTCGACTTGGGCCAATCGACCCAGGGTCAGCGCGGTCTACCGACTGATCGACGCAAGCTGGAGGCCTTTAAGAGCGTTGACCCGGAACTTGAACAACTCCTCTTTCAATACGGACGGTACCTGCTGATTTCCTGCTCCCGTCCTGGCGGCTTGCCCGCCAACCTTCAGGGTCTTTGGAATGATTCCAACGATCCTCCGTGGCACTGCGATTATCACGCAAACATCAATATCCAAATGAACTATTGGCCGGCGGAGCCCGCCAATTTGGCGGAGTGCCACTTGCCGCTGTTCGATCTTATCGACAGCCAATTGCCCGCCTGGCGCAAGGCCACGGCTGCTTCGCCAGAGCTAAAAACTCCAGCCGGCAGTTTGACCAGCCGCGGCTTTGCGATTCGCACCTCGCATAACACCATGGGTGGCATGGGATGGAAGTGGGACAAAACGGCCAATGCCTGGTACTGCCTGCATTATTGGGAACACTACGCCTTTTGCCACGATAAGGGATTTTTGCGCCGGACTGCTTACCCGGTGCTCAAAGAGACTTGTGAATATTGGCAGGATCATTTGAAACAACTGCCCGATGGCCGGCTGGTCGCGCCAGATGCGTGGTCACCCGAGCATGGTCCCGATGAAGACGGAGTCAGCTATAGTCAGGAAATCATCTGGGACTTGTTCAACAACTATGTGCAAGCCTGCGACGTGCTGGGTATCGACAAAAGTTATCGAGACACGATTGCCGGCCTGCGAGACAAACTTGTCAGCCCGGGGATCGGGAGTTGGGGACAGTTGCTCGAGTGGATGACGGAAAAGAAGGGAACTCATGCGACTCCCGGAAGTCCTGAACTGGATACACCGCAGGATCACCATCGCCATACCTCGCATCTGTTCGCGGTCTATCCCGGTGTACAAATCACGGCAACCAAAACGCCTGAGCTCGCAGCAGCTGCCAAGGTGTCTCTAGACGCCCGTGGGATCGCCCCGGATAGCGACGTGCGCGAATGGTCATTCGCGTGGCGCACGGCGCTTTATGCCCGGCTGCACGACGGTGCAAGTGCCCATCGCATGTTCCAGGAGTTGTTTTCTGCGCGCAACACATGCCCTAACCTCTTTGGTCAGCACCCGCCAATGCAACTCGATGGAAACTTTGGCATCACCGCAGGCATTTGCGAGATGCTGCTGCAGAGCGATGAAAGCGAAGTCCAAAGTCCAAAGTCCAAAGTCCAAATTCGGGAGGCCGTTCGGGTGTTGGAGTTATTGCCGGCGTTGCCGAAGATATGGCCCGCTGGGTCAGTTCGCGGTTTGCGCGCTCGCGGGGGTTTCGAGATAGACATTGCCTGGCAAGATGGGAAGCTGGCGGGCGCCACGGTGCATAGCCTGAATGGGAACCCGTGCCTGGTGCAGTACGGAAACAAAACGATTGAACTGAATCTGGCGCGTGGCCAACGCAGACGACTTGGGCCGGAACTGGAGTAAGAGTTGATTAAAGAGATTTCTGGCGATGAATTCGGCGTTCCGCCGGTTGCGTTTGATCGACGGACTACCCTTGCTCCAGGCCTCTGCGGGGGATTAGGATTATGATTACGGTCCATCTCATAAATGGTAGGGCCGGCTCGCCGAGCGGGCCGATCCCGTCTTTGTGTAAGGAAACCGGACGGCTCGGCGAGCCGTCCCTACCAAAGGAAGCCTGTGTCGGGGTTTATGAGATGAGTTCTAGGGTTACGATTAGGATTAGGACTACGAAAGAGCTGCTGTGTGGAATGCATTCTGGATATTTATCGGCGGAGGGCTAGGCAGCCTGGCGCGCTGGGGATTTTCGGGTTGGATTGCTAATACGGTCGGCCAGACCTTTCCCTGGGGGACACTCCTGGTCAATGTGAGCGGCTCATTCATCATCGGACTGTTCGCGACAGTCACCGGGCCTGAGGGCCGATGGTTGGTACCAGTTACTTTTCGGGAATTCTTTATGTTGGGTGTTTGCGGTGGCTACACAACCTTTTCCTCGTTCAGTCTGCAGACATTGACCCTCGCCGAGGATGGCCAGTGGCTTAAAGCCGGAGCCAATTGCGTGCTCTCGCTCGTGCTTTGCCTGGTCGGGGTTTGGGTCGGCCACGTGCTAGCCTCAGCAATAAATTCGGGTCCACGATGAAAAATGTGACCGCTATCTTAATCGATCCAGGACGTTAACCCATTTGTCTCTATGCACCTGCCACATGACGCGATGTTGTTACGCATCTTTATTGGTGAAAGTGATCGCTGGCAGCACAAGCCGCTGTATGAGGCAATCGTGCTTAAAGCGCGCGAACTACACCTTGCCGGGGCAACCGTGTTGCGCGGCCCAATGGGCTTTGGCAAGTCGAGCCGGCTGCACACTGCCAAGATATTGAGGCTATCGATGGACCTGCCGGTCGTCATTGAGTTGGTTGATTCCGAAGAAAAGCTGAACGCTTTCTTGCCAATTCTCGATGAGATGATCCAGGGAGGCCTGGTGACACTGGAAAAGGTCAAGGTGATCGAGTACCGCGGCGCTGCCGACAGTACGCCGCCTGCGGGAACGGTATAGAAGGACTGCGCTCTTGAGCCTTTTGGAAATTTAACCCCTCTCCTATTCGAGGCCGCCGCCCCGCCGTCCACCTGCAGTCGCAATCTCGGCACGATCCCGGCTGACCACAAAAAAAGGAAAGCTTTCGGCAAAGCATGTTTAGATTTTTTAATTGGAGTGCATTGAAATTAAACCAGAACTGTAGAAGTGTCGACTTGAAAGAAGAAGACCTACTGCAGTTGCCATCACGTCATTGACAGAGGCACTTATGATGGAAATCAAACGCACCATCAAGTACGACGCAGATCGGGTAAAGGGGTTTGGCAGGGAGATCATGAGTGTTGCCGGCTGTGATCAACTTCCCAGCTGTATTCAATGTGGCACCTGTTCAGGCGCCTGCCCGCTGAGTATCTACATGGATTTTTCACCACGCCAGGTCATGGCGCTGGTCCGCGCGGACTTTAAGAACGAGGTGCTTCGCAGTAACACGATTTGGCTATGCGCTTCCTGCTACGGTTGTACAGTCGAGTGCCCGCGCCAAATTCGAATAACGGATATCATGTATGCCTTGAAGCAACGGGCAATTCGGGAACACGTTTATCCGCGGAACATGCCCATACCGATTCTCGCCAAGGAGTTCGCCAAAATGGTCCTGCGCAAAGGCCGGATTACCGAGACGCTACTCGTGATGCAACTGTTTCTGCGGGCAAACTGGCGGGCGGTGCTGGGTTCCTGGCGGCTGGGGCTGGGCTTGATGCGCACGGGTCGCTTTGTCATCAAGCCGGAGCGCATCCAGCGCCAGGCCGAACTGGCGGCAATGCTGGCAACTGTCAATGAAGGCAACCCAAATGGACGGGGGCAGAGATGAAGTACTCCTACTTTCCTGGCTGTTCGCTGAAGGGCTTGGGCCGCGCGTACGAGGAATCGCTGCTGCCGGTGATGCGCCAACTCGGCATCGAATTGCTGGAACTGGACGATTGGAATTGTTGCGGGGCGACTGCTTACATGTCGGTCGAGGAACAGGAAGCCTGCGTGTTGGCGGCTCGTAATCTGGCAATTTCAGAGAAGAACGGAGGCTACGATCTGCTGACTCCTTGCAGTGCGTGTTACCTGGTGCTCAATAAGACCAAGCATAACATTGAAGATTTCCCGCAAATACGCGATGCCGTGCATCGGGCTCTGGCAAGCGCTCACCTCACGTACCAGGGCAAGACGGCCGTCCGTCATCCGCTCGACGTGCTGTTCCACGACGTCGGGATCGATGCGATCAAACAGAAGGTGGTGCGGCCGCTGACCGGCCTGAAAGTCGCGCCGTATTACGGCTGCCAGGTGGTCCGTCCGTACGCAACTTTCGACGAGGCGTGGAATCCCATCACCATGGATAGAATTCTCGCCGCGCTCGGCGCAGACATTGTCCATTACCCGCTCAAGACCAAGTGCTGCGGTGCCAGTCTCACCGGGACCGTGCCCGAAGCCGGGTTGCGGATGTCGTACATACTTTTAAAGGAAGCGGTGCGGCGCGGCGCCGATGTCATCGCGACGATCTGCCCGCTATGCCAGTTTAATCTGGATGCCTATCACGATCAGATTGTAAGACGCTGGGGGGACGCGCGGATCGCCACGGTTTACTTTACACAACTCATGGGGCTGGCATTTGGTTTCGAGCCAAAGCAACTCGGGCTACAACGCAACTTCATTCCCATGAAACCGCTGCCCGAGAGAAAATCCGAACTCCGAAGCCCGAAACCCGAAACCAATCCGAAGTGTTAGAAATTGTGAAGAGCAGAAAGGACAGAAAGGCCTGAGGGAAGCTAAACGATGAACAAACCTTCGCAAGATCCGTCATCTGCGGTCCGCATCGGTTTCTACATCTGCCACTGCGGTCATAACATCGGCAGTATCGTAGACTGCCCTGCGGTCGCGGCGTACATCGGCAAGCTCCCCGGAGTTGTCCTCTCCCGGGACTACAAATACATGTGCTCGGATCCAGGCCAGGAACTGATCCAACAGGACATTCGCGAGCACAAACTCAACCGCATTGTGGTTGCCTCCTGTTCGCCGCTATTGCATGAGCACACCTTCCGCACCGCGACCAAGCGGGGCGGACTGAACCCTTTTTATTTTCAAATGGTGAACGTCCGCGAGCATGACTCGTGGGTCCACACCGATCGAGCCGAGGCGACAGCGAAGGCGAAAGCCCTCGCGCATGCCGCGGTGCAACGCGTGCGGTTCCATAAGCCGCTCGAAACCATGAGGGTGCCGATCCATCCGGATGTCCTGGTTGTCGGTGGCGGCATTGCCGGCATCCACGCCGCGCTGACGCTGGGCAATGCCGACAAAAAGGTCTTTCTCGTCGAGCGCGAGCCCAGCATTGGCGGTCACATGGCGAAGTTTGATAAGACGTTTCCGACGCTCGACTGCGCGGCCTGCATCCTGACCCCGAAGATGTCCGCCGTCCGCTCGCACGAGAATATTACATTATGGACTTATTCCGAAGTGGTGAAAGTGGAGGGGTATGTTGGAAATTATAAAGTAACGGTCCGGCGCAAGCCGCGTTATGTGCATGAGGAGCTCTGCGTCGGCTGTCAGGAGTGCATCAAATCCTGCGTCTATAAGGAACCAAAGTTCGCGGACGAATTCAACGTCGGGTTGAGCAAACGCAAACCAATTTACATTCCGTTCCCGCAGGCCGTGCCGCAGGTAGTGCTCATCGATCCGGAGCGTTGCTTGCAGGTCAAAACGGGCAAATGCAAAAAGACGTGCCTCGAAGCTTGCGCGGATCGAAAGGCGATCGACTTCAATCAGAAAGAGGAACTGGTCGAGATCAAAGTGGGGACTATCATCCTGGGGACAGGTTTCCAACTGTTCGACCCGACGCGCATTCCGCAGTATGGCTATGGGCTGTATCCGAATGTGGTCACGTCACTGGAGTTGGAACGGCTGGTCACCAGTTCGGGGCCCACCGGCGGCGAAATCATTCTGCGTAACGGCCAGAAACCCCAGACGGCGGGATTCATTCTCTGCGTCGGGTCGCGTGACATCAAAACGAACCGGTGGTGTTCACGCACCTGTTGCATGCATTCGATGAAGTTGGCGCAACTGTTCAAGGAACATACCGATGCCGACGTCACTGTTTTCTATATGGATATCCGCGCGCCGGGGAAAGGCTGCGAAGAATTTTATGATAAGTCCCTTCGCGAAGGCATTCGGTTCGTTCGGGGCCGGGTAGCCGAGGTGACGGACTGGGCGCTGGCGCCGGAGGAGGAAGGAAAGCTGGTGATTCGAGTTGAGGACACGCTGGCCGGTTTTGTGCGCCGTATTCCGGTAGATATGATCGTGCTCGCAGTCGGCATGGAACCACACACCGATGCTCAAGACGTGAGGCGGATGTTCAACTTGAGTTGCAGCACCGAAGGCTGGTTTCTAGAAAAACATCCGAAACTCGCGCCGGTTAGCACGTTTACTGACGGTGTATTCATCGCCGGCTGTTGCCAGGGGCCTAAAGACATCCCCGATAGCATTGCCCAGGCGGGGGCCGCCGCGGCTGAGGCAATGGCGCTCATCGACAAAGGCTACATCGAACAGGAGCCCAACACCGCGTATATCGATGAAGAGCATTGTTCCGGTTGTAAGTCGTGCATCTCCCTCTGCCCCTATACAGCGATCTCATTTGATGAAACTAGGCAGAAGGCCACCATTAATGAAGCCCTCTGCAAGGGATGCGGCACTTGTGTCGCCTCATGTCCCTCGGGCTCAATTGACCAGCACTTGTTTGAGGATGATCAAATCTTCAACGAAATCGAAGGCGTCCTGGCGTACTGACAATCCGAAATCCGAATCTCGAAACCCAAACAAATTCAAAATACCAGAAAGTTGAACGAGAAATGGCAGGTAAATCCCAGTGCTAATCCATGAAATTGCAGCCCTCATCTCCCGTTAGTGCCAGCGCTGTCCAATCCTCCTGGCAACCTCGGCTCGTGGCGTTTTTCTGCAACTGGTGCACCTATACCGCTGCGGACCTTGCCGGAGTTTCCCGACTCAAGTACGCGACCAACATCCGCGTTATCCGCTTAATGTGTTCCGGCCGAGTCGATCCGCAATTTGTCCTGGAGGCGTTTGCCAAAGGGGCCGATGGCGTGCTGATTGGCGGCTGTCACCCGGGCGACTGCCACTACGTGGAGGGCAACTACAAAACATTACGCCGATTTGAGCTGCTGCGACGAATGCTGAACGATCTTGGCATCGAAGAAAAAAGGCTGCGACTGGAATGGATCTCCGCCAGCGAAGGCGAGAAGGTGCGAACGGTGGTGAACGAAATGGTTCAACAACTCGCTGCTCTCGGGCCATTAAGCCTGCCGAACAGGTTCGAGGATTGGGACAAAGAAACGGACGGACTGGAACAAGAGGCAAAACGCGAGCCCGCCGCAGTCCCGTGTTGAACGGCAGTGGGTCACAATCGAGCCCCACACTTTAATGCTGAGAGTTTTATGGCCACGAGAGAACACCAAGAGCACAAAGACCACTTAATTCGATCAATCTTTGTGCACTTTGTGTTCTTTCGTGGCCATACCGGTTAAGAAATTGATTTATGAGTGCCTCCAAGCCCAAAGTTGCGTTTTATTGGTGCGCCTCTTGCGGCGGCTGCGACGAGGCGATTGTCGATCTAGCTGAAGATATTCTTGGCGTCGTCGATGCAGTCGACATCGTGATGTGGCCCTGCGCGATGGATTTCAAACGGGCGGACTTGGAGTCCATGCCTGACAAATCCATCGTTGCCACGCTGCTCAATGGCGCCATCCGCAGCAGCGAGCAGGAGGAGATGGCCCGGCTGCTTCGCCGCAAAAGTCAGTATTTGCTAGCCTATGGTGCCTGCGCTCAGCTTGGGGGTATTCCAGGCCTGGCCAACCAGTTTTCACGCGAGGATTTGCTCAACTACATTTACGAAGCGGCACCCACCGTTGTGAATGAGTCCAAAATCCGGCCACAGCTGGAAACTGAGGAGAAAGGGCACCCGCTTAGTCTCCCGGAACTGAGGGGCATGGTACGGGCGTTGGACCAGGTTGTTGAAGTTGACTATTACGTCCCGGGCTGCCCGCCGACACCTCAAATCACCAAAGCAGCCGTCGGCGCTCTGCTGCAGGGCAAGTTGCCGGCGAAAGGCAGTGTGTTGGCGCCGGATATCGCGTTATGCGACCAGTGTCCGCGCAAAGCGACTAAACCGGCCGACGTAAAGTTCACCGGCTTTAAACGTCCCCACCTGACGGAAACCGATCCGAACGAGTGTCTTTTGGCACAAGGGATTTTGTGCATGGGGCCAGCCACACGCGGCGGCTGCGAAGCGCTTTGTCCTCGCGGTGGCATGCCGTGCACGGGGTGTTTTGGCCCGACCTCGCGCGTACGGGATCAGGGAGCGAAAATGCTATCGTCGATTTGCGCCAATATGGCAGCCAAGGAAGAGAAGGAAATCGCGCAGGTTTTGGTCGGAATTCCAGACCCGGTCGGCACGTTTTACCGTTACGGACTGCCGAAAAGCCTCCTGCGGCGAAAAGTGAGTCTGGACTACAGTTAACGCTTTTGATTCACGCCATGAACACAGCCGCTCAACAGGTCTGGAATGAAGGCAACCGCAACGCCAACGCGAGGGCACTCCAACGGCGCCGCTTCACAATTGATCCGATTACGCGCCTGGAAGGCCATGGCAAGATAGAGATTTTTCTGGACGACCAGGGTGACGTCGAACACGCATACCTCCAAATCCCCGAATTGCGCGGTTTCGAGGTATTCAGCCGCGGACGGCCCGCGGAAGATATGCCCCAGATTACGAGTCGGATCTGCGGCGTCTGTCCGACCGCGCATCACATGGCCGCTACCAAAGCGCTCGACGACCTCTTTCAAGTCGAACCCCCGCCGGCTGCGCGGAAGATTCGCGAACTCGTGTATAACGCGTTCATGATAGAGGACCATGCGCTGCATGTATATCTGCTGGGCGGTCCGGATTTCATTGTCGGCCCGGATGCGCCGAAAGAGCAGCGCAACGTGGTTGGTGTGGTGCAGAAAGTGGGAATCGAGGTGGGCAAGAAAGTGATTTCCATGCGGCGTCGTCTCCGTGAATTGATCGCCTATTTCGGCGGAAAGGTAATTCATCCAGTGCTCGGTCTGCCGGGCGGAGTTTCCAAGGGGCTCAAAGTAGAGGATCTGCCGCAATTCCAGGTGCTCGCGAAGGACGCCTTCGAGTTCGCTCTTTTCACGCTGCAAGTCTTCAAAGACATCGTGCTGCGGAATGCGCACTACGTAAACCTGATCCGTTCGGAGGCCTTCACGCACCGCACATACTATCTCGGGCTGGTGGACGGCGACAACAAAGTGAATTTTTACGACGGTTTGTTGCGGGTCGTCGACTTCGAGGGCAAGGAATATGCCAAATTTGCCGCACGGCAGTACGCCGACTTTATTGCGGAACATGTCGAGACATGGAGCTACGTGAAGTTCTGCTATTTGAAGCCACTGGGTTGGCACGGTTTCGAGGAATCCGCTACGGGCAGCATCTATGCCGTGGCGCCGCTCGCCCGCTTGAACGTCGCCGAGGGTATGGCCACCCCTAACGCGCAAAAGGCTTACGAGGAATTCTTTAGTATTCTCGGAGCCAAGCCGGTGCACCACACCCTGGCCAATCACTGGGCTCGCATCGTCGAAATGATCTATGCGGCAGAGCGGATGCTCGAACTGGTCAACGATCCTGAGATCACCCACCGCAAAATCCGCGAAATTCCCAAAGCTAAACCAAGATCGGGAATCGGGGTCGTTGAAGCACCGCGCGGAACGTTGTTTCACCACTTTGAAACGGACGACCAGGGTCTGATTACCAAAGCCAACCTGATAGTCGCTACGCAGAACAATGCGGCACGCATCGCGATGAGCGTTGATAAGGCGGCCCGTGGCCTGATTAAGAAAGGGCAGATCAACGAAGGTTTGCTCAACATGGTCGAAATGGCTTTCCGCGCTTATGACCCCTGCTTTGGCTGCGCGACACATGCACTGCCGGGGCATGTGCCGTTGCAGGTGAACATCTATGATCGGAAGCGCCGGCTTTTGCGCCAGCTGATTCAATCCTGAAATGCGGGCCACGAAATTCCCCTCAGCCCGTCCCTCTCCCAAAGGGAGAGGGAGAGCTCCCGGACTCGAAACCGTCAAACGTGGTCCGTCGCCAAACCGAAACATCTTATTACCATGCTCTCTCCACCACCGGCGCCACTCGGCTTCGACCCTCCTGCTGGGTCTAGGCAATGATATCATGACCGACGATGCGATTGGGGTGCGGATTGCCCGGGCTGCGCGGGCGCGCCTTGCCGGCTGCAAAGATATCGCCGTTGCGGAATCGACTGAAATGGGTCTGGCACTGCTGGATTTGGTAGTGGGCTTCGATCAGGTTGTAGTGGTTGATGCGATACAAACCGGCAGGGTTCCTGCAGGTTTCCTGCATGAAATCGACTCGAATCAGTTACCTCGAGGAGCTACTCGCTCGCCTCATTTCGTCGGTTTGGGCGAAATCCTGGCGTTGGGCCGGGAACTCGGATTGGCGGTGCCGAAGCATGTGAAAATTATCGCGGTTGAAGTCCAGGATCCGTATACGGTCGGCACACAAATGACACCAGCTCTGGAGGACGCTTTGCCCGGCGCAGTTGAGCGAATCGTCAGACTCTTAGCCGATGAGTGGTGATCTTTGGATGTTGACACCGCTGCGCTCCCAGCTAGGGTCAACCATGGTGAGTCGGGCCAAATGTCAGTGTTTTTCGTCGCGCGCAGTTTTTCTGAAATTTCTTTTGCTCTGTGTGATTGCGGCGCCCGAGCTTGTGTCAAATTATGCGCGAGCCTCTACTGGCCTGGTGATTTATCAAACAGGCTTTGAGGCCAATGAAGGTTACAACACCAACCTGGATCTGGTTGGCCAAAATGGATGGGTGGGGGCCGGCTCCGGCGGAAATGGACTGGTTACCGACTTTTTCCCTAAGCGCGGGCAACAAGCGTATGTAGGTTTCGCACCGCCTAACGCGGGCGATTCCAATCTCTTTGTTTATCTGCCCCTGAACAGGAATGTGTCCCAAGCTCATTTCGCGGTCACGATGGCAATTGCCGATTCGAGTAATACGAACTACGACGACTTTTATTGGACCGTTTATAATCGGCATGGAGATCCATTCTTTATCCTGGATTTCGATAATGCTGATTTCAGGTTGTATTACGCGTTGGACGGTACTAACGCATGGGTTTGGTCGGGCCTCAAGTTCAGCAATGCAGTGCCTTACAATTTAACGATGGATCTTGATTTCGCGGCGAACCGATGGAGTGCCACCTTTAATGGAGCGACGGTGGCCAGCAACAAACCGATTACTACAATCAACTCACCGTTGAACCTGGGTGATATCGACGCGGCCTGGGTGATCAAAAAGCCGAATACCCCTGGCGATAATTTTATGGTATTTGACGACTATTCCGTCTCAGGTGCGGTTGCGCCACCGCAGTTAAGGATGCTCGCAGCAAGCCCAGGCCTTGCGGCCCTTCGGCTTTATGCTGAGACAGATAACCGCTTCGCAATTGAAGCCTCTACCAACCTGGCAAATTGGGTTGCGCTTAAAACTAATACTGCGACGGGAGGTTCCTTCGATTACGTCGACAATACTACGGGAATGCGCGGACGCTATTATCGCGCTCGTTGGGTTCCGTAAAGAGTTGAGTGTCAGGCGTGCTGATGGCAGGTTTGCCAAAAACCGGTCAAACCTGAAGGGACTTCTGAGAGATGGACCCCGCCGATGCACAAATCAAAACTTCTACCTCGCACGCGACGCGCTTAAAGCTGGCGATCCGCGGAGCAGTTCAGGGTGTCGGTTTTCGGCCCTTCATTTTTCGGCTGGCGACAGAATTGCGATTGGCGGGCTGGGTAAACAATTCGCCTCAAGGTGTTTTTATTGAAGCAGAGGGATCGCGAGCTGATTTAGAAGCATTTCTGCTTCGCGTGGAAAAGGAACGACCCGCGCGAAGCTTTATCCAAAGCCTCGAGGCGACCTGGCTCGACCCGATTAATTATTCCCGGTTCGAAATCCGTGACAGCGAAACGGCGGGAGCTAAAACGGCTTTCGTACTGCCCGACATCGCGACTTGCCCCGACTGTCTTCAGGAAATCTTCGACCCCAAAAATCGCCGTTACGAATATCCTTTCACCAACTGCACCAATTGCGGACCGCGCTTCAGCATCATCGAGGCCCTGCCTTACGATCGGGCAAACACATCGATGAAAAAATTTCGCATGTGCGACCAATGCCAGGCCGAATACGACGACCCAACCAATCGTCGCTTCCATGCACAACCGAACGCCTGCTCGGTCTGTGGGCCTCAGCTCGAGCTTTGGGATCCCGCCGGGCAAGCCGTCACCAAGCCCGGCAAGGAAGCGCTTCTAGGCGCAGCGGCAGCGATTCGCTCCGGAAAAATCCTGGCATTGAAAGGTCTCGGGGGCTATCAACTTATGGTTGCAGCACACGACGAGACTGCGGTGCAACGGCTGCGCGACTTGAAACACCGGGAGGAGAAACCCTTCGCATTGATGTTCCCTTCGCTCGAATCCGCGAAAACTGTTTGTGTCATTTCGCCTCTGGAAGAGCGCTTGATCTGCGCACCGGAAGCCCCGATTGTCCTCCTCCATCGCAAACAGGGAATCGCAAACGCGCCGACTGCACCCGGCATTACATCTTTGGTCGCGCCCGGCAATCCGAACCTCGGCGTGATGCTGCCTTACACACCATTGCATCATGTTTTGCTTTCGCTGTTGGGATTTCCGGTGGTCGCTACGAGCGGCAATCTGAGCGACGAACCAATTTGCATCACGGAGAGTGAGGCTCTGGAACGCCTGGGCCCACTGGCCGATCTCTTTCTCGTGCATAATCGGCCCATCATTCGGCATGTGGACGACTCAATAGTCCGCATCATGGCGGGGCGGGAACTGGTACTACGGCGGGCACGAGGATATGCGCCTTTACCCGTAATCCTGGATCGCATCGCCACACCTGGCAGTCCTCCAGTCCAACTCCCCACCATCATCGCCGTCGGAGCTCATTTGAAAAATACAGTCGCTCTGGCCATAGGTACCAATGCCTTCCTCAGTCAGCACATCGGCGATTTGGAAACTGACCAGGCTTATACCGCATTTCGTCGTGTCATAACTGACCTGGAACAACTCTATGAAGCGGACCCTGAGGTGATAGCAGCAGATGCACACCCGGATTATCTGTCCACAAAATTTGCGCGGGAGTTGGCCTCACAAAATACCAGGTTGCGGTATTGCAGCGTGCAGCATCATCTGGCGCATGTGCTCGCGTGCATGACCGAAAATGAACTGCGTCATTCGGTTCTTGGCGTTTCCTGGGATGGCACCGGCTACGGCCCTGACCAAACGATTTGGGGCGGAGAATTCTTTATTGTGGACGAAGATTCGTGGTCACGAGTCGCCCACTTCCGTCCCTTTAGACTTCCGGGAGGCGAGCGAGCGATCAAAGAACCACGTCGGACTGCTATTGGTCTATTATTTGAAATGCTCGGCGTGGCCGCGTTCGAGAGGAGTGACCTCGCCCCGGTGACGTCCTTCTCCACTTCCGAACGCAACTCCCTTGAACGGATGCTCGTCCAGCGTTTCAACTCGCCGATTACCTCCAGCGTCGGGCGGCTCTTTGACGCTATCTCGTCGCTGATAGGCCAACGCCAGTTCGTCCGCTTTGAAGGACAAGCCGCTATGGAACTGGAGTTTGCACTTGAGGGTCTTGAAATCGATGAGTTTTACCAGTTGCCCTTGTCATCTTCGAACTCGGCCATTCTCACGCAGGCTAGCGGCCTGATCTTAGACTGGGCTCCCCTGATCAAGTCTGTTTTGGCAGACCTTAAAAATCATGTTTCGATCGGCAACATCTCCGCCAAGTTCCACAATGGGCTAATCGAAGCTATCATCGAGGTGGCTCGCCTTTTCGACCAGGAATACGTTGCCCTCTCAGGTGGCTGCTTCCAAAACCGTTACCTGACTGAACGCGCGGTGCGACGCTTGCGCGAGGAAGGATTCCGCTCCTATTGGCATCAGCGCGTCCCGCCGAATGACGGTGGAATTGCATTGGGCCAACTGGCGGCAGCCGCGCGGGAGAATTGGAAAGGGGCAAAAGGATGACGACGAAAGCCCGCACGATTTTCCCGTCTTGCAGTTCGACGGAATTACGGCTCAGCGTTGCCGCCCTGCGCGTCAGAGTGTAGGCTGGTTAGCGATGTGTTTAGCTATTCCTGGCAAAATTGTCAGTATTAACGGAGACGACCCGCTGACGCGGATGGGCAAGGTCGATTTTGGCGGGGTTCTCAAGGAAGCAAGTCTGGCGTATGTGCCGGAAGCGAATGTCGGTGACTACGTCATTGTTCACGTTGGTTTTGCCATCAGTCGGCTCGATGAACAGGAGGCTACCAAAGTGTTCGAGTATTTGAACGAGATGGAGGACCTGAGCGAACTGCAGGAGTCAGCGGCTGTGGAGACTGCTCCTCCGCAACACCCCGCCAAGAAACAGCAGAGATGAAGTACCTGGACGAATATCGCGACGCCGAACTGGCGCGGAAGTACGCGCGTGAAATCGCTCGAATCACCATTCGACCCTGGACGCTGATGGAAGTCTGCGGCGGCCAAACCCACGCGATTGTCAAATTTGGACTCGATGAGCTGCTGCCGAAAACAATTACCCTGATTCATGGACCAGGTTGCCCGGTGTGCGTAACGCCGCTCGAACTCATCGACAAAGCCTTGGAAATCGCCTCCCGTCCTGACGTGATGTTCTGTTCGTTTGGCGACATGCTGCGGGTGCCCGGGAGCAAAGCCGACCTGCTCAGTGTCAAGGCGGGCGGCGCCGACGTTCGTATCATTTATTCGCCGCTCGATGCGGTCAAGCTGGCGCAGGCCAACCCGACCAAAGAAGTCGTCTTTTTTGGCGTTGGGTTCGAAACAACGGCTCCAGCCACCGCGATGGCGGTGTTTCAAGCCCGGAACAAGGCGGTTAAAAATTTCTCGTTGCTGGTCTCGCATGTCCTGGTGCCACCCGCGATCGAGGCGATTCTCGGCGCGCCGGATTGCCGCGTGCAGGCGTTCCTGGCCGCCGGTCACGTGTGCACCGTCATGGGATTTGAGGAGTACATTCCTATCGCAGCGAAATATCGAGTGCCGATTGTGGTGACGGGTTTTGAACCGCTCGACATTTTGCAGGGCGTATTGATGTGCGTCGAACAGCTGGAAAAGGGGCGGGCAACCGTTCAAAACCAGTATAGCCGCGCGGTGAGCCAGGAAGGAAATCGCCCCGCGCAGGCACTCATTCGCGAAGTATTCCGCGTCATACCGAGGAAGTGGCGTGGGGTGGGGGAGATTCCTCGCAGCGGTCTAGGTCTGAACGAGGCGTATGCCGTTTTTGATGCCGAATCCAAGTTCGGGCTAGCCGAGTTGCAGATCGAAGAACCTTCGGAATGCCAAAGCGGCCTGGTACTCCAAGGCAGGATAAAGCCCAATGAATGTCCCGCGTTTGGCACGCGTTGCACGCCGGAGCACCCATTGGGAGCGACTATGGTCTCCTCTGAGGGGGCTTGTGCCGCTTATTACCGGTATCGCCGTGAACCCGTCACGGCGTGAAGAAATCCGAAATGAACACTTCCTCCGCACCCGAACTCGACGGTTTCACCCTCTCCTGCCCTTTTCCCATCCAGAATTATCCGCAGGTGCTGATGGCGCACGGCGGTGGCGGCAAGTTAATGCATCAGCTCATAGGGAAGATGTTCCTGCCGGCCTTCCGCAATTCGTTATCAGAAGCCCAGCACGATGCGTCCGTTTTCGAGATCGGCGGCCAGCGTTTGGCGCTGACGACAGACTCCTTTGTAGTCCGTCCGTTGTTTTTTCCCGGAGGCGATCTCGGTTCACTGGCTGTGCATGGCACCGTGAATGACCTGGCGATGGCCGGGGCCCGGCCCCTTTACTTGAGCGCCGCGTTTATTATCGAGGAAGGCCTGCCGATGGATACCTTGTGGAGACTGGTATCTTCCATGCAACAAGCTGCCTCAAAGGCCGGCGTCCAAATCATCACTGGCGATACCAAGGTCGTGGATAAGGGAAAAGGAGACGGCGTTTTCATTAATACAGCCGGCGTGGGCATCATTAATCATTCGCTTAAGATCCTGCCGCAGAGCATTCGTCCAGGCGACGCGATCCTGGTTAATGGCGATCTGGGCCGGCACGGCATGGCGATCATGGCCGTGCGGGAGGGCCTCGAGTTTGAAAGCACGATTGAAAGCGATTCCGCCCCGGTGGCCGGCGCAGTGATGGCATTACTCGAGGCGGGAATTAATGTTCATTGTCTGCGGGACTTGACGCGTGGCGGGTTAACCAGCGTATTGAATGAGATCGCCGAAGCAGCCGGTTTGACACTTCAGGTAGACGAACGATTGATTCCCGTCCGGGAGGATGTACGCGCTGCGTGCGAAATCCTGGGACTTGATCCCTTCCATGTCGCTTGTGAAGGAAGATTCGCCATTTTCGTTCCTGAGGTAGAGGTGGAACGGGCATTGAGTGTTTTGCGAGCCAACACAGAGGGGACAACTCCCTGTCGCATTGGGACGGTAACCGACCAAGCCGTGCCTAAGGTTCTGCTCAAGAACATGATTGGTGCGCAACGCATCCTGGATATGGCGATCGGCGAGCAACTGCCCAGGATTTGCTAAGTTGGACGGCATTCAGAGAGGATTCAATCACCTGATTGGCAAGTGGTTAAAACATACAGAACTCCGTATTTGCGACCTTCCTGTTTTATTTGAACAGATCAGGGCTTAGGAGGTCGAAGTTCCAGGGTTGTGGGGTTTTAGGTTGTGGTAAGAGACGGTTCCGAAAAGGGGCCGTCTCTTTTTTTCTGCAAAAGGTCATGCGTTGGTAAGACAGGCGTGGAGCAGACATGTTGGCGTGTGTTTCGCGTGAGTTCTATTCTGCAAACTGGGGCTTGGCGGCTTCGAACGACTTCACTATTCTGGCACCGTTGTCGGCGACGGATCAGTTTCCAGCCGATTTGAATATTCAGAACCCCGAATGCTTCTACTTTCTTATGAAACCGAAAAATGAAACTAAGGACAACAAATTCACCCGCCGTCAATTTCTCCGCGGCACTACGGTAACGACAGCCACTTTCATGATTGTGCCGGGCTCGGTACTCGGTCTCAAAGCCGGGACGTCGCCCAATGAAAAGCTGAATCTGGCGGGGATTGGCATCGGTGGCCAGGGCGCTTCGGATCTGAGTCAAATGGAGTCGGAGAATATCGTCGCCCTGTGCGACGTCGACCAGAAGCACGCCGCTCACACTTTCAAAAAATACCCCAAAGCGAAGCAGTTCACCGACTATCATAAAATGCTGGACGAGATGAAGGAAATTGATGCGGTGGTGATTGCGACGCCGGATCATCATCACGCCTTTGCTTCTATCGCGGCGATGAAACAAGGCAAAAACGTCTATTGTGAGAAACCGCTCACGCATTCCGTGTGGGAGGCCAGGCAAGTCGCCAAAGCCGCGCGCGAAGCGAAAATAGCCACGCAAATGGGCAACCAAGGCCAGGGCTCAGAGCAGACGCGTCGCCTATGCGAAATGGTCTGGGCGGGAGTCATCGGCAAGGTCCATGAAGCCCACATTTGGACGGATCGACCTTCCAACGGCCTTTTCAACGAGTATTGGCCGCAAGGTGTTTCCAGGCCCAAGGACACGCCGCCGGTGCCTGAGACGCTCGATTGGGACCTGTGGCTCGGTCCGGCGCCTTCACGTCCGTATAATCCGATTTATCTGCCTTTCGTCTGGCGCGGCTGGTGGGATTTTGGCACCGGTGCTCTAGGAGATATCGGGTGTCACGCGATGGATCCTGTCTTCCGCGCGTTAAAACTGGGCGCTCCTGTCACAGTTCAGGCGGCTTCGACTCGCGTAAACCAGGAAACCTTCCCGCTGGGCTCGATAATCACCTACGAGTTCCCCGCGCGCAATGCTGAGCCTCAGGCGATCAATTCGCACGTAAAAGGCATGACCGGTCCTTCCGCCGGTGGGGTCGAAATGCCGGCCTGCAAATTGACCTGGTATGACGGCGGGTTGCGCCCTCCTCGCCCGGATGCCTTGCCGGACGGTAAACTCATGGGAGACAATGGCCGTTTGCTCGTTGGTGACAAAGGATTCATATTAAACGACATCGCGTACCCGGATTCATGCGCAAAGGAGGCGGCCGACGTCGCCCGCAGCATACCGCGCTCGGAGGGTCATTACAAAGAATGGATAGCTGCCTGCAAAGGCGGCAAAATCGCCGGTTCTAATTTCGACTGGGCCGGACCGCTCGCCGAATCGGTATTGCTTGGCAACGTGGCACTCCGCGTTCAGTTGCGCGAAGACCTCACATTGACCAAGTTGCACTGGGATTCCGCCAGCCTGAAATTCACCAACCTTGAAGACGCAAACAAGTTCGTCCGTCGCGAATACCGCGCCGGATGGAACTTGTGATCTTGTTACAGGCGGATTTCCCGCGGCGATCAAAGATCTTTAGGCGAAACATCACCGGGCAAAAAGTTCAATAATCGGCCCAGTAAACGAGCATCCGGCGCGAAACTGGCGTTGACAGCGTATGCTCTATTTGTTTTTTCAAACCCGGGGCGCGGTTTTGATTACAATCAGCCCTGAACGCGGAACTATTTCAGCTGCAAGGTCTTGTTGGGCTTGACCTGGCGAATAATTTCCAGAAGCTTGTTTATCGTACCTTATGGCGTGGTTTGCACGTGATCGAGAAAAAGAGCGTTTTTACCTGTTGCCCGGCATGGGAGGCAGAAATCTGCGACGCAAACGCAGAATCATTCTGCAATGGTCTATTCTTGCCGGCCTGCTGACTTCAGCGATCATGGCAGGCCTTTTATACTTAATCAGCCGGCACTAAACCCGGCAAGGGGCTCCTTTTGCCAAATGAAAGATTCGCTTTTTCAAGCCCTGGCGCAGGCAGCTTCTCGGACCGAACACGTTGCTCTCGGGATCATCAGTGGCACAAAGGGATCGAGTCCGCAGAAAATCGGCGCCAAAGCGCTGTTTTATGCGGATGGGCGCATTCAAGGCACGCTCGGCGGAGGCTGCCTCGAGGCGGAGATCCAACACCGCGCTATTGAATGTCTTCGAACCGGCAAGCCAGCCGAGTTTGATCTCGTGCTCGACCACGATTTCGGCTGGGACGACGGTTTGATTTGTGGCGGAAGAGTCCATGGCTTAATCCTTCCCAATGCAGAACGGGCGGGCGAACCATTTTGGAAGGCGCTAGCGGACCGTGCCGCGTTTCTGACCTGGGGCGTCGCTGGCGACTATTCTATTCGGTTCCTGGAGCGGGAAAAAACAGAAAAGACCGATTCACCCTCAGAAGATATTCGGTACCGGGAAACCTTGCACCCGAGTTGCGACCTTTGGATCGCCGGAGCTGGGCACATCGCGCAAGCGGTAGCACCTCTTGCCGTGCAATTGGATTTCAAGGTGACGGTCTTCGATGATCGGCCTGCATTGGTCAATTCCCAAAGTTTCCCGTCAGAAACCGTCCTGAAGACTGATGTGTGGGAGGAACTGCTCGCTACGCCGTTACAGCAGGGACCGGCTTTTGGGCTGATCGTGACGCGGGGCCACCGTCATGATGCCCTCGTGCTGCAGAATTGGGTTCACAAACCGTTCCTGTTTCTGGGCATGATCGGCAGCTCGCGCAAAGCGCGAATCATTTTCGAGCATTTCACAGAAGACAAAATCGCTACGGCGGAACAACTCGCAAAGGTTTCTTGTCCGGTCGGGATCAAAATCCGCTCGCAGAGCGTTGCGGAAATTGCGGTAAGCATTATGGCCCAGTTTATCGACAAACGAGCGGAATTGGTTTATCATCGTGAATCGAGGGCCGAGACTAAATCCGCTCAAAATACCTTTGCCTTTCCCAATCCGTGACGGCGTTGTTGAAGGATTCAACCTCGAGGCGGGCATGATGGACGTAAAAGTCGACCACCTCATTACCAAAGGCAGCGCGAGTGAGCCGGGATCGGTCGAACAAATTCGCCGCCTCGCTTAATGTGGCCGGCAAGCGGGCCAGTTTCGTATCCACGTAAGCGTTGCCTGTATATTCGCTGCCACAATCCAGTTTCTCCTCTATTCCAGCCATGCCGGCGGCGAGCATCGCCGCAAAAGCAAGATACGGATTGGCGTCTGCACCAGGCATGCGATTCTCAATCCGGAAGGAGCCGCCTTCGCCAACCACGCGGAACCCGACCGTGCGGTTATCCATTGCCCAGGCCATGCGAGTAGGAGCCCAACTTCCGGCTTGGTACCGTTTGTAACTGTTAATCGTCGGCGCAAAAAATAACGACAGCTCCGGCGAGTACTTCATCAGCCCTCCCAGAAATTGACGGAACACCGTGGAACCCGAACTAAAAGGCTGTGCCTTTGGTGTACCGCGCCGGGTCTTTTCCGAATTCCAAAAGCTGTTTTTTCCTGTCTTCCAGAGACTCATGTGAATGTGACAGGAATTTCCGGCCTCACTGGGGGCATACTTCGCCATGAACGAGACTGCTTTTCCGTGTTGGTCAGCAATTTCCTTGATGCCTTGCTTGAACAGGACATGCATGTCGGCCATGCTAATCGGCTCGGCATAGGTGAAATTAATTTCGTGCTGACCCCGGCTCCACTCACCTTTACTGCTCTCAATCGGGACGCGCGCGGCGGTCATGCCATTGCGAATCGCGCGCATCAACGGCTCATCTCGGGTGGGCTGCATGAGATGGTAATCGATTCGGTAATCGCTTGAAGGTTGTAGATCACGATAGCCGCTGGCAAAAGCTGAATGATAATTCTGGTTGAAAAGATAAAACTCGAGCTCGCTGGCGCAGAAACAACTGAATCCGGCTTTGGCAAGCTGGTCCAACTGCGCGCGGAGCACCGACCGCGGCGCTTCGGCCACCAATGTTCCATCTGGTTTGACGTGATCACATAACACCAGTGCGGCGCCCGGCTGCCAGGGTAACAGGCGCAGCGTATTCAGATCCGGACGCAATGCGAAATCGCCAAAACCTGTTTCCCAGCTGGCCACCTTGAATCCGTCCAGGGGATCCATCTCGATATTGACGGTCAGGAGGTAATTACAACCGTGCGTGCCGTGTTTCACAACGGAATCGAGGAACACCTCGGCGCGAAAGCGTTTGCCGACCAACCGGCCAAATGGGTCCGGCAGCGCGACAATGACGGTGTCGACCGAACCCGAACGGATGAGGGATTTAAGGTGAGGGAGAGTCATTGAGGCGTGTTCCGTGTTCCGTGTTCCGTGTTCCGTTGCCGAACTCGCACAAGGGAATCGACTGAAAAAGCGATGCAAACTCGGTTGATTTAACGGCATGAGGTCCATCCGTCATCATCAAGGAGTCCCCTGAATCTATCTCGTGAAGCGCATACCCACGGGTCGCTGGCAAGATTCTCAACAAGAGCCGAATAATCTGTGTGTGGAGACGGATGCGATGGCTCGTAACGGCATCACCGAGTACATGTCGTCCATCGAAATACCATGTTCGACTTTCTCGGGCAGAGCCCAAGGCATACTCGTAGAAACGCGCTCGGTCTTTCTGGTGACCGCGTGAATAGCCCTCGGAAATATTGGCGCCTACTGACCCGATAGCGTCAAACAGCTGGGCGGCCAGTTTGAGGGTACGGCCATTCCGGAAAAGCTTAGTCGTGTCGTTCCACCCAACATCGGCGGCAAAAAGAGCCAGCCGATAGACTTCCTGGTTCCAAAGTGAGTCCTGTTGGATTTCGAGTGGAACGGTCTTGACCCAGTCTGTGTAGTTCATACCCAACGCTTAAACAGCACCCACGGAATACGCAACACGGAACACGTTTCATGTTTCTCCCACATACACATTCTTCACCTCCGTGTAACCTTCCATCGCCGCCATGCCCAGGTCGCGGCCCAGACCGCTCTGTTTGTAACCGCCAAATGGTGCTTCGACGTGAACGCTGCTATGGGAATTAATGCTCAAAACCCCGCTCTCCACTGCGCGAGCAACCCTTAACGCGCGGCGCAAATCGTTCGTCCAAAGCGATCCGCTCAAGCCGTAAGGTGTCGCATTGACCTCCTTAATCATTTGGGCTTCGTCCGTGAATGAGGTGATGCAAACTACAGGTCCAAAAATTTCTTCTCGCCAGCAACGGCTCTTCAAGCCGACATCCAATAGCACTGTCGGCTCCAGATAATAACCCTTCGGATAAGGGCGTCCGCCGCCGCAGGCAAACCGGCTCTTCTGGTTGCGGGCGTCACCCAGGTACTCTTCCACAGCGACGCGCTGCGAAGCTGAAACCAAAGGTCCCAGTTGCGTATCGGAATTGTTGGGATCTCCCACGACCAATTTCCTGGTGGCGCTCACGAACTTCTCCACGAACGGTTCAAAAATGGTCTGCTCGACGAACAATCGACTCCGGGCGCAGCAGTCCTGACCGGTGTTCGCGAATACGCTCATCGGCGAGGTCTCGGCGGCGCGTTGCCAATCGGCATCGGCAAAGATGATATTTGGCGACTTCCCACCCAATTCGAGTGAAATGCGCTTAATATCACGGGAGGCCAGCTCCATAATTCGCTGTCCGACACTGGTCGAGCCCGTGAAGGAAACCTTGCGAATCAGCGGGTGGGTGGTTAAAGCTTCTCCGATTGTCCCACCAGGCCCTGAAATCACCTGGAGCACGCCCGCCGGAAGCCCGGCGGCATGAGCAATTTCTCCAAGAGCCAGCGCAGTCAGGGGGGAAATCGAAGCCGGCTTCAGCACCACGCAATTCCCCGCAGCCAGCGCCGGTGCGGCTTTCCAGCAGGCAATCGGGAAAGGGAAATTCCAGGGGACAATGCAGGCGACGACGCCCATAGACTGGCGCAACGTAAAGTCGAAGCCACCACGGGCCACCGGTATAGTTTGGCCGCAGAATTTCGTCACGGCCCCGGCGTAGAACTCGAAAACGCGCGCGCCGAGGGCCGCCTCATCGCGAGCATCGCTGATCGGTTTCCCAATCTGGATCATCTCCAACTGAGCGATGCGCTCGATGTTATCCCGCAGGGCGCGAGCGACGTTAAACAGAATGTCGCTGCGCTTGCCCGGGGACAAATCGCGCCAGCCCGACTCCCAGGCTTTTTGCGCCGATTCAACCGCGCTCTGAACATCGCCAGCATCCGCCGCCGCCACCTCAGCAAAGGTCTCTTCCGTGGCCGGATTGACCAAGGGCGACCGGCGGCGCGAGTTGGAACCGCGCCAGGCCCCGTTCAGGAATAACTCATTTGGAAAAGTCATAACACTTCCAGGTAAAGCTTGCGGAAATCTTCTGTCGTGACGGGCACGATATTTGTCTTGTGACAAGGATCCTCGACCGCCTGCACAACCAGGGATTCCAAGTGTTCGGGTTTTACTCCGTGTGCGGCCAACCGCGTATTGAGTCCCAGCCCGGCGAGAAAGTTGGAAATGAACGTAATCGTTTGCCCATCCGCCTCCGCTTCGGGGCTCTTTACCACGTCCAGACCACAGGCGAGTCCGACCCGGCGATAGATGCCTGGCTTGCGGGCAGCGCAGAATTTCATGCCGGCGACCAGGCAAAGGGCGTTGGCCAGGCCGTGGTGCAAACCGCAGAGGGTCGAGAGCGGGTGAGCCATAGAATGCACCACACCTAGATCCTTCTGAAACGCGACCGCTCCCATAGCGGCGGCAACCAGCATTTTGCCGCGGGCATCGAGATCGTCTCCACGCCGGAACGCGCGCGGCAAGACTTCGATAATCAGCCGGATACCTTCGAGGGCGATGCCATCGCACATCGGGTGAAAAACCGGACAGGTATAAGATTCGATGCAATGAGTCAGGGCATCGGCGCCGGTGGCGGCGGTAAGCCCGGGGGGCAGTCCGACCGTAAGTTCAGGGTCAAGGATGACCAACCGCGCCAATAATTCAGGGTGGAAAAGTACCGCCTTGCGGTGGGTTGCCTCAAGTGTGACCACCGAGCTGCGCCCGACTTCGCTGCCCGTGCCTGCGGTGGTTGGGATCGCAACGAAAGGCGCCAGCCCAGCCCAGTCCTTCTCTTCATAGAACTTCGTGAAATCCAGCTTAGGTCTTTTAACCAGGAGCCGCGCAGCCTTGCCGACATCCAATGGACTGCCACCGCCAAACCCGATAATGCTGTCGCATTGGTAACGGTTGAATGCCGCCGCTGCTTCGCGCACATCGGTTTCCAACGGATTTGGGTGAACGCCGGAAAAAACAAACCATTGCTTATCGCGCTCCGTTGCGCCCAGTACTTTGATTAGAGCCTGGAAAGCGGCGGTATTAACCAAACCCGGGTCCGTCACCACCAGCGGCTTGCGCACGCCCAACGATGCTGCCCGGACACTTAGCTCAGAGAGAGCCCCGGGCCCGAACAAAGTCGGTGTGGGGAACGAGAAACTGGTGAAGCTCATTTAGAATCGAACTGTATCAATGATGTTGCCTGGTTCGCCACTCATGTAGGCGAAAAGGAAGTTTAAGTCAATCAGCTGTTCCTCGACGTCCTTGACGTCCGGTGGAGGATGAACCTGGAGGCCACCGATCAATGGGGCTAGCTACCTGCCTGCCCCACCGATGACAATTACCTGCTGGGGCGGGTTCGACGTCCGCGCTTGGGTTTGGAGACCTGAGGAACTGTCCGGTGATTGCCGTTGTGACCTAATTGACGGCGTGCCTCAGCCAATTCGGCTCGAAGCTGCTCGACCTCCGTTCTGGCTTTTTCGCTCTGTGCTCGGACCTGAACCAATTCACGAGAACGGCGCCGCAATTCCAGTTGAGAAACCACGTGGCGCGCAAGGATCACCAGCGCCTGTCTTTGGTCGGGACGAAGGTCACGCGGAACTTTATCGATTACACAGAGAGTGCCCAGAGCATAACCGTCAGTCGTGATGAGCGGGGCGCCTGCGTAAAAACGGATTTTGGGGTCAGACGTAACCAACGGGTTATTGGCGAAACGCTCATCCTGGGCGGCATCGGGGACGATAAACAGGTCCGATTGCTTGATCGCGTGTGCGCAAAAAGAAACGTCACGTGAGGTTTCTTTTACATCGGTGCCAACCTTGGACTTAAACCATTGTCGTTTCTCGTCGACCAAGGAAATCAGGGCGATAGGAGCCTCGCAAATCCGCGCCGCTAATTCGGTTAAATCATCGAACAATTCCTCGGGAACGGTGTCCAGCACGTCGTACTGCCAGAGCACCTTTAGCCGTTTCTTTTCATTTTGAAGAGTCGGAGAGCTCATGCATTCGGTCCAATCCGTAACAGGCATAATAGCGGTTCAAGCGTCAAAGGCAATCTGTTTTAGAGAACTGCCATACTTGAGACGAATCGGCGGCCTGATATAATCGATAAATGATGTCCAGTTTGAGTAATTCTTCTGCGCCCGGCCTGCTTTTTTGTCTCGTGATTTGTAACGTTCTTTTTGCGGAATCTCTATTGTTAGGACAGGTCACTGGCCCCACCCGTTCGAGCTACCAGGTCAATGTGGATCCCCTGGGCCATAACATCCTGGGAGACGCTGCAAATGAACCTTCATTGTGCGTTGACCCAACCGATCCTCGCCGGATAGCCATTGGGTGGCGGCAATTCGATGATGTCCAGAGCGATTTCCGTCAGGCGGGGTGGGCATACTCCACCAATGGCGGATTGAGCTGGACCTTTCCTGGCGTGCTCGAACCCGGCATATTCCGTAGCGATCCAGTCCTGGCGAGTGACGCGAGCGGCACATTTTACTATTTGGGTGTCATTACCAATGGGAACTTGCATTGCGACCTGTTCTGCTCGACCAATGGCGGGGTGAGCTGGATCTCTCTGGGCATGGCCGAAGGCGGCGATAAAGAATGGATGACAATCGACACCAGCACTGGCCCCTCTCGTGGGACGCTGTATCAGGCATGGAGTCCAGACTACAATTTTGCGAACGATCCCAACCAGATCTTCAGCCGATCCACCGATGGTGGCAAAGCCTGGATGAGCGCAAAGGCGATCCCACGGCAGCCTTACTGGGGCACACTCGCGGTTGGGCCGTCTGGAGAACTTTACATCGTGGGCTGGGATGGGACTGATTTCTGTGTGAACCGCTCGACGAATGCCGCCAATCCGAACGCGGTCAGCACCTTTGATCTCACTACTCAGGTGAACCTGGGAGGAGATATGGTCTTTGGCGCACCGGTTAACCCGGTCGGTCTCATCGGTCAACCGTGGGTCAGCGTGGATTCTTCATCCGGCCCAGGACGAGGGAATGTTTACGTTCTGGCCGCAGTTACCGGGCTGGGCAACCCGGCCAATATTATGTTTTCGCGGAGCACGGACCAGGGGTTGACCTGGAGTGCACCGTTACGACTTAACGATGACCCGGAGAATGTAAACGCTTATCATTGGTTCGGCACCCTGTCTGTCGCACCCAACGGCAGGGTAGACGCCTGTTGGAATGACACTCGACACAGCAGCCCGACCAATAACGTTTCGGAGTTATTCTATACCTATTCCGAGGATGGAGGTGTGACCTGGTCAACGAACAACGCGATCAGCCCAGCCTTCGATCACACCCTGGGCTACCCGACACAAGAAAAGATGGGGGATTATATCGGTATGGTTTCCCTCGATTCCGGCACATTTATTGCCTACACCGCCACTTTCAACGGAGAGGAGGATATCTGGTTTGCTCGCGTCGAATTGCCGATTCATGTCAACATCGCACTAACACCGCAAGCGGCACAGATTTCCTGGCAAACCTTTCCAGGCCGAACTTATTGTGTTCAGGCCAAGGATGGGCTGGAAACCTCCTGGTCCACGGCGATTAACCTCGGCTGCGCGAGCGGCGGTGGTGGAACAGCGACGATGATGGACTACTCGGTTACAAACGGCGCGGCCCGCTTCTACCGAGTCGTAACACAACCGTATTCGGATTAAATCTAATGGCATCAGTGCCAGAGACTCCACCCTCAGGTGACAAACGGGAAACCGGCGGTCTGCCGCCGCCCTTGCCCGCGACTCCGCCGAACATAGCTGAGTTGCCACCACGGCTGGCATCGACGCACGGTCGCCCTCAGCTTGAATCCTTTCTAAGGATTGTTCTTAGCTTAAGCCTTGTTTTCTTTGCGGCAGATGCGCTGATCTCTTTCGTGGATGACACGGCGGTTTTGTTGGTTGGCAGCCACGTCATCCTGACGTTGCGCGTGATTGTGTTCTTGTTTGCTACGGTGGTGTGGATACTGGTCTATTGCCTGATGGGGCTCACCCCGATGATCCCTAAGCGGGTTTTCCTGGTGGTCACGTTGTTCAATCCGGCCATCCAATTGATCACCATCCCGTGTTACATCTTTTGGTATGCTCATAATCAGCTAGTGACCTGGCTCGTCTCATTGCTGGAAGTTGTTGTTGCGCTAGGAACCATTTGCTGGATCCAAGGCGGACTTAAGTGGCGTTGGCCGCTGTTCCCGGAACGGCTGCTGATCGGAAAGCGATTCAGTTGGCTGAATTTGTCTCTCTTTTTTCCGATCAGCGTTTTCGTAGCCTTGCCGATGGGTTGTATTTACCTATGGCTCTGCGCCACTCTGGCGGTCGATCACTTTAGCGATTCCTTTATGAAACTCCGTCCCGACGGCTTTACGGTTCGCGTGCGGACCTACACACGCCCGGACGGTAAAAGCATCGAATTGGTGCCAATGTCTCACATTGGCGAACCTGAATATTACCGCGAGCTCTCGCAATCATTCCCCTCGAATGCACTTATCCTGATGGAAGGCGTCACGGACAACCGCAACCTCCTGACCAATAGAATCACATATCGGCGGATGGCGACTTCCCTCGGACTAACCGAACAACAAAAGGAATTTAAACCGATACCGGAACGAATCGTGCGCGCCGATGTTGATGTCGAAGAATTCGCGCCGAGCACCATCGCCTTGCTCAACGTCGCAATGTTGATTCATTCCAAAGGAATAAACGCCGACACTCTGAGGCAATTGCTGCAGTACTCGCCGCCGCCTCATTTTGAAGACCAATTGATTGAGGATCTGCTCAGAAAACGAAATCGGCGATTGCTGCAGGAAGTTCGATCACGCCTCGAGGACTCGCAGAACCTTATTGTGCCATGGGGTGTGGCCCATATGCCTGAGATTGCCAGGGAGATTCAAAAATCAGGGTTTCATCTCGACCAGACCCGGGAATATGTTGCCATCCGATTCGGTTCAGGCGGAATGCAAAAACGCACTATGGAGAAGCGAACTCCAGGCGGCTAGAGTTGCAACCTACCAAGGTTCGTTCCATTCTCAGCTCATGCTCCGCATCGGTCTTTTCGGCGGCTCGTTCGATCCGGTTCATCTTGGCCATTTGCTCGTCGGGCAGGCGGCGCGGGAGGAACTCGGGCTCGCGCGACTCTACTTCATTCCCGCGGCGCAATCGCCCTTTAAGCCGCAACAAAAGCCAGCGGCTGCTTCCATCCGCTTGCAGCTGCTGCGTTTGGCCCTGGCGGGTCTGGCCTGGTGTGTTGTCGATGACCAGGAGGTAGTGCGAGGCGGAGTCTCGTTTACCATCGATACCGTTCGGGACTATGCTCGACGCTTTCCAGATGCCCAGCTGTTTTACCTGGTCGGCGCCGATCATGTCCAACTTTTGCCGAAATGGCGTGAGGCCGAAGAGTTGTCGCGCCTGACCCAAATCGCAGTGATCGGGAGGCCCGGCCAAGTCGAGGCCCCTCTACCCGCCCCTTTCCGAGGACACAGGGTAAAAGGTTTTCCGCTGGGAGTCTCCTCGTCACAGATTCGCGGGCGAATCAAAGCTGGATTGCCGATTGAACCGTTGGTGCCGGCGCCTGTAGCGGAGGCGATTCGTAATAATCGACTTTATCTTTAATAAGGATTACGCCATGGTTGGCCGAGATGGATTCAAGAAAACTGGCTTTGCTCTGCCGAAGCCTGGCAGAGAACAAGAAGGCGGAACAGATCGAAATCCTGGATGTGCGCGAGCTCTCCTCAGTCACCGATTATTTTGTCATCGCTTCCGGCACGAGCGAACCCCATTTACGCGCAATTGTCGATGAAATCACCGATAAACTGCGCGACGACTATGCGCTACGGCCCCGGGCCATAGACGGCACCTTTCAGGCCAGTTGGGTCGTGCTGGATTATTTTGATGTAATCATTCACGTCATGCGGCAGGACGTTCGCGAGCGATATGATTTGGAAACATTGTGGGGAGACGCACCCCGTCTCCGCAAACGCGCGCGCGTTGTCCAAAAAGCCGGCTAGCACACTCCCGATGCCTACGAGAAACTTAGGATTCTTTAGGCGGACTTTCTGCTGCCGCCTTTACCATCGCATCCAAAATCCGCTTGAACTCCTCTAATCCGGGCGCCGGAATGATGATCGTGTCGCGCCGGCCGCCAACATCCTCGGTGATTCGCAGAAAACGCCCACGCGGATTCTCCTTCAACGCGAACAGGAACGTCTTGCGCTCAATCTGAATTTTTTCGGATTTTAGCGTATCCTCATTAGTCGGAGGCTTGGGAGAACCGTAATGACGGTTGCCAAAGGGCGACGGACGATCGTTAGAAATCATACTGCTTTCCCAGTGTCGGGTACGCCTGGAGTACCTGACAACATATCGAAAGTAACATCAACGACGTTTAGTTTTTGGTCAACTGCGGAATTTAGAAGCGCTGAGGAAACGTGCCGGGTCGGGGGGATTGGCAACGCGCCAGAGATAAACTGCCAGTCCGACGACCGTGAGCAGGTTGATCGTTTCGGAGGTGCGTCGTGTGTAAACGAAATTCCGTTCTATGGCCTGACTCTGCGGGCCCGGAGTAAATCTGAGCCGGTGCCACGATTGCAGCTTGGGTTGGAGCCAGTAGTTTTGAACCAAGCCAGCCAAAATGAGGCCCAGCACCAAAGCCAGCCAGGAGCGGGTGGGGTATTTACCCAAGTACAACCACTCTCCCGCAATGTGTGCCAGGGCGACAATGCTGAAAAAGAGGTAAAAATGCAAATATCGGACCGTGACGACCTGGTTAATTGCTCCGGAAAAATATGGAAAATTCCTAGGCCCGAGAAGGTCGTTTATGGTGGGAGAACTGATGGCCGGATCGACTCCGAACACGAGGAATAAAGCAGCCCCAAACCAAGCCGCTGCGTTTATAAGGCCAGCAAATCTCAGCAAGCCGATCACTCGGGCAAGCTAAGGAAAGCCGATCCCGATGCCAAGCCTCGATTGCCGAATCTAGAGAATGTTCGCCGCCAATTCGGCCAGTTCTGAACGTTCGCCTTTCTGGAGTTCGATGTGGGCTGCGACCGTTTCGGTACGGAACCGACTGACGACATAGTTAAACCCGTTGGAGGACGAATCGACGTAAGGATTATCGATCTGGTAAGGATCCCCCGTGAAGACAATCTTCGTGCCGTGCCCGACGCGAGTGATAATGGTTTTGGCTTCGAGTGGCGTCAGGTTCTGGGCCTCGTCAATAATCATGAACTGGTTGGCAATACTGCGCCCGCGAATATAGCTAAGCGCCTCAACGACGATGCTGCCCGAGCGCATCAGATCCCCACTGCGCCGATGTTCGTGGCCCATGTTCAAATCGCTGAGCATTTCAAGCGCATCGTGAATCGGCTGCATCCAAGGAGCCAGCTTCTCTTCGAGCGATCCCGGCAGGAAGCCCAATTCTTTGCCCATGGAGATCGTCGGCCGGGCGACTACCAATCGTCTGAATTCGCGATCCAGCACGGTCCGCTTTAAGCCGGCCGCCATCGCCAGCAGGGTCTTGCCGGTGCCGGCCTTGCCCATCAGCGTCACCAATTTCACCTTGTCATCCAGCAACGCATCGAACGCGAAGTGCTGCTCGCGATTCCTCGGTTTGATTCCCCAGACACCCTCTCGGCAGTCCGAGATCGGGATCAGCTTGGTGCCACTGAAATCTACTTTCGCCAGCGCGGCACGCTTGGGGTTGGTCTCGTCCAGCAACGTGCAATATTCATTGGGGAAATATTGTTTGCCACCGTTGAGTTCCAACTCGCCGTGAGCGCGAAATGATGCAATTCGATCCGGACTCGCGGTGAGTTCGATCATCCCTGTGTAAAGGTCTTTGATGAAAACCCGATCGTTTTCATAGTCCTCCGCCAGAAGTCCCAAGGCGTCAGCCTTGATGCGCAAATTGATATCTTTGCTGACTAGGATCGTCTGGCCCTTGGGCTGGGCCTTTTTAATGCTGAAGGCCAGCGACAAGATCCGATTGTCCACTGAATCGTTCGTAAAGACGGCGTGCCCGTTGTGTCCGTTCTTCGCTTTTTGGAAAGCGATTCGCAGATGACCCCCGTTGGGCAGTACTACCCCTTCGCTTAATTGTCCGCTGCCGCGGAAGCCATCCAGCATGCGCGATACGGCGCGGGCATTCTGCCCCAGTTCAGTCGATTCGCGCTTGAACCGGTCGATTTCTTCGATGACCTCAATCGGCAGCAGGACATTATTGTCCTCGAATTTGAGCAGCGAATTGGGGTCATGGAGCAGAACATTGGTATCAAGAATGTAATTCTTTTTCACGAGCAAACGACTTGAATTTCACCTGGGTCATTCGGTGGTGCCAATCCTTAAGCCGGGTGTGCTTGGCCGGCAACCGATAGTGACCCGAGTAGAGGAAATTGCCCAGCATGCCGAAGAGGTCGAAATCGACGAACCGCGGCCGCTGATCGAGCAAATAAGGTTTGTATATCAACATTTCTTCGAACGGTATCAGGCGCTGCTCCAGTTGGGACAACAGACCTGCCCGTTCCGCCTGCCATTGATCGATGCAGCCCCGCCCAAACTTGCGTTCTTTATGACGCAAGAAACGAAGCCGATCCGACTCCGGGACCATCTCGCGCCAATAAATATCATTGAGCCGGAAACCGACACCTTCAATTTCGTTTTCAATATAGCGCCAAAGAATCGATTGCACACCTTCCATTTGCCAGGGGAACAGGCCCAACTGCAGTTTGGAATCCAAGTATTTAGCGATAACCTGAGATTCCTCATTGATCTCAAAAACCACGGATTTGCCGTCGCGAATGATCGGCACCCCATAGTACCGTTGGCGCGTTAACCGCCAGACCAACGAGCGATCCCCGTTGGGAATATTGGTGATTTTAAATTTTTGCCCGGAGAATTCCAGAATACGGCGCTGCACGATGCAGAACGGACTCCAGGGAAACTGAATCAGTTCGATCATCTCAGGTGTAAAACGACGCCATATTTATAATCTAGGGTTGGCAAAATTCGCTGACAAGGAGGAAAACAATGAACCTTGTAGGAGACGACGTAAGGAGACTCCGATCAAGCGCGGTTCGTGGAGAAGACCATCAGAGTCTCCTTACGTCGCCTCCCACAGCGCCCCGTGCCTCGCAGCCGAGGGACGCCCCGCTACATGACAACAAGAAAAAGACTCTGACCAATGGATCAGAGTCTCGTGACGTCGCCCGCTGCAGAAAAAATTACTTCAGCACGGCGTCGTGGAATTCTTTCCAGTCGTCGAGGTTGTTTAGATTTACGGCATCCTTGAAGGCATTGGCGTCATCGGGAATGCCATTGCCACTGAGGATCGATTTGCGAGTGTCATCGTCGTGATTATAGCCACGAATAGCGGCGTTGAGCTTTTCGATCGAGCCACGGTCCACTTTAGTGCCATTCTTTTTGACCCAGGCTTCAAATTGTGGATAGGTGGGTTTGCTATTCTTGATGAACGCAAGGACCGCATCACGCTGCAGGCCAAGGCCATCAATCACCATTTGGTCGAAGCCCTTACCCGCGCCGGGATAACCGGGAGCCAGCTTGCCGGCGGCTTCGAGCGAGGCTTTCAACCAAAGCCGTGGCAGATGCAAAACACCGAGGGGACCTGTAACTCCGGAACTGATGAGAGGTACAACAGTATTCATAATTTTGGTAAGCGTTTACTGGTTTATGAATCTGAAGGTAGGCAGTTCCCGGGAAGAGGTCAACGGTGTTTTCTACCGAAACCGCGTAGGAGCAACGAGCCTTGCAAAATCAGCCGTGCAAAAATTACTGGCTCCGTTTGGGTTTGGTATCTTTTGGCGTAAGCGCGGCCAATTTCTCCAGGAACGGCTTCGGATCCTCCTGGAACTTGGCTTTGCAATCATCGCAGCAAAAAGCAACCAGGACACCATCATGGACGACGGTTTTGGAAGTGTCGACCGGTTTTCCCGATACGGGACACTCCGTGTTGATGGGGGCGGCGTTGGTCGTCGAGACAGAGGTTAGTGGAGTGCCCAATTCAACAGAGATGTGGGCTTCATGAATATTTTTTTTCAGCTGCTCGATTTGGTCCTGCCAGCGCTGTAATTGGTCTTGGTCGGTACGGGCATCGACGAATGCCGTGACCGCGGCCGGGGTGACCTTGGTCTGCCAGAGATAAATCTGTTTCAATTTCGGAAGCTGCTGGAGGTGCTGAAGCCCTGTGTCAGTCACCTCTGTTCCATACAGGTCGAGGTACTCCAGCTGAGCCAGTTCCGTCAGGTTCGTCATGCCTATATCAGTAATCGAAGTCCGTTCCAAGTGAAGCCGCGTCAAATTCGGCATGGCCGCGAGCTGAGCCAGACTGGTGTCCGATATCTTAGTTCCTGCCAAATCCAACCAGCGGAGGTTGGGGCCGAGCGGCGCCAGCTTTGCCAACTCAGCATCACCAAAGTTTTTCCCCGCGACAGCCGCGTTGCACTGCAACCAGGGTTCGCTGGGAGACAAGGACGTGATGGCAATATGCAGGTCCTCACTTAGCGCGGCGGCGATTGGCAAAACCTCAGTCACCGGCTTCGGAGCAATCGTTTTGGTGGTGGCAATGGGGGTAGCCCCAAAACGCGCCGCCAGGATCCTCGATATTGCTGGCGAAGGCTTCAAGTCTGTGATTTTGTTGGTTCCCGGTGCACCGGCATCAATCCACCACTCCAGGAGCGCAATATCCGAGGCACTCGGCTGGGTCTTGCCTTCAGGAGGCATGTGATCCTGGTCGGTCGAGGGGAGGCGAACGCGCTTGAGCAGGGCACTTTGCGCGGCTTTGCCTGGAACGATCACCGGTCCCGAATCCCCACCCTTCAGCACAGCTTGCAAGGTATCGAGCCGCAGCTTTCCTTTTGACTTATCGGGGCCATGGCAAACGACGCAGTTTTCTTTGAGAATCGGCTGAACGACTCCAGCGAAGACAGGCAGCTGGGAAGGATCCTCAAGCTTGGTTGGAGCAGGGGGTACCGCCGGTTTTCCTCCGAACCAATCCCGAAAGGGAGCTGGAGCATAGCGGACGAGGTAATCACTGCCATGGGTAAGGGAGCCACCGAAATGGCTGGCGACACATAGGGCGATAACGCTGCAGAAAAGACACCAGCGGTAGACCTGCTTCAGATCCAAGCTGTAGAACAGGCCAGCGACGAGGCAAACCGCCGCAGTGGCAATGCCCGTCCATTTGTGCCAGCGTAGCACGTCCTCCTGGTACCCTCCGCCCAGCGAGAGCAACCAACCACAAAGCACGGCGATGAGCGAGGCAGGGACGGCGAGTGCTAAAATTAATCCGGCGTTGCTATTGGCCTGCTTGAAGCGAGGAGAACGCGCAAGTAACTCCAAAATAGCCAGCAGCACGATCAGGCCGATCGGCAAATGCACCAGCAGTGGGTGCAACCGGCCGAAAAAGAGTGAGATATCCGAGGGGCCGCTCACGCCATGACACCTTTAACGGGAATGGCATGAGCCTCCGTTCCGGTTAGCTTTTGGTCCAGACCCTGAAAGTTATACGTGAGGCGCTCGTGGTCGATGCCCATCAGATGAAGAATCGTTGCGTTCATGTCGCGGATGTGGACCGGGTCACGCAGGATATTGTAGCTGAAATCATCCGTTTCGCCGTAGACCATACCGCCTTTGATCCCCGCTCCGGCCATCCACATCGTGTAACATCGCGGGTGATGATCGCGGCCGTAATTGTCGCGACGGAGTTCACCCTGGCAATAAACGGTGCGTCCAAATTCTCCCCCCCACACGACAAGCGTTTCATCGAGCAACCCACGTTGTTTGAGATCGAGGATCAGACCCTTACAGGCCTGGTCGACATCGCGGCATTGCAGAGGAAGGTCGCGTGGCAGATCACCATGATGATCCCATTCCCGGTGCAGCAATTGCACCACCCGGACTCCACGTTCAATCAATCGACGAGCCAACAAGGCGCTGGCGGCAAAGGTCCCCGGCTGAGTTACCTCGGGCCCATAAAGGTCGAGCACGGACTTTGGCTCATTGGAAATGTCGACGATTTCTGGGATCGACGTTTGCATCTTGAACGCCATCTCGTACTGAGCAATGCGGGTTTCAATCTCCGGATCCCCGGTATGGTCGAACCCGAGTTGATTGAGCTTGCCCAGACCATCGAGCATCGTGCGCCGAGCCCCTGCATCCACGCCGGACGGGTTGTTCAGAAACAGCACTGGGTCCCCATTGGCGCGCAGCGCCACGCCTTGATGACGCGAGGGGAGAAATCCTGCGCCCCAAAGTCGCTGATACAACGCTTGAGCATCGCGCTTGGCGGACCAACGCGGGGTCATCACGACAAACGCCGGCAAATCGTCCGCCTCACTGCCCAATCCGTAAGAAAGCCAGGCGCCAATGCTTGGTTTACCGGGGATCTGGTTTCCGGTGAGGATGTACGTCGATGCCGGGTCGTGGTTAATCGCCTCCGTATAGACCGTGCGGATGATAGCCAGTTCATCGACGATTTGTGCAGTGTGAGGAAGCAGTTCGCTCACCATGGTGCCGCACTGGCCGTGGGGAGCAAATTTGTAGATCGATGGCGCGATCGGGAATCGCTTCTGGCCCGACGTCATCGTCGTGAGTCGCTGCCCGTTGCGAATCGAATCGGGCAGGTCGGTATCAAATAGTTCTCCCAATTTTGGCTTATAGTCCCAGAGATCGATCTGAGAGGGAGCGCCATTCATGAATAGATAAATGAGCCTCCGCGCTTTGGGCGCAAAATGGGGAAGTCCCAGCAGCGGCGGATGGGCTCGATTCGGCCGCGCCGGAGCGGCAACCGCGCGGAAAAGATCGGGGAACATCAGCGAGGCCAGAGCTATGCGACCGGCGCCCAAGCCTGTGGTTTTGAAAAAGGCGCGTCGGGTTTGTTGCTGCCAAAATGCTTTTGTCGGGTCCATCGCTGTAACCTGGTTAAGAACAGTTAACACTCATAGCCTGCATATGAGGCTTGGACGAGGTGTCCGGTTCCAAACACCTTCTGCAAGCAACACGGCCTTGAGTCATAGTCGGCAAGGTTAATTCTTTGTAATCGCTTCGTCGAGATTCAGCAGGAGGTTAGCGACCATTGTGTAGGCGGCCAGTTCAGGCGCGGGAACATCATCAGGCAAAGGCGATTCGCCCACTGAGAGGGCTTTTTTCGCACCTTCTTCATCATTGGCGTAACGAGCGCGCTCGGCAGCCAAGGTGTCCACCAAAATCGAGGCCTCTTTCTCGCTGGGCGTTCGGGCGGTCACCAGGCGGAACCCATTCCGAAGACGGTCGGCATCGCTGGTGCCGCATTCACGGAGCATGCGATAACCCAGGTGTCGCGCAGCTTCAAAATACTCAGGCGCGTTCATCGTCAGCAGAGCTTGCAGTGGTGTATCGGTCCGTTCGCGGCGAGCACAGCATTTCTCGCGTGAAGGGGCATCAAAAGTGGTCATCGAAGGTGGTGGCGCGGTGCGTTTCCAGAAGATGTAAAGACTTCGACGATAGATGGCGTCACCGTGATCCTGCGAGTATTTCGCAGTGTTGCTGGTGGTATACCCGACGGCTTCCCAGATGCCCGACGGTTGATAGGGGCGCATGCCGCGTCCGCCCGCTTTGAGATTCAGCAAACCTGCCACCTCCAGCGCATAATCGCGAAGCTCCTCAGCATCCAAACGAAAGCGCGGCCCGCGGGCCAGCAGGCGATTTTCGGGGTCGACCTCGAACAGCTTCGGCGTGACCCGCGAATCCTGCCGATAGGTAGCCGACGTCACAATCAGGCGCAGCATGTGTTTTACATCCCAGCCGCTGCGCATGAACTCGGTAGCGAGCCAATCCAGAAGTTCAGGGTGCGACGGCCACTCCCCTTTATTGCCGAAATCTTCGGCAGTCTTAACGATGCCAGTTCCAAAGAATTGCTGCCAGAACCGGTTAACTATGACTCTGGAGGTAAGCGGGTGTTTGGGATCAACAAGCCACCGCGCAAAAGCAAGCCGGTTCGTCACCTCTGTTTCCTGTAACGGCGGCAAAATGGAAGGCACACCAGGCCCAACTTCCTCGCCGTGCTTGTCGTATTGGCCTCGGATAAGAACCCAGGTTTTGCGCGGCTTCTCCAATTCCTTCGAGATCATTGTCGCAGGAATGTCCTTCTCGAGGGTGTCTCGTTTCTCTTTCGCCGACTTCCACTCCGTTCGGAGCGGCGCCAGCTGGGCATCGTCATAAACATAGCCAAGGAAATACTCACGCAGTTTCTTGTGATCCCCTTCTTCGAGCTTGCCTGGCTCCTTTTTGAGCAGCTCCTTTATGTGCTGAGGCGCATTCGACTTGTCGCCCAAATCACGCTCGGCTTTTTCCCACGCAATAAAAGACAAGTTGGGATTCTGAGCTGGATCATCGACGGAGATGAGACCAGCTTTGTCCCAATATCCCGTGCCGTCGAATTGGGTGAAAGCCATACCGGAAATCCGGGTGCCAATCGGCAGGCCCAGCTTGGTGGCTTCGACCTCGAGTCGAATCCATTTGCCGGTTTCGGGCAGGGACCCCATCTGGACTTTCTCCGTGGTGCCTTTAGCCCCGTAGCCGATTGCGTCTTCATCACCCCAATTTGCCCGATTGCGCCACTCGTCGGTGTGCACCTGCAGCATAATCGCCTTGGGCGGATCCTTCGGATCGAGGTAAACATAGGCATAAAATTTCGCGTCAGCGCCCACGATTAAGGGCTGCTCAACACCATCGAACGACACTTGATGCAGACCTTTGCCGACACGCTGAATCGCACGCTCGCCACTAAAGACCTGGCCCTCTGAGCGCGTCACCCAACGGTTCGGCTCATTGCCCTCGTTCACTCGAACGTGGGCTTTGGAAGGGAAATCGTCTTCAACCCAGACTATTTCCTTGGGTTCGGGTCTGAGCGTGTTAGTAACCGTCGCGGGATCGAGGTATTGCACAGCGGCGACGGCGTCGCTGATTTTCTTTTTGGCAGCTGCTATCGCTCCGTCCAGTTCACTGACTTGTTTCTCCTGTTCGGACGTTGGCAGCTTCAGCATCGGAGGCGGCAGGAGCGCGTTTCCGTCCATCGCATTTTCCGAAATGTTATTGAAGATGGAAAATACCTGGTAGAACTCCTTCTGAGAAATGGGATCGAGTTTGTGGTCATGACAAACGGCACACCCCATCGTAAGGCCCATCCAGGTCGTCGAGGTTGTTTCCACCCGGTCAATCGCGTAACGCACTTGGAATTCCTCATCGATAGCTCCGCCCTCACTTGTCGAAACGTTGCAACGATTGAAGCCGGATGCGATCAATTGTTCTCTGCTGGGTTTTGGTAAAAGGTCACCCGCAAGTTGCCAGATGGTGAATTGATCGAATGGCATGTTTTGGTTGAAGGAATCAACCACCCAATCACGATAGGACCAGAGCGAACGTTCATTATCCAAATGGAGTCCATGGGTATCTCCATAGCGGGCAACATCGAGCCAGTACCTTGCCATATGTTCGCCGTAGCGCGGAGATTGGAGGAGTCGCTCGACGAGTTGCTCGTAAGCATCGGGGCGTTGGTCAGCCACAAAAGCGTCCACCTCCGTCAGGCTCGGGGGAAGACCTGTCAGGTCGAGAGTTACGCGGCGAATAAGGGTTTCCTTCGACGCTGGCGCCGAAGGTTGCAATTGCTTTTCCTGAAGGGTGCCCAGAATGAATCGGTCGATATCATTCCGCGGCCACGCGGTATTGGTCACCGGCGGTGGTTCTGGACGAACCGGCGGTTCGAACGCCCAATGTTTTTGGTAAACGGCCCCGGTTTCAATCCACTTCCGCAACAAAGCAATTTGTTCTGGCTTGAGCTTTTTTCCCGATTCCGCCGGCGGCATATGGACTTTGGGGTCCGTCGCAGTAATTCGGCGCCACAACTCGCTTTCGGCAAGATTATGAGGTTTGATCGCCTGGTGCCCCTTGTGAACTGCGGTGGCGCCCTCCGCATTGTCCAGTCGCAGGTCGGCTTTCCGTTTATTGGCGTCGAATCCGTGGCAGGCAAAACAGTTATCCGTAAGGACAGGGCGTATGTCCCGGTTAAAAACGATTGGGGAATTGCTTTTGGAATCGACAGATGGCGCTGCGGCAATGGATAGCAAGCCACTCCCCAGAAACGCCACTAAAAGGGCCTTGAAGCGAGCGAAACCCGTTAAACTAAGATTGAGCATTCGGCGACAGAAAGCTTTCACTAGAGCGCCCCAAGCGCCGAAAAAGCTTAGAGTCAATAAGATAAACTGCCCACCTCATTCGACAAGCTGAATTTTCTGATTAGATAGACGAAGTCCAACCCGCCCGGATTCACAGAATCTCGGCTGGCTCAAACCAGGGCGGTCTGCTGCCTGCTTAAACTGCGAGTTGCCGCAGGAAAACCCACAAAACCAATCCAATCTGCAGGCAAAGAATCAATCCCAGAATTAACGCCAGCACCCAGGGTTTCAGTGCCTGAGGCGGCTGCGTCGATGCCGGTTTCCGATAGGGCAACTGAATAAAAGAAATCATAACTCCGCAGGCTGAGAGTAGCAGGCCGGCCAGCTCGCGTCAGTGGGGTGTGAAACCTAGGTACCATCAGGCATCTTGCCTGACAGTAAAGGATGGCGTCCCGCCGTCTTCGGAATGGCAAGATCCTGGAGGGCGTTACCCAAACCTGTGGAAGTCGGAGCTCCGCGAGGCAAACATCTCCTATCGTTTTGAGGGCGATTTTGGGGCCTCGAGGAACTGCCTTCCGAATTCTGAGATTTGAGACCCCGCCGGTACTAGCCCCGGGTCGAAGACTGAGCCGTCAGTGCTTAGGGCGCAACAAAATCGCCTTCTTATCCGTTCCTTCGACCTCGACACTATGAGTCTCGATGGTGGGATCGTCCTTGAGGGCCTGATGAATGATGCGCCGATCAAATGCATTGAGCGGTTCAAGTTCAACGACATCGCCCCAGCGCCGAACTTTTTCCGCGGCTTCCTTCGCTTTTTTGATCAGTGCCTCGCGAGCCTGAGCCCTGTAGCCGCCGACATCCACCATGACTTTTGGAGCGGAAGGATCGATCTGGAATAGCAACCGGTTAGTAATGTATTGCAGGTCGGACAAGGTCTGGCCCTGGCGTCCAATGAGTCGCCCAGAATCCTCAGTCTTGACATCAAGAAGAATGCCGTCCTCCATGTGATGCTCCTCAACCGTGGTACTGAAACCAAGCAGTTCGAGGATTTTTTCGAGCACAGTTTTGGGGTTGTCAGGCATAGTCGGTTTAACGGTTAAACGTCAAAATCGGGATTCAGGCTATCAGACTGCTCCTATTTCCTCCTTTTTTGGGGCCGCGTCAACACTGGAGCTTGCGGAGCAGGCTGGGTTTCAGGGACGGTCCGAATCAACTTCGTTTGGACGATGCTGAGGATGTTCTGAACGGTCCAATAAAGGGTCAAACCGGCCGAGAAGTTGTAGAGGAAAACCATAAACATGAGCGGCATGTAACGCATGATCTTGGCCTGAGCCGGATCCATCCCGGGTGACGGGGGCGTTAAACGGGCCTGGTAGAGCATCGTAACGCCCATGATCAGCGGCAGGAGATTGAAAGGAAAATTCAGGCCGGGAATCAGGAACACGGTATCTGGTCGTGACAAGTCTTTGACCCAAAGAAAAGGGGCACCACGCAGTTCAATCGCGCTGCGGATCATATAGAAAAATCCGATGAAGACCGGCATTTGGATCAGGGTCGGCAGACACCCACTCATGGGATTGATCTTATGCTCTTTCCAGAACTCCATCATCTTGCGCTGAGCCTTGACAGGGTCATCCTTGTATTTTTCCTGAAGGGCCTTGATTTGAGGTTGCAGCGCCTGCATCCGCTTGGCGGAGCGCGTGCTGGCTTGTGTCAATGGCCAGAAAACAACCTTGATGATAATCGTGATGACAACGATGGCCCAACCGTAAGGAAGTCGCATCGAATTATGCAGCGCGTTCATTCCCAGCAACAAACCTTTGGAGAAGAACCCGAAGAAACCACCAAAGCCCATGATGGCGTCGATGTTGTTATTGAACGAGGCTGAGATACTCGCCAGCGTCTGGTACTCTTTAGGACCGGCAAAGATGGCGAACTGCCGCTGCAGGTTTTCGTGGGAAGCCAATGTAATCGCCGGATAGACCAGCGCCGCCTCGTAACCCATTGGCTCTTTTACGATCCGCGTGTCGTTGCGCGCTTCCTCTTCTGATGGACGCGGCAGAGGGGCACGGCGCAACACCACCTGGACAGCGGGCTGCTGAGGCATCACCGCCAAGGAAAAGAATTGGTTATGCACGGCGGCCCACGCAACATTGCTTTCCCCGCCGCGGTAATCCTGCGGAGGCACTCGGGGCGTGCAAGCAAACCCGCGAGAAGAAAAATAACTGGCGCCGACAATATCCTGGGCCTTTGTGCCGTTGTACCACATCAACCCTTCGGTAGCGCCATTGTCTTGCGCATTCATAGGTGTGGCGGTCCCCACTACCCATTCCTGAGCCGGCAAAGCTAGAGTTTTGTCCGTGCGGTTTTCCAACCGAAAAGCCGCCAGTACGAGATAGTTGGTGCTGAGCTCGAATTCTTTGATAATGGTCAATCCGTTTGTCAGCGTTTTCTCAGCCCTGACTCCATTGGCAGTGCGGGTCAGGTTAAACACCCCGTCACCCTGCATGGCTTCCCCGTCCAAAATCGCCAGGGTTGGATCGGGGGTAAAATTATTCAGCGTCGCGACCCGGTTTGTATGAGAACGCTGCTCGCGGCGACTGGAAACGCTTTCCGGATATTTCAGCAACTCGACGAGTTTGAGTCCGCCCTGATAAGAACTGAACGTGTAGTGCGCGTCAGCGTTAGTAACCTCGAGTAACTGTTCAGGGACGCTAGTGTTGATCGTGGCTCTCGGCGCCGACGTTGCTTCCAGCACCGGGGGCGCCTGCGCGTTGGTGGCGTTGTTGGTGTTCAGGGATGCGACTGGCGCATTGGTATAACCAGGCGGCAACGGTTTGGGCGGGTAAATTTTATTGACCAACAGCGGCCAGCTGAACAGCAGCAGGAAACAAACAATCAGGATGATGACAGATTTGCGGTCCATGCGGAACTAATCAACGGAAGCGCCGGCAGCCAGACCAGAAAGAACTTTGGACTTCGGACCTTGGACTTTGGACCTTTTCTCCGGCACCGGGTCGTGCCCACAGCCACCCCAGGGATGGCAGCGAGCGATGCGCTTGAGTGCGAGCCAACTACCGCGCAATGCGCCATGGCGGGAAATCGCCTCGAGCGCAAAAGTCGAGCAACTGGGAGTAAAGCGGCACTGAGCCAACGAGCCGAATACAAACAGCTTGGCGGGCGAAATCACCAGGCGATATGCCTGAACGCAAAGAATCAAGGCTCGTTGAGCTGTGTTCACATCGACTCCACTATTCCAACAATCCGGCTTTGCGGAGGGTTGTCAAAAAGTCTCTCTCCACCGAGTCCAGCCCCTTGCCAACAATCGAGGGGCGGGCCACCAATACCAGATCCACCGGCCGGGATAGATCGTGCTGGTGCAGGCGGAAACTTTCGCGCAATAAGCGGCGCGCACGAGTGCGAACGACGGCATTACCAATCCGGCCGGCGGTGATTACCCCAAGACGGGAAGACGCGCCCGTTGGCAAAACTTGCCAATTGGCAATGAGGCAGCCGGTCGTGATTCGTTCACCCTGCTGGCGAATACGCGCGAAATCCCGTCCCTGCTTTATACGAGCTGCGCGCCCGAACCGCAGGCGCTTTGCCCTTTCGCCATCCATGAGAAGAGGTTAGACCGGAGTCAGCCGCTTACGTCCCACACGGCGGCGGTTGCGCAGGATCGCACGGCCACTCTTGCTGGAGTTGCGATTCAAAAAGCCGTGCTGGCGTTTGCGCCGGATCTTTGAAGGTTGATATTGTCGCTTCATAAATCGATTCGTCTTTAACCCGTGAAGTGGTGTCCATGTGACGCTGTGTCAGGAAACACTCCGGAAACGGAACCCGAGAGCATACCAATGGATCTCACGGTGTCAAGCGAGCCTGGAGTTCGAAATAACCTAATTTCCCTGTGGGAGGATCTCCCGTTCATTGAAAATTATAGTATACAAAATCGTCGTGCACTGAGCCCCAACAGAATCAACATTGAAAGAGGTAAGCGGATACTCTCGATCCATTCCAAAGGCAACGGTACTGGCCAGCTTAAGGTCGTTTAGGTTTTCGAGTCTCGGCTTTGGAACTGTGGGTCCAGCGGGATTGCTTCGTCCGCGAGCATCACCGGAATATTTTCGCAAATGGGATAAAGGAACTTTCCATCCGCGCGGATCAGGGCGCCATCCAATTTGCGTTCGACCTGCCTGCCGGACCGGTTTCGGAGCACGCCGAGATGAACCTGCTCGTTCAGCTTCTCCACCAACTCGGGATCGCCTAGCCGCAGGTCCTGATGCGTCTCTGGACAGCAGAGCAGTTTGAGCAGTTCTGGGTCCACAATCAAATCCGGCTTGCTTTCAATGCAGCCTGGTAAACCTCTTTGAGCGAAACGCTTTTTTCGGAAGCGACTTTCTTACAGGATTCGAATTCCGGTGCGACTTGGATTACCCGGCCGTTGAGCTGGCCTATCTTAACGGTAACCTCACCGTAAGGCGTTTGGACCGTCTGGAATTCGCGCTTGAGTTTGCGGCGTTCAGCGTAGATACGCCGAACGCCAAAGCTGCTGGTCTCGCGCAAAATGAGTTCAGTCAAATTGTCCGCATCCGAGCTGTTACATAACACCGAGAGCAACACGCCAGGGCGGTTCTTCTTCATCTGAATTGGGGTATGGAACGCGTCGAGCGCGCCTGCGGCAAGGGCCGTCTCGATGAACTGCCCCAGGATTTCCGAATTGATGTCGTCCAGGTTAGTTTCCAGTACAGCGATAGTATCGGTTTGCCAATCGTTCGCCGATTGTACCTGCTGGCTTTCACCAAGAATTGCCCGCAGGACGTTCGGACGTGTCTTGTTGTCCCGAGTGCCTAACCCAAAGCCGATTTTTTCGGCCACGAGCTCCTGCATGGGACCGAAGCTCTCCACCAACTCAGCCAAGAGCGCCGCGCCTGTCGGTGTGACCAACTCGTGCGGTTCGTTGCATTGCGAAAGCGGGATGCCGCGAGCGCCAAGGATGGCGAGGGTTGCCGGGGCGGGAATCGGGAAACGTCCGTGCGCGCAATCGACCCAACCATTACCATCTACAACATCACTGGCCTGGAGGCGCGGCTTGCCCAACAGCTCCAGACCAATGCAAGCCCCGACAATGTCGACAATTGAATCGACGGCGCCTACCTCGTGAAAATGCACCTGCTCAGCGGGCAATCCGTGAATTTTCCCTTCCGCGACCGCGATACGTTGAAAAACAGCGGTCGACTTTTCTTTTACCCAAGCCGACAAAGAACTCTGGTTGATGAGCTGTCTGATCTCCGCAAACGTGCGGCTGTGTTCGTGGCTATGATCATGCCTTGCACCATGGCTGTGTGTATGGACATGGCCATGAGAATGGTCGTGAGAATGTCCGTGGGCGTGACTATGCGAATGGCCATGCTCGTGAGAATGCGTCACCGGTTCGTGATGATGATGAGCCTGGTCGTCATTGAGATGCACGTCGAATTTTGTCCCGGCAATGCTGCTTTTTTGCGCGCGAGAGATGTGCAGGTGATAGCCTTCGAGATGGAGCTCAGAGAGTTTGTGTTCGAGTTGGTGAGCATCCAGGCCGAGATCAAGCAATGCACCAATGAACATGTCGCCGCTGATACCGCTGAAAAGATCAAGATAAAGAGTGCGCATTCTATCTTCGAGCCGCGTTTCCTGTTTTTAACGTTCTAACGCTTTAACCTTTTTAACGCCTTATTGTTTATCGGCAAGCGCGTTAATCTGGCTGGCGGCGTAACCGGCACCGAATCCGTTGTCGATGTTGACGACGGTCATGCCACTGGCACAACTGTTCAGCATGCCCAGAAGAGCTGCCAGACCGCCGAAGTTGGCGCCATAGCCGACGCTGGTGGGAACGGCAATCACAGGCTTGGACACCAGACCCGCGACGACGCTGGGTAAGGCGCCTTCCATGCCCGCGACCACAATAACAACATTGGCGGCGCGAATCGTTTCGAGCCGACCGAACAGCCGATGCACCCCCGCGACTCCCACATCGGAAACACGTTCAACCTGGTTGCCCATAATATCCGCTGTGACTGCCGCCTCTTCGGCGACCGGCAAATCGCTCGTGCCGGCGCACACGACAGCAATAGTGCCGGCGCGTTTTGGCAACGGATTGCGGTCGATGGTGACGCATCGCGCTTGAAGATGGTGAACAGTGTCTTTGAATTTCCTGCGCAGCAATTGCGCGTGTTCATCGCTAACTCGCGTGATGAGTACACGCCTTTCAACCTCAATTAATTTTGCCGCAATTTTAACGACCTGTTCGGGCGTCTTACCCTGCCCGAAAATCACTTCGGGAAAACCCCGCCGCAAAGCCCGATGGGTATCTACCTGCGCAAACCCCAAGTCCGCCACCGGAGCCGTCTGGAATGCTTCAAGCACTTTATCGCGGCCAATGCCGCCGGCCCGAAATTTCTCCAGCAATTGAATCGCTTCCGTCGTGGTCACCCGGAGAAAATGCCACAGCACGGTCGGACGGTCACGCAGGAAAGTGGCGCTCAAGCAAGCAGCCACGATGTTTGACCCAGCGGACAGCTTATGAAACGATGAAGCACAGCGTACTGTTAAGGCATGAGTTCATTACCCGACCTTCACGCAATCGCCAACGCGTTCAACCTGCATGGTGAGTTCCTATCAGCCGCACCCTATGGGAGCGGCCATATCAACGATACTTATCGCGCGGAATTTAACCAGGGCGGGACTCGCGTAAACTATATCCTGCAGCGCATCAACCATAAGGTCTTTAAGAACCCAGCGGCCTTAATGGAAAATATTCAACGCGTCACCGCCCATTTAGCCGGGAAAGTCGCCGCTGAATCGGATTGCAGTCGCCGCGGGTTAACCCTCATTACCACCCGGGACGGAGGCTGGTGGCACCAGGACGGCTTGGGAAATTTTTGGCGTGTGTACATTTTCATCGAAGGCGCGCGGACGTATGACACTGCCGAATCGGAAACCCAGGCATACGAAGCCGCCCGGGCATTCGGCCGTTT
>DATJGF010000152.1:0-40317 GCA_035495315.1 Candidatus Limnocylindrales bacterium
CTTGCCCTTTGAACAAAGGTGGTCCATTACATCGCTCCATGTTCGAGTCGCCAGCTTCGGTTCACTCGCTGAGATGTAGACTCTCGCGAGCGCAAGGCTCAGGAGCCGATTGCTTTCCGCATCGTTTTTCGCATCGAGCAGCTTTTGAGCCTCCTGACTGTTCTGGGTGTGGAGACTCTCCTGCTTTCCAGTGGCGTTGAGCTGGGCGTAGAAAACGCCGTTGCGTCTGAACATCCTGTAAGCTGGCTTCATAAACGTATCCAGCCTACGGAGTTTTTGGCTTCTGCCGTTAGCGAGCAGTCGCTCGGTCAGATTGGTGTACGTGGGAATTGTCAGGAGGTAGCACAGCCTGCTGACAAAACCGCTGACACAAGCCTCCGAACTCACCTGCCTTTCGACCAAGACGATTGACTTTCAACCGCTTAAAAATTGGCTCCAGAGGCAGGGCTCGAACCTGCAACCCGCCGGTTAACAGCCGGCTGCTCTACCATTGAGCTACTCTGGAACCCAAAGGACGCGCAATGTACAGGTGGCGTTTCTCAGCGTCAATCGGTTTCTCGGAACCGTCAAAAAATGAAGGGAACCGAGGGCCGAAATCGAGTTACCAGTTGCGACCTCGTTGCCAAATCGTTTGAGTTTTTTGGGCTTAATTCCGGTTTGGGTTCTTCGGCATTCGGGTTTTGACACGACAGTCACGAAGTGTTGCAAACCATCAGCGGCGCTCAGCTCCGCTGGCATTTCGGACAAAAGAAGGTGCTGCGAGCCGCCTGGACAATGCGGCGGATACTGGCTCCGCAGTTTGGGCATGGATGACCTAAGCGGTCGTAAATCTGCAAGCGCTCCTCATAGAAATCGGGAGTGTCTGCTGGACGGCCGAAGTAAAAAAGCCCGTCGGTTCTGTCTGGGCCATGGTTTAAGGGCACGGTGCTGCCCAAGTTTATAGCGCGGCGCAGGACAGCCCGAATCGCGAGGCGCAGTTTGCGTGTTTGTTCAAGCCTAAGCCGGCGGGCACTGAGCCTGGGTGCAATGCCTGCGCGAAACAAAGCTTCGCTGGCATAGATGTTACCGATGCCGGCGACGAGGCTTTGGTCCAGCAGCTTGACTTTTATCGGCTGAGCCGAACGCCGGAGTCCTTGCGAAAAGGTGTTCAAGCTAAAATCACGCTGCAGTGGTTCGGGTCCGAGTCGGTCGAGGGGCGTGAGGTTCAAAGTCAATCGGCCGAAATAGCGCGTATCTTCGAACACAAAATTTTCCTGACCCAAATCGATCAGTACCGCCGTGTGTTTGGGCAAAGCATCGGTTTTCTTTGCCAAGTACATCCGGCCAGTCATGCCGAGATGCCCCAACAATTTAATCGAGCGTTTTCTGTTTAGGGATTCGAGCTCAAAGACCAGATATTTACCCCTGCGAATCAGGTCAGAAAAGGTGGCTCCACGCAGCGTTTCTCGGAACTGAGCGGCCGTAGTTGGCAAAAGAACTTTTTCGCGGAACACACGCGCCCCTTGAATGGTCTTGCCGACAAGCAGCGGCTTCAAGTGGCGAACCAGGACTTCAACTTCGGGTAATTCCGGCACGCGTCTAACCTAAACTGAGAAAACCGGCTGAAAAGATCAATACGCGAGCGGATGCCGGGTGGCATCAAGCGCTAAGCTGCTTTAAGCAAACCGAGGACTTCCTCGTCTGTCGTTTGAGAAAAGATGTCGTAATAGCGCCCGACAGCATCGAAGTCGGGATCGATCCACAAAACGATGAGATCGTCAGCAACCTTTTGGAGCCGCTCGATAGCATGGGTGGAAGCAACGGGAGCGGCGACGGTTACTTTAGTTGCGCCCTGTTTGCGAGCGGAGAGAACGGCCGCTTCGGTGGTGGCGCCGGTGGCCAATCCATCGTCGACGAGAAGCACGGATTTGCCCGTCAGATTCGAAGGGCCCCCCTCATGAAATCTGGCCTGGTATTGCTGCAGCCTGTGCTTTTCCTCCTCGATAACCTGGTTCAACTCGGCTCGTACGATTGGGTTATTACCGATGATTGCCTCATCCAGAATTACGATCCCACATTCTGCCAGCGCACCGACAGCAAATTCACGGTGCAAGGGATGCCCGATTTTGCGAACGATGAGTACGTCGAGAGGGACACCGAGGGTATGTGCCACTTGAGCCGCAACCACAACACCGCCGCGGGGCAATCCCAGCACCAGGTCAGGTCGCACTTGCTGGTACTGCAACAGTTGAACCAGTCTTTTCCCAGCGTCTTCTCGGGAGGCGAAGGTCATTCCTATCATCTCATCTATTGATCGTCCTTACGCGCTCAAAAATCAACGAAACAGGCACGGGTTCATCCACCCATGAGCAGAACCTATTAGAGGCCTTGTCGGGGCCTCGCGGAGCTTGGCCTTCCCAATAACTAAACTAAGCCGTTACCAAGGTTCCGACTTTCTCGCCCATAACGACCCGCTTAAGGTTGTGAGGGCGGAACAGATCAAAGACGATGATGGGCATCTTATTGTCCATGCAAAGAGAGAAGGCGGTTGAATCCATCACTTTGAGCTGCTTTTGCAGTGCATCAAGATACTTGATTTCGGCGTAGCGCTTGGCTCGCGTATTGGTTTTTGGGTCGGAGTCGTAAATCCCGTCCACCTTTGTGGCTTTCAGAATGACCTCGGCTCCGATCTCATTGGCGCGCAACGCAGCGGCGGTGTCAGTCGAGAAATAGGGGTTACCGGTGCCACCGCCAAAAATAACGACTCGCCCCTTTTCCAGATGGCGGACCGCACGTCGTCGGATAAAGGGCTCGGCGACTTGCGCCATCGTGATGGCACTCTGGACGCGCGTGGCGATGCCTATTTTTTCCAAAGCGTCCTGCAGTGCCAGCGCATTAATGACGGTCGCCAGCATTCCCATGTAGTCGCCCGTAGCGCGCTCAACGCCGCGTTCGCTCCCCTTGAGGCCGCGAAAAATATTACCTCCGCCAACCACTACGACGACCTGGACGCCCAACTCTCGCACTTCACCAATCTGGCGAGCCATGTCTTGAACCGCTTCAGGCGAAATACCTACCCCCGACTCTCCGCCCAAAGCTTCGCCACTCAATTTCAAGAGGATGCGGCCATACTTGGGGTGTAAGGCTTCTTTCATGGCGCTGTGACGGTTAGGCGCGGCAAATCTGCGAAAGCATTAACAGCCTAACCCCTGAACGTCAAATCAAAGCCCGGAAAAAATTACCTGGGACGCAATCGCAAATTACCTAGGAAGAACGATTTCGACGCGCAGAGCGCCGTTGAGAGGAGCGGGCAAGGCGCTACATGCTAGGTCCAGTTTTTCCTGAAACCGAACCGTATCAGTGATGGAGATTGATCGGGCGAAATCTACGCCGCAACGGGCTGCGCATTTTCGCCAGGCGAGGTGGTTTCGCCTACCTGAAAGCGCACGAAGCGACGAATAGTGATTTCGTCACCCAATTGTTTAGCTACCGAACCGACGTGCTCCTTGACAGAGACCTCGGAATTCTTTTTGACGAAGCCTTGGTCGACGAGGCAGTAGGATTGGTAGAACTTCTCAAGCTTGCCTTCGACAATCTTTGCAATTGCCTGCGGGGGCTTGTTCTTGACCTGCTCGGCGGCGATTTCCTTTTCCTTGGCAACGACGTCGGCAGGGACCTGGTCGCGTGACACCACATGGGGATGGCCAGCGGCAATCTGGAGGGTGATATCCTTGACCAATTGTTTGAAATCATCGGTGGCGACGGTGCTTTCCTTACCGGCACCGACTTCGGCCAGAACACCGACTTTGGCGCCGGTGTGGATGTAGGCGGCTACCATTCCATTGCCAGCGACTTCCATACGGGCGTGGCGAGGAATCTGGATATTTTCGCGAATTTTTGCGACCAAAGCCACGCGGTCAGCCTCGAAATCGGGGTTTGCCTCGGTAGCAAGTCGCTTTGCGGCGTCGTCGGCGAACGCTTTAAACAGGTCATTGCGGGCGACAAAGTCCGTTTGGCAATTGACCTCGACAAGCACGCCCAACCGGTTTCCAGGAGCAAGGTATCGAGCAATGACACCTTCGCGCGCTTCGCGGGTGCCTTTGGTTGTCGCTGTGGCGGCGCCTTTCTTGCGCAGAATATCGACCGCCTTGTTGAGATCGCCGCCGGCCTCAGTCAGCGCTTTTTTGCAATCCATCATTCCGGCGTTGGTCATTTCCCGGAGCTTGGCAACAGCAGCAGCAGTAATTTCAGCCATGATTTTAGTCTGGTTAAAAGGTTAAGAGTAAAAGTGCCCTGATGAGGCGCTCAGAATTATCGCAGGCTGCAGATCAGGCCTGCGGTTGAACCGGGGCAGCCGCTGGAGCTGGGGCGTCTGTGACCGGCGTCGCTTCAGCACCCGGGGTCGGCGCCGGTGGCACTTCTTCGAGTGTCTTGCGGCGCGCGTATTTCGCTTCGTATTCGGCCTGCGCCTGAGTAATGACCTGTCCTATAGTCGCCAGAATCATACGCACCGAGCGGATGGCGTCGTCGTTGCCGGCGACTGGAAAATCCACCAAGTCGGGATCGCAGTTAGTGTCAACAATCGCCACGACCGGGATTTTGAGCCGGCGCGCCTCGGCGACGGCGTTATGCTCGCGCTTGATATCGACGACAAACATAGCGCCCGGCAACCGATCCATGGCGCGGATTCCATCAAAGAACTTCACCAGCCGGGCGGCCTCGCGGCGTATTACCGACTGTTCCTGCTTAACATAGTTATTGATGGTTCCATCAGCCTCCATTCGCTCGATTTGCTTAAGGCGCGCGATTGAACGCTTAATAGTCGCAAAATTCGTCAATGTGCCGCCGAGCCAACGCTCGGTTACAAAATATTGGCCGCTTTCCTTGGCGGTTTCTTTAACCGCCTGTTGAGCCTGTTTTTTGGTGCCGACGAACAGCACCTTGCCCCCTTTCCGCACGCAGTCGCCGAGGAAATTACAGGCAGCCTCAAGCTGGCTTAAGGTTTTGCTTAAGTCGATGATATGAATGCCGTTACGTGCATCAAAGATGAACGGCTTCATCTTCGGGTTCCATCGTTTGGTTTGGTGTCCGAAATGGACTCCTGAATCCAGCAATTCCTTTACTCCGATACTAATCACAGATTTCCTTTGGTTAACAATTCGAGCCGGTTTATCGGCACGAACATCCCGCGGAAGACGGGATTGAATTTAGTGTTGTTATAGCCACTACGCCCATCGGCGCAGAGATTAAGGCCGTTTGTTCCTTTCCGGGGGCAGGCCAAATGTCGCCTATCCCTGGAAAAGGGCCCTGAACAATAGCAGAGGTCGGAAAAGGAGCAACTGTATTTTGCTAATGCTTGTCAAACCTTCACGGCTTGACTAGTTTTGAGGCCATGCTGAAAAAGTGCTTTTTGCCGTTTATTTTTGCCTCTGGCATCATCCCAATTCTCGAAGCTGATACGATTCAACTGAAGGACAAGGCATCGATAGTCGGGAAAGTATTGGCAGAAAAGCACGACCAGGTGGCAGTCGATGTTGGCTACACTGTGTTGGTAATTCCTCGCAACCAGATCGTGAAGGTTTCGCGAACTGATGAAGGTGCGGAAGCCTCCACCAAGCCGGTGGTCAGCAAAAAGGTAGTTGTCGACAATGATAGTAAAACGGATGGGGCGGCGATCACCGAAAGCCTTGTGGGTTTTTATTCCATGACGGGCCGACCGTTGCCAGCGCGCTCGGTCCGGGATTTGGTTAATCAACTGGGAGAAGCAGTTGTTCAGGTGCGGACACCGAGCGGATTGGGTTCGGGTTTTATCATCAATGAAGACGGTTTTCTGATGACGAATTTTCACGTGATTGAAGGCGAGACGCAGATATCGGTTGAAGTTTATCATCAAGCCGGGGGCGAACTGGAACGCAAGAGCTACAAGCAGGTACGAATCATTGCGATTAACAAATTTGCGGACCTGGCGTTGCTGAAGATTGAGGAAAAAGGCGCGCCGAAATTCAAGTTTGTATTATTGGGCAGCGCGGATGCCCTCGCGGTGGGTGAAAGTGTTTTTGCGATCGGCAGTCCGTTGGGGCTGGAACGCACCGTCACGGAAGGTATTCTGAGCACGAAGACGCGACCGATGGCCGGGGAGTTGTATTTGCAGACCACTACCCAAATTAATCCCGGCAACAGTGGTGGCCCCTTATTCAACTTGCGAGGCGAGGTAGTTGGGATTACGAACATGAAGATTACCTTCGGGGAAGGGCTTGGTTTTGCGATCCCGGTGGAGGCGCTGAAGTACTTTCTTGATCATCGGGATGCCTTCGCTTACTCGAATGACAACCCGGGTAACGCGTATCGATACCTGGCCCCGCCGAGCCGGACACAGAAGACCACCATCGAAGAATGAAGGAGATCGGTTGTTGACTTTCCCGCGCAGTGGGCTATTGAGTGCGCCTCGCACAGGCGAAATGATCGGGAAGGAGATCCCGCTCAAAATATCACGGGAAATCTTATTACAGCAGATTTACACATGAGAAGATTCCGCCGGGCTCGGGCCCTAATCTTAGCTTTAGTTCTTTCGATTCCGTTGACGCGGTTTGCGAACGCAGCAATCCCCTCCCCTGAAAAGCTGTTGCCGGATGATACGTTAATCATCGTTACGGCTCCCGATTTGGGTAAGCTTCGCGCCGATTTCAAAAAGACGCCCCAAAACCAATTCTGGAATGATCCGGCGATGAAACCGTTCACCGAGAAGTTTATGTCCAAATGGACGGAAGAGGTCGTCAAGCCGCTTGAGCGCGATCTCGGGATCAAACTCAACGACCTGGCAAACTTAGCGCAGGGGCAAGCGACGCTGGGTTTACGGCAATTGGGCAGTCCGGCTAGTGAGGAAGGCGGTGTGGTGCTGCTGGTTGATGCAAAGGATAAAGCCGATCAGCTAAAGCAAACCCTCGCCGGTTTCCGCAAAAAATGGGTGGAAATGGGCAAAACAGTCCGGACCGAAAAAATTCACGAATCGGAATTTGCAGTCTTGAGTCTTTCCAGCAATGACGTTCCCAAGACGCTCCGCAAACTATTTCCGCCGTCTTCTCCGGCCCCAGAGGCTGGGAGTGAAACAGAACCAGCAAAGAACCAGGACAAAACCGAATGGGTGTTTGGACAGGTGCAGTCGTTGCTGATTGTGGGCGACTCGATTAAAGCGGTTGAACCGACAGTCAGTCGTCTGATGGGTGGAAGCGTGCCGACGCTTGGAGAATTGGCAGCTTTTCAGGCCGACCAACTGGCCCGATTTCGCGACGCGACGTTTTATGCGTGGATTAATGCCAAAGGGCTGATGGCTATTTTCAACCGAAAAATGGCTGAAACCAAAGAGAAGTCTGATGCGCCAAATCCGTTCGACATCAATCCCGAAAAAGTCGTTGCCGCGCTGGGTTTATCCGGTCTAAAGACCTTCTGCGTCAGTGCCCGCGCGTCAGAACAGGGTTCGCAACTCGAAGCGTTTGCCGGAGTGCCGGAATCGAGTCGGCAGGGGCTTTTCAAAATATTAGCGGGTGAGCCAAAAGATTCGAATCCGCCGAACTTCGTTCCGGCCGAAGTTGTTAAGTTCCAGCGTTGGAGATTGGATGGTCAAAAAGCCTGGGCGGCTTTAGAGAAAATGGTAAGCGACATATCGCCTCAAATGCTCAATGGCATTAACTTCCTGATTGATACAGCCAATACCGCCGCCAAAGAGAAAGATTCCGGGTTCGATATTCGGAAGACCTTAATTGGGAATCTGGGCGACGACATCATCAGCTATCAGAAAGCGCCGCGCGGCGAGACTGTGGCGCAACTAAAGTCGCCCCCATCGATTCTGTTAATTGGGTCGCCGAATTCAGAGCGCTTCGCGATCGCGTTGAAGAGTCTGCTCGGATTTATGACCCAGCAGGCCGGAATTACCCCCGAAGAACGGGATTTCCTCGGACGCAAAGTTTTTTCTGTGCCGTTGCGTTCGATTGGTTTGCCCATACCAGCTGCTGCGGGAATGCCCAAGACGCTGTCGTTCGCCGCGAGCGGTGGCTACGTCGCCCTGTCAACCGATGTCGCGACACTCGAGGAATATCTCCGGACCAGTGAAACCCAGGGAAAAGCGTTGAAAGAGGCTACCGGTTTGAATGATGCCGCCCAGAAGGTGTTAGGACCGGGTTCGAGCCTGTTTGGCTATGAGAACCAGGCTGAAACGATACGCAACTGGTTCGAGCTGTTGAGGAAGGATTCAGGGGCGCTTACCAACGCGACAGGGACGGCGGGTGCCCTGGTGCCGGCCGCTAAGGATCTCAAAGAATGGCTGGATTTCTCCCTGCTCCCTCGGTTTGAAAAGGTGTCGAAATACTTCTACTTCACCGTTTACGGCGGCAGTGCGACGGCGGACGGCCTGACGCTAAAGGTCTTCTCGCCCGTGCCGCCGGCGGTAAAAGTTCAGGCGGCAGCATCCAGGCCTTAATTGGCTCAGTCACTTGTCAACCGAGTTTGGCTCTCCCGGGCAGTCTCATCTATATTTAATATCTCTAAGTGAATATGTTGGTCCACGTGTTAAAATCAAAAATCCACCGCGCACAAATTACTGGAGCCAATGTCGATTATGAAGGCAGCCTGACGATTGACCGCCAATTGATGGACAAATGCGGGTTGCTCCCTTACGAGCGAATCCTTTGCAGCAACCTGGCCAACGCCACTCGGTTTGAGACTTATGCCATTCCAGGCGAAGGGGGTTCCGGCCAAATCGTCTTGAATGGCGCCGCCGCGCACTTGGGCAAACCTGGAGAGCGGCTAACGATTATGAGCTTCACGGAAATCGAGGTTGGCGAAGCCAAACTCTGGAAACCGCGTGTGCTCGTGCTTGGAGAGCGCAACGCGATTGTCGACGAGCGAGGGATTTAAAAAGGCGGAAATCTGAAGGCCGAAAAGTGCCCAGGCACAAACAGGGCTGACCGGGTATTGGGCCTACCTATCTCAATTTAGGGGGTTAACCCCATTGAGGTTACCCACTGGATTGCCTTTCAGTTTAAAAGGGGAGGTTTACCAGGAAGCGCGAGCTTCTTGCCGAGTATTATGAATGTACACGGAAGTTTGAGAAGAAGTGCCTCGGATATCGACGATGCTGCAGGCCAAAAGAAAGAGCCGGAGATTCGGATCGGCAAAACGGTTGTGCCGCGCGAAGGCGAAGCTTTGGGAGTAGTGGCCGAGGTGTTTACAATGACGTTAGGCAACGAAACGATTCAATTGTTGCCGTTGAAGAACTGGAGCCAACTCGATCTGTTTAAATGGCGAGTTCGCGGCATCCTCCCCGGCACGCCACCCGGTTTAGAGATAACGTTCGATCATCTGAAGGTTGCCGGCGAGACGGTCACGCCATGGGATCCTGAAGGTTGCGCCAAGTTGGAAAAAGTCCTCAACGAGTGGCTCGCCTTGGAGCGGCAGACATTGGAATCAACAGTGCTCAAGCCGCAGCCGCAGCCACAAGACGCGTCCAGCAGACCGCCGGAAGAAGGATTTCAGTTCAGAGTGGAAATGGATAACACAGGAAAACCGCGACTTCGGTTTGTGGAAGGGAGCGAAACGGTCAAAGCAGTGGCTTTGAATCTGCAAGGCTTCAACGCGCTCATCGAACAAGGATTGATGCGTAAGCCGCAGAACTTAAAGGTAGGCGCGTTTCACGATTGGGTTGAATTAGATGGTGAATTGTTTCGCCTCGATCCAGGGACCGATGGTGCAGCGGCTTTAGAAAGGCGTCTTAACGAGGCGTATATCGAGGCGGAGCAACCTGAAGTCCCCTGGGATATCGCGGTGTTCTCGAATCCGGCATCTCCTACCGGCTTTGATATTCAGTTTCCTGCCAGTCCCAATGGTATCGCGGAGAATAAGAAGCAGCATCTGAACGAAGAGAGCATCGAGTTACTGCAAGACCCGCACCGATGCAGTGTGCTGCGCAAGGGGATTACCGCGCGGCTAATACCGCCGCAATTGGTCTTTAAATTGAAGACACCGGATGGCGGGGAGCGGTCTTTAGAAGCCGGTCCCGAAAACGCCGTCACTGTTGGGAATGGTTCAGGGCAAACGAAGGTAATCGATCTGAGTCAACCTATCGACCTGCTGCACCTGAACGCAACTGAACTCGCCATCGCCCTAAATCATCCGGCCATCAACAAGCGGGCCCACCTTGCTGAAGCGGCCCGGAACAAGCCGCAAAATTCAAACAAGTAACCCGTCGAGCGTCATTCTTTCATTGGGTAAGGCCGAGGAGTAACTCAGCTTTGTGGCTACGCCCGAAGCCTGGGCTACCGGGGAGACCCTGACGCAGCGGGCGCATTATGTCGGCCCGCAATGCAGGCCGACCTTTCCAAGAGATTCCAGACCTGCTTTACTACCTCGCATTAGCACCTGCACACATCAAAACTAATCGAACTTACGCGGTTAAGGGAAAGGGCGATCATGAGAGTCAAACGACGTTTGCGATGTTTACGACCGATTTCTTTGCTTCCGTTGGTCTTTGCGCTCAGCTCATTGACGGTCAACGGAGAGAATTCGGATAAAAAACCCGAAACGCCAACTTTCTGGTTAATCCCCCACACGCATTGGGAAGGCGCCGTCTTCAAGACGCGCGAAGAATATCTCGAGATGGGGTTGCCGAATATTTTAACGGCAATTCGGTTGTTGAAGGAACATCCGAACTATCGTTTTGTGCTGGATCAAGTCGAATACTTCAGGGCATTCCTCGAGCGTTACCCGGAGGAAGCCGATGCGTTTCGAAAATTCGTCGCCGAAGGCCGCCTGGAGATCGTCGGCGGGTTGAATGTCATGCCTGACGATAATATGCCGAGCGGCGAGTCATTCATTCGGCAGATCCTGTACGCTAAAGGTTATTGCCGCGAGGCGCTGAAAACCGAGGTGACGGTTGGCTGGCTGCTCGACACGTTCGGGCATCACGCGCAGATGCCGCAACTGCTGCGTTTAGCGGGTTATCATTCCTTCTGGTTCTCTCGCGGGGTGGAAGATCGCAGCAAGATGCCCTCGGAGTTTCTGTGGCAGGGCCTGGACGGCACGCAAATTCCCTCATTCTGGCTGCCCTTCTTTTATGGTCATCTCTATGGCCCGCCCAAAGATTTGGCGGGTTTTACGAAATTTATAAAAGAGCGCTGGGACGCCCTCGCGCCGTTTTCCCGGACGCGCGATCGGGTCGGTTTGGCCGGCGTCGATGTTTCAGAACCTGAGCTCTATGTGCCTGCCCTGGTCGAACAACTCAACTCGCAGCGCGACCTGCCGTTCACATTACGCATCGGGGTGCCGAGCGATTTCGAGGCGATGGTGGCGAAGCGCTCGGACTTGCCTGTCATTACCGGCGAGCGCAACCCGCTATTCCAAGGGATATACAGCAGCCGCATCGAACTGAAGCAACGCATGCGCGAAACCGAAACTCTGCTGACGACGGCGGAGAAATTCGGTGTACTGGCAACATGGATGGGCGCGCGAGTAGACGAGCAGATGATTTGGCGCGCCTGGGAACCGGCGTTGTTCAACGTCACGCATGACCTGACTTCCGGCGTCATGACGGATCACGTTTATGAGGATACGCTGCGCAGCTACGATTTTACCAAACGCCTGGGGGACGAAATGGTCGAAACCCGGCTCGGGGACATATTAAAGCATATCGATACCCGGGGTGATGGGGTTCCAATTGTGGTATTCAATACGCTTGGCTGGGTGCGAACAGATGTCGCCCAGGGCGATATCGGTCTGGCCCAAGCTGGCATTGACGATTTCGCTCTGATCGATGGCAACCACAAGCCTGTTCCCTGTCAGTGGCTAGACGCCGAAAACTATGAAGATGGCGGATTGCGTCGGATCAAGTTCTGCTTTGTTGCGCGAGACGTTCCTCCTCTTGGGTATTCGGTTTATCATTTCATTCCGCGTAAATCCGACGAACAACACAAACCAACCATTAATGAAACCAAGGAAGCGACTGTGCTGGAGAATGAATTTTACACGATCGGCGTGGACCCGATGACCGGTGCGCTGAACAGCCTGCGTTTGAAAGACGACCAATGGGAAGCGCTTGGCGGTGCTGGCAACATTGTGGCATCAGAGGTGGACAATGGCGACTTCTGGGAGCTATACCACAACCTCGATGGGGCGCAGAACTTAATTATGACCAGACCTCTGAATGTGCCGAAAACCGCCCAGGCGCATTTCAGCAACGAAGAACCCGCTACCAACGGGGTCGTTACACGCGGTGCCGTCTTCTCCGAAGTTCACAGCCGGCACGCGCTTGGATCGAATTGGCTTGCAACCACTGTGCGCATTTACCAAGGCGTTCCGCGGATCGACTTCCAAACTGAGATACTCAATAACGACAAGTTTGTGCGCTATCGCTTGCTTGTGCCGACCTCGATTCGAAACGGCCGCAATGTTCAAGAGATCCCTTTCGGAGCGATCGAGCGACCGATGGCTCAGGAATACCCCGCCCAAAACTGGATCGATTACAGCGATGATCACCATGGCATGACTCTGATAAACCATGCGATGCCCGGGAACAACATCGCCGACGGAACAATGATGGTCTCCTTGATGCGGTCGTCTCGTATCCAATCCTACGGGATTGGCGGGGGGTTCGAAGGTCAAGGCAGCGATTCCGGACTTGAATTAGGGAAAAGGCTGACATTGCGCTATGCGTTAGTTCCTCATACAGGCGATTGGAACGCTGCCGGGGCTCACCGCGCAGGCTTGGAGTTCAATAATCCATTGGTCGTGCGCAAGAGCGCGCCGCATCCAGGAACATTGCCTGGACATTGGGGCTTGCTGGAGGCATCTCCGCCCAACGTAATTCTGAGTGCGCTGAAACTGGCGAAAGATGGCTCAACGGTGGTCCGTGTGTATGAAGCAAGCGGCAAGGCAACCAGCGGGGCGACAATTTCGTTCCAGCCAAAATTGATGTCGGTCAGCGAGGCCAATCTAATGGAAGATACCGGAGCGAATCTCAGGCCGGCGAATAATAGTATCCGCTTTGACTTGCGAGGGTTCGAAATCAAAACGTTTAAGGTACACTTTAAGGAGTTGAAGTAGCCCAAACTAGGTTTGCTTGTAACGCATGGCTGCCAGGTTTGAGCGTCAACCGAATCATTCGGAAACCAGCACGGGATCGCAATCAAAACCTGGTGACAACTTGAAAAGGGCATGGCTGCCGCGATGCTGGTATGATACAATTTGCAAAACCTACGGTGGAACTTTGCTTCCGCGTAGCGTTTTGAGTTGCAATGCGGAACCCGAAACATTCGAAATTCAGCCGGCGATTGGCGGCACCGATCTCTGCCGTTTCCCGATTCTTACTTGCAACATCGCTTATCCTGTGCTGGCGCTTCACGAGTTGGGGCGCCAACCCTGGCGGAAAAACCTTGAAGCCTGAGTTCGACCGCGACATTCGGCCAATTCTGGCTGAGAACTGCTACCCTTGTCATGGTCCCGACCAGAATAAACGAAAAGCGAAACTACGCCTGGACCTGAGAGAAGACGCCATCAAGGTTCTGCCCAACGGCGAATGCGCGATCGTCCCAGGGGACCTTTCAAGAAGTAAGCTCGTTGAGCGGATTAGCTCGAAAGATCCGGATGAGATCATGCCGCCATCTAAAAGCGGCAAAAAGCTGACCTCACAAGAGATCAGTTTGTTTACCAGGTGGGTCGCTGATGGGGCAACCTGGCAGAACCATTGGTCCTTCATCGCACCGCGCCGCCCTGCCCTCCCCACGGTGAAGAATAAGCGCTGGCCGCGTAACCCGATTGATAATTTTGTGCTGGCGCGGCTCGAGCAGGAAGGACTTCGGCCAACCCCGGAGGCGGACCGCTCAATCCTGCTTCGCCGCCTCAGCCTTGATCTCAACGGCTTGCCGCCCACGCCCGATCAATTGAAAGCCTGGTCACGCTCCAAAGATTCGGTCTCTGCCGCCATCGACGAACTGCTCGGCAGTCCGCATTTCGGTGAACGGATGGCTGCCGATTGGATGGATATCGCACGCTATGCCGACACGCACGGCTTTAACAATGATGTGATGCGCAGCATGTGGCGCTGGCGGGATTGGACCATCGAAGCCTTCAATCGCAATCTCCCTTACAACCAATTCATCACCGAACAACTTGCCGGCGATTTGCTGCCCAAACCGACGCTCGACCAACTCATCGCGACCGGGTTCAACCGCAATCACGGCATTAACTCCGAAGGGGGAATCATCGATGAAGAGTATCGAATCGAGTATGTCGCCGATCGCGTGCGCACAACCTCAATCGCCTGGCTCGGCTTAACCATCGAATGCGCGCGGTGTCACGACCACAAATTCGATCCTATAACCCAGAAAGATTTCTACCGCTTCTTTGCCTTCTTTAATAATGTCGATGAAACCGGCGAGGACGGTCGCTTTGCCAATGCGGCGCCCATCATGGGTGCGCCGACGAGACAGCAGCAGCAGGAAATGGAGCGCCAACGGAACGTGATGACTGCAGCCGAACAGCGCATGCAGAGTTTGTTCCGGACTCAGGATTGGGCGCGGATCGACCTTGAACAGTCTCCATCAGACGCTCTCGTAGTTTCCCCGATAACCACCAATCAGCTCATTGCACTGGATGTTAGCTTCCCAAGCTCGACTTCAACGACGACAATGAGCAATCTGGCCGGAGGCAAACCGTTTCAAGTCACAGGTAAAGTTGACACTGCCCGCGGTCCATTGGGCGAAACTGCGCTGCTCTTTGACGGGCAAAGCGATTTGCGAACCGAAGGGCTCCCTAAAGTAGATCCAGCAAAAGGATGGTCCTTTTCCACCTGGCTCCGTGCTGATCACCTCGCCGAAGCAACCATCTTTTCAACAGGCAACTTCGGAATTCCGCCCTCGGCGGACAATTATGCCGAGGGAATTCAAGTTCGACTGACTGAAGCCGGCGCCATTGACGTGCGCGTCATTCACCGTTGGCCAGGTTACTCAATTCAAGTGCGTACTCGGGAACACCTTCCGGCGGGAGAATGGCAGCATTTGGTTGTAAGATTTGATGGATCCACCGCCGCCAAAGGATTGCGCATCCTGTTAAATGGCGAGGAATGTTTTCGCGAGGTGATTCATGATGATCTCACCGGCTCGGTTGGTCTGACGACTCCAGCGCAACTCGGAGGTTCAACTGAGAAGGAGGCCGGGAAATTTATGGGCGCGTTGGCAGGCGTGAGCTTTGCGGCAAATCCTTCGCCGCTGGAAGAATTGGTGGATCGTTCGCAGAAGGCAGCGTTTTTATTAGCGACGCAGACGCCGCCGGCGGAGCGGTATTCGGCGCAGGTGGACAACCTGCGCCGGGCCTGGCTGGCAAAGAACCAGCCTGAATTTGCGGCAGCGTTGAATGCATATTGGGAGGCGCGATCGGCTTTGCTAGGGCTCGAACGCGACAGTCCCAGCACGATGATCATGCGCGAGTTGCCGCAAGGCCGCCAAACCTTCGTGCTATTCCGAGGACAATACGATGCGCCACGCGACGCCGTGGAACCTGACGTGCCCGAATTTGTGCTGCCGTTCACCAAATCAGAGCCGCGCAATCGACTCGGGCTGGCGCAGTGGCTGACCGATCCAGCGAATCCGTTGGTCGCCCGAGTGATTGTAAATCGATTTTGGCAGAGCCTTTTCGGCACCGGCATTGTGAAGACATCGGAAAACTTCGGCTACCAAGGTGAGGTGCCGAGCCATCCCGAATTGCTCGATTGGCTCGCGATGGATTTCGTCGAAAGCGGATGGGACGTGAAGCGTCTCTTGCGCCTGATGGTCACGTCCGCCACTTACCGGCAGGACTCGCGCTCAAGTCCCGAACTCAACGAACGCGACCCGGAAAATCGGCTCCTGGCACACGGGCCGCGCCAGCGTTTAACGGGGGAGATGTTGCGGGACCAGGCGCTAATGCTCAGCGGTTTGTTGCATGATGAGATCGGCGGGCCGCCGGTTTTTCCATATCAACCGACGAACCTTTACAAAGGAATCGTCGTCGCGGCTGACTATCCCGGCACGAGTTATACCGAGTCGACCGGCGATGGTCTTTATCGCCGCAGTCTTTATACGTTCTGGAAACGAACGGTGCCGCATCCGACTTTAAGCACATTCGATGTGCCCGATCGGGAAGTCTGCACCGCCCGTCGGCCAAAGACGAATACCCCGTTGCAGGCGCTCGCGACGATGAATGATACCATCCAGTTGGAAGCCGCTCGCAAACTAGCCGAACGCATGCTGCACGAGGGGGGCTCCACCCCGACGGAACGGCTCACGTTTGCCTTTCACCTGGCCACCGCCCGCGAGCCCAAGTCAAGCGAGCGTTCAACGCTCAATTCTTTCTTAGCCCGGCGACTCGAGGTTTACCATAAAGATCCCGCCGCGGCACAGGCCTTCCTGACCGAGGGTGCGTCAAAAGTGGATCCCAAGATCGATCCGGTTGAATTAGCGGCCTACGCCAACGTCGCCAGTCTCATTTTGAATCTCGACGAGACAATCACTCGCAATTGAGCTATGAACGATCCGCTCCTGCTTACACGTCGAAATTTTCTCGCACGTTCGACTCTTGGCCTCGGGTCACTCGCCCTGGGGCACTTGCTCGGCGGTGTTCTCCAAGGCGCGACCGCAAACTCCCGCGGCTCTCTGGGATTACACTTCCCCGCCCGCGCCAAGCGCGTCATTTATCTTTTCCAATCAGGCGGCCCTTCGCAGTTGGAATTGTTTGATGAAAAACCGGGGTTGAAGGAGCACTTCGATCAGGACTTGCCGGATTCAGTGCGGATGGGCCAACGCATAACCGGCATGGTGAGCGGACAGGCGCGTTTGCCGATTGCACCCAGCAAATACAGGTTCCGCAGGTGTGGGGAAAGCGGCGGCAACATTGGCGACCTGCTGCCGTACACACAAAAGATTGCGGATGACATTTGCGTGATCCGGACGATGAACACTGAGGCGATCAATCATGATCCGGCAATAACGTTTCTGCAGACCGGCAGTCAACAGCCGGGCCGCCCTTGCATGGGCTCGTGGGTCGATTACGGTTTGGGGTCGGAGAATGAGAATTTACCGTCCTTCGTGGTGCTGATTTCCACGCCGAGCAACGGCATGGCCGATCAAGGATTGCTTTCGCGCCTCTGGGGGAGTGGCTTTCTGCCCAGCCGCTATCAAGGTGTCAAACTGCGCGGCGGCGCGGAGCCGGTGCTCTATTTGAAAGATCCACCCGGACTCGATCGAGCCGGGCGCCGCGACTGGCTTGATACATTAAACGCACTCAATGCCGTGCGGCTGAAACAAGTCCAGGATCCGGAAATCGCCGCGCGCATGACCCAGTATGAAATGGCCTATCGCATGCAGGCTTCCATGCCGGAACTGATGGACCTCTCCAAAGAACCGGAATCGACGTTCAAGCTTTACGGTGAATCGGCGCGCCAACCGGGCTCGTATGCCGCCAACTGCCTGCTAGCTCGGCGCATGGCGGAACGTGGTGTGCGCTTTATTCAACTGTACCACCGCGGCTGGGATCATCACGGCAACTTGCCGGAGAAGATTAAGGTCCTTTCTCAAGACGTCGATCAAGGCTCTGCCGGCTTGATAACCGACTTAAAGCAGCGCGGCCTGCTTAAAGACACGTTGGTGATTTGGGGCGGAGAATTTGGCCGCACCGTTTACAGTCAGGGTAAACTCACGGCGGATGATTACGGGCGGGATCACCACGGCAAAACGTTTTCTCTGTGGCTGGCGGGCGGGGGCATCAAAACTGGCCTCACGTACGGCACTACCGATGATTTTTCGTTCAATATTGTTGAAAACCCAGTGCATGTGCATGATCTGCAAGCCACGATCCTTCATTGCCTTGGAATCGATCACGAACGACTGACGTATCGCTTCCAGGGCCGCCACTATCGCCTGACGGACGTCCACGGCCAGGTGGTAAAGGGGATTTTAGCATAATAAAACCCGGCCGGTTTTGTAATATCGCAGACACCGGGCACGCAGTAATGTGCCGCTGTTATGAAAAGCAGCGCAATTGGAACACTTCATCGGAATTTGCTGACGGCTGGAACGCCGAGGCACGGAACTCCGTGGTGGCAGCCGCATTTTCTGCACATGGTTTCGGATTTTGAAGTAGCCGAGCTGCGACAGGCTCTGCTGCGTGGAGCAATTCCTCTCGATTTTGAAGACAAGCTAAACCATCTAGCTAAGGGCGACATTGTCCAGCGCTACGTCGCCAAGCAGTGCGCTGATTTTATAGGCCTGCTTTTTGCGGCGCATGACGGCGGGTTCAGAAAAGCGAGCCAGGCTGATCTCGAGCGACTGCTAAAGGTATTGGCCTACGTGCGAAAGAACGAAGACGCGATCCCGGATTACCGGTCGGATGGGCTGGTTGATGACCAACAGGAAGTCCGAGCCGTTTTAACCGAACTGGGTCCCCTGCTCCACTCCTTCAAAGCCTGGCATTTGTGTCATCAAGTGCCCAGCCTTTGGGGCAATTGAAGCCAACCTCGGAATCCGTACCAGCAATTCCCGCATTGAGTTGCTCTGTAGGCTGGAACTGACGTAACTCTACTGCTGCAGCCGTTGGAAACTTGGACTAAATTCCAAAAATTGAGACTGCCAACCTTCAATATGAAGCCTGAACGGACCATCCTTCTGGTCATCCTAGCTGTATCACGCTGCTCGGTCGCAGCGGAGAGAGGTGGCGAGCCGTGGTGGCCCCAGTTTCGAGGACCGAACTCCTCGGGACTCGGCGCCGGCAAACCTCCCGTTCAGTTTGGTCCCGGCCAAAATCTCGGCTGGAAAACGGCGGTTGGTTCAGGAACGTCCTCTCCGATCATTTGGGCGGAACGTGTCTTCGTAACCGAGTTCGATCCGGCAAGCCGCAAACTCGCCACGCTCAGCATCGATCGCCGCACGGGCAACCTGCTTTGGCGACGCGCGGTGGTTGCTGAACAGGTTGAAGAGGTCCACGAACTCAGCAGCCCAGCGGCTGCTACGCCTGCCACGGATGGAGAGCGGGTTTATGTTTACTTCGGGTCTTACGGGCTGCTGTGTTATGATCTGGACGGAAAGCTCGAGTGGGAAAGGCGCCTCCCTTTGCCCGAAAACCCGTATGGCGCCACGGCTTCACCGATCCTGGTCGGAGATTTGTTGATATTCAATCATCAGGGCAAAGACGCCTATCTCCTGGCCCTTAATCGCCGCGACGGACGAACGGTTTGGCGGACCGATCGCTCAAAGTTCCAGTTCGGATGGTCCACCCCGGTGCATTGGCGTCATGACGCCAGCGACGAGGTCCTCGTGCTCGGTGGCGACTTTGAACCGAATCAGCGCCTCATGGCATATGACCTTGCCACCGGAGCCGAACGTTGGTGGGTAGCCGGACTGCCCCCGTGCGGCAAAAGCACGCCGGCCATCGGCGGCGGCCTGGTTTTCCTCGCTGCGCCGGACATTATTTTGAATCAGTCCGCCGAGAAACGGAACCCGGATAAGGCCGCCCAGTTCTACGCCAAGAACGGGAATCGGCTCATGGCCGTCCGCCCCGGCAGCACCGGCGAAGTCCCCCAGGCCAACATCGCCTGGTCCGACCGCAAGGGTGTGCCCGGCGTTGCTTCGCCCCTCTACTACGACGGACGCCTTTACACCTTCAAGGACGGCGGGCTCGTTTTCTGTCGAGCAGCCGCCACAGGTGAATTGTTGTTTAACGAACGGCTGGGAACCCTCGGTTATTACTACTCCTCGCCCGTCGCGGCCGACCATCGGATCTACATTGCATCCGCCGAGGGCGTTATCACAGTGATTGACGCGGGCGCAAAGTTGAATGTCCTGGCGACAAACAAGCTCGACGGCGCGATTCTGGCCACACCCGCATTAGCCGCCGACAACATCTATGTGAGAACCAAAAGCGACCTATACGCTTTTGGGAATAGACCGTAAGGTCAGATCTCCATTCTTTACTTTTAAGAGCAGTGAGCGGTCGGCAGGAGTTTTGTATTCAGAAATAATCTCACCGCTTTGATCGCCGCGTATGCTCGCCTCGTAACGCAGAGTTTTATTCGGGCGTACCGGAGACTTTCAGTCTGCTCAAGCGCCAGCAGACAACCCACTTACTTTGGCTCCATTACTCCAATACTCCAAAACTCCATCACTCCGCTCCTGGCGCTTGGACTTTGGACCTTGGGTTTCGACCTATTCCTGCGGATACAGCAGAATCCGGTCGTGAACGAGAACCACCAAGTCGCTTTTGCCATCTCCGGTCATGTCGGCGACGACCGCCTCGCGCGGTTCGGGCATCTCGCTGCGCCGATTTCGGAAGGTGCGCTCTTCAAAAACCTGCCAACGATTCGCCGGGATTAATTTGTGCTTCGCGTCCAAGATGACGAGGTCGAGGTAATTCTTGGCCGTTTCGAGAAAGACAAGGTCTTTGCGGCCGTCATTGTCGAGATCGCCTGAAACGACGTCATTGAGGTGGCCATCCTTAATGGGGGTTTCGTACCCATCGAGTTCTTTCAATTCCCAGGCGGAACTATCCAGAGGCTGCCATGCCAGGGCGTTAATCCCCATGAGTGCGACCGCATTGGGTTTGGGACTCCCGAGGGCTAAAGGTTGCAGGCTGAAGAAATCAGAGATGGGCAATGGCAGATTGCGCGCTACCTGCCACACGCCGGCGGAATCGCGTTCACACAGTGTCAGCGCCTTTCTTTCTGCATCGAGCAGGAAAAGCGAGCAGACGCTGTTGGTGCAATTGGGCACCGCGGCCGCCCCTACCAGGCGCGAGTTGCTGGCGGCGCCGTTGATCTGCTCTTTGACACTGAAGGCCCAATTATTCTGATTGCTGAGACCGCTCGATGAAGCCTCTCGTTGCAACACAACGGCGCGAATGAAATTCTTTTGCGTCAGCAATAATTCCGGTTTGCCGTCGCCATCGACATCGGCAGTAGTGAGCCAGGGCTGTTCGAGAGCGCCACCTGGCGGCACGATATCGATTTCCTCAAAATCCTTATCTTCAACCTGACGCAGAACTTTGACTTTTTCATACGGACTGAGGATGACCAGATCGGCCAATCCATCCTGATCGACATCGTGGATCGCAATCGTTGTGGGGTTGGATTGAAAGCTCTCGCTTAATTTCTGAACCTTGCTGGTGCCGTCAGCTGTACGAACGACCAAGGAACGTTTGCCGTCCTGATCGACAATCACCACCAGGCTCGGTTTGGCATCCGGTTGCAGTTTGCCGACCGCGAAGACCAATGGCCGCCCCGGAACCGGGATAAGAGTGGGAAACGGCAAACCACCTTTTTCATCCAAATGCGTCACGCCGACCTGCCATTCACTGCGTTCACCGGAGCTGAGCATGAAGATTTCCGGTTTGCCATCGCCTTGCCAATCACCGCTCGCCAAACCGCTAATGCCTGACAAGGTGGGAAATGTCTTCGGCGCGGCTAAACTCCCGTCTTTCTCCTGCAGGTAGAGTGAAATTTGCCCGCTCTCCGGTTCTGCTACCAACAAATCGGCCAGGCCGTCGTTATTGACATCGGCCCAAAGCAAGCCCCGCCGAGCCTTTTCGGTTTTGTTCAGCGGCAAAACCTGGAACTGCCCCTCATGAAAACAGCCCGATAAGGATTCCGCTTCTTTGTGCACAAACTCCGAAATCGAGGCTCGACCAGAATTCAACGCGATACTGATGACCTGGGTCTTACCGCCAGGTTCGAGGTTGTCGGCCCAATAAGACCGGATTGGAGCTGAGGAGAAATAAAGCTCCGGCCCCAGTTTGCCGTTCGGTTTCTGCAGCCGGAAACGGTATGGATTGCGGTCCTCCCAATTCACCAACAACAGGTCGCTCCGTCCATCGCCATCGATATCGACGACTTGAACGGATTTGACCGGGGCTGAAAGTGGAATTTTTTCCGGTTCGCCCAAGGTATGATCGGCCTGTTGCGGCAGGAAATAGACGTAATTTTCGGCCAACAGGATCAGGTCGATGCGGCCGTCGCCGTTGAGGTCGCCGGTGCAGAGAGCATTGGGTGAGAGCTGGCCGTCATCGATGGGCCACCGCTTCGGCGCGCTCCAACTGTTGGTGCCCTCGTTATACAGGACGATCAGTTCCTTCGGTTCACCATAGTACGCGAGGTCAGGACGTCCATCGCCATTCAAATCGGCCGTCACCAAGCAAGCGATGCGCTTCTCCGAGGCGATTGATTCGATGCGGAAGCGGGAATCTGGCGGCAATTCGTTGACTTCGCGCCGGCCGGCCAGGTTAAGGATTTGCGTGTCATTGGTTTTGCCGGTCTTGTTGTACAGAATGTTGATTTTTGATCGGGCATTATTGACGACGACGAGATCGTTGCGACCGTCGCCGTCGAAATCAGCGACGCGGAGTTGGCTGATTTGATTATCAATCGGGAAAATCTCCGGCCCGCTAAAACCAAATCGATTGAGATTTGTCGTCTGCCCAAAGCAGGTCAATGAAGTCGCAGCGAGTAAAACGAACGTTAAGAAAGCACCCCGACTGATGCGTCCTCGAAAGAAAGTCAAAATGTTCAAGCGTGACAGAAAATGCCAACAACCCTACAGCTTGGAAAGGAGATAATCAAAAATCCGGCCAATGATACGCATGCGCTACGGCCTCGAGCACGACACGGATGCCGTCGCGATTATCGTTCGCATTGATCATTACTACCCCGCCTTGCCCCGTTTCGGCGTAGGCCACCAACTCCGCGTCGAAGCCCTCATCGCGGCCGGCATGGCGGAACCTCAGGGCTTTGCCTTTACCTTCAAGAAACAGGCCTAAACCATCATGTTCTGACTGCTCCGAAAGCATCTGTTGAGTCATGGCTTGCGAGATCACCCCGTTGGTTCGGCCGGCCCGCGCCTGTTGAAGTCCGATTGCAAACCGCGCCAGATCCGCAGCCGTCGTCCAAAGTCCAGCAGCGGCCATCTCCGGATAAATGTGCCAACCGCCTTCCACCGGCTTTGTCTCCTCATAATAGCCGATGGCCGCCAAAGGAACCCGGCCCGCCGGCAGCGGCTGTTCGAATGTGCTATTGGTCATGCCGAAAGGGTTGAGAACCGTTTCTTGCATATAGTCCGGGAACGGCTTGCCTGTCCGCTCATTGATCATTTGCTGCATCACCGTGTAGCCACCGCCCGAATACCGGAATTTGCTGCCTGGAATCAGGTCAACCCGAATCGGACGAGTATTCGCCGGTTCGACTCCATCCAGCACCTGAACTAGAGTAGGGACTGGTTTCCCCTGTGCATAACCTGGAAATCCGTGCACGGTCAGCCCGGCGCTGTGACTTAAAATCCGGCGCAACGTAACTTTCTGGCCCTTCGTGAACTCGTTTTCGGGCACTTTCCAACTGGCCAACTTGCGGTTTACATCGTCATCCAAAGCGAGCTGACCCTTTTCGACCAGATGCAGCGCTCCAACTGCCGCGACAGATTTGCTGATGGAACCGGCTTGAAACAGGGTGTTGGTTGTTACCGGAACTTTACTGTTTCTGTCCGCCAGACCATACGCTTGAGCCCTTGCAATTTGTCCGTCCTGGATCACCGCCAGGGATAAACCCGCGATGTGACGCTTTTCCATCGCCGCCACGATAAAATCATCCAGCTTGTCGGCCTGGACAACATGGGCAACCAGCAGCAAGCTGGTGAACGCCAACTTAAGGCTGCACCCACGCGAGCTGAGTTTTAATCTCACTGTCATGTCGTCGTTCCGATCAAGTGCGCGGTGATTAATCGTTGGTGAGGCGCGTGGCGATGTTCCCAAAGATAAATTCCCTGCCAGGTACCCAGCGCCAGTTCTCCCTTTTCAAGCGGCAACGATAAATTCACCGCCGTGAGCGCGGTGCGAATATGCGCCGGCATATCGTCCTCGCCTTCCACGGTATGAACAAAGAGACGGTCACCGTCGGGGACCAACCGGGAAAAGAATGCTTCCAGATCACGTCGAACGTCCGGGTCGGCGTTTTCCTGGATCAGCAACGAAGCAGAGGTGTGCCGTAGATGAAGCGTTAGCAGGCCGTTGCTCAATCCGGTGATACCAACCCAATCATTTACCTCACGCGTGATTTCGTACAGGCCACGTCCGCGCGTTGAAATTCTGAACTCATGAAAAACCTGCTGTAGAGATATGCCTCGTTCCACGCCAGGATGTTACCTGGCACGGGCCCTGAGCGCTATCCCATTGTGGAGACTTTATCTTAAGACCGACAACTTCACCTATTCTGCTCGAACATTTTTTCCAGATCGGCATTGCGCGGCGATCCGGCGGCAATAGCTTTTTGATAATGCCATCGTGCGAGTGCGGGGTAGCGCGGTTGCTGTGTCAGGTAAAACACTGCGAGGTTTTGATGCGCGCTGGCGTAACTGGGTTGTAGCTCGACGGCTTTGCGCAACGCGGTTTCCGCCGGTCCACGCATCCCCTTTTCGCTGAGCACCAGGCCGAGGTAGTTCTGAATTTTGGCGTCTTGGGGATCCAATTTTGCTGCGTGACTTAGAGCATCGAGGGCATCGTCGTATTTAACCTGGCGATACTTAACCAAGCCCATTACATACAAACTAAAAGTGTCTTCGGGATCGACTGCAAGTGCCCGCTTCACATTCGCTTCAGCGTCATCGAGATGTTTCTCTTCGACCTGGATCGCCGCGAGGTTCGCCAGCGCGGGCACATTCTTATCGTCTATTTTCACGATCTGAAGGTAAGCCGCTTCAGCCTTATCGTACTGTTGGGCGCCAAAATACTTCTGCGCCTCGGTGACCAGCGCAGCAGAGCCGGCGGGAAGATCGCGCATTGTTTTCTTGGCCGGCTTTGTCTCGGCAACGGCAAGCTGAGCCTCCGGTTGTTTAAGTAACGCCAGTTCCTCCGTCGAATAGGGCACGCGGCGCGCCTCAAAAATCTCCAACCGGGCGCGGAGCACTGCAATCTGGTTTTCCAGCTCATCCGTCCGTGCGGCGGCGGCCTTGCCCTTTCGTCCATAAATTTGCTTATTGGCGGTGTCCAGCTGCTTCTGCAAAGTGTCGCGCTCGCGCTCGAGCTGTTTGATCCGGCTGTTCTCGTCTGTAGCCAAAGCAGAACTGCTGACAGTAGTGCCCGAGAGCTGTTTGATTCGGGCTTCGAGCGCATCCTTTTCCAAGCTCATTTTTGAATTCAGCTCCTTTTGCTGCGTCAGCTGGCGCGTAACATCCGCCAGCGACTGCTGAGTGGATTCCAGAGCTTTGGGATCAGTTGCCGGAACCGAAGTCTTGGATTTGGCAGTCTCAACGCTGACCTTGAGCAAATCATTTTCCTTTTGCAACGCCTTGATCTTCTCTTCCGCCCGACTTAATTCACGCGGGTCCGATTGAGCGGGCTGCATCGCGAGGGCTTCCTTGAGTTTTGCTTCGAGCACGGATTTCTCGCCCTGTAATTGACGAGCCTGTTCTCTGACGGTATTGAGCTGCGATTCCCAATCAGCCGGCGGACCGCTGGGGGCGGCGGGGGCGCTTGTCGGGGACTCGGGCTTCGCAGTCGCAACCGATGCTTCCGGCGTCAGCGCGGCGATCTTGCTCGTAACGTAGCTCAACCGGAAGGCGATCGCCTTGGGATTCCAATCCGGGCTGCCATTTCGCAACTGTTGCAGCCCTTTTTGGGCTTCCATGTATTTGGCCAATGCCTGGCTAGGGTGGACGCTGCTCAAGCTGTCGGCCTCCTGGATTAGGTTGAATAGTTGCACGTACTCATCGTCGAGGTTTTGCGCCGGCGCGCTGACGAGCACTGCACCTAAAATGACCAGACCAAAAAGCCGTTTCATAACACAATGGTAGCGAAAGAAGGAACGCGTTGGCAATGTGAACCGCACAGGCAAACCGGCCCGAGCCAGCGGAAATGATGGTTGCAGACTACAAAGTCGCTGGGTACAGGTTGAAGCCTCAGGTTTGATCGACGACTACTTTCAAAGAATTCTCACTCGGCCGGGCAGCCAATTTAACGGCCGCACCAGTCTGTTCCAGCGGGAACCGATGCGTAATAAGGGTTTTAACGTCGAGCTTCCTTGAGAAGACAAGAGCAGCGACCTGTTTTTGAAGCAGAAAATCCGCCGAGTAACTCCCAATCAGGTCCTTTTCATCGACGCAGACCGTTGCCAGATCAACGGCAGTCGTTTCGCCACGCCGCGTATGTGAGAAGAGGAGCACCTGGCCACCGCCGCGCAAAAGACTTTGTGCCTGCTCAACCACCTCATCGGAGGGCACCGCAATTACAGCCGCATCTAAACCTCGCCCCTGAGTGAGTCGACCAACTAACACTTCCAACTGACTTTGCACTTTTGCCGTTGTCCTTTGTCCTGTTCCCGCCGACTCCGGTTGGATGCTTTCTGGACTTTGGACTTTGCCCTTTGGGCTTTGGGCTTTGATTACCCATTCAGCACCAAATTCCCGCGCGAGGTGCAAACGCGTTTCCAGCAAGTCGGTGGCAATGACTCGCATGCCCTTCAATGCGAGCAAGCGGGTAAACATCAGCCCAATCGGTCCCTGTCCCGCTACCAGGACTGTATCTTCGCGGAGGAGAGGCAATCGTTCGACCGCTTTCAGCACGGTGTTCACCGGTTCCAGCATGGCGCCTTCAAGAAAAGAATTGCGCTCAGGAATCGGCACGACACCCGGCAACACGAAGGGCATCACACGGACGTATTCGGCATATCCGCCACCCGCGGGCTCAAACCCCGCGGTAATCCCTGTGCGCTTGTATTGCGAACATTGGGCGAAAGTATGGTGCCGGCAGGCGTGGCACTCGAGGCAGGGGACATGATGATGGAGGGCGACGCGCTGCCCAACCTTGAAGCGGAGACCTTTTGAACCGACGCGCACGATTGTGCCGGCGGTTTCGTGTCCAAAAATCCGTGGCGGAGGAAGGGTGCCATAGTGGATTTTTTTGATATCGGTGGGACAAACGCCGCAAACCGCCACTTTAACCAACAGTTCATGCGGCCTGATTGACGGCACAGGCACGGTCTCCAAACGCAGATCGTTGGCACCATGATACACGACGGCGCTCATGGTTTTCGGTATCTTGAGCACGGCAGACTGTAGGCATGGGAGCGCCCGAATGGACACTGATTTTTTCGGCTAGCGTGGCAAAAAGGATGTGAACCAGTTTTCGGGCGCAGCGGTAAAACTCCTAATCTCCCCGCGCCAGCGGAAACTCACGACTTCAGCGTGCAAGGCATGATAAGGCAGCCTCAATTGTTGTCGTTGCGACTCAGTTAAGCGCCCCTCGACCAGCGCCAGGTACAGATCCTCGTCACCGCCATAGAGCTTGTCGCCCACTATGGGGTGACCGATATGGGCGAGATGAATGCGAATCTGATGTTTGCGTCCCGTATGCGGCATGACGCGCAGGAGAGAAAAAGGGGATCCCTCGGACGAAGGGCCATTGTTCGAGGGGCCCGATTGGATAGGCTGACCTGCCGATCGATTGAATTTGGAAACCACATGATATTCGGTGCTGGCAGAGGCGCCATCGGCGCGCACACAATCCTTAATGGCGACCGTGCTGGCAAGGTCCTTGCCCAATGGCGCCTCGATTAAGCCGCGTTCATGGCTGACATGCCCGTGAACAATCGCCAGGTATTGTTTGCTGACCTCGCGGCCTTCCCACAATTTGCCCAACCGGCGAGCGGTGGGTTCATCCTTGGCGACAACGGTCACGCCGCTGGTTTCCCGATCGAGGCGGTTAATAAGATGCGGGTGGGATTCAGGGCCAAGATAGAGGCGAGTGCGGCTGATCAGACTCGAGTAGACATCGGTCTTGGTCGGATGACAAACCAGGCCCGCTGGCTTGTTGACGACCAGCAGCTCGTTGTCCTCGAAAAGGACCTCGAATAATTTGTCCACCAAACCAGTATTGGATATGCCGCAGCGGGTCGCAAATGGTTCTTACGGGGTTTTCTGCAGGGCTGGAGTAGTATTAATCCGCGACTTGTCATTAAAGGAGGCGGTCGTATGCTGAGGTTAATGAAAGGCAAGTTGGTGATGCCTCTGGCTCTGATGCTCGTGTTTGCGCTCTCGCGCATCCCGGGCATGCTGCCGCAAAATTTCAGCGCGGCCTACGCGCTGGCGTTTTGCGCCGGGGTTTACTTTGCCGGCCGGCTGGCCTGGTGGCTGCCGCTGTCGACGCTGCTGCTCACCGACATTGCGCTAAATTGCTATTACCGGTTCTACCTGGGTTGGCAGGTGTTCGACTTACCGGTCCTCAAGTACCAGGTGTTCAATTATATTGCGTATGTAGTGCTCATCTGGCTGGGCAGAAGGTATAAGCCAAATTCCTCATTCATTGGTTTACTGGGTGGCGGCATCCTAGGTGCTCTGTTGTTCTACCTCATTACGAACACGGCTTCGTGGCTTTTTAATCCTTTTGGCAATCCCGAATACACCAAGACTTTCCTCGGGTGGCTGACGGCTCTGACCAAAGGCACCGCCGGATGGCCTGAGACGTGGCAATTCTTCCGCAACACACTCCTGAGCGGCGGGATTTTCACCGGCCTCTTTGTTGGCGCGATGAAATTAACTGCGGCGTCGGAGTCCAAACAAGAAAAAGAGGATGCCAACGAACCGGCACGTGCGGAACCCGAGCCGACAAAAGAGCCCGAAGAGGCGAAGGCCGGTCAATAGTCTGGGTGGGTGGCGTTGGCGAAACGGAGAATCTCATGAGCACGCCCGAAGGTGTCAAGATCGGCGTCATTTCTGATACCCACAATTTTTTCGATCCAAAAATTCCGGGACTTTTCAACGGGGTTGAGCACATCTTACATGCCGGGGACATAGGGCTTCCCAGAATTCTGCTGGACCTTGAAGCCATCGCGCCGGTCACTGCGGTATCGGGCAACACAGATGATCCGGGGTTCCGCTACAGCCTGACGGAAGTCATCCAACTCGCGGAACGCAAGTTTCTGATCCACCACATTGTTCAACCGCACAGCCTAAGCGATATGCTCAAGGAACGGATCGCGCGGGAGCGACCTGACGTGGTCGTGTTCGGACATACGCACAAACCGTTTTATCAAACCATCGACGGGGTCATCTTTTTCAATCCGGGCTACACGGGAAAGTCCCGTTTTGGAATGGAACGCACGCTGGCGATTTTGTATTGCGATGAAAAAGGGATCAGGCCTGAATTCTTGCGCCTATGATTGAAACTGGTGGCTACCTGGCTGGTCACCAGGATTTCCAGCGGCGGACGCGGTTCTCGAGCATCCCTGCGGCGGGATTGGGTTGAAAACATCCTGGCGACAGTAGATGTGCGCTCCTGTCCAATGTGCGGTTAGCTGATAGCGAGATGCTGCCACAACTCGCAGGCGAGGACGCCCGGCGCTACGGTTCCGGCCCAAAAGGCATAGATTCCTGCGTTTCGACTTGCGCCAAAGTCAAGAGCGGTTAGATTGCTAACCTGAAGCCGTGTTAGAAGATAGTCACAAGTCTGTACAAAGTAAATTCACATTGACATTGGAGAGGGTCCCATGAAAGCACTGAGCACACTGTCGCTGCTGTTGGCCATTGGCTTTTCAGCACAAGCCGCGTTAATCAAATTCCAACTTTCGCCGCCCGGCACTGATGTTGCGGTCGGTTTAAGCGCAAGCAACCAGGTGCCGCCTGCTACAACCAGTACTGGGTCTGGCGGAGAAATCTCGGGTGGCATTGTTTTTGATACCGACACCGGCATCCTGCAAGTTGCCGTCGGCTATGGCTCAGCCGCCGGATTCACCGACTTAACCGGCGCGGCTACCGCAATGCATATCCATGGTCCGGCCGGGGCCGGCACCAACGCCGATGTCCTGGTCAGCCTGGTCCCCTATAATTTTCCGGCCAGCGACCCCACCAAAGGCGGCGTGATCGTCGGAACCATTGCCTGGCCGAGCGCTGATATTTCTGCGCTATTGTCGGGCCTGACCTATCTCAACATTCACACTGCGGCCTTTCCGGACGGCGAAATCAGAGGCCAACTGATTGCGGTAAATGAGGCTCCGGTCGTGGTTTGTCCGGCGGCGGCACAGGTCGAATGCGGAACCGCAACGCCGCTGGTGGCATTGCTGACTGACGCGGAAGGCGACGCACTCTCGGTCGTATGGGTTGTTAACGGTACAGCGGTGCAAACAAACAACCTGACGGCGCGCGGAGCGGGACTGCCCGTGATGGATTCCCTTACCCAGACACTGCCTCTGGGCACGAACGTCATTCAGCTTGAAGTTACCGATACTGGCAGCAACGTGGTGTCTTGTTCGACTGAGATTGTGGTCGTTGATACCACGCCACCGGTGATTGTATCTGCCACGCCAAATCCTGCGAAGCTTTGGCCGCCGAACCATAAGCTGGTGCCTGTCACTATACAGGCCCAGGTGACCGACACTTGCAGTACGACGACGTGGAAAATCGTGCGGGTATCGAGCAACGAACCCGTTAACGGTCACGGTGACGGCAATACCTCCCCGGATTGGGTGATTACTGGCAACCATACGGTGAAGCTTCGCGCCGAACGCTCGGGCCAAGGCAGTGGGCGCGTCTACACGATTTCGTTGCAGGCGAAGGATGCCGCAGGGAATCTCTCAGACATCAAGCGGGTGACGGTGAGTGTTCCCCATAGCCAGGGGAATTAGTGCCTGGCCCGATAGTTTCAGGCGGGAAGCCAAAGACCGAAATCCGAGGGTCGAAGCCCGAAAGGGCCAAAGCCCGAGGTCGGCGGCTTTGCGTCGACGCGTCGAGCGCTGTCGGAAATCTCTTCGCCGTTCGCGCCTTCGCTGTTGGTTGGAATCTTGAACAGCGAAGGCACAAAGACGCGGAAGAAAACTAATCGGTGGTTTCTTTGGGCCTTTCAGCTTTGGACCCCTGCCCGCTTCGCTCGATCGCGATTTCCTTAATCCGCCGCAAATCGAGCTTGCCGGTGCCCAAATAGGCAAATGCGTCGACGTGGAAGAATTGGTCGGGGCGAGGTTTCCAGAGATTTGGCAGATCGCTTTCCGCCAATTTCGCCAAACAAGCTTGTAAGGGCGCATCGGCCAGTTTGTGCAGCACGACCAACCGTTCACCTTTCTTCTCGTCCGGCACGCCCGCCACAACAAACGTTTGTTCGGTCGCGCTTACCAGATCATGGAGTTTCTCTTCGATTTTGATGTGCGGAACCATTTCGCCGCCAATCTTGCTGAAGCGACTCAACCGATCGGTTATTTGAAGGAACCCATCTTGATCCATCGCGGCGATATCTCCAGTGGTATACCAACCGTCGCGCAATACTTCGCCGGTTTTGTCCGGGCGACCCAAATAGCCCAGCATGACATTGGGACCGCGGATCAACAACAGCCCGGCCAGACCGGCGGGCAAAGGGTCTAATGTTTGAGGATCCACAATTCGGACGCAGACACCTGGCACCGGGTGGCCAATCTTGCCACGCTTCCCGCCAACCTGCCGGAAGCCGGCAGACCGAAAATCGTGCGTGTTGACAGCCACTGCCGGCGCGCACTCGGTGCAACCATAGCCCTCGAGTGGGCGGATGCCGAATTGGTCTTCGAAAGCGACGGCGAGCCGCTCGGGCAACTTCTCTGCGCCGGTCATCACTACGCGCAAGCTGCCGAAGTCCTCCCCCGAGCAGCCGCGCAAATAGAGCTGGAGAAACGTAGGGGTCGCGAGGAGAAAGGTCAGACGATATTGGCTCACCAAAGGCCCAATAGCTTTGGCGTCCAGCGGGTTTGGATAATACACGACGCGCACACCCAGAATGGCTGGCAAACAGAGCGTGCCGGTAAACCCGAAGGAATGGAAGAAAGGCAGTATGCCCAGCATACCATCATCGCGATCGAGACCAAAGATCTGCTCGAGCTGTTGGACATTGGAACCGACGTTATAATGACTCAACATTACGCCTTTCGGATCACCGGTGCTGCCGCTGGAGAAAATGATGGTCGCCAGGTCATCGATATTCACCAGCCGGCTGCAACCAAGACTCCGTTCCAACGCTCTGACCGGCAAACACCATGCGCTCAGCGTCGCCGACAATTTCTCGCCCAACCCAGGACGCGCGGCGATCTCCTCAACCAGGACGGGTGGGATCGGTAAGTTGATCTTCAGCTTCTGGACAAACAGTTTCGAGGTGAGAACCGTCCGGATATCGCACTGGCGCAGGCAGGAAGCCAGCACTTCGGCCGAGACGGTGTAATTCAAGTTGACGGGGACTTTTCCGGCCAGCAACACCGCGAAATTAATTAGTGCTCCCGGCACTGACGGCGGCAGCAAGATCCCAACCATCCTTTGTTCACCCCAGACCTTGCGCAGCCGCCTGGCGAGGAAAATGGAGCGGACCAGGGCCGCGCCGAGGCTCAACTGCGGAGTCTGGGGATCCGCCATTGCGAACCGGAACGGGTGTCGCCGCGCGTTGCGAATGAACCCGCGGTGGAGCGGGAGCATGCGCGGTTTACGGTATGTCCAGGCTTCAGCCATGAGTTCCTGCACGGCCTGGCGAACCTCCAACGGGGACGCCGTGTGCGGCATCGGTTTGCCGATATTTACCGTCACGGGAAACGGAATGCGGCGCGGCAGCTTCCACAGAAAACGCCCCTTCTCAAAACTGAAGATGCTTCCCCAGACTCCATCCAACGCGACGGGAATGATCGGGGCCTCGACGTCTTTCATGATTCGCTCAAACCCGCGTCGAAAAGGAAGCATGTGCCCGATGCGCGTGATTTGTCCCTCGGCAAAAATGCAGACGAGCTCGCCTCGTTGAATCGCCTCGCTCGCGGTGCGCAGCGATTGAAGCATTTCGCGCGGACGCAACTCCGAGGAGATGGGAATGGCCTCCATCAGCCGGGCGATAGGATGGATCCAGCGTTGCTCATAAATCCCCTTATACATGACGAACCGGATGTGCCTGCGTGTTGAAGCTGCGAGGAGCAGGGCATCCACCAACGAGAGATGGTTGCAGACCAACAACGCGCCGCCGGTCTGGGGAATGTTGCTGACCCCAATTGCGCAGACTCGATAAAACGTATGAGTTAGAATCCAGAGCAAAGAGCGCAAAATCGACCGAGAAAAGCGAGGGGGTTTGGAAGCGGAGGTCATGGTACTGATAGACTCGCTGGTGTGGGTAGGGGCCGAGAACGCTGGGCGGTTTTCAGAGCCAGTGCGAGCCAAAACCCTGAACCGACCAGCAATACCGCCGGCAATACCAATACCGCCTTGCGCAAGTCGTGATTCCAGGCATCAGCCAATCGGCCGACAATTTCCGGTGACCACATATCGCCGAAAAAGTGGATCATAAAGATGGAAAGGGCCATGGCGCTGGCTCGCAAATTGAGCGGAACGGTTTCAATAATCAGCGTATTGACTGGCCCCGTCGACAGGAACAGCAGGAACATCGCAATGGCCAAAAGGGTCATCGTGGCTCCGGCAGACGGCACCAGGAAGGCCGCGAAGGACACTGGAACTGCGATAAGCACCGAGCTGCCCAACAACCACGCATAACCGGCGGGGTTCCGCTTTTGCCACGCGCTTGCGGCAAGGCCGCCGACGAGGGTCCCTACCAATCCGGCGATCACCAGCACCGCCCCAAAGAACCTGTCAGCTTGCGCAGTCGTCAACTGATGGGTTCGCTCGAGGAAGGTCGGTCCCCAAAATCCAAAAGCGCCCAGTGCAAAAGTATAGGCGACATACCCCCAAACGACCAATTGATACTGGGCATTTGTGAACAGCTTCAGGAAATCCCGGGCGTTCGGCTTGCTGACTACCTCCCCGACTTTTAGGTCTGCCTGTCCTCGATGCGGGTCGCGGAACGGCAAGAGAATCAAGGCCAGCAGCAATCCCGGTATGCCGGCGCAAATGAAAGCACGGCGCCAGCCCCAGTGGGCGGAAATTTCTCCACCGACGAGGTAACCCAGCGCTGAACCTACCGGGATCGCGACATAGAAGATCGTCAGAGCCATGTTGCGTTTTTCGCCACCAAACGCATCGGAGATCAGGCTCGGGCTGATGGTCGCATAACTGGCTTCGCCCAAACCGACGAGTACCCGAAAGAGCAGCAACACGCCAAACCCGCCCGCAAAACCGGTGAGAATTGTGCCGACGCTCCAGACGAAAATCCCGAAGGCGATCAACCATTTTCGCGAGAACCGGTCGCCTAAATATCCAAAGAAGGGAGAGGTGACGAAATAACCGATCATGAAAGCAGTTACTGTTCGGCCGGAATCTCCGTAATCGATTCCAAATTCATTCGCGAGCGGGGTCCGGACAGCATTCAGGACAAACCGATCCAGGTAATTGAGCAGGTTAAGCCCGGTCAGAATGAACAGAATCCAAAATGGCTTCAGTTGTTGGCGCACGTCGTGTCAACCGGATTTCGAATAATCAAATCCGGCAATTAATTAAATAGCTGAAACAATTGGTTTAACGGCTCGGGATCATGAACTGGCTGGAGGAGGCCACGTTTTGCTAACATGGTTTTAGAATAGCCCCAGGGGCTTTCAGGCACTAATCGATAAAAGGATCTTCTGTATCGAAACGATCGAATCGACGGCGCACCGTCAGCCAAGCCTCACCGGGGTCAGCGGTACAGAGATAGAAGCCTCCCAACACCCTTCGAAGGGCGAAGGAATTAGTGGGTAAACCCCACGATGGAAGCGGACGAGACTCGGTTAACGCCGCTCGCGGTAACCACCGCCACCGCCGCCACCACCGCCACGCCCGCCGGCTGGACGCTCTTCCCGGGGCCGGGCTTCGTTGACAGTAAGCGCACGGCCTTGGAAGTCTTTCTGGTGAAACATGGTGATGGCTTTGGAGGCGTCTTCCGGAGATCCCATTTCCACGAAGGCAAATCCGCGGGAGCGTCCGGTAGCTCGGTCCTGCATAATGTTGACTGCAACCACCGGCCCTGCCTGCGCAAAGTAGTCCTGCAGATCGTTCTCGGTTGTGGTGAAGGGAAGATTCCCAACAAATAATCTGGCCGCCATATGTTTTGAGTTGTATCCCCCGCACTGACCAGTGAACGTGCCCTGTCCGTGCCCTTAATTGTCGCCTCGACAGCCCGAAACCACAATTCACGATGCACCAAGTCTTGCGGCTGAGATGTCCGTATTTAATGCAAAAGCCCGAATCGACGCAAGCACAATGTTGTACCCTTTAGCAATATCTGGATTCGGGCTGGCAAACCGGCGGATTTATGCAGAAGGCTGGCTTCTATGAAACATTTCCGGTATTTAAGCTCAATCGATGCAGTGGCCGCGGCGATGGGACTAAGCACCTCAGCTTCAGCTAAATCCGTGCACTGGGCTACAGGCTTCTGATCCGGTTAAGGCGCTTTACCACTGGAAGGTACACATACTTATCTTATACGTGCTATCAGTGAGCTCCATCGCAGGTGCTCAGCCGGCCACCCTGCGATTTACACGTTGGCTCACTTCATCCAGGAGCTCTTGGAAGCGCCCACGGTGGACCCGCGTGAGTTTGTGTTCCTCTTCGAAATGGATATCGCCGTGTTCGCCGATCATATAGGCATCACATTCCAGCAGAACTTGAGCGGTGGAGTCCAATGCATGCAGGAAGACCTTGATGCGGATCCAGACTTTCTTGCCGGACCAATCACCGTAGACCAGGGTATTCATCCCTGTCCCCTCTTTCTCGAAGACAAGTGGGCCGCCTCGGGGCGGCGTCATTTGATAACCATGTTCCGTAAATACGGCTTGTGTCGCCGCCTCGACTTGGGAGAGCGATCGATCGCTGATGACCACCGAAGCCAGGCGGGATGATCCGGTGCTGGGGTGTGAGCGACATCCCGCCGACACCAAAATGAAAACAGGTAACAACAGAGAAAAGCCTCGGGCAGGCATGGGGAGAGGCAAACGCATCGACACGTTATTAAAGGGGCTTGGCACCAGAAGCAATGATGCTTTTTAGGATTGCCATCGAGAGCGCCTGGATACCACACTGCGTGCAAGCTTATGCGACCTCTCATGCCTCTGTTGCTCGCGGCAGCCCTTTCTTTGCCCGGCGTCTCCGTGGCCTCAACCAGCAGATCTCCTCATAGCCCCACCAAGTGGGCTTTGTTCGGTCTCGGCGGCAAGCATAGCAACAGAACACCCAAAACCGCTAAAGTTCCTAAGACCGCCAAAACGCCTAAAGCCAAGAAGGCGAAAAAGGCCCAGCGGAGCAAGTAGCCTGACGAGGTCTGATGATTTACGGTGGATGCCCCTTCTTTCGGGCGTGTTGGTCTCTCGTTGCACAAAACCTGTCTTAATCGTTCAACGACCGCACAAAGGCGATCAGAGCCTGGACGTCAGCGTCGGTCAGCTTTCTGCCAAAACTTGGCATTTCGCCCTTAATGCCATTTTTGATCAGGGAGGCGATGCGGCCATCGGACTTGGTTAGGCCATGGAGATCTGGGCCTTCATCGCCCCGCGCATCGTTGCCGTGGCAGTGCGCACAATTGAGCATGAAGAGGGTATAGCCCCGATTCTCCGCTGTGCCGTCGCGCGGTATCGACACTGCTTCCGCCGCCCTGGCTGCGGGGGTTTCTTTTGGCTGTATGATTTCGCCGGTGGCGAAAGCGAACGCAACGGCCGCCAGCCCTGAAGCCGTTCCCAGGATGATCCCCTTGCTCTGGAGAGAAATTTTCATGAGGTCACCTGCCGATAATCATTTCCCCGCCCCAAAAGCCAGCCGCCATCATCGCCGCGAGGGTGAGCGAGGCGAGCGCGAGATAGCAGGCCTGCGCTGGCAGCGATGCGCGTTCACGCATCACCAACCGCCAGACGGCCAGTCCAATCAAAAGCCCGAACGCGGGCCAGATGAAATAGTGATGGAGTGCCAAGAGGCCTCGCCCCAAAAGTATTCCTTTGCTCAGGATGATCCCTGAAAGCACTGCCATGGGTGCGACCGACGCAGCAATGAGCAATGAATAAAATCCCAGGGCACGGAACTCGCGGCCTCGGAGTTCACCACGCCACCAAAATCCGGCGTGGTCGAAGGCAACCGATACGAACAGCAATGCGATTGGGAAATGCGTCGCGCCACCGTGCATGCGGGCCCAGAAGGTTTGGTTCATAGAAGCTTGGGGGACCCGTCCTCAACCGAGTTTTGCATCGACGACTGCAAGACTCTTATTGCTCTCGACATAGTTCACTTCGGTTATACCCAACACCGTGGGAAGTATTTCCGGCGCCACCTTCATCGGGCCGGGCTTGGGGGCAGAGCCCGGCGCGGGCTGAGGAAAAGCGGTAGAGGTGGCGGTGTGAAAGGTCACATTACCCTCGACCTTTTTCAGTGTCTGGTGGATGTGACCGTTGAGCACTGTGACTGAGCCAAAGCGTTTCAAAAGACTGAGCGCGCGTTCTGCGTCTTGCGTGCCCCAACCCCACTGCGGATAAATTGACCACAACGGCACGTGCGCAAACACGACGATGGGGGTGCTGGTGGAAAGGCCGCTTACATCGTCTTTCAGCCAGGCAAGCTGGTCTTCGCCGAGCCTTCCCAGGGCGCCCTCGGCAATGTTCATTACATTGACCAGACCGATGAAATGCACGCCGCGTTGGTCGAAACTGAACCAGCCATCGCCTTTCGTGCCTTTGCCGTAGCGCGCGCGGTATTCCTTGCCGCCGTCACTAATCACGTCGTGTTCGCCAGGGACGTAAAAGACGTGTCCCGCTTTGGTGGTTTTAAGCATTTGATCCAGCGTGTCGAATTCCGCCGGGTCGGATAGGTGCGACAGATCGCCGGTGTGCAGGATGAAATCCGGCGGAGTGGGCAGGGCGTTAATCCTGGCGATGGCCTGCTTAAGCGTGCCGACGACGTCGGTGTTTGCCGGTTTGTTAAAACCGATATGGCTGTCGCTGATCTGGACGAAGCCGAAGTCTCCACGAGCGGAACTCTCGGCGGCGAGCGCGGCGGTCGGGCTTAATATGTTTGAGCCGAGCACACCACCGGTAACGGTCCAGAGCATTCCTGTGCCCGCCCAGGCCATGCACTTCAAAAAGCCGCGCCGGTCAACGCCGTCGTGCGCCGCGTCGTGGTCAATGTGATCCGCTTCGGCGGTTAAGAACCGAACTTCGCAGATTTGTTTTGGTGCGTTTTTCATATGTTTTGATTTTGTTTAGAGTCCAGACCGGCTGAGTTGCGGTTTTATTCCCGGACACAGAAAAGGTGATTTCGGGAGTAAATCGTTGAGCAACCCAGAGGACGCTTTTCAAGTTTGTCTTCACGCGAGAGTGATTTGTCTGATGATCGGGACAACGGCGGCAGAGGGTTTATTCCTGGTGGGCCAAAATTATTTTTGGGAATAAAGTTGCGGGAAGATTGGTCTTGCATATTGGCGGCACCGGTAGCAAAAGGTGCGCAGTGGACGACCAGGAACGATCGGAGTTGTTTGAACAGAGGGTGCTGCCGCATTTGGATGCGGCCTATAACCTCGCTCGTTGGCTGGCCGGCAATGACCACGACGCGCAAGACGTCGCGCAGGAGGCGTGCCTGCGCGCTTTCAAGTTCTTTGGAAGCTTCCGCGGGGAAAACGCGCGCGCCTGGCTGCTGTCAATTGTTCGGAATACCTTTTACACGTGGTGGCGCAAGAATCGTCCCACGCAACAAATGGTGGAGATCGATGATGAAACTTTGGACATGGAAGATCCTTCGGCGATCGCGGAAGCGGTTAATCCCCAGTTTGCGGATGCGGACGCGGTGCGCCGGGCCATCGCCGGTTTGCCGGTGGAGTTTCGCGAAATTGTAATTTTACGAGAGATGGAAGGATTCAGTTACAAAGAAATCGCCGAACTGGCCGAAGTCCCCATCGGCACGGTCATGTCGCGACTGGCGCGTGCGCGCAAACTGTTGCAACAGACCCTTACCGCGACGTTTAACCCGGGGAGCCAACGATGAACTGTGGGCAAGCCAAATCGCTCATTGGACCGTACGCGGATGGTGAATTGGAAGCTTCAGCCATTGTTGACCTCGAGAAACACATTCGTGACTGCTCCGCCTGCGCCGTTGCCTGGCGCAATCTGCAAGTTTTGAGGAAGACGGTGAAACAGGACGTCCTCTACTTCACGGCGCCGACGGAATTGCGGCAGCGGATAAAGGCAGGATTGCCTTCTCGCAGGAGAGCGATCGCAGAGCAGCCCGCCTGGAGTTGGAACTGGCTCACGACCGCGGTATCGGGTGCGTTTGCGCTTTGTCTGGCCCTGCTACTGATGGTGATGCAGACTCACCCTTCGTCAGAACAGCAACTCGAACGGGAGATCGTTTCGAGCCACGTGCGCTCGCTGATGCCCGGCCATTCCCTCGACGTAGCGTCCAGCGATCAGCACACGGTTAAACCATGGTTCAACGGCAAACTCGACTTCTCGCCGCCGGTTAAAGATTTGGCCGCGCAAGAGTTTCCGCTGGTCGGGGGCCGGCTTGACTATGTAGGCGGACGCAGTGTGGCGGCGCTGGTTTTTCAACGCCATAAGCACATCATCAATGTTTTCGTTTGGCCGGTTAGCGAAGAGAACTCGCTGCCCACAGTAATTACACCTCGCCAAGGCTACAACTTGATCCGCTGGTGCGACGCAGGCATGATTTTTTGGGCAGTTTCCGACTTGAACCAAAAGGAGTTGATGGAATTTGGTCAGGACTTTGCCGCCGGAAAACCAGTTACGCCATAATCCGCTAAGTGGTTGGAAACGGGCAACTCGGCGCGTGGCATCGCGAAGACGAACATCGAATTGAACATTGAAGCATTGAACATCGAACATCGAACAGTTCGATGTTCAATTCAATACTCCTCCCTTGTCTCCTTACGTCGTCACCTACAGCGCACGTCGAACATTGAACTGAACAGAGATTGTTATTCATGAGGAAAGGTTAGCGCGGCGGGTGGTGAGAGTCTTCTTAGCCGGAAGGGGTTTGTTTTAAGAAGGCTGAATCAAGGGTTACAAAGGGAACAATGGGCGACGGTGAGGCGAACGAACAAACTTGGATTAAAGGCAATCTAGCGGGCTCTTAGCTTCTTTGAGCGTTAAGGTAGGGACGGTCTGGAGGTAAATCATAGTGGTTTTGATGTCGGTGTGGCCGAGGAGCCGCTGGATGGTTTGGAGGTCGTAATCTGCCATGAGGAGATGACTGGCAAAGGTATGGCGAAACGTGTGAGGGGAAACACGCTTGGTGATGGCGGCCGAAGCGGCGGCCTGTTTAACGGCAGCCTGGACGTGTGACTCGTGCAGGTGGTATCGACGCATTTCACGGGGGCCAGCCAGGAAGGTGAGCTTTTGTGCAGGAAAGAACCATTGCCAGATGAACTCGCGAGCGGCGTTTTTATATTTTTTTT
>DATJGF010000153.1:0-42388 GCA_035495315.1 Candidatus Limnocylindrales bacterium
CGACGCCAATTTGCTTCATTTGGGATAAGCATTGGAGGCGCTGAGCGCGGGCTTTGGCTCGGGCCAAAGCCGGAATCAGCATGGCCGCCAGGATGGCAATGATCGCGATCACTACCAGGAGCTCGATTAGCGTAAAACCGCGTGGCTTTGTAATTCGGGTTAACCCTTGAGGTGAGCGGGTGTTCATAAGAACTTCATCGACTCTAGCACAGCCTGCTTAGGTCTTACAAGCCTTCCTCACCTTCGATAAAGTATCTTTAAGCAGACTTAAAAAATAGCATCAAAGCTACACTTTGACCCGATAGGGACTTCTCGTTGGCCCAGGGCTGAACAATGATCTCGGGGAAAGGAAACCGCCTAAACCGTGAGTGGAGCCGTCTCGAGTTGAACCGGGTTCTCCATTTCGGTGGCCTCTGAACCGTTCAACTCAACTACAGGCTGGCGGCCCTTCTCTTCGATGAATAAATGATTGCGGACAAATAGCACGTCTTTTTGCAGCATCGTTCCGTCAACGGGCGAACGCCAGCCGCCGACGTCTTCATAATAGCGGAATCCCAAATCGCGGATCAGCTCGTACATCTCGTGGAAAACCAGCGTCTGCTCGTTGTGCCGAAAGAGCGACAACTCGACCAACAGCGCGTCGATCTGTGGCAGCAGTTGTTTGGCACCTTGAAGGGCAAGGTGTTCAGCATATTGGATGTCCAGCTTGAGCAGTCCGCGCCCGCCGAGTTGTTTGTCCCGGGCGACTTGATCTAGAGTTTGCACCGTTACTTTTACCCTTGTGCCCGCTTCATGTGATGGAGAAGGGAAGAGCGAGCTCCCGTAGAGATTGTCGGACAAGGTCAAGTCCGCTTCGCCGGGTCGGTCGGCCACCGCGATCGGGACACACTCAAATTGCGGGTGCTTGCGAAAGTACCAGTCATTGATGCGTCGGTACTCAAGGTACAGCGGATCAATTAGGATAAACCGCGCAGCGGGGAACGCGTGATGTGCCGCGTCTGACCACACACCCGACGAAGCCCCAACATCGACAATAAAATCCGGTGAAAACCCGTTATGTTTCATCCGCCTCAAAGCGTGGTAAAGCGGGATAAAATCAGGCCAAATATCTTTGGGCGCGGGTGATTCGAGATAAGAAATGATTTGATTCTGGTCTCGACGGAAGGCGCGTTCGAATCTGTCGTCAACCGGTTCACTTCGCTCGAGTGAGCACCAAATCCAATCCGCCAGATGGTCGGCGGCGAATAGAGGAGCATGCTGAGCTGCCTGGCGTCTGAGCTCAACCTGCCGAGCCGGTTGGCAGATTTTCTCAATGGTCTGTCGCAGGCTGGTCCCGTCGTAATCGCTGGAATACCCCACGCCGAAACGTTCCAGAAACCGAGCCGCGGCCGTCAATGGACTGCCTAGAACAACCATCGGCATGTGACCGGCGGCCAGCAAGTAAGGCATCCGCGTCGGCAAGCTGAGGCGGGCAATTTCCGGCCGATCATCCGTGCTATCCAGCGAACCGCTGGGAATGATCGCATAAGGATAATCCCGCAGACGCTCTGTCAGTTCCGCTTCCGGCAGAAAGCCGCAGTCGATAATGCCGTCCTGCTCCAATTCCGCCGGCGTAACCTTCAACCAGGAAGCCTTGCTATTGCCATACCAATGGACCTGGATACCGGCTTCTCTGATGGTTTGACGCAGCCGCTCCAACCAATGCTCGCTCCAGAGGTTGCCCACCAGGATTCCAGTGTGCGGGCTGATCGATCGGTGGGCGGTGCGTTGCGGTTCGATATTGGAAGCGCTTGTGCGGACTACTGGAGGCAACACCCAAAACTTGAGATTGTATTTGTTTTCGTATGCATCCCGCATCTCGGGCGAGATCGCCAATCGCAAATTTGACTTGGTCAGCGCCTCGCGCATGAGGTCGTCGGGAATCCCCCTGGCATGAATGTTATTGTCATCCATGATGAAGGTGCATAAAGGGGCATTGAACATTTCCTTGAGGGCGATCGCGGTAATCAATTCATCCGGCAGAAAGGGGACACAGAGCACTCGTCCGACGGTATTCCCATTTAAGGCATACAGAACCCGGTCAAAGCTTTGTGAGCGAGATAGCCATTTGTGCGGGAGGCAAAGCTGGCGCGCGGCCAACGAGTGATCCCGGTACAGACGCGTCGAGCGAATGCACAGCAGGTTCTCGGCACCGCCGAAAATCCGATTAAGGATAACACCCGTCCCATGCCTGTCGCTTATCTCGTTGGGCGTGACGATCACATCAGCTTTCTTGAAGACACGTCGTGGCAATGGTGTGACGCCCCGCCGTGGTGATCGCCCCCGCCATTTTCGCCAGATTTGTTTCAAGGATGCCATAGTTTGTCAGTCATGCGTTGAAACCATGCCGGTCCCCTTGCAGCCTGGGTTTCGATTGAGCAGCCCCGCTGAACTCGAGACGGCTCATGTTTCAGCCTCGAGATCGGTGAACGGGCATTAAGGAAAAAGCAATCCTGCGCTACCAGCGTGCCATCTGTGTCACGCCAGCCATTGCCTAGATCCCACAGATAAAAATCATAACCCCGCAACCAATCCGCCACCTCGAACAGCAGCGGAGTGTGCTTGCCATATGCCCGCGCTAACCAGCATTCCAGCAATAACACTTCAACTTTCGGCAACGTTGCTCGTGCCCCTTGCAAAATCCCAAGTTCACAGCCCTGGGTATCCATTTTAATCACCTGGGGCACCGGCAGCCGGAATTCCTGTATAACATAATCGACCGTCAGCATGTCAACGGTTTCCCATTGCGCACTTGGCGGCAAGGCTTCCAATTCCAATGCGGTGCTACCTACCAGATTGTTGGGATAAAGGCACATCGAAGTGCGCTTTGCCTCGGGACCCAATGCGAACTTATGAAGACGAAAACCCGGATGTTGCGCCAGAACGGCTTCCATTTTAAGGCGATAATCGGGCGCATGATCTACTAACGGCTCAAACAAATCAAATGAGGCTTCCGGAAAATCCTCGCTAACGCGCTCTGACCAGCGGCCGGTCGATGCGCCGACATCGAAAAAGGCTTGCGCGTTCAACCCTAGCTTGACCAGGTGCCGTAAATGCTGGCGGTCGGTGTCGGTCAATCGCGAGGTTGGCTCAGGCATAAGGTTAAGGGACGAGGCGAATCTTACTGCGGCTTGAGAACATGCTGAATGGGGTGAGGACCCCAACACCGATTAGCAGCTTCAACAGCACATCGTTGCCACTGATCGTTCCCTGTGGTTGAATCATGCCGATGACGCCTCCGACCTCGCGCAAGGACTTGCCACGGATTTCCATTGTTACCCCGTCATTTAACCACGCTGCTTTTCTCGAAGAGACCATTCGTTCGGTGCTTGACCAGAACTATCCCAACCTGGAGTACGTTATCATCGATGGTGGGTCAAGCGATGGCAGCGTCGAGATCATTCGTAAATACGAAAGTCGACTTGCGTTTTGGGTCAGTGAACCAGATAAGGGACAATACGATGCCATTAACAAGGGATTCTCTCATACCACCGGCGATATAATGGCGTGGTTGAATTCTGACGACAAGTATCTTCCGTGGACTTTCACAACGATCGCCGACCTCTTTTCTCAATTTCCTCAAATCGAGTGGCTTACGTCGGTTTTTCATTGCTTTTGGGACGGGCGAGGACGTTTTGTCCGCTGCGAGGCTCACGACGGCTTTTCTCGAACACTTGTGATAAAGGGCGGCGCGCTGCCAGGTTGCGGCTGGTACGCGCCGGCATTTGTGCAGCAAGAGTCAACTTTTTGGCGGCGTTCGGTTTGGAACAAGACCGGGGCAACCATCGATGTCTCTTACTCGTTGGCGGCCGATTTTGATTTTTGGATGCGCCTTGCCCGAGAAGCCGAGCTTTATTGCGTCGAAGTGCCATTAGCCGGATTCCGGCGGCACAAATCCCAGAAAACCGCCAATCATATGACCGAGTATTTGCGCCAGGCGCGTGAGTCCTTCGTCGCACGCGGAGGCCGTCCTGCCGGTATGCTGAAGAATTTCTGGCTCAAAAAATCGGCCAAACTTTTGCGTTATTTAAATCGGCGGCACGCTATCGCATGCGCCCAACAGGGGAATCGAAATCGCGCGGTGCTCAACGCCGACACCGGCCGGTGGGAACTGACCGGATAAATGAAGAGGAACGTTTCGATCAATGCCGAAATTACGAATTCGGAATTCGGTAGGCACAGAGGAAACTCGCATTATCTTTCCTTCAACGGGAAAGTCTCTTGCAGAAAATTCGCAACGCGCGTTGCCTGTGCCTCCCAAGAGAAGTCCCTCAGAATCCGTCGTTGAACCACGGAACCCCGCCGGTCCAATTCGCTTCGCGGCGTCTGAACCAACAACTGTAACTGTTTCTGCAGGCTGCGAGCAAAATCGAACGGGTCGAAATAAAAGGCCTCCGGACCGAGTACGGTTTCGACTCCTGAAAGCTGGCTGGTCAGGATGGCTCGGCCGCAGAGTGCGTACTCGAAGATCTTCGAAGGAAAATTATTCTCATTGCCGTGAGTGGCCGGCCGGGGGTTGATAAGGACATCGCAACCCCTGCCAAACTGCAGGCAATCTGCGGGCGTCAATAACCCAAGAAACTTCAGCCTTTCGTTATCGCGTGCCAGCTCGCGTAATGCATCTCCGGCTTTGCCGTAACCGCAGATTTCCAATGTGGCTGAAGTATTCAGCGCCAGAAAGTTTTGTGCTAAAAGGCTGACCCCGGCATGGGCGCCCAAAGCGCCAAAATAACCAAAGCGGAACGAGGATCGTTTTTCGTAACCTGCGGCAGGCCCATCGTCGGTCAGCGCCCGACCGGGTGTGCACCCCCCTGGCATCCAGAAAAAGGGAATTTGCCTGGTCTCAAAGTATTTCGCCGCAGATTGACTCAGACCGACACATGCATCGAAGCGCCCAACCATGGCTGCATCAGAAATGTGGAATGGCTTCAGGCTCCGGCGGAACTGCTTCCACCAATGGAGCTCTTGACCCAGATTCGGGCTGTCCAACAACAGCAAAACCAGTTTTGGTGGCGCAGGCGAGTGTCGCAACCACGTGATAAATTGATTGTAAATCGGCGATAAATTGTAGACCAAAAGCAAATCCGGTACCCAACCTGATTTCCGCCACAAATGGTATTGCCGCTTCAACTGCGCGAGCGAACGGAAGCGGTAATAAAGTTCGGGAGGCTTTTCTAATAGCAGTAATTCGTGCGGGATGCCCGAACCTGGGTCGTCACCTTGCGTTGATGGCGGTTTGACGGGGAGCAGCCCCACCGATCGGATCTCGAAGTGCCGGCGCAAGGCAGCAATCAGTTGCGTCTCGAGAGCGTGACCGGCGGGATTGAGGTGTGGATACAATGCGGCGGCTCCCGGTGGGAATGCGAAACCGAGAAAGAGCAGTTTTGGCATGGCCGTCATGCGACTACAACCGGTACGGCTAAATCAACGTTCATCGCACAGCACTTAAATATTGGTCCACGCCTGACTGGCAGCGAGTCGACCGTGTATTCACAGCTTCGGCGAGCAGTTCGTCGTTGCTCGGCAGAGCGGCCCGGCTCGCCGGCTGATGCCAGAGATGGTAACAAAGCGCCCAGCCGCGGGCATCTCGCCGGCGTACCCCGGAGTTCATCAGCCGCACCGCCAATTCTGAGTCCTCGCGTCCCCAGCCAACAAATGCTTCGTTGTAGCCGTTGACGCGGAGGAGGTCGTTGCGCCAGATGCCGAGATTGCAACCTCGAATCCCACGGAGGTCGCGACGATCGGAAACCAGCGGCACTGGCCAACGAAACGCGTTGGTCCAGCCACTCACTTGCGCGGCAAAGAGAGCCCGGCGCCGGTCATGCGAGAACTCCCCCAAACCGAACCAAGCCGCGGCCTGTTCCAGGATCAGAGCCCGATGGCCTTGCAGGAAGGCTTCTGGGGTGCAGAGGCGGGCGTGATCTGCGAGGAATTGTGGATGCGGAAGGCTATCCCCATCCAAAAACACCAGGTAATCGCTGCGCGCCTGCGCGATGGCTTGATTGAGAATTCGAGCGCGGCGGAACCCTTCCTTTTTCTGCCAGACATGTGCCGTTGGGTACGGCCTGGCGGCGGACCAATCGGCGAATAGTTTGCGGGTCTCTTTCCCCGAACCATCATCGGCCAGGAGGACCTCGGCCGGCGCAGCACTTTGAGCCTCGACTGCTCGCAGGAGCCGCCTCAAGTAATCAGGTTGCTCCGACGTATTGATGACGAGTCCGATCCGGGTCGCGGTGGTCATGGGTGGCGGCGGTTTTGTTGGTCGGCCTCTCGCACCATCGCATAGCGCGTGAGGGTCGAAAATGAGCTGAGGGCGGCGATGTAAAATCCCTGCCAGCCATCGAGAAAACCGAGGCGAAGAAGATACGCTCGCACAAACCGCCACCAGGGCCGGACCGCCATTTCAAACACGCCGGGCATCCGGCCGGAGTCGGCCTTACGTTTGGCGAAGTCGACCTGGTAAGGTGCTATTTTGGCAATCTGCCTGGTGATGCTCTCGTTGCTGTAATGAAGCAGGTCCGAACGCAACCTGCCAACGGATCCGTGGACCTCGAGTCGCGCATGGGGTTCCTGGCCGGTCCAGTGGGCTTGGCCTCGGCGCCAAAGCCGCAGCACGCGATCGGGATACCAATCGCCGTGCCGAATCCAACGGCCGCAGTAGTAGGTGCAGCGGGGAAATTCATATGCCGCATGCGCTGGGTTCGGCGTCTGGACCACCGCGGTAATTTCGGCCGCCAATGCCGGCGAGATCACCTCGTCGGCATCGAGGTTCAACAACCACTGTTGTTGCGCTTTCTCCGCGGCGGAATTCTTCTGCCCGACAAAACCCCGCCAGGGTTCCCTGAATACCGTCGCGCCATGCTGGGCGGCGATTTCGGCCGTGTTGTCAGTCACCTCTGAGTTGAGGACGACGATAATTTCCCTTGCCCAGCCGCTGATACTCGCCAGCGCCAAACCAATCCGAGACGCTTCCGCTCCCGAAATCATGCACACCGAGATGGGCAGAGGTTTTTGCGTCGCCAAAGGGCTCGCTTTAGGATAAGTGCTGTCCGGGTTCAATGTCGTCTGATCCGGCTACTTTCTACAGCAGAACGCGCAATGCCCGCAAAATAATTGTAGTCGACCTGGGCTTCCTTGGGGATACGGTGCACCTGGTGCCGGCATTATGGGAGCTCAAGCGAAACTACTCGCAGGCGCAACTACATGTGCTGACTTCGACAGTCGGTAAAGAGGTTTTGCGACTGGCCCCCTGGTTGGATCGTGTCTGGGACCTTGAAATGTATCGCGAGACACGCACCCTCGGGCAGCAATTAATGACCCTCCGCGCTGTGCGCTCTGAACAATTCGAAGTCGCATTTTTGTTCAGCGCGTCCGATCGGGCCGTGTGGATGACCGCCCTTACCGGTGCGCGCCGGCGGTTGGGAGCGCGCGGCGACCGTTGGCATTTTTATAATCGATGGCTGGTGCACGAATGGGCCGCCAAACCCGACCCGGATCTAATTGTGTTTGAACAGCGGCGTCGCGTTCTGGCCGACTGCGGCCTCGATTTGAAACCGGCCGAGTTCAATCTGACCTTAGACCAGCCCTCAACCGATTGGGCGGCCGGTGTTGTCCCGGATTTGGCGCTTCATATCTCTCCCAGTTCGGCGAAGGCGACACGGGAATGGCCGATCGAGCACCATACCGCACTACTGCGAACGTTATGGACGGAATTTCCCAAACTTCACGTGATGATTTCATCGAGCGGCCGGCCACGCGAACACCAGCGACTGCGCACGCTCGAAACCAGCGTCAATGACAAGCGGTTGCACTCGCTGCCGGGCGACTTCACCATTTCGCAATTGGCGGCAGTGCTCCGTCGCTGCTGCCTGCATATCGGACCCGATTCGGGTGTCTTACATCTCGCTGTGGCTTTGGGTGTCCCGACGATTTCGTTTTTCCGGCAGCAGGGCGCCTATAAGTCCTTTATGCCCTCTGGAGCCCTGCACCAGGTAATCAGTATGCCATGTTATTGTATCGATCAGCACCACGCTCCCTGCGAGCCGTTGGGACGCGGTGAATGCTTCGTTCAGATTCAACCAGGCCTGGTCGCGGAGTTGGTTCGGAAGCGGCTCAGTGGTGACCACCGGGATTCGGGCACTAAACGACAGCAATAGGTGACAAGCGCCTTTCGGAATGCCGGCACCGTTCTATCGTAACTTCAACTACCGTTTGCGACAAACTGCTCGCGTGACTGTTTGGTTCGCTTCATAATCTGATAATCTCATGTTCGAGTTCCTTCTGAAGATCTGGGGATTAGCGCGTCGTTATCGCGGGCGGCTGGTGCTCGGGATTTTGGCGGGTGTCCTGGGAGGTTTGGTTGAACCACTGATGATTGCGAGCATCGCTTTTGTTTACGGCATCATCTTTCCCACTGGCAGTCCGGACTCAGACATCGCGTTATCCAAATTACCGAGTTACCTGCGCGAGTGGGTCCACATGGCGCAGCAGGCATTGAGCACGGGATTGCAGGCTCATCCGGGGGCCGTCATCGCACTCGTGGCCATTATCCCGACGATCCTGGTCCTGCGTGGCATCTTGTCTTATTGCAATGTTTACTTCCTGCAATGGACGGCTGTCCGGGCCATCACCGATTTGCGGGTCCGCCTTTTCGCACATTTGATGGGTTTGTCGGCCGGATTTTTCAGCCGATCCAGGACCGGCGAACTAATGTCCCGCCTCTCGAGCGACACGTTGCAGTTGCAAAATGTGATCAGCAACAGCGCGGCGGTATTGGTGAAGGACCCGGTGACACTGATCGGTTTGCTGGCGTATCTGCTATGGCAGCAGCCGAAACTGACGCTGATTTCGATGATCGTGATGCCGATATGCATGGTGCCGATCGTCGTTTATAACCGAAAGATTCGTCGCTCATCCCAGGCGATGCAGAGCGAGTACGCCAAACTCGGCGGCGTAACGTCCGAGTCTTTCAGCGGCAACCGCGTCATTAAGGCCTACAATCTCGAAAATCTCGTGGTCGAGCAGTACCGAGCCAATGCAGCGAAATTCGTCGGACATGCTATGCGCATCGTCCGCTCTTCCGAGATTCCGGGTCCGTTGCTGGAATTTTTTGGCGCGATCGGTGTTTCGATTGTGCTGGTGTACCTCGCGATGCAAGGCCGCGACCGGCCCTCAGCTGCCGGGTTCTTAAGTTTGATCCTGGCGCTATTCGCGATGTACCGGCCGTTGAAGAACCTCACCCGCCTCTACAACAACCTGGAGCAGGCACGAGCCGCCAGCCAGCGTGTCTTCGAACTGCTGGCCATCAAAAATGAAATCGTCGAGCCTGCAAATCCTAAGCGGCTCCAGGCTGCCGGCGTCGCCATCGAATTCGCGAATGTGGATTTTTCTTACGGCGATAAGCAGGTACTGCATAACATTAATCTCATCGTCAAACCCGGGCAATTGATCGCGCTGGTGGGATCCAGTGGGTCGGGCAAAACGACGGTCACCAACCTCCTGCTGCGGTTTTACGACCCGCAACGAGGCTCGATTCGGATTGGCGGAATCGACATTCGGGATGTCACCACGCGTGATCTGCGCGCCCAAATCGCGGTTGTTACTCAGGAAACCGTTCTCTTCAACGACACGATTCAACGAAACATTGAGTTGGGCTGTCCCGGGGCTGCTCACGAGGAAATCTTGGCGGCCGCTAAGCATGCGCATGCGTATGGATTCATCATGGAGAAAGCGGATGGATTCGCGACGATGATCGGAGAAAAGGGGGTGCTGCTCTCCGGTGGCCAACGTCAGCGCCTGGCGATCGCACGCGCCATCCTCAAGAATGCGCCGATCCTGATCCTTGATGAAGCGACGAGCTCATTGGATACCGAATCGGAACGTGCGGTCCAGGCGGCGTTGGAGGACCTGATGCAAGGGCGAACGACCCTGTGCATCGCGCATCGGCTTTCCACGATCCAGAATGCTGATGTAATTGTAGTTATGGACGCAGGCCGGATTGTCGAGACCGGGACACATGCGGAATTGATTGCCAGTGGTGGGATTTACTGCAAGCTGCACGATATGCAGTTTCAAGCCAACGGGCCAAGCAAAGGACCGGCGCAACGGCCAGAAGAGGCTCTGGGGTGAGTACCCCAGGGTAAATTTACTCGTTAGGGTAATGCTACTGGCGGAAAAGGCTTGAGTACATTCTCAGCTGCGCTGCTTTAAGCAGATTTCTGTAATGCTCGATTATCTGAAGAAGGTGCTGGAATTGGCGAGGCCATATCGGTTTCGCTTTGCATTGGGCTTAGTCTGTGGGTTTCTTTCCGGCGCGCTGGCTTTCACGCTCCCCGCCTCACTGACTTTGGCGGTGGACACGGTTTTTCCGCGGACAATGGCAGAGCCGCCGACTGTTGTGGCTGGTGAGACTAAAGCTGCTACAAACGATCAAGGTTCCTTTGATAAAGCAACAACGGGGCAAACCAGCTCGCGGAGCAAGCCGGCATCCACTCAAAAGGGCCTGATCACCCGCCTGCCAGCGCCGCTCCGTACGACGTTCGATAGTTTGGTCCAGTGGTTCCGGCCTCCTGACCACCCCTCGCCATTTCGCCTGGGACTGGTAATCGGGTTGATTCCTGCATCGATGTTCGTGCGCAGTCTGTTGGGTTACCTCAATGTCTACCTCCTTTCCTGGGTTGGCATTCGCGCCGCCCATGATTTGCGAGTGCGTTTGTTCCAACACATCCTGAATTTGCCGTTGGGGTTTTTCAATTGGTGCAGCACAGGGGACTTGATGGCGCGCTTCGATGGAGCCCTTGGCGTCAACAACACGATTACCGGGGCGATGGCGACTCTGATTCGCGAGCCGATTTCCATCGTCGTGCTGATCATTTACCTCGTCGGTTCGCAACCCTTGTTGAGCGTCTTCACGCTGCTGGTTTTCCCGCTGTGCCTGGTCCCGATAATTGCGTTCGGTCGCAAGTTCCGAAAGTCCAGTTCGAATATCCACGGCAAGAACGCGAACCTGTCCAAAATTTTGCATGAATCTTTCACCGGGATCCGCGTTATCAAGGGGTATAATCTGGAATCGAAAATGACAGAGGACTTTCGCGCGGCGACGCGCGCGGTCGCCAGTTTCTTCATGCGCTCGGTCCGTGCCAGTGAGTTGCCTGGACCATTGATCGAGTTCCTTGGCAGCCTCGGGGTCGCGTTGGTGTTTGCCTATTTCGCATTTTTATCCACCGATCGCGCCCCGGCTGGCAACATGTTCGGCTACTTCTTTGCCGTATTTGGGCTGTATGCGCCGGTCAAAAATCTGAGCCGGCTGCATCACCAGCTATCGGTGGCGCGCGCGGGAGTTGACCCCGTCTACCAGGTTTTGGCGATCAAGAACACCTTGCCTGATCCCGCGCAGCCGGTCCCACTCAAGGCGCACAATTCAACTATCCGATTTGAAAACGTCAGTTTCTCCTATGGTGACAAGCCAGTGCTGCGCAATATTAACCTGACGATCAAACCCGGCCAAGTGGTTGCGCTGGTGGGGCGAACAGGTTCGGGCAAGACGTCGATTGCCAACCTCCTGCTCCGCTTCTATGACCCCCAGGTCGGAACCGTCCGCATCGGCGATACGGATATCCGTGCGGTTGCTTCACGCGAGTTGCGCGACAATATTGCCGTCGTTACGCAGCAAACCATCCTCTTCAATGATACGATCCGTCATAATATTGCCCTCGGTAGGCCCGCTGCAACCAACCAGGAAATTGAAGAGGCCGCCAGGCATGCCTTTGCCCATGATTTCATCATGGAAAAACCGAAAGGCTATGAAACCAGTACCGGCGAAAAAGGGGTCAATCTTTCCGGAGGCCAGCAACAGCGAATCGCGATTGCCCGAGCGATCTTAAAAAATGTTCCGATCCTCATACTGGACGAGGCAACGAGTTCGCTTGATACCGAGGCCGAGCGCGTCGTGCAGAATGCTCTCGAAGTTTTGATGCAAGGACGGACCGTGATCTGCATTGCCCATCGGCTGTCAACAATTCAAAACGCCGATCTGATCGTCGTATTAGATGCAGGTCGCATTGTCGAGAGCGGCACTCACGAGGAATTGCTCGAAGAGCAGGGTCTCTACCGCAAACTGTATGAACTGCAGTTTGAACCCGCGGGCGTATGAGCCGCAGGCTCAGGACGCCCGCGCTAGGGGAAGTGTCCGCGACTTGAAAATAGTGGCGGACGAGAGGAAATTGACTCGTGAGCCTGTTTGTGAAGTGTTTGAAAATAATCGGAGGTATTGCCGTGATTGCCGCTGCCGGCATTCTGGTGGGATGGTGGAATACTCGCGGATTTTCGGAAAAAGTAGCACCGACCGGTAATGAGACAATCGCGGGTAATTTACAGCCAGCGCCTCTTAGCCAGAAACCCGATGGGCCTTCCATCGAAATCGCAAGTGCAGCGCCAGTGGCTCGCAGCGTGGATCATGGTCTGATCACCAACTGGAACGAACAGCTGGATAAGCTTCTCAACTCGCCTTCTTCGAATCGAGAGAAGATTGACGCGTTGCTGGCTATCTTTCCGCGGCTTCCGGACGACGGTCAAACCGAAGTCGCAGCGACCTTGTCCACGTTGTTGCCAGATGCCGAATACGGGCAGCTCGGCCAATATTTGACCAACTCAGGTACCGCTGAGCCGGTCCGGGAAGTGTTGATGAGTGAATTGTTGAACCGGCCCGATCCAATCCGATTGCCATGGCTGCTCGAGGTCGCACGGAGCGAACAGGGTCCTGAAGCCGCGGAAGCCAGGGGCTTGCTGACGGTGCTGTTGGAAGAAGATAATGGCACCGACTGGCAACGCTGGCAGACCGAGGTGGAGCAGCACCTGCAGAAATCGCAGTGATCCATCGCGTCGTAGCGGCGGCGTCTCGCCGGCCGTGGAGCCCGGCATCTTGCCCGGCGGAGCGCATCTGGCCGTGGTTTTTCTGTCTGCCCACTTCGCGCGCAAGTACGGTTGCTTTCCAAGCTGGGGGCGGGACGCCTTGACACTACAGCGTCCCTTGTATTGCGGACGGTTCTTCCGGGATCTTCCATATTGTTCACCCGAACGGAGTTGCATTAGACTCTCCGGCAATGACGAAGCCAGAGACCAGCGGAGCTGTTCCTTATCTCGACTTGCCGGCGCAAATGCGAGGCTTACGGAAAGAAATCGACGCCGCCATCGCGCGGACGCTCGATAATTGTTCGTTTTGCCTCGGACCTGATGTGGCGCAGTTCGAGAAGGATTTTGCGCGCTTTTGCGAGGCAGAACATTGCGTTGGATTTAACAGCGGTACCTCGGCGCTGCACATCGCACTGCTGTTACTCAATGTCGGTCCCGGTGACGAAGTCATCACGACACCGTGCACGTTCGTCGCGACGAGCTGGGCGATTTCTTACGTTGGGGCCAAACCCGTTTACGTCGATATCGAGGATGAAACGTTCAATCTCGACCCGGGGCGAATCGAAAAGGCGATTACCTCTCGGACGAAGGCCATCATGCCCGTCCACTTGTACGGGCATCCGTTTAATCTCGATCCGATCTTAGAGATTTGCCGGCGGCACAACTTGCCGTTGGTTGAAGATGCCGCGCAGGCGCATGGAGCGACTTACAAAGGCAAAGGCATCGGCACGTTTGGCGCCGTCTCCGGATTCAGTTTTTATCCTGGCAAAAATCTCGGCGCTTATGGTGAAGGCGGCGCGCTAGTGACCAACAACGCCGCTTTCGCAGCCCGCGCGCGTTCACTCCGTGAACACGGTTCGACGCAGCGCTATTATCACGACGAGATCGGATATAACTATCGCATGGAGGGCATTCAGGGTGCGGTCCTGGGGGTCAAACTGAAGCACCTGGAGAGTTGGACCCGCGAACGCCGCCGTGTCGCCCAGCGATACAATGAACTGCTGGCCGGCACGCCGCTCCAGTTGCCACGCGAGGCGGACTATGCCCAGAGCGCGTGGCACCTTTACGTCGTGCGCCATCCGCGCCGCGACGAACTGAAGAAACATCTCGAAGCAAACCAGGTCGGTTGCGCGTTGCATTATCCGCTGCCGCTGCATCTCCAAAAGGCTTATGCCCACCTGGGCTACAAAGAAGGCGATTTTCCGATCGCCGAAAAAGCCGCGCGGCAATGCCTCAGCCTGCCGATCTTCCCAGAATTGACGGAGGCTCAGATCCAGTGCGTGGCGTCGGTGATGACGGCGTTCTTTAAATAGCACAGGCGTGGTAGGGCCGCCTCGCCGAGGTGGCCATGTCAAATCAGGACCGATACCCCGCCTCGCCGAGGCGAGCCCTCGACCCCAAAGAGCGGCGTGTAAACGCAGTCGTCACCAACTCCAACGAGTGGATAGCGTGTGTAGCACCAGATGCGATCGGTAAGCTTGTAATAGAACCAAACGAAGAGATGGAAGAATTTGATTCGCAGCGAAATTGGCTTAGGGCCCCTCGGTGAGGCGGCCCTACCGTCGTGCGCTACAGGAGCTTAATCTGGGCGCGTTCTTTGGCGATGGATTCGCTAATAGTGGGGAGGCGTCCGTTACGGCGTTCGATGATATGCTTGTCCACCCCGGGGTCATAAGGCACCGGATAGTTGCCGTCGTAACATGCCATGCAAAAGGAATTCGCCGGTAAGCCGGTCGCCTTCACCATCCCGGCTTGGGATAAATAATGCAGTGAGTCCGCGTTGAGATATTTGCGGATCTCTTCCAAAGAATGATTTGCCGCCATCAGTTTGCTGCGATCGGGGAAATCGATGCCATAGACGCACGGGTGCATATGCGGCGGACAACTGACCAGCACATGAACTTCCTTGGCGCCGGCTTCTTTCAAATTATTGACGCGGGCTTTGCAGGTCGTGCCGCGCACAATCGAGTCGTCGACCACAATGACCCGTTTGTCTTTCACTAATTCGGTGATCAAGTTGAGTTTTACCCGGACATCAAAATCGCGAATGAGCTGCGAGGGCTGCAGAAAACTTCGGCCAATGTAGTGGTTGCGTACGAAGGCCAATTCGTAAGGTATTCTTGATTGCTCGGAATAGCCGAGTGCTGCGCAGTTGCCGCTATCCGGCACAGGCACCACGATATCGGCGTCGATGGGGTATTCACGGGCAAGTTGCCGGCCCATCTCGACGCGCGCCTTGTAAACATTCCGCCCGGCGATGGTGCTGTCCGGCCGCGCAAAATAGACGTATTCAAAAATGCAAAAGGCGCGACGCTCCTGTTCCGGAAACGCTTGTTCACTCGTCAGGCCCTCCGCGTTGATGACGACGATCTCGCCGGGTTCGACGTCGCGGACGAATTTAGCATGAATGAGGTCGAGGGCGCAGGTTTCGCTGGCCAGCACCCAGGCATCGCCAATCCGGCCGATGCACAATGGACGAAAGCCGTGTGGATCACGCACACCGATCAGCTCCTTCTCGGTCATGATCACCAGCGAGTAAGCCCCTTCGATGCGGCGGATGGTCTGGATCAGGTTATTGCCGTGGCCGTTGAGGCTCGGCTGTGCCATCAGGTGGAGAATGATCTCACTGTCAACGGTGGTTTGGAAAATCGAGCCCCTGGCTTCAAGTTCGTCACGCAACTTCGCGGCATTGGTCAGGTTGCCGTTATGGGCAATGGCGATTTGGCCGCGGGCGCAGTCGACCGTGAGCGGCTGAGCGTTGCGGAGGTGGGACGAGCCGGTGGTCGAGTAGCGGGTGTGGCCGACGGCCATGTTGCCGGTCATCTCGTGCAGGATTTCCCCGCTGAAGACTTGCGAGACAAGGCCCATGCCTTTATGGGCATGGAACTGTTTGCCATCGCAAGTTACAATCCCGGCGCTCTCTTGTCCGCGGTGCTGCAAGGCGTAGAGTCCGTAATAGGTCAACTCGGCGGCATTGGGATGACCAAAAACGCCGAAGACGCCGCAATAATGTTTAGGATAGCACTGCATCAAATGCGCCATAGTATTCCATGAATGCTCGATCAGATCCAGCACGACCCGCGCTCCTCGTACCAAGACGTGGGCGCGGGGCACGACGCTCAGTTAACTCGCAGGCGAGGATGCCTGCGCTACGGTGCCCATCGCCCGGCCAATCGAGTTCCACCAGAGGTCATAAAGCGCGGTGACAGACCATGTGAATTGTCCGGCAGTTGAATTAATCACCAACGACTCGCCGCCTACAGTTCCCAGCCGGACGGCAGTCAGACCCAGCAATTTGGCGCGCTCGATGACTTTGATGGCATCGAGCGGGGCGACAGAAATGAGAACGCGACCCTGCGTCTCGCCAAAGAGCAAGGCATCGAGGCGTGGAGGCGTCGCGGCCGAGCCGTTGGTTGAGGCCGCGTTTGCATCTGCCGCATGGAATAAGGCCGCGACATCCACAGTGGCGCCGAGCAGGCGAGGGGTTTCGCGGGCCACGTGCTGGCTGATGCAGCTCTCTGCCAGGGCCACGGCGAGGCCGCCTTCGCTGCAATCATGGGCGCTCTTGACGGCTCCCGAATGAATCAAAGCGCGCAGACCAAGGGCGAGATTGGTTTCGTCGTCGAGGTCGCACCGCGGCGGTGTTCCGGTCTTCAGGCCGTGGATCTCCTGGAAGTAAGCCGAGCCGCCTAGTCCTTGCAACGGGTCCTTTTGGTCGACAATTGCACCGAGCAAGATGATGGCGTCGCCTTCGTCTTTAAACCATTGGGTGGTGATGTGCTCGCGTTTTTCGATCAGGCCGGCCATGGCGACTGTGGGTGTGGGGTCAATCGGGCCGTTCGGGCTCTGATTGTACAGGCTGACATTGCCGCCCGTGACCGGCGCATTGAAAGCCCGACAGGCTTCCGCCAGACCCCGCACCGATTCGCGCAGTTGCCAAAACGTTTCCGGATTGAAGGGATTACCAAAGTTCAGATTATCGGTAACCCCGAGGGGCATCGCGCCGGAACAGGCGAGGTTTCGTGCGGCTTCAGCGACCGCGATTTTGCCGCCTTCATAAGGGTCTAGGTAGACGTAGGCCGCGTTGCAATCGACCGAGAGCGCAATGATTTTTTCGACCGGATTGCCCGAACCCGGTTCGGTGTCGACGGCGCCCGGCATTTCGGGCAAGGAATCCTCCTTGATGCGAATCACGGCGGCGTCGGAGCCTGGGCAGACGGAGGTGCCAGCACGCACTGTGTGGTCATATTGGCGGTAGACCCAGTTTTTAGAAGCGATAGTAGGCCACGCCAAGAGCGCTTTGAGGGCGCCTATGGGATCTTTGATGTCGGGAATGCCGGCGAGCGTAAACGCCCGCACGTCCTTCAGATACTCCGGCTCGCGGGCCTCTCGTTGATACACAGGGGCCTCGTCGGCGAGTTTTTTGGCAGGGATATCTGCCATGATTTGGCCGTTATTGCGCACCACCATGCGGCCCGTGTCGGTGACACAGCCGATCTCCGCCCAGGGGAGATCCCATTTATCGAAAACGCGCTTGACCTCCTCCTCGCGCCCACGCTGGACGATGATCAACATCCGCTCCTGTGACTCGCTCAGCATGATTTCATAAGGAGTCATATTGAGCGCCCGCTGCGGCACTTTGGTCAGGTCGATTTCGATGCCCGTGCCGGCCCGCGCGGCGGTCTCGCAAGTCGAGCAGGTCAGCCCCGCTGCGCCCATATCTTGAATCCCCGCGACCGCGCCCGTCGCCAGCAGTTCCAGGCACGCCTCGCAAACGAGTTTCTCCATGAAGGGATCGCCAACCTGGACCGCCCCACGCTGTTGCTCGGCGGATTCTTCGGTCAGGTCCTGTGAGGCGAAGGCCGCCCCAGCCAACCCGTCCCGGCCGGTCGCAGGGCCGACGTAAAATACCGGGTTACCTACGCCGCTGGCCCGTCCGCGGACGATTTGTTCGTGGCGGAGGACGCCCAGACAAAAGGCATTCACCAGTGGATTGCCTTCGTAGGATTTATCGAAATAGACCTCGCCGGCGACGGTGGGGATACCGAAACAATTGCCGTAATGGGCGATTCCGGCCACAACACCACTGAACAGCCGCCGATTATTGGCTGTAGCCGACGACGTAAGGGGACTCTGGGAAGCCGGGCTCGAATTGGACGCCTCACCCCGGCCCTCTCCCGTTCCGAGGGGAGAGGGAGAATCGCCGGCAGTCAGGGACTTGCTTGAGGCGTTCGACCTGTCCTCTGATCCTTTTCCTCCCCTCTTCTCTGCGCTCTGCCCTCCTTCGTCCGTAATCGGTCCAAACCGCAGGGAATTAATTGAGCAGATCGGTCGTGCGCCCATCGTGAAAATATCCCGGATAATGCCACCGACACCAGTGGCTGCCCCTTGGAACGGCTCGACTGCGCTGGGATGGTTGTGCGATTCAATTTTGAACGCGATCGCCAGTCCATCCCCGATGTCAATGATCCCGGCGTTTTCCTCACCGGCGCCGACGAGAATTTTACGGGACTTTGTCGGAAACGTTTTGAGCAGCGGCCGGCTGTTCTTATAAGAACAGTGCTCGCTCCACATCACCGAGAAGATTCCCAGCTCGGTGTAGGTCGGTTCGCGGCCAAGAATACTTTTGACCTTTTCAAATTCCTCGGGTGTGAGGTTGTGCTTTCGCACCAACTCCGGCGTAATGGCTGGCTCTGTCGTTGACATCGGACTTGAGTCTAAACTGGAAATCGCGAACTGAAAACCGACGCGCAGCAGCATGGAGGTTCCGGGCACGGGAAACAAGAAAACTTAAGGCGGGGCAAATTTTCGAAACCTCTGCCTCTCGACCGTCACCTGGCACGATCAACGGGTTCGACCAGATCGACCGGCTGCATCAGACCGCATCAGCGAGATCATGCCGGCGAAGTTTCCTCCAAGCAGTGCCGCGTCGCCTCGATCGAATTTCACACTGGGCAGTGCGGCCATATCAATGTTGGTCGCACCCTGAAACAAGCGCAGGAGGTCGACCCGAAAATCCAGCCGCGCGGGGCGGATGTGCTGTACATCCCTGTGCAATTCAATCGACATGGGCCGGTAGTTTTCCGCGAATCCAACATGATAGACGAGCGGATCGTTCGTTTCGCCACGGTGGAGTGTCCCCTCGAACAATACAAATTTGTAACCGACCTCCCAATTCCAGGCCATCCGGCTGTTGGGGTCGAGGTCCCCGCGTTGCTGGAGGGACCGGTTGGCGGTGGGATCGACCCCGATGCCAAACTCGATCCGCTGATACTTCCGGCGGGGCACCTGATGTAGCACGATTACAAACCCGGGTTCTTCGCCGTCAAAGCGGACTAAATGATAACTGTCGGGCTCGACGAATGCGCCCGTCGGGCTCACCAGCCGGATGTTGCTGAGAAAAAACTGGAAGTCGCGCACCTTGAACCGGCCCACGCCACCAGGATTGGCGTAGCTGGATTGATTAAGCACTAGCGGTTTCGGGCCAACGAATGGATGAAAATAAAGCGTCAGTTCACCGGGTTGCTCTCCGCGGTATATCCACCAGCCGGTGACGCCGAGTGCGGCGACGACTGCAATCAGCGCTGGCATCAGCGTCGCTTTGAGCGCCCGATTCATTTGCTCACGAACGGATCAGAGAACCGTTCCGCGGTCACGAAGTCGCGGTCCGTCAAAGTGTGGAGGAACGCGATGATGGCCGTCTTCTCTCCAGGGGTCAGATGCAGGCTGATCCGCCCTGCCGCCGCAGCGCCTCGGTTGTCCGCCTCCACGATCAGCGGGCTCAGCGTGCTGCTGTTCCTGATGCCGCTATCGTAATGATCCAGCACCTCCTCGAGGGTATTGAAACGGCCATCGTGCATGTAGGGCGCTGTGAGGTCGATGTTGCGCAAAGATGGCACCTTGAACAACCCGCGATGGGCCGGGTTGTGCGTGACTGCCTGCAGGCCGGGGTGCAAATGCGCCTCGTCATCGAGACCATTGTTCGAGAACCCGTCATAGCGCGCACTGGAGCCGCCGGTCAGGAACTGGCTGTGACAGTCGATGCAATTGGCGCCGCGCAGGCTGACCTTGACGTCCGGGTGCGCCATGAACAGTTTGCGCCCCAGTTCCTCCTGCTCGCTCAGCTTGATCTCGCCGCGCAGGAACTGGTCGTAGCGCGAGTTGCACGAGATCAGGGTACGCTCGAACGACGCCAACGCCCGAGTAACAGCCGAAGGGCTGATCTCGCCATAGGCAGTTTCGAATAATTTTCGATATCTCGCGTCGCCCGCCAGTTCCCTAGCCAGCCGGCCGAGGTCCTGCCCCATTTCATCCGGGTGCTGGAGTGGAACTAGCGTTTGCTCCTCCAGCGTGGGCGCACGGCCGTTCCAGAAGAAGTGCTGCGGGCCCCACAGCAGATTCGCGACACTCATGCTGTTAAAGTCCAGTGGTTTGCCGGAAACACCGACACTCGTTTTGCGACCATCAGTGAAGGCAAGCCGTTGTATGTGACAGGTCGAGCAGGAGACTTTGCCGTTGGCGGATAAGCGTGGATCGTAGAAAAGTCGTCGGCCAAGCTCTACCGCTTCGAGCGTCAAAGGGTTGTCTGCGGGAACTTGGAACCGGCCGAATACGAACGGCGCCGAGAAATCAGCCAGCGGGGTCGCCGCCTGGCGCGTCTTATGACACCCCCCAGCGATTGCTGCGAAGAATACGACGATAAACGCCGCCACCGCAGCAACACCAAGTCGCAAGCAGAACACTCGTCAATGGTGGTGCACGAACCCGGAGCCGAACAACGCCTCAATATTCTCAACGCCTTTCTTGTAACGGTCCTTGAAGCTGACCCGAGCCAGACGCTCACCGCTCTGTAGGTCGTGCACAGTAACAGAATTGTCGTTGACCTTGGCGATGAATGGGACGTCGGTGGGATCTTTGTCGGCTTTGTTTCCAAGATTTAGCAGGTTGTTCTGCATGGCGATGACTTTGCGGCCCGAGGGCGTACTGAAGAAGATCATGTGGTGGGCACCAGCCTCGGCCTTGATGTCGGGGCCCGAGGGAACTAGTTCAGGTAGGCTCGAGAGTTTGTAGCGCTTCACCACGCCGGGCAGCGCGTGGCTGACAAACAATTCGGTTTGGTTGCCGTAGAACTCCAGTGGGACGCCCGTGTTCGCCTTCACACCGTCGTACACCTTCACCGGGGCGCCGAAACTCTTGTCCGCCTCCTTGTAGGGGATCTTCCAGGTCTCAAATCCGAACATTGTATTGACCAGCACGGCCGGTGCAACGCTCGGCACGATGCTGGGCCGCACAAAGAGTACCTCGACCGGTGACGAGGGAAAGCCGACCGGCTTCGCATCTTCGACGACGATGTTCTGAATCGGCTCGAAGGTGTTGAGGTCAATAACGGTGATGGCGTTACCTACACCGGTCGAAAGATCGGGATGAACCGTAGAACTGATCACCAGGCGGTCCTGGTACGCGGATAGGCCGTGCGGATACATGATATAAGGGGTACCCTTGGCCACCACGCTCTTGCGCGCCTGAATGATCTTGATAAGCTCATTGCTCTGGGGATCAAACACGCCGACCGAGCCGCAATCAGGTTGGTCCACGCCAGTGCCGCCCATGAAGGTCACAAACATGTAATCCTTGCCGTTGACGTTGTGCCAGACGATGTCTTCCCCGACCTGTTGTCCCCCGGTATTGAGGGGTTTGACGCCTTTGATTACCGCCGCTCCGCTGGCATTGCGCGACAGCCCGATTTCGGCCAGGCTGGATTTGGGGTCCAGGCAGGTCGCGTAGAGCCGTCCGTTCGGGCTGTAGTACAAGTGGTGCAATGGAAGCGTCAGCTTCGGAAGTTCTACCTCCTGCAGTATCGCACCGAAGTTACTCGCCTCCGGGTTCAGCTCCACGATCGCGACGCTATGGGCCGTGCCGAGCGTGGGCAAGCCTCGCAGCAGCACCAGGGCTTGGCTCTCCTCCACATTGCGGCGTGCGCCGGGTTCCGCTGTGGTGGGCCGATCAGCGACAGTGGCACCCGACGCGGGCGCACCGTAGGGACCTCCCGGCATCATCAGCAGTACCAACATGCATAGCGGAAAGCATCTAATTGTGAATTGGTTCATAAGGGACCTAAGCAATGAGTTAATGTGGTTTTCGGCTCTCAGAAACCTCATAAAAGGGGATTATTTGATTAAGAGTTTACCAGAATCTTAAAGGAAGCGCAAGCCGAATCGGGGTGGAAACAAGGGCACGATTAAAAGTGGATGCGAATGCGCTTTTGCTCCCCGTTGCTTCATCTCATTAACACCTCCATTTATGGAGGTGTCCAGGTCTCGGTGGATCGAACCCTTTTCAATTTCAAGGGTTTGTCCCGACCGCCCACTTTTAATCGCACCCTGGGAACAACCGAGTTCTGAGCGCTGCGCGCGCTATGGTACTCCGGCAATAGAGCTGCGAGCAAAAAGCCCGGAAGATCGGATTGGGTGGCCTTACAACAGGTTAATGGCCTCGGACAGGGACTATCAGAGGGCTGATGACAACTCGCTCGGGAGATGCTGAAACATGAGACGTGGAAACATGCAGACCGGGCTCGGGCTCGGTGTGCGTCGGGCATTCAAAGAGGCTGAGCATTAAGGAGAGCAGGCCGAAACCCGCCGCGATGAAACATAAGAATCTCCCGAACGGCGCGGTGACCTGGAGAACACCTGAAAATCCCCAAAGCGCGGCGACGATCGCTACAACGAATGACACGCCTGCACGTTTAAGCATGGACGAATTTCGCCGAGGGTAGCTCTCTCGCTCAATTGGGTTTGTCCCGCGCTGAGCGCTGGGCCGATACCCCAAGTCCTCGTCCACGTTCTCGATTTGAATCCCTTGCCGAGGACGAGTAGTAGGAGGAAGATTAATGTTACTTGCCGGAAGGCTCAGCAGGTGGTTCGAGCGTCACGGTTGTGTCGGCCGGTTGAGGGCCGCGCAATCGGATAATGATATGATGGACCTTTCCCGCTTCGAGCGTCAGGGTCATGCCCAGCGACGCGTACTGGAGCGATTCAAGTCCCCCGCGCATCCGTTCATCGGCGGTGGGTTCACCGTAAGCCTGGATGACTTGTGCGCGCGTCGAGAACATGCCGATGCCTTCTTTGGTGTGCCCCGTGAACTTTTTCGAGAAGGGTCCATTGATGCCGGTGACGTCGCCACACATGACTACGCTGACGATTCCGTCGGGCCCTGGCATAATGGCCAGGCCCAGGCGGGTGTATTCAAGTGAATTGGATGTCCGGCGTTCCGGTTCGCCCAACGCGGCGATTACCTGTCCCGTAGTCATACCAGCATGAACCGGGCCCACGCCAACCTTGGGTTCGATCAGAAGTACCGAATTTGTTCCTGTACTTATCGTGGCCTGCTCAGCGGATTGCTCGGAACACCCGGCAGCAACCAGGACGAGACTTGTCAAAACCACAACAGCGGTTGCCGAAATGATGAGCGCTGGTTTCATGTAGTAAGCATACCTAAAGTTCCTTCAGTATCAAGATTAGGATTGGCAGTGACCCGGCAGCCAGGACGCCTGGTTCTGTGAAGCAAGACCTCTTCCTCTGCATTGCTGTGTTAGCGTCTTTGGATAATTATGTATTGGTGAGTTTATGAAAACGATTCGGTTTGTTGGATTGATGGCGGCCTTAACTGCAACCCTGTTGATTGGTTGCGTATCGACTCCGCCAGGAGTCGAGCATGGGCCGCAAGGAACTATTCCCTATGAGGTGTTAATAGATGCTACCCCACCAGGGGCTCGGATTGTCGCCAATGGTGCCGATATTGGCCTAACTCCGGTTCGCCTGAAGATTTACGGGGATAAAGATGGAACGTTCCACGATTTTGGGTCATATTATTACGTCGTCCAGGCGATGCCCCTGACCACCAACCAGTTTCCGCAGGCGCGGTACTTCCATACCGGCCGATGGTTCAGCCCGGAGGATCGAATTCCACAACGGATTGATTTCAACATGGATCAGCCAGCGATGCCCCTAGGGCCTTCTTATGCCTACCCGTATTACCCTCCGCCCGTCTATTACGGCCCGCCACCCTACTATTATGGCCCCGGGTACTACCATCGGTGGTATTAAGAGGTTGACAGATTGACGAATGACGAACGCCGAAATCCCTGTTCGTCATTCGTATTCATCTTGTGGACTAGGCCGGCACTTCCGCCGGAGCGAGTTGCTCAGGCTTAGAACGGCTTTCGAGGGAGTGGATAAGACTTTCGAAGATGACTCGTCCATCCGCGCAACCCAGAATGGCTTCGCTGGCGCGCTCGGGGTGTGGCATCAGGCCGGCGACGTTGCGAGTTTCGTTGCAGATTCCCGCAATGTTCTCGAGCGAACCGTTCGGGTTCGCCCGTTCGGTAGTTTCGCCCTGATCGTTGACATAACGCCAGAGGATTTGGTCGCTGCTGTTGAGTTTCGCTAGTGTCTCCGGATCTGCAAAGTAACAGCCTTCCCCGTGGGCGATGGGAACACGAAGGAGTTGCCCATCGGCAATTTCGCAGGTGAATGCGGAATTATGAGAGACGGTTTTGAGATAGACGTGCTCGCAACGGAACTGGAGGGAGCGGTTGCGAATCAGCGCTCCTGGAAGCAATCCCGCTTCGCACAGGATTTGGAACCCGTTGCAAATGCCCAGCACAAACCCGCCATCGCCGGCGAATTTCCGGACGGCCTCCATGACCGGACTGAATCGGGCGATAGCGCCCGTGCGCAGGTAATCGCCATAGCTGAATCCGCCCGGAATAATGACGGCATCGGGGTTATCGAGGGAACTTTCCTTGTGCCAAACCAGGCGTGCGTGGTGGCCCAGCACGTTTCGCAATACGTGGATTACATCCTGGTCGCAATTTGAACCGGGAAACTGAAGGACGGCAAATTTCATATTAAGCCTCAATCTCGAATCGGTAATCCTCGATGACCGGATTGCTTAAAATCTTGTGACAGGCGTCATCGATTTCCTTTTGCAAGGTACCTTTGTCCTGTCCGGTCAATTCGATCTCAAGATACTTGCCCACTCGAACGGCGCCAATGCCACCGTAACCCATATGTGCGAGGGCGCTTTGAACGGTTTTCCCTTGCGGGTCCAGTACGGCCTTCTTCGGCGTAATAATAATCTTGGCTTTCATCGCTCAGCTAAATGCGAGACCTATTCTCGCAACAAACGGGCCGCACGCAAGAGAATCTGTAGTCGCTGCTACGCCGGCGGGTGCGCGGACCATTGGGGTCAAAACTGATATCCCCTAAGGACACAGTAGTGTGCTGCGAGAGTGGTCGCGAGCGTGAATTTGTGGACAAATGCGCAATGGAAGTGAATGATAGCGCAACTCAAATCCTTATGAAGCTTTGCCCCAGATTTCTGTTACCGTTGACGTTGCTTAGTGCCATCCGTCTTTTCGCGGCAGATTCCTTACCGACTAGCGGAACCAGCCCAAAACATGTCGACGCAATGCAGGCGCAAAAGCTGATCGCCGAAAAGAAAGTTATTGTGCTGGACCTCAGGACACCAAACGAATTTAGGACCGGGCGTATTGCCGGTGCTACGAACATTGATTTTACGGCAACGGACTTTGAGGCGCGTATCGACCGTTTGGATACAAATAAGACGTACCTGGTGCATTGCGCCTCCGGTGGACGCAGCACGCACTCGCTTCCCGTATTTCAAAAACATCACTTCAATGCGATCTACCACCTGGACGGGGGCATCAAGGGGTGGGCTAAGGCCGGGTTGCCGTTGGAAAAGTGAGCCCTTCAAAACGAAGGAGACCTCAAGTTTAAGCGGGCGAAAGCGAAAGCCAGCTTTCTTGTTCTCAAGGCGAGAACTCATGATTGACATCAATTCGGGTAATAGAAAAGCCGCCCCTCCTTGGCAGGCGGCTGAGAATCTGTTGGCGTATCTCTTTTAGTTGAGTTCAGGAGTTGAAGTAATGGGGAGTGAACCCCAACTCTTCAGCGGGGGGGACCTGAAGTTCTGCCCAAGGGAGCGTTGGATTGGGCAATATCTAGGATCACCGGCGTGTCACCTGACGAACTTTTTGGCAGGCCGAGATCCGCGCCTTCTGCGTTGTTTGGGAACTTGCCCTCAAACATTGAATGACGAAGCCGCTCTTCAGAGGAACACCAAAACCCGATTAACGGAACGAGATTGCCTCCGTCATGTAAGTCAGTTAGAGGCGGAATGGCAGCAGCATCCTTGATCCTTTCAGAACATCATCTCCTCGGGCGATTTAGGTATCCGATCTGCTCTGTAAAGGCGGAATTTCGTTGGCGGGTGGTGCGGGTAGTTTGTTCGAAAATGCTCAGAATTAGTAACATACGTAATAGCTTTCGCGCCTTGAGGTTTTCTTCGATTGTCCTCGCCCTAGTGTTTTTTGCGATTTGTTCAACGGCGGAGGCCTTCGGCGCCACTAGCGCGCCCGATGGTCCGGAGCCAGGCGTATTGGGAGCGACTGTTGCCAAAACCGTCTCTCGGCCAGTTGCGCCAAATCACAAGCTGCCGGTCCTGAGCGAAATCGTGCAGGTCCGCGAGCTATCGGCCTCCGAGGCTTCAAGGGGATACCCGGTACGCATCACCGGCGTTGTGACTTATTCAGATAACGCTACCTACCTTCATTTTGTGCAGGATGATTCGGCGGGCATTTACATCGATATGAGCACCGCGACTAGTGATTTCTCTCTCCTACCCCGGCAGCGGATCACGGTCGTAGGATTCAGCGGGCCTGGAGATTACGCGCCCGTCGTTCATGCCGAAAGTGTCGAGGTGATTGGGCAGAGTGATTACCCGGTCGCCAGGCCGACCATGCTGCGGACATTGATGACGGGTTGGGAGGATAGTCAATGGGTGGGGCTGAAAGGTGTAATCCGCAGCCGGATCCGTGGAACCAACGAAATGGTGTTGTCGCTTTCAACCCTCGATGCCGCCGTCGACGTGATACTCCCAGCCAGCGCTGGTACGCCACCGGCCCAGGACCTGGTCGATGCTGCGGTGGAGGTGCACGGGGTGTGCGCAACTCTCTTCAATGATCGCCGCCGCTTGCAAGGGGTGAAGCTGTGCGTACCCGAATGGCGCCAGCTAGAAATTAAAGAACCAGCGCCGGTCGATCCGTACAAATTACCGCTCCAATCGGTCGCCGAGTTGTTCCAATTTCAGCACAATCGCCTGCACCGGATGCACGTTAAGGGGGTGGTTATTCGGCGCCAGGATGACGGCTCCTTTTTCCTGCAAGAGGGCGAGGATGGCATTTACGTGCGACCACGTCGTTCGGCGCGATTTTGTGAAGTGGGTTCCGCCGTCGAGGTTGTGGGCTTTCCAGGAATTCAGGACAAAATGCCGATACTGCAGGAAGCACTGGTGAAAACGATCGCTCGGGCGGATCTAATCGCGGTGCGTCCGCTGAATCTGGAAACCGCCCTCAGAGAGGAATACCATGCGACTTTGGTGCGGATTGAGGGGCGGGTGCTTGGTCAATCCGATAGACCTACCGAGGACGCACTTACGTTGCAATGCGGCGAGCGGGTCTTCGATGCGTTCCTTGAGAAGGGATCGAGCCGGCGCCAGTTTGCGGGTGTTCACCCCGGTTCAATCGTAGCTGTAACCGGGGTTTACGTTGCGCTGCTAGACGCGCAACGTAAAATCCAATCGTTTCAGCTTTTGCTGCGGTCCCCGGCCGATGTGGTGCTCGAGTCGAGTCCTTCCTGGTGGACATTACTGCACACCTGCTGGGTATTTGGGGGATTAGGGGCGGCGCTGCTGCTGGTATTGGGTTGGGTCGGGTCGTTGCGAAAACAAGTACAACAGCGGACTCGCCAATTGCGGGCGGAAATTGAAGAACGCAAGCGTGCGGAAGAGGGGCTCAAAACCGCGCAGGGAGAATTATTGCGCACATCGCGTCTGGCAGGGATGGCTGAGGTGGCAACGAGCGTCCTGCACAACGTCGGCAATGTGCTGAACAGTGTTAATGTTTCGGCGAACCTGATTCTGGAACAGACTAAACGTTCGAAAGTGCGGGGGCTGGACCGGGCGGCGGCCTTGATGCGCCAGCACGATGCAGATTTGGGGCAGTTTATTACAACTGACCCCAAAGGGCGTCAATTGCCCGGGTATTTGAGCCGATTATCGGAACACCTTTGCCGCGAACAAGCCGTGCTGGTTGAAGAAATCGAGTCGCTGAGAAAAAACATTGCGCACATCAAAATAGTGGTAACGACTCAGCAAAGCTATGCCCAAGTGGTCGGGGTGACGGAGTCAGTAACGGTCCCGGAGCTGATCGAGGATGCCTTGCGCGTCACGGAAGAAAGCTTAACGTGCAACAATATCCGGTTAGTGCGTGATTACCCGAGGGATTTACCGGCAATCAGTACGGACAAACACAAGGTGCTGCAAATTCTGGTCAATCTGCTCCGCAACGCAAAACACGCCTGCACAGAGAGCGATGTGGCACGGAAAAGCGTCACCATTTGCGCTGCAAATGGTGATGATCGGCTGAAAATTTCGATCATTGATAACGGTGTGGGTATTGCCGAGGAAAACCTGGCGCGGATTTTCAATCACGGCTTTACGACGCGGAAAAACGGTCACGGGTTCGGTCTGCATAGTGGAGCCTTGGCCGCCAGAGAACTCGGCGGTAGCCTCACAGGAAGGAGCGAAGGGCCTGGCAAGGGGGCGACTTTCACCCTGGAACTGCCTGTGACCTCTAACCCCAAGGCAGGGTGACGCTATCAAGTCCCAGGTTTTCCTTCAAGGGCATGTAGAAAGGCCATTTGGAACGCGCCGGCTAATTCCATCGCCCAAAGGTGTGGGCCGGTCTGAGGAGTGATGGTCTGATACCACTGTTCCGGTGATCCCAGCAAAACCCAACTACCCACCCGGATATCATTAAGGACTTGCAGCAGCCATTCCATCTCGGAAGTGGACAGGCGGAGAACATATTGATCGTTCTTCTCGGTCCAGCGGTTTGGATCCTCGATGAGCGTCTGCAAGCGCCGTTTGTTTTCGGCGCGTTGTTCCGCCAACGCCTCGTCCAGCAGATGTTGAGTGGTCGCTTGATTGGGGAGCTGTGACGACTTGCTGACGATGTGGTGAGCCGAAGGAACGCGGGGATAAAGTTTCAGCAACTGCAGAAGCATATGCTTTTCGCGTTGTGCAAACTCAAAGAGATAATCGTCTTGAGCCCGAATGAGTTTCACTCGTCGCGCTCCATCGTCGCATGGAGGGTATAGCGTTGAAGCTGGTGCACGTAGTGCTCCGCCTTTTCCAGACTTTCGCGCGTCAGGACACTTTTGCCCTGTTCATGGACCTGAAGCATATGGAATTCCGCCTTTTTTTTGGGCCAGCCAAAGACCGTTTGAAAGACATGGGTTACGTAATCCATGAAGTTAATGGGATCATTCCAGCAAATGACCAGGTATCCGGGTTCCAGCCCGGATTTTGGCTTCTCCTCTGTCTCGAAAACAGTGCCTGGAAGCAGTTGTGGGACGGCTGTATCTGCCACAAGCGCAAAGTAAAAGAGGATTTGGCGGTTGTCGAGCAAGGTGTGGGAGTGCAACGAGGGACAGGGAGCGACCGTCTAAAAACGTTGCCATTCGGGGTTAGAGGCGGCAAAATCAAGCTGCGGTTGCCGGCATTTGGCGAGATTGTTGCTAAAAGATGAACAATCATAAGTGCACGCCGTCGAATTTGTGCTAGTGTTACGCATTGTAGCTAAAGACTTAAAACCATGATTCATCGCGCTGCCGTGAACCTGTTGCTGCTGCTCTGCAGCGGCACTTTTTTATTCACCTGGCCTACGGCCCAGACCCACGCTCGGACCCCGACCGCGGAAACAACCGTTGCGACCCAGGTTGCCTCCGGCAACACCAATGCGCCGCACCAGATCAGCCCCGGACCTGTCGATGGTCAGATTGCGAATATCACAGCGCGATTGCTCGAACGGTATCATTATTTGCGCCCTCACATTGACAGTACGGTCTCGAGCAAGTTTCTCGATCGCTACCTCGAAACCCTCGATCCGCAACATCTCCATTTTTTGCAATCCGACCTGGCTCAATTCGAGGTTTATCGGACCAACCTGGACCGCATGACCCTGCCGGAGCGTGGCGCGACTGACACGCGGCCTGCTTGTGAAATCTTCAATCGTTTTGTGCAACGTTTTCAGCAACGCGTTGATTACGTGGATCAATTGCTTCGCAACGAGAAACTCACGTTTGATGCAGATGAGCGCATTGTTCTGAACCGCAAGGATCTGCCCTACCCGAAGGATTTCGAGGAGGCCAAGCAGCTTTGGCGGGACCGGCTTCGCTTCGAATATTTGCAGGAAAAGCTCGGAAAACTCGACGCGAAGAAGAAAGCGGCTGCGAAGACTGAATCAACTGACAATTCCACGGAAACCAAAGCCCCTGACAAGCCTCGAAAGACTGAGACCGAGGAGATCGTCGACACCTTAAGCCACCGTTACCACCGCAACCTGCACACCTTTACCGATTGGGACAACGACGATGTTCTGCAGGTCTATCTGACAGCATTGGCCCATGTATTCGATCCTCATTCGGACTATTTCGGGCGCTCGGCGCTGGACAGTTTTGCGATTACGATGAACTTGAGCCTCTTTGGGATCGGCGCCGAACTGACCTCGGAGGATGGTTACTGCACGATCCACCGGCTGCTCCCCAACGGTCCGGCCGAAAAGAGCAAAAAGATCGCCGTCAATGACCGGATTATAGCCGTTGCGCAAAGCAATCAGCCACCCGTCGACGTGGTGGATATGAGCCTTAGCAAAGCGGTTCAGTTGATTCGTGGACCTAAAGGGACGGAAGTGCGACTGACTGTCATACCGGCCGGAGCCGACGCTTCGGCGCGCAAGAATCTCACCTTGATCCGCGACGAGATCAAACTTGAGGACCAGGAAGCCAAAGCCAAGATTATCGAGCTGCCTGGCAGCAATGGCGCATCGGCCAGGCTCGGTGTGATCGATCTTTCCTCGTTTTACGCCAGCTTTGACCCTTCAAGCACGCGCGAAAAATCCGAGCCGCGGAGCACAACCGCGGATGTCGCGCGTTTGTTGACCAAGCTTAGACAGGAGAATGTCAGCGGGGTGATCCTGGATTTGCGCCGCAACGGTGGCGGGTCACTTGAAGAAGCGATCCGGTTGACCGGTCTCTTCATCAAGGAAGGTCCAGTCGTGCAGGTGAAGGATTTCGATGGCTCCGTTAAAGAGGAAGATACTCCGCCCAACCCGCCGGTGCTTTACGAAGGGCCACTGATTGTGCTCACCAGCCGGTTCAGTGCTTCGGCCTCGGAGATTCTAGCCGGCGCGCTTCAGGATTACGGCCGGGCGTTGATAGTGGGCGATGCTTCGACGCACGGCAAAGGGACAGTGCAAAGCGTTCAACCTTTGCGGCTGCGCGGCAGTAACCCGGGCGGGACCGATCCCGGCGCATTGAAACTGACGATTAAGAAATTCTATCGGCCGAGTGGAGCTTCGACGCAACTTAAAGGGGTGGTGCCGGATATCGTTTTGCCTTCTCTTTTCAATGAGTCCAAAGAGATCGGAGAAAGCGCGCTGGAGAATCCGCTGGCGTGGGACACGATAGAAAAGTCCAAATTTGATCGGGTTAATCTTGTCGAGCCCTATCTGCCTGAGTTGCGGAGGCGCTCCACGGAGCGTGTTAACAACGATAAAGAGTTTGCTTACATCCGGGAGGACATCGCGGTGTACAACAAGAAGCAGGCGGACAAGAGCTTTTCCTTAAATGAGAAACGGCAGCTACAGGAGCGGGAAGAAGCCGAAGCGCGTCAGAAGGCGCGTGACAAAGAACGTTTGGCCAGCGGCGAACCACAGGAAAAAACTTATGAGCTGAGCCTGAAGCAGGCGGCCCTTCCCGGATTGCCTCCGCCCATGGCCAGAACCAACTCCAACCTTGCGCGGCTTTCGGGCACAAGAACCGGCGCTTCGTCTGGCGTGAGTACTAACGGCACCATTGCTGCCGCGCCAGGCGCGTTCACGCCGACCCGCGATCCGGCTTCGAGTGCTCTTGAAGATACGCCTGACGAAGAGAAGCCGCCGGCAGTGGATGCTGATTTGCTCGAATCAGAGCGCATTCTGCTGGATTACATATCATTATTGCGCAAGAATAACGTCGCTTCCGCTCTACCATAAAGAGGGGGTTCAGGAAGCGACCGCTGTGACGTTTGCTCCACGTTGATGGGCGTTTCTACTTTGTCACGGGTGTCACGGGTTTTTCGTTTGCTATCGCTTAAAGTGGGACTTAGGCTTTAGCCATCCACTGAGACTGATGGTCTAAGAGCAGCGCGGTGACGGATTTATTCGTGTGGGCTTTCACCGCACCGTCCAGCTTGGCGCTTCGCCGCTAAGCACCGCTGCTCTTAGAGCAGGTACTATGGCAAGCAATCGACCGCGGCCCTCCGCATCGCAGCCGGAATCGCACGCCAGTATCTCTCGTGCTCCGCGCCGGTCATTGAGAGAAGGTGTCGTGCTAATCGAGCCGGAGCGGCGCGTCATCCTCATGAGTCCTTTAGCAAAACAAATGCTCGGTTTGTCTGAGGATGTTGGCATTCAAGTTCCCTTTGAATCACTGCCGGCTCCCTTGGAGAAGCTTGCGATTGAAGCCGCTGATGCGCAGAAAACTCCGCAAACACACGTACTGGAACTGCCCGTCGATGGCGAGCCGCGGCGCGTACAAGTGACTCCGCTGAGGGTTGAGGTGGCGCAGGGCCAATCTCGGGTCATGCTGGTGCTCAACGACGAAAACTCGCTCGGCCACCTGGAGGAGCATGTGGAACGGCTGAATCGCCTTGCCGGGTTGGGCACACTTGCGGCCAGTATGGCCCACGAGATCAAGAACGCACTCGTGGCGGGCAAAACCTTCATCGATCTCCTGTTGGAGAATAATCAGGATGCCGAGTTGGCGCAGGTCGTGCAGCGGGAAATAGCTAGAATCGACAGCATGGTAACCCGGATGTTGAAGTTTGCCCGGCCGGGCGATTTCAGTTTTCGTGATGTCCATCTGCATGAAATTCTGGATCACTCGGTGCGTTTGGTGGATCCCCTCATGGGAGCAAAGTCCATCGTTTGCACCAGGTCATTTGCCGTCCAAAGCGACCTGGTCCATGCTGACGAACACGAGTTGCAGCAGGCGTTTGTAAACCTGCTGCTAAACGCTGCTGAAGCCGTTGGGGGCCACGGGAAAGTTGAGGTGGCTACGATGCTTTCCGGCTCGGCTCCCGCGTCAAAACCTCAAATTCAAATCACAATTCAAGATACCGGTATGGGCATTTCGCCAGAGAACATGCGCCACCTGTTTGAGCCGTTTTTTACCACAAAACCCAGCGGTACGGGTCTGGGCCTGGCCATCACTAAACGCATTCTGGAGCAGCATGGCGGGGACATTCATGCCGAAAGCCTGCCTGGGAGGGGAACCCTCTTTACCGTCGTTCTGCCGCTAACCGACCACTCCGCGGCTTAAGCGATCGCCTTGAATTTTGGATGGGGTCCCGCCAGCTTCTTTCTTAACTTGGCCCGTAATGCGCTTTGGTAGTTCAACCCGCACTGGACCCAGCAGTCGCACCTGTACCCTCGGTGTCCTTAGTGATATCCATTACGCGAGCGCCGCCGAGCAAGCGCGGGGTGATAATTATGAAATTGCAGGGATCGCCAATCCCGCGTTGCGACGCCTGGTTTGGATCTACCGCCATTTTTTTTGGCTGCGCCATCCATTCAAGCAAAATTATCTTCTCGATCGTTTCCTGGAACGGGCGGGGGAATTCGATTTGGTCGTCGCTAATGGCGATTATTCCTGCAACTCGGGATTTGTCGGCGTCAGTGATAACGCGGCTTGTCAGAGCGCGGGGGAGTGTCTTGGGAAACTGCGGGCTGCCTTTGAGGGTAAGCTGCGGGCGACCTTTGGCGATCATGAGCTTGGCAAAGTGAGTTTCTTTGGTGGCCAGGGGGGCATGAGGCTGGCCAGCTGGAACCGAGCCCGCCAGGAACTGGGACTGGAGCCATTCTGGCAGATTGCCGTAGGCAACTATGTTCTGGTTGGCGTCGTTTCTTCGCTGATTGCTTTACCAGTTTTCCAGGCCGATACCTTGCCTCAGGAACGGCCGGAATGGGAACGGTTGCGCAACGAGCATCTTCGCGTTATACGCGAGGCTTTCGCTGCGATTCAGCCCGATCAGCGGATTCTGCTATTTTGCCATGACCCGACTGCCCTGCCGTTTCTTGCACAGGAGCCTCAGGTCGCACAGCGTTTGCAGCAAATAGATCGAACCGTCATTGGGCATCTTCATTCAAATTTAATTCTTTGGAAAAGCCGTTGGCTGGCCGGAATGCCACAAATCAAGTTCTTGGGCCACACCGCCAAACGACTAAGTGCCGCGCTCCGCCGGGCAAAGGAGTGGCGTTGCTTTCGTATTCAACTTTGTCCATCGCTTGCCGGGATCGAGTTGCTAAAGGACGGAGGATACCTAACCGCCAAAATCGATCTGGAAGGCCGGCAACCCGCACAGTTTGATTTTCACCCGCTACCCCGAACTCAGGTGAAGCCTAGTTTCCTGAACCCGGTTTGAGGCGAGCCTTGAGGATGACAAGTTTCGTCGGCGGTTCAATCGTCAACCGCCTGGCGGACATCGGCGAGCGCTTTTGATTGGCGAAGTGCTGTCCGTTTTTGCGGGACTGCTGCTCGTGTTTAACCGAAACCGGCACAGCTGAATTACAGCTGAACCGGTTGCACGAGTACATTCCCCACGAGCCGGAGGTTACCTTGGCTGAACTACGGGAGCGTTGGGATTCGCGGGCGCGTTCGGAGGAGTGTTCTGATAGCCCTGTTCCCGACCAGTCGGTGTCGGGTTTTGCGGGACCAATGCCAGATTGTCAATCACCCGGGTAACCCCAGGAGTGTTCCGCGCAATTTGTTCGGCTTCGCGCTTCTGAGCTTCAGTGGGGACAAAGCCGCTGAGTTGGACCGTGCCGTCATAAGCCTCAACATGCACGTCCGGAAACTTATAGACCTGCGCTTCCTGCAGAGCCTCGCTGACCCGAGCACTGACGATTTTGTCGTTGCGGTATTGATCCATTGTGCGGCCCGTTTCTCGGGCCTTCTTTCCTTCCGATATGGCACAACCAGTTAGTGCACCGATGATAACTACCGCGCTTAACCCGGCGACCAGAAAACTATTTTTTTTATTCATAAACATACCCTGTCAACCACAATAGACGTGCCACTCCTCCCTGCCATGGGGTATTATTCTCCAACTCAGGCAAACCACTCACCACGCTTACCGGCCTAACAACGAGTAAATCCCGGCCACATCGCTGTCCCGTCCGTAATTCGGGTAAGCTTTGAGGGAAAACGTAAACGCGACACCGTAATCCTCGACGCCATTGACATTATCACGAACAAGGAACGAGAGGGCAGCGGTCCAACTGCGCAGGTCGCGGTAAACCGTGTAGGCTTGCTCCCGGAGTCGCCCGGTGCGGGCATCGAAGTAATGCCCCATACGCACACCCCAGTTTTCATTTAACTGATAATAGATCGTGCTGGTGAAGACATTATTGCCTGGCCCCAGCGCAGTGGGCGCAAGGCTGATGTCATCGCGCATGTAATATTGTCCGAGCGTCCATCGAAAGGCGCTGATCGGCTGCAACGTCAACGTCGAGTAGGACATCCGCAATTGCCCATCATTGATGCCGTAGCGAATGATCGATTCCAGGTGCAACCATGATCGAGGCCGGAACCCGAAATCGGAATAGAGATCGGCGAAAGTAGTTTGATCGGCTCGCGGTTGCAGGCGCCAATCGGTGTATAGGTCCCAATTGACCAGGTTGACAGTTTGTCCGTCCCGTTTGGTTTGCAGTTTGTTGCGTAACCCCCAGCGAATGACGTTTTGACTGTCAATCGAGTCAATTGCGTTGTAATCGGGATATTGGATCGGGAGCAAACGCAGGCTGGGAAGCTCGTAATCGAATTTAGGCAATTGGCTGGGCGGCGTCGAGGGGTCAGGCACGAAAACATAATTCGCCGATGGCTCAATGATGTGCCGCAGTCCGTTCATCTCGAGAAACTGGTTCTGCACTCCCGGCCAAAGTTGTGACGCCTTAAATGACACCTCCGCGCCCGTGTTAAATACACCCCGATACGTCTCGTCAGTCGTCGCGCCGGGTCCGGACGCCGTGGAGTAATAGGTCAGACGGCCGCCGGCGCGTGGGGTTACATTCAGCCAGCCGAAGAACGTTTGAGGCAGCAGCAGTTGGTGAAACGTGTCGGCGCGGGCTGCTTCGTAATTGAGGCCTGGTGGCGGGCCATTAATACCAGCATTTTCGGCGAAGGCGCGCCGGTAATAGCCCGCGGTGGTTTCACTTTCGTAATAGATTGGGGAGGTCCCGAGCTCCTGGCGGTACCCGGTCAACTTGATGTCGGGCAGGCGTTCAACGGTTTCGAGAAAGGTGTTGACCCGAGGCTGGAGGTAAGCATCCACGCTGAAGTTTTGCCAGAACTTATTAGCCTCAAAAAACGTGTCGGGCTGAGGGTTATGGCGGTATTCGCCTTCGAAGAAATCGCGGACGACCGCCAGATCGCTTTCATAGCGCACCATTGATTTGAGATAGAGATTGGTGGCCGGGTTGGCCTGATAAGAAAACCAGACGCGCTGTCGGTCTTCGTGGATGGGCGTGCCCAGCTTATCCGCGTTGGGATCGTCATCGTGCGTATAGTAATATCTGAAGGTGCCTTGTCCCCACTGGCCCAAATGATAATTGAAGTCTGGCCCGACCCCGGGCCCGCGCTTCCATCGGTAATCGAAGTGAAACACCCCGTCGAGCTGTGGGCTATAGTACCAGGTGTAATTGGCCAGCAGGAAAGGCCCGAATAGACTTCGGTAACCGGGAAGAAAATTGAAGTTGTTGGGGTGCTCGCCAATGTTTCGAGTGTAGTATGGAAAATAAAACACCGGCACCTCTCCGAAATACAGTATCGCTGAATAGGCCGTAATTTTTTTCCCGGGAATTATAATGATTCTCTTCGCCCTGATTTTTATGCCAGGTTCGGCGATATCCTCGCTGGTTAGCAGGGCGTTGGTGGCGACATAGACATGGTTGGTTAGTTCGCCATGCAGCGCGTTGCCCGCTGCAAACACCGGGGTCTTGCCAGTGCGAAATTGCTCCGCTTCGAGTTGGTGAGTGACGAAATTGTAATTTATGTGCTCGCTCGACCATAGTTGGTCCCCTTGTTGAACGCGGACATGGCCGTCGGCGAGGACTTCGTGTGTCGCCAAATGCAAAAGGACGGTATCGGCGGTAAGAACCGCGCCGCCATACTTCACCAGCACGCCGTTCGTTGCGATGACGATGCCCGACTTTAGATCGTAGTACGGAAAGGCTTTCGGGTCACCGGAAAGCGACTGGATGGTGTACTCGGATTCTTGTGATTGGGCAAAGAGGACTCCGCGGGACGCGAGCAGGCCGAGAAGGATCAGAAGAATAGCGCGCACGCGTGTCATTCGGCGCGGGGAGCTAAGCAGAAGAAGCAGGCACTGCCAAGTGGGATTTAAATGCGACAATTATGCCATGTAAGTGGATTGGTTTGCGAGATTAAGACTGGGCTAATATGGCACGTGTCTTGCGCTCAAATTCTTCAGAATGGCGACCCGCATGAACATGATGAAACTGCTATTGGAGGTTCGCGGCATGGCGGAGCTGATGAACCGGCGGCCGCCGACACGGCCTTCGGTGCCGTTGTTTTTGCAATGGGCCCCATTTTTTTCCCGGAACGCGTCCAGCAAACGCAAGTGGACTCTGAAAATCGACATCCAGGACCCGCCTGATATTCCCCAACCAGTCCCGATCATTTATCGCACGAAAGCCGACTAGGTCTTTGGACCAAATCGCTTGCTGAAATCCAATCCGTTGATGCTTAGAGTGGGCTCACTTCTGACCCGAATTGAGGCAGTGTCCCGCGACAGACTCCCCAATACAGACAGCAGGAAATCCGTACAAGGCCCTACAGGAACCACACTCGCGGAATTAGGCCCCAAAGATTCCGCTTTGCCCAGTCATCCATGCGCATAAACTGTCCGCATGAGCGTGTATGCCGCAGCTGAATTTCCAGCGTATCGTCCTCGTCGCCTGCGCCAGTCTCCCGTTTTGCGACGGTTGGTAAGAGAAACGGTTCTGGACCCTGGCCAATTAGTTCTTCCGCTGTTTGTGCGTGGTGGCCGTAAAGTGCGGCGTCCGATTGGGTCGATGCCAGGCGTGTTCCAACTCTCGCTCGATGAATTGTTGCGAGAAGCCGCGCAGGCTTTTGAAGCGGGAGTCCCTGCCCTGTTGCTATTCGGCATTCCCGATAAGAAGGATGAGCGAGCTTCGGGTGCTTACGCCCCTAAGGGCATTGTGCAGCAAGCGGTCCGAGTGCTGAAACGCGAGTTTCCGCAAATGCTGATCATCACGGATGTGTGCCTCTGCGAATACATGTCCCACGGCCATTGCGGCATTGTGCAGCAACGCAAAGCGGGTGGGCGGATTCTCAATGATCCGACACTGAAGTTGCTGGCTCGGACGGCGGCCAGTCATGTCGAGGCGGGGGCAGACATGGTCGCGCCCAGCGACATGATGGATGGACGCGTGCGCGCCATCCGCGAACAACTCGACGACCTGGGATTTACCGAAACGCCCATAATGTCGTATGCGGCAAAATTCGCATCCAGCTTTTACGGCCCGTTCCGTGAAGCGGCCGAATCAACGCCGAAGTTTGGGGATCGACGGAGTTATCAAATGGACGCGGCCAACGCCAATGAAGCGCTGCGGGAAGTGGCGCTCGATTTGCGCGAAGGCGCCGATATCGTGATGGTGAAACCCGCGCTGGCGTACCTGGACATTATTTACCGCGTAAAAAAGGAATTCGGCTATCCGACAGCCGCCTATGCAGTCAGCGGGGAGTATTCGCTGGTCAAAGCGGCCGGCGCACAGGGCTGGATCGATGAGCGCGCAGTGACTCTCGAAATGTTATTGGCGTTGCGCCGGGCCGGAGCGGACATTTTGATAACGTATGCGGCGACGGACGTAGCTCGGTGGTTGCGCGAGCAACGGTAAGTAGACTGCTGTTACTTCCCGGCGATAGCAAACACGTAAACCAGCAGAAAAACGATAATCACTCCGAGAAAGACACAACTGGCAATAACGATTTTATTGACCTTGTTATCTTTCTTCGAAAAACCGCTGCCTTTAGTGTCGAACCCTGCCCCGCGAGCCCCTTGTTCCAGTTCTGTCAGGCTCACGCCCCGCTGCATCACCATCGTTTGACTCAGCTTTTTGGGCGCCGCTGGTGCCGCGTCAGTCTCCAGTCGGATTTCGACTTGACCTAAACGCAGGATTTGCCCTGGTTTGAGGGGACTCTCACTAATCTTCTCACCATTGATAAAAGTGCCATTGGTCGAGTTGAGGTCCTTGACCATAATATCGTTGCCGCGCAGGAGTACTTCACAATGATGGCTGCTGACCGATGGTTCCGCGATTTGAAAGACGTTATCCTCTACCCGGCCAATCGTGGTCTTGTCCGCCTTCAGCTCGTGCGTGCGTCCAGTCATTCCGGCGCTCAGGAGAACAAGTTTCGCCATAAAGTACTTTGATTCTGCGATTATGAGCTTGGATCCCGACAAGTCAAATCCAAACCAACTCGGAAGGCCGAGCTCCGCGAGGCGCTGATTAAATTAGTCAGGCCCCTTGCGGATTAATTGGGGCCTCCTGGAGCTCCAGCCTTCCCGGGGCGTTTAATGGCGTTCGATCATCTCGCGGAATTGCGCAAACAACGGCGTCGAATCATGTGGTCCCGGCGAGGCTTCCGGATGGTACTGGACACAAAATACCGGCTTGCTTTTGTGCCGGAAACCTTCGACGGTCTGATCGTTCAGGTTGATGCGATCGACAAACACCTCCTCTGGCAGCGTCTTGGCGTCTACGGCGAACCCGTGGTTTTGAGAGGTAATTTCGACCCGACCGGATTCAAGGTCTTTGACAGGCTGATTGGCGCCGCGATGCCCAAATTTCAGCTTGAATGTTTTGCCGCCCAAAGCCTGCCCCAGGATTTGGTGGCCAAGACAAATTCCAAATATCGGTATGCCAGTCTGCATCAGGTCGGCAACCGTGCGCACTGCATAGCCCAGCGCCGCCGGATCTCCGGGGCCATTTGAAAGAAAAATTCCCGCTGGCTTGTATTGAAGCGCTTCTTTTGCCGTCGCGGTCGCCGGGACAACCTGGACTTTGAACCCCTGCTGTCGTAGACGCCGCAGGATATTGTATTTCATCCCATAATCGAAGGCGACGATCGGAATATCTGCTGGGGGCAATGGCTCACGTACGCCGCGCGCATCAGAGCCCCCCGCGCCCTGGATTAAACGAAAATCAGCGCTCTGCTGATCGTTCTGGTCCCACAAGAACGGCTCTTTATGAGTCACCTCTTTGGCATAATCCACTCCCAGCAACCCCGGCCATTCTTTGGCGTGTTGCAGGGCTTCCGAATCGGAAACATCCTCCGTCGAGATAAACCCAGTCATCGCACCGCGAACCCGCAGCTTTTTGGTCAAAGACCGTGTGTCGATCCCCTGGATGCCAGGAATCCCATTCTCTTGCAGGTACTGGCCCAGAGAATAGTCGGCGCGCCAATTACTGACGACCGGTGAGAGTTCGCGAATGACGAATCCGGCGACATGGGGACGCCACGACTCAACATCCTGCCGGTTGACCCCATAATTGCCAATCAGCGGGTAAGTCATCGTGACGATCTGGCCTTTGTAAGAGGGATCGGTCAGGATCTCCTGGTAGCCTGTCATCGAGGTGTTGAAGCAAACCTCGCCGCAGGCAGAAACCCGGGCTCCAAAGCCGCCTCCGTGGAAAAGCGTTCCGTCTTCCAGCGCGAGAACGGCCTTCATTTCTGCAACTTCTTCAGCTCGGCAACGAATTCTTTGGCGCTTTGGCCATCATAGCCGGAGCTCTTCTTAATCTCCTTGCCGTCGCTGTTCAACACAATGACCGTCGGAAAACCTTCGACACCGTACTTTTGAGCGAGCGCGTCATTGGCATCTTTTTGAGATTTGGGGACCTCTTTGTGTCTCGGAAAATCGACATCGACCAGCACCAGGTTATTCTTGGCATATTCCATGAACTCCGGGCTGGAGAGGACATTTTTGCGAAGGGCTTTGCACGGCGCGCACCAGTCGGAGCCGTTGAAGTCCATTAAGACCATCTTGTGATCGGTTTTTGCCTGAGCCTTGGCCTTCGGCAAGTCGGTCAACCAGCCTTCTTCGGCGGCGTTGGCCTGCCAAAGAGCAAAGCAACCCAGCAAACTCAGTAACATTCTTTTCATAAATATTTTTCGGCGGAAGCGGCGCCTGGGGGATGGCCAGCCCGCATGCTTCCTTAATCTATCCTGTTCTCGTAATTAGACGGTGGCGAATTGATCGGATTCAACCCACACTTTCTTGCCCCCAACAATAGTCACAACCGCCTTGCCTCTCAAGGGCCACCCGTGGAAGGGGGTGTTCAAAGACTTGCTTGCGCTGGCCGTTTTGTCAAACACCCACTCCCGTTCAGGGTCTAAGACCGTAATATCCGCGTCCGCGCCGATGTTCAGCGTGCCTTTCGAGAGCTTGAGCAGCCGGGCGGGAGCGACTGTAAATTTGTAGATTAAGTCCTTCAAGCCAAGTCTTTTCGAGTGGTATAGCTGCATCAGCGACAGGGCTAACTCGGTTTCCAGGCCCGTTATTCCAAACGGCGCGTAATTAAACTCGACCTCTTTTTCGTAGTCGCAATGCGGCGCGTGGTCGCTGCAAAGGATTTCGATTGTTCCGTCGGCAAGACCTTCGAGAATCGCAGCGCGATCAGCCGCGGAACGGACCGGCGGATTCATTTTGAAGTTCGTATCATAGGCCGGCCAGCTCGGGCGATCCGGGCCAGTCGTCTCGAAGCCAAAGATCCCCTTTCCGTCGGTATCCCAAAACTTATCGCTGCCCGCGACGGCAGCGTCCGTCAGAGTAAAATGGTGCGGGCATGCTTCGCCAGAAATCGGCAGGCCGCGCTTTTTTGCTTCACGCAGCAACCGTACGCTGCCGGCGGCGCTGAGATGCTGGCAATGCACTTGTGCGCCCGTGGCTTCTGCCAGAAGAATGTTGCGCGCGACCATCATTTCTTCTCCCGCGGCGGGCCAGCCGCGCAGTCCCAGGGCGGTGCTCCAGTAACCTTCGTGCATGACGCCATCGGTAACCAACGAGTAATCCTGGCAATGATCCAGGACGGGCAAACCAAACATGCGGGCGTACTCGAGGGCATGCCGCATCAGCTCATTGTTTTGCACACAATGGCCGTCGTCGGTAATGGCGACCACGCCCGCCTTCTTCAGCGAGCCGATCGCCGCCA
>DATJGF010000154.1:0-60646 GCA_035495315.1 Candidatus Limnocylindrales bacterium
GCAGTGTCTATCGGCTGGACAAATCTCGCAGGACATCGTCTCAAACTAGACACAGCTTAGGTCTGATAGCGATAGAAACCGCCACACCGCGCTTCGACGTCACTCGATAAGTGACTCGGACCGCGGTGTTTGCTTGCTGACTAAGCATCCAACCTGTCTCTCTCCGTATTCATCCGGACAAAAAACCCACCCGATTCCGTATTAATCGGTCGCACCGACTTTATGTTTGGGTCACGAGCTTGCTTGTTTAGTGACAACGGCGATGAACGCTGATGATCAGAACGCCTCTGGCAAGATGAAGAGAATAGTCGAAGGGCAAAACCGCAACCGGGTCGAGTACGAGCTGGTATGCGAGCCCAGAGGCGGTTCGAAACTAGCTAAACGCGTCGGCAACGTCCTGGTGATCGATGACGAAGTCGCCATGTGCGAGATTCTCTCCCTCTATTTTGAATTTAAAGGGCTCAGCGTGAGCACCAGCCAAACCCCGGCCGAGGCTCTGGACGCGCTTACTGACGCTCAATTTGATTTGGCGATAATAGACTGGGACCTGGCTGGGGTCGAAAGCCTGGATCTTCTCAACTATTTCAAGGCGACCCGGCCCGAGATGGCCGTTATCATTTTTACCGGGAAAGAGACCGACGAATCCTTTCTTAAGAAAGCGCTGGAGGGTCGGGCTGATGCCGTTTTACCCAAGCTTGGGTCATTGGAGTCGCTCTGGCAGCATATATCCACTCATTTGGAAAAAGCGTCAACCCAGAGCAGCCCTTCGAGGCTGGATCGGTCTCGCTCGGACGCGCGCGACGTTTAACAGGCGCGACGTTGCAAGCGGCGGCTTCGACTGCTATAAACACTCAGGGGCCGCAGTTGCCGCGCGCCTTCCAAGCATGTCCATTTTATGAGAAAAGAGATTTCAGTCCTTTGCCTTGGGCTCTTCTTCCTTTGCGGCTGTTCAACCCAGTACGTGATGAAGCTCAGCAACGGCATGAAGGTGACTACCGCGAACAAACCGAAGCTCAAAGGCGCGACGTACTATTTCAAAGATGCCACCGGTCAGATCAATACGATCCCACAAAGCCGAGTTTTGGAAATTGAGCCCGCCTCGATGGCCGAGGAGGAGAATAAGTTTACGCCCGCAAAACCGCAGAAGAGCCACTGGTGGAAGTTCTGGTGACGAACTTTTCGACGTACTTGCCGATCAAGTCGGCTTCAAGGTCCACCGCGTCACCGACCTTGCGCTCACGCAGGGCCGTGACCTCGTAGGTGTGCGGGATGATCCAGATTCGGAAACCTTTTTTTTGGACGCCGGCGACCGTGAGGCTAATCCCGTCGACGGCGATCGAGCCCTTGTACACGACGTAGCGCATGACTTCCGGAGGGGCGGTTATGTCCAACACGTGATCCTGGTCCAAACGTTCCCACCGCTCGATGGTTCCCAGACCATCGATATGTCCGGTGACGAAATGGCCGCCCAGGTTGCCGTCCGTGCGCAGGGGGCGTTCCAGGTTTACCAGACTGCCGGGTTTGGCAAATTGTAGGTTTGTCCGTTGCCAGGTCTCTTTCAGCAGATCAAACCTCGCCAGTGTCTGTTTACCACGTCGGACCACTTTCACTGCAGTCAGGCAGCAGCCGTTGACCGCCAAACTGCCACCGACCTTCAATCCTCGCCCGCAGCTAGTCATTCGCACTATCAGCTCTATCGATTTCTTCGAGGGCTTGATTTGTTGCACTTTGCCGGTTTCTTCCACAATGCCCGTAAACATAGCCCTGTAACTTGCAGGTTGTAGGTTTAAGGTGGCAAGTTTTTTGGAAGGTAATTTCAGCCTCAGCCGGGAGCGTTCTGTGCGTCGGCAGGTTGAATTTGAGAGCCGACCTGTTCTTGGGAGTAAGCCGAACAGCGGGCCGTCAGGACCCAATCGGGCCCGAGCCGTTGCCACTTCACAGTTTCCAATTTAACGATTTCTTCCCATGACCTGGCACCGTTTCCGGCGACGGCTTTGCGCGATTCGAGCCCTCCCAGAATTTTTGGGGCATAGAAAAACGCAATCCGATCAGCCTGTCTTTCCAGTAAAAACGAAGCGTTGGTTTCACCACCGCCTTCGACCAACAAGTTCGTTACTCCGTCCGAACCGAGTCGCTTGAGAAGCCAGACCAGATTTATTCTTGCCTCATGACCGGCCCTGGTTGGGACCACGCTCGGGGCAACCACCACATTAACGCGCTTCGCTAGCGCTTGGACGCGTTTTAGCGGTGCCGCTTCACTGACCACAATCGTCGTCAGTGTCGCCTTTCCGTCGCGTATAATTTTTGCATCGAAAGGTGTGCGTGCGAATGAATCGAGCACAATGCGGCGCAATGGTTTTGCGGGCGGCTTAAGCGAACGAACCTGAGCAGGTCGGACTGTGAGCTCCGGATCATCGGCCAGGATGGTATTAATTCCAACCAGAATTGCGTCTGCTGCTTGCCTCAATTTCATCCCGAAAGCTCGTGCTCGTTGCGCCGTGATCCATTTGGATTCTCCTGACGCCGAAGCGATCTTGCCATCGAGCGTCATCGCGGCCTTCACGGTTACGAAAGGAATGCCGCGCACGATCCAATGATTGAACGCCTCGTTTAATCGCGTGCACTCTTGCGCCAAAATTCCACCTGTGACCGACACACCCCTTCTTTTTAACAACGTAAAAGCCCGGCCAGTATGGCGCGGGTTTGGATCCGTGGCCCCGACGACGACCTGTTTAATGCCCGCTGCTAAAATCGCCTCCGTGCAAGGTGGTGTGCGGCCATAGGTACTACAGGGCTCAAGCGTCACATAGAGAATCGCGCCGCGAGGGTTTACTCCACGACGCCGGGCATCCCGCAAGGCCTCGATTTCCGCGTGCGGTTGGCCGGCACGCCGATGCCATCCCCGGCCGATTATCTCGCCGCCCTTGACCAATACAGCGCCGACCATTGGATTGGGGGAAGTAGCGCCGTAACCCTTGCGGGCGAGACGCAATGCCAGCCGCATGTAGTCCCGATGGGTCACTCCTGAAAAAGGGCTTCGGCAAACTGTCTGGCATCGAACGGCTGCAGGTCGTCAGCTTGTTCGCCGAGGCCAACGAACTTGATGGGCAGATTCAATTCCTTTTGTATGGCAACCACCATGCCGCCTTTGCTGGTTCCATCCAGCTTCGTCACCACCAGTCCCGTCAGTGGGACCGCTTTGTTAAATTCTCGAGCCTGGTTCAGTGAGTTCATGCCGGTCGTCGCATCCAAGACCAGCAAGACTTCGTGCGGAGCGCCAGGTACTTGCTTGCCAATCACCCGATGCACCTTCTGCAGCTCTTGCATGAGATTCTGTTTCGTGTGCAATCGCCCGGCGGTATCAATGAAGACATATTGCGCGTTCCGAGCTTGTGCTGCTGTAACCGCATCGTGCGCCACGGCCGCGGCATCCGCGCCATGCGCGCCGGCGATGACGTCGACTTTCAACCGTTGTCCCCACAGCTTCAGCTGTTCTATTGCCGCCGCTCGAAACGTGTCGCAGGCGCCCAACAACGCGGTTTGGCCACGTGTGCGCACCAGATGCGCCAACTTTGCCGCAGTGGTGGTTTTGCCGGTGCCGTTGACACCCACGATGGATACGACCGTGGGTCCGGCGGGCGCCTGGCGTAGTTCGACCTGGTTTGAAGCGAAAGCGTTCTGAACCTCGCGCTCCGCGATCGCAAACACGTCCAGGTCGCTCCCGCCCTGCGTTTCATAACCCTTCCTGACGGCGTTGACGATTTGTGCGGTCATTTCCATTCCGAGGTCGGCGGCAATCAATGCCGCCTCGAGCTCTTCGATTGACGCGCCGTCGAGTCGCGGTGAACGCGTGACAATCCGTTTGATCTCGTGCGTGAGCTTGTTATGGGTCTTTTGGAGACCAGCTCTAAATTTATCGAATAGACCCATGAGAACTAAAGGACGGGGAGACAGAGGACAGAGGACGGCTGCGCGCAGCGTTTCCGTATTCGGTATTCCATGCTGCGTGATGGGTGAGGCGCCATACGATGCTTGATAGCGGCCAAAGGTTCTTCATGAAATGGGGCTAGGTTAGATTTGAGAACCGTTGCTATGGACCGTGCTGGCTGAACTGGCTTGGTCAGCCGAGCTTGCGGCGGCGCGCGCCTGATATAAGGCCGCTCTCGCCTTTAGTTTTTCCACGTGTTGATATGGCAAGCGGACGCTCCCGATGACCGGGTGGCCTTTGCTCACGCCATGACAATCTGAACCGCCTGTCACTAATAAATGAAAGCGATCCGCCAATTGCAAATAGTGCTGCGCGGTGCTCGTCGAATGTTTGGTGTGGAAACACTCGATGCCGTCTAGGCCGGCCTCCGCCATTGCAGGGATTAACTCGTCGGAATGGTTGAGCCCTGGGTGGGCCATGACGGCGGCGCCGCCCGCGTCCTGGATAAGCTTAATGGCCATCGACGCGGACATTTTAAATTTTGGTACCCAGGCGGGGCGGTTCTTCTTAAGAAAACGCTCGAACGCTTCGTCCAGGCTGGCGCATAATCGCGCCGCGACCAGCGCACGGGCTACATGCGGCCGCCCGGGCGCCCTGCAGTTGGCCAGGTCGAATACCGCTTCCGCCCGGAGCGGGACATTCAGTTGATTGAGCCGTGCCACCATTTCACGAATCCGGTTCTGCCGAACGACCTGGAATTTGGCGATTTCGGAAAGCAGCTTCGGATCGCCGGTATTGACGCAGTACCCCAGGATATGAAGCTCATGCCCTTCCTGCTCGGCCGTGAGTTCGGTTCCGGCGATGAATTCAATGCCTGCGTCGGCGCACGCCTGCGCTGTCGGCGGGCAGCCCTCGACCGTGTCATGATCGGTCAGCGCGATGGCACGGAACCCATACCGCTGGGCCTGGGCCACCAGTTCCACGGGGGTATACGTTCCATCCGAGAATTGCGTGTGCAGATGCAGGTCAGCAAACATTCCAGTTCATTTTACTTCTCTGGCCGGGCGCAACAATTCACTTTTCACTTTGTCCAGGATGCCATTGACAAATTTGCCGCTGTCCTGCGTTGAGAATTTTTTGGCGATATCGACTGCTTCATTGATGCTTACGACAGGCGGAATGTCGTCGCGGTGCAGCATCTCAAAAATGGCGAGACGCAGAATGTTTCGGTCGACGGCAGCGATCCGGTGAAGGTCCCAGTTCTTGGCATGCTGCTTAATCAACTCATCGGCCTCATCTCTGTGTTCGAGCGCACCGCGAATCAGGGGATCGGCGAAAAGCCGCACGGCCGCCTCGTCCGCGGTGGGCGGCGGGAGTTCGATCGGCTCACCCCAGGTGGCGGCACCCTTTTCTTCGGCGATCGCCGCGGCGCGCTGGGTTTCCCAAAACTGCTCGAGCGCCGCTGGCAAGTCCGCCGGCGGGTTTAAATCGTGCTGAAACAAAAACTGAACGGCGCGTTCGCGCGCCTCGCGTCGTTTTCCCATAAGCTCACGATGCCGCAGAAAGCTCCGTGATGAAACCACTATTTTCAAGGTATCGCTTTAACTGATACGGTGGGTAGTTTTATCGATTAACGATCTAACACCCGGCGCGGTAAACTGCCGCCATGAAAACAAACGCTCGAGCATGGCAGGCCTATCAGGCGCGGGTTTGGGCTGGCCTCGCGTTGCTTTTGATTCTAGCTTTGGGTGTGTTCGGGAAAGTGTTTCGTTTTGATCGCGATTGCAGCCCCTCGCTGAATGGGACGACGTTTGCGCCGGGCCTCCACGAGCCGGCCGATTGCCTGGCCGCCAGGTAAACGGAACGGCACAAAGCCGCGCAGATGCTGATCTGCGTTTCCACCGATGAACGAACAAGAGCAGGCAGAGTTAGCACAGCTCAAAGCCCGGCAGGCGCGCCTCGAGCAGGAGCTGGCTTCACTCTCGACCCAGCTTAAGCAGTTCGAGCATCGCTTTAAAAAGTCCGAATCGCTGCGCGTTCAAATTCCGGTTCTGCCTGCCCCGGCCAGCGGCGCGCCGAGCCCGGCCGTCCCACCCGGCAATCCATCTCAGCCGCCGGCAACTAAGCCCACGGCTGCGAGCCCACCTCCAATTCCGCCGATTATTCCCCGGCCGGTTGCCAGAGGCCAGAGCGGCACGATGCCGCAGGGTTCACCGCTGAAGCTCCACACCGAGCCTGCCGAACAAAAGACTTTTAAAGGTGAATGCCAGGTTTGCCACAGAGAGATTGAGTTTCCTCCGACGGCCCTTGGCAGCACCATTTGTTGTCCACATTGCGCTCAGCCAACGGTCCTGGCAGTCGGTTCAATGCCGGTTCCACCGCCATTAATTGGTCGGCCGACCGCAAGCACGGTGGCTTCGGGGATCACCGGTGGGAAGCCAGCTGAAGTTCGTTCATTTGAGATGCGTCTTGGGACCTACTGGCTTGTGCGGATAGGAATTGTGATGGTCCTGACCGGTTTGGTCTTTTTCGGCAACCTGGCTTACCAGAATTATATCAGCCAACTGGGACCGGGCGGGAAGATTTGCTTATTGTATATTGCCAGCGCGATCCTGTTGGGGGCTGGTTGGTGGTGGCAACGCCAGGCCGCCAAGGAAAGTCTCAAGAACTACGCCCAGGTCTTATCCGCCGGCGGCCTCGCCGCGCTGTACTTCACCACCTACGCAGCGCATTATGTCGAGCCACTGAAGATTATTCAAAGCGCACAGACGGACGGCGTGCTACTGCTCGGGTGCGCAGCGTTCATGGTATGGACCGCCGATCGTAAAAAATCGGAGGTGCTGGCGTTATTTGCGGTTGGGCTGGCCTACTACACCTGCATCATTACTCGCGTCGGGTATTTTACACTTTGGTCCAACCTCGTACTGACGATTGCGGCGGTCTGTTTCCTGGTCCGCAACCGCTGGGCGGCATTGTCCTTCGGCAGCCTCATCGCGACTTACGCAGCCTATGGTTTTTGGCGCTTCTTTGACGGGAGCAACTGGCATTGGGCCTCGCCTGAAGAAGGTTTATGGGCGGGCACTTACTTCCTCATCAGTTACTGGGTCGTGTTCACCTCCGCCGTGCTCCTTTCCAAAGACCAGAAATTTGGCGGCCAAAACCGCGCAACTTTCCTCACACTCAATAATGGAGCCTTTTTCACACTATTTCTGCTGACGATGCTTCAGGTTGACACTCATGGCTTTTGGAAATTCGCGTTAATTTACGGCGGCGTGCTGCTCGTGTTGTCCGAGGCCGCTCGGTGCGTGCTTGGGGACGAACCGCTGGCGCGCAATTCGTACCTAACCCAAGGATTATTACTCGTCACCGTTGGCTTCATCTCGAAGTTCGCCGGACTTCATCTCGCGTTGATTCTTGCGGCCGAGAGTGTGGTTTTGCTGCTGATGGGGCAGCAGCGCAAGAATTTAGTCCTGCTGGTCGGCGCGTATCTTTCGGCGGGGCTCGCGGTGGCGGCGGCCATTGACGGTATGCGCGAGCACGAGCCGGCCGGCGTATGGCTGGCAATCGGTTTGGGGACATTCATGATGGTCAATGCGTTCCTGGTTCATCGGCAAACCCGGGACGACGCCCGGCCGGTACGCCTGCAACCGGCTTATTTCACCGTGCTGGCGCTGGTGGCTTGGCTGGTGGCCACCTGGGACAATGCAGCGCGCGAGCAGTTCCCGCCGGTGCTTGCGATTGAGGGTTTGTTGCTGACGTTTACCCTTTACGTTTTACGAGTCCGCGAGGTCACCTTTTTCAGCCAGGGCTACGTGGTTCTAGCCCAGCTGGCCTGGGTATGGAATTGGTTCGATCTGGGCCATTCGGCCCCGTGGTGGAACCCAGCACTGCTGATCGTCATCAGCCTGGTCCTCAGCCACTGGTGGCAGCGGCAAAAATTGTTGGTTGTGCCGGCGCAAATGAGCGCCTTTTGGCAGGCGGTGTACGCCGCCGCAATCGTCGGCCTGCTCTATTTCTGGCTGGATCCGAAAGTCGAGTCGCGAAGTTGGCTGGTGATTACCGCCGGCCTGGCAATTGGATTAACCGCCTACGGCGTTATTACCCGCGCCTGGTTTGTCGCACTTTTCGGACAACTCTTTATCGCCGTCAGTGTCGCGCGTTTTGTCCAACAGATCTTCGAAGGCAAACCCGGTTGGGCTTTTGCCCTGGCCCCGATACTTGCGCTGGCCCTGCTGTCGTGGTCGACGGTGCAATGGTTCGAGCGCCGGCCGGACGCCAATCCCCGCGTCAGAGAGCCATTGCTCGAAACGGCGCTGATTTACCGGTGGGTGGCCCTGGCTATGTCCATCGCGTGGATCTGCGATTATGTCCCGCCGCGCGAACGGATTTGGCTGCTCTCCTTGCTGGGGCTTTGGGTTTTCCTCTTCGCCGGGCTGAAGCGCAACCGCGAAGCGCTCTTGTTCAGCGCCGCATACACGGTTACAGCGCTGGCGCTGTTCTGGCTGCCATTAATCGAAGCTCCGCGCGTCTATTGGCCGAACCTGATTGCCATCGTTTCCCTGCTGGTCCAGCGACAAATCGCGCGCCGATTGCCGGAACGCTATCCGATCACGTCGGACATTCATACGACGGTGATCCTCGCCGGTGGACTCAGCCTCTGGCTCTTTGTCTCGCGCTGGGTCCTCGAGCAGGCCAGCGGCTTTTACCTGACGGCGAGCTGGTCGCTGCTCGCGCTGGCGTTTTTTACCTGCGGCATCATGCTGCGAGAACGGGTCTATCGCTGGCTGGGCTTGGGCGTGCTCGCCTGCGCGCTGGGCCGCGTGGTGATCTTCGACGTGTGGAAACTTGAGACGCTCTATCGCATCCTGAGTTTCATGGCGCTTGGAATCGTGCTGCTGGTGCTGGGATTTATCTATAATAAGTACCAGGAGAAAATCAGAGAGTGGTTGTGAGCGGATAGGACGGATGAGACTTATGGGAGACTGGTGGGGCGGATAAAGACTCTTGCGTGCGTCACACAAGCGTCCTGGAGCATGGCGAGCGTCCCAAGAAGGGTGGAGCGGCGCCGTATCAGCGCGTGGCTTGATTCCTTTGTGCCTTGTTCCAGCATTTCTCCTACCGTCTTTTTATTCGTGATAAGGTTGCACTTCCAGGAAGTTGAAAGTCTGCTCCTGGCCGAAGGTGGCGTCAGGTGGCTCGGGATTGGCCCAGTCGGAGACGGTCAGCTGTGCGGTGGGAGCTTTGGCGCGGAAGACTCGCCAATAATAGGTGATGCCGACCGGGATCTTGGGTTCGGGAGTGGAAGCATAGACTTCGGTGAATGAACGTTTTGTATCGAGCTCCACATCATCAATGGTCACAGTTCCAGTGGATTTGGTTTCCTCGATTTTCTTCGACTTCGGGTGGATCAAATCATCGTAATCGCAGGAGAACATCTCTAACGAATAAAGCCGGTCTGGTTCGAGGTCTTTAATCCTTTGGGAAAAGGTGTTGCGCCCCTTGCGACTGCGTTTCATCCACAGAAACGTGTCGCCAATGTGTTCGGGATCAGCAGGCCGGCCGAGGCCCATGAACCGTCCTTCGATCCGGCCATAGCGCGGGAAACTCTTCACGGCGATTGCCCCTTCTTCGGCGGCGTGCAGGGTCCAGCCTTCAGTTCCACTAGCAAAATCACCGTTTTGTACGTGGGTCATGAAGAGGGGGTCACGGGTGAACATGTTGGTTTGGCCCTCGAGGGCATAATGGCGATAGAGCTTGCCGACGAACCGGACGGTTTCCTCATCGGCGAGCGTTGAGGTCCACCACTCGAGGCCGGCGACGCCGGCGAGCGCGGGATGATTGGCGGCCAGGTTCATTTGTTGGTCCATCCAGACGTGGTAATCGACATTCGGCAATTTGTTCAAACCGCCGGGCGGCATGGAAAAGAGCCCAAACGCAATCACCATCTGGTTTTTGACGCCCGGCTCCCTGGCTTCCCAATCGGAAATGCCGTCGATAAAGAGTTGCAGCGCGTCTTGTGAGCCCTTCTCACTCGACATCTCGTGCAGGTACCGTTCCAGCGCGATGCGATAATTGCAATTGAGAATGTTGCGGATGAAATTGGTGCCGATGACTTCCTGGTTCAGTTTTTTGCCACTACCGCCGAAATAGGCATAGACCATTTTGTTGGTAAAGCGCTGTCCAGCGCGTAATTGTTTGAGGGCTTCGCCGTAAAGGAGGTAATTCTGCTGTTCCTGTTCGAGTCTTTTCTGGCGTTCCTGGCTGAGGGGCCACGTAACGGGATTGTTGACGATGAATTCGTCGATGATGATTCCGTCCAGGAACGGAGTCTTTTCCAAAGTGCTGCCCCAGAATTTGGTGTGCTCCTCGGCCGTTTTCGCCTGGCTGTCCACGCCGGTTTCGCCGACGAAGTGCCTGCCCTGACGGTGCCAGTCGTGGATCACCGAGTCCGAAAGCTGAAGGCTGCCGGGAACGTGAAGCGTGGTGATATTCGGCAAAACATCCGCCTTGAGGAAATCCACGTCATAAACCCCAAAGGCCTTTATCTGCGGGTTATAGCCCAACCCGCAATGCATCAGCTCGGGGATCGCCCGCACCTCGATTTTTTCCAATTTGGCCGCACCGTCGCATTCCACTTGGATGGTGTGCTTTCCCTGGATAACAAAGCTCATTGCTTCCCGGCGCCACAAACCGGCAGAGTCCTGAACGGCAGCAGTTGGCTCGCGCAGCTCTTTGTCCACCAAGATTCGGACAGCTCCCTCGCCCTTGGATCTGAGACTAATGAAAATCCAACCATCGTTCGCGCGTGAAAACTGAAATGACTGGGTTGGGGTTGAGATTTTGGAGAGGTCGACCAGTTCAGAAACCAGATTGTTCAATCGCCGGCTGTGAGAAGATTCCTCCGCCGCGGCGCAGGCGGATAGCCCGGCGGCCAGCAGAATTGAACAGATGAATCGTGCGCTCATGTGGATCGGGTTTACTGCTCCCGTGTTAGCGGTCCCAAATGCTTTGGATTGGCCACGCCTGAATGGACTTGAACCGCGCGGCGCCGCCATCGGATCGGAAACTGAGCGTGGGATTTGTCGCGAGGACCGGGATCGTTTTGGTCACTGAGACGACATCGTTGACAAGAACTTCCAAGACGGAACGATCGACGAAAACGTGAATCTTCAAATCACCGCTGGCTTTCGGCGTAGGCCAGGACACCTTCACGTCCATGACTGCTAGTTGTGTCGCGTCAAAATGCAGGACCACTGTGTGTGGCTCTTTCGTATCACTTTCCAGTTTCATTTCGACCGCTTTGGCTTGCTGCGAATTAACCTCCGCCTCAATTTCCAGAGCATTGCTCTTGGGTAGCGTGACGCTCTTTTCAACGCTCTCGCATTCAATTCCATGCCAGGCCTGGCCTTTTCCGCGTAGTTTTTTCAATTGCGATGCTGCGCTTTGCCGCAGCGATCCGTCGCGCGAAATGCTCAGTTCCCGTGGAATGGAGAGGCAGCCATTCCAACCATGCCCACTGGAAAACCCATTCACCCATCCCCAAACCAGACGCCGTCCATCCGCCAGCAACATGGTATTCGGCGCATAAAAGTTGGGGCCATAATCCAGAAGCCCTCGCGAGCGCGGGCTGAACCTGCAGGTTTGAGAGTCAAAATCTCCGATAAAATATTGAACCTTGCCGTACGGGGAGACGAACAGCACCCACTGGTTCCCGAGCTTGAAGAAGTTTGGGCATTCGGCGGTGGGCGCATCCGGGACCTGGAAGAGCACGCCGCGATAGGTCCAGCTCGTCAGAGCGGCGTTTTGAGCTTCGTAGATGTTGACCGAGGCCTGACCGTTCGTGGCCAAATGGCCGCCCGCTACCAGGAACGTCCTTTTACCTTCATGAAACACAAAGGGGTCGCGCCAATCATAGATCTTTCTCTCGCCATGAAGCGCTTCTGAAAGCACTGGATTGGCCGGCGACTTTTGCCAATGGATTAGATCATCGTCGCTCGTGGCAGCCCACTGTTCTGCATGGTCGAAGGCCGATTTACCGCGGGCAATGCTGGTGTAGAAAATCATTGGCTGGCCGAGGCCATTAATGGTGCAGGAGCCCGACCAAATCGCTTCTTCGTCTTTGTCGCCTGACGGTGCAAGGGCTATCGGCAGCTGTTCCCATTGGGCCAGGTCGCGGCTGCGGACGTGGCCCCAGAATTTCTGGCCGTCCTGGTCGCTGAAGGGGTGCAGTTGATAAAAGAGGTGATAGTAACCTTTGTGGAAGATGGGGCCGTTGGGATCGTTCACCCATTGGGCCGGCGAAGCGACATGAAAGATGGGTCGCGCGGGGTCGGCTTGCGCCCGAGGCGTCGCGGCCTGGACGGCGGCGGTTGCCCGTATCAGTGCTTCCTCAGCAGTTTCCGCGGGCGAAAAGATCGGAATTAGGGCTGACCCAAGCAGAACAAGTTGAAGAGTGGAATGCATGAACTTATGGTGCAGGGAAAAATCCAAAGTCCAAAGTCCAAAGTCCAAGGACCAAGGCCAGATGGAAATGGGAAAGAAAGAGGTTCAGTATTTGGCGACGGGCGCTTGGGTGGTTGAGAGGCCGAGGTCGCGGGCGACCTCCTGGGCTTTGCTCAGCATCATGCCAGCCTCGCTGGTGACGGCAATGAATTGGAATCCCTCGGCGATGCGGCCTTTCGCAGTGGCGATATCCGCAACATGAATGCCGGGGGCGATGCCGTGTTTTCGCGCTAACTTCAAGACATATGCGAGCGCATTTTTGAATTCGGGGTCATCGCTATCGAAGGCCGGCGGTTTGCCCATTGAATTGTGCAGATCGTTCGGACCAATGAAAACAACGTCAATGCCAGGTACACTCAGGATTTCGTCGGCTGCCTCGACGGCTTTGACGTGTTCCACCATGAGCACCACTAGAATCTCGTCGTTGGCATGGCGGTAATAGGTGGCCGGATCCGTTTCAAAATTGGCGGCGTGGAGTTGTCCACCGATTGAACGGTTTCCAAGCGGGGCGTAGCGGGCGGCGGCGACGGCGGCTTCGGCTTCTGCACGGGAGTTGACCATAGGGACGACGATGCCCCAGGCGCCGGTGTCCAGGACACGCTTGATGTTTTCGCCTGTGTTCCAAGGCACCCGCGCGAGAGGTACTGAGCCGGCGGCAGAAACGATCGCGAACATGGTCGCGGCGGTTTCGAAATTGGTCGGAGTATGCTCGAGTTCGACGGTGAGCCAGTCGAAACCGACGCGGGTCATCAGGCGGGCCGCGAGAGGGTCAGGAAGCGTGAGCCAGGTACCTATGCTGGGTTGCCCCCGCCTCAGTTTGGCACGGACGTGATTTGTTTTCATTCAGGGTTGGCGTTGTGGGAGCGTGCATTTGTTCAGGCGCAGGTCGCGAACTGCAGGAGACGACGTAACGAGACTGTAGGAGACGACGTAAGGAGACTCTGACAAGTTCTCGCAGGCCGAATCGATCGGAGCCTCCTTTACGTCGTCTCCTACAAGGTTCATGGGCAGTGAAGGTTAAGGTTCGCTCTCAAATTGGGCGAGTCATAGACAGAGACATCGACGACGAACCGAGGTTTGCGGCCATGCATCAGATCAACGATTGCTTGCGCGGCAGTGAGGCTGACTCGTTCCCCGGTTTCGCGGGCGAAGGAGGAGAAGTGTGGAGTGAGCAAGAGATTCGGAACGGAACGGAACGGATGGTCAGCGGCGAGAGGTTCGACGGTGAAAACGTCGAGAGCGGCGCCGGCGATCCAGCCCTCTTGCAGGGCCCGCGCCAGGGCGGCTTCATCAACCAGTGCGCCACGGGCGGTGTTAATCAGATACGCGGTGGGTTTCATGCTCCGCAGCTGTTTCTCACCGATGAGGCCGCGGTTTTCCGCGGTCAACGCCGCGTGCAGCGAGAGGAAGTCGCTCTCAGCGAGAAGTTCCGGCAGCGAGACATATTCGATCGGCCGGTCCGCCAATTGCGAACCACACCGTATGTCATGGGCTAAAAGCCGCATCCCGAAACCAGTCCCGCGGCGGGCCATCGCCTGGCCGATTCTCCCACAACCTAGAATGCCGAGGGTCTTTCCGAACACATCAGTGCCCCAGGCAGCTTCCCATTTGCCCTGGGTCATGCGGGCGTGACCGATATGCACGCGCCGCGCCAGACTCAACAAGAGGGCGAAGGCGAAGTCGGCGACAGTTTCATTGAGCAGCCCTGGTGTATAAGCGACAACGATTCCTTGCGCGGTCGCCGCGAGAACATCGATCGCATCATAGCCAACTCCCCATCTTGAGATGATTTTGAGCTGGGCGGCTTCGGGTGAAGACAGCACTTCGCGCGTGAATTTGTCCATGCTGGCCAAGACCGCGTGATGATCACGTAAGAGCGGGCGTAGTGCATCGGCTGGATATGGTCCGAATCTGGCAGGGAGCGTGATTTCACAACCCGCCTCTCGCAAAAGCTGCAAGGCCGAGTGACCGACCTCATTAAGTGTGCGAGCGGTGATCAGGACTTTCCAGGACATGCAGAGAGTGTAGCGGGCGAAGTCCAAAGTCCAAGGTTCAAAGGTTCAAAGTCCAAAGTAGCAATAAGGTCGCGGCGGAGGGCAGCACCAATGAGAAATGAACAAATGACAAATGACGAATAACAGAGGAACAGGAGGTAGCAACTGCGGGGCTATCGGAGCTGATGCTGTTTTAGCCAGGCGATGAGAGTTTCCGGGTGGTCGGTCTGAACGCCGTTTACGCCGATGGCGAGCACTCGGTTGAAGTAAGCATCGTCTTCATGGTCGTTTTGGATGTCCGGCCAAACTTTGACACCGGCCCGGTTCAGGGCGGTAACGGTTTCGCGAGAGTAGGTTTGCCAGGAGTCGTCGAGCACTTCGATATGATCCTTTTGTGCAAAAGCGACAAACTCCGCGGGCTTCCTCAGATTGTCTGGAGGAGAGACAATGAGCGGCAGCTCGGGTGCGACGCGATGCCATTCGGGAACGGATCCGATACCGTCATAAACCAAAATCTGGCTCGTAACCCCGGCATCACGAATGGCTCTAGCCACAGCGGCGCGATCACCATCCTTGAAGTCCAGGTAAATATTGATACGTGCCTTGATGAGTGTGAGGACTTCTTCGAAGGTGGGCACCCGATCGGCTGGGATTTGCGGCCTGCGCGTGTCCCGCACGCTCAATTTGCGGATCTGGGCGAGTGTGAGTTGATTTACCTGGCCATGACCATCAGTCATCCGCTCAACATTCCGATCGTGCATTAAAACGTGGTGACCGTCCAAAGTCCGGCGGATGTCGATCTCGGCGTAATCTGATCCCGCGTCAATAGCGTGTTGAAGAGCTGTCAGGGTGTTTTCGTGAGCATGGGCATGGTTGCCGCGATGAGCGATCACGATGAAGTTGTGGCGGGGTTGGGGAAGCTCGGCTGAACCCCCGAGGCATGGACAAAGTAAAAGCACGAGATAGGACGAGGGCTTCATGGCAGAATTGTGACTTGAATTGAGTCGTTGCGCAAGCGGAGGTGGGCGGAACAAGGAATAACGAATGGTGAATGATAATTGACAACCGACGACTGACGACTGACAAGTGACGCCTTGCAGAGATTACCGCTCGACAGTCATCAAGTATTCGAGCAGGTCGGCGAGGTCCTGCGAAGTCAGGCCACGCTCCAGACCGGTCGGCATCAGCGACCATGGCGGAGCATGGATCGCTCGAACGTTCAAGTTGGGGTTGACCACGCTTTCGCCTCGAGGCTGGCGCAACGTGAGCGTGGCAAAGTTTTCGTCGGTCTTGATGCCGACGAGGTTTTCGCCTTCAAACGTTTGCACAACGGAGGTCTCGTAACCTGGTTCAATTGCGGCGCTCGGTTCGAGGATCGACGAGAGCAGTTTTTCTTTGCCTTTGACTTTTGCCGCGACGAGGCCAGGCCCAAGGTCACGTCCTGTGTTTTCAAGGCGATGGCAGTCTGTGCAACGCCCAGCAAAGATCGTACGGCCGCGTTCCGCAAAGGCCGGCAAGCGCAGCGCCTGCTTAAACTGTTCCAAAACGGCCGGACGCCTCGCGGTAAACGGGCCAAAGACTTTGGAGGCGCGTTGTCCGATTCCTGGATCCTCATAGGTGCGCAGAAAGTCCATTTGAGTGGGAGAGAAATCTGCAACAGCAATTCGTCCCTGTGCGACGGCATCGACGAGAGGCCCGACATAAACCTGGCGAGAGAGCAAGGCGGCGATCGCCTGGGTGCGCAAAGCGGGCGGGAAAAGCGACCAACGCTCCAGCAAGCTGCCAAGGACTGCTGGGTTGCCGTAGCGGACGAGAGTCGCGATGGCAGCGGCACGCAATTCGAGAGAGGGCTGTGGATTGCAGAGCGCCAGCAGCCAGTCGCTGGTCTCTGTGAAGGCAAGCGGGCTGACGCCAACCAGTCGCACGGCTTCGATTCTGACCCCGGCCGGAGTAAAGCTGTCGATCGCTGATTGGAACGCGCCGGCATAGAATGGTTGCAGGGTAGTTTGCGGGTCGACCATGGCCAGCGAGCTGCGCGTTCTGTTCAGGCCCTCGCCCAGGGCTGCAGTTAAGCCGAACATCAATAGGCGATCGAGGGGTGTGCGACCTAGAAACTCGATTACTTGGCGGACCTCGTCCAAGTGGCCCTCAGTGCCAAGCATCAGTGCCAGCTGGCGAAGAAATTCCTGGCCGGCGGCATCGTTTCGAAACCGCACATCACCGCATAAAATAATAAATAAATTGCCGGCGCCTTCGGCGACGGAGCTGAGCACGGCGTTTCTCATCCAGGTGCTGGTGAGGTCGCGCCTCAGGATCTCGGCCAGAACAAGGGCCTTATCCGGTCGCGCGGCTTGGCCGACGGTGAACGCAAGCTGATAACGGACGCGAATGGCGGGGTCTGCGGTTAATGCTTTCAGTTCGCCCCAGAGCGTGTTCGCGACGAAGCCATTGGTCATCAGTTTTTCTGAGAGCAGCACACCATGTTCGCGCACGCGGGCGTCAGTATCGTGCAAGGCATGCACGATGTTGGGTTCGGTCAGGGCACCCAGCCCATCGAGGGCGTGCAAGGCGCGGAGCCGCGCGAGGGCCACTCGCGAATTGCCAAGCATATTAGTCAGGAGCGGGACGGCGCTTGCGTCGCGCCGTTCATACAACAGGCGTCCGGCGGTGTCGGTGTACCAGTCATCATTGCTGGCAAGGGCTGCGACAAGGTCGTAAATGCGGGCGTTGGCGAGTTGCGGCGGCTTGGGCTGTTTGAAATTGGTGGGGACGATTCGATAAATACGGCCGCGATCCTCGCCGTTTTGCATATCAACAATGTAGAGCGCTCCATCCGGGCCATTGATGGCCTGAACCGGTCGAAAGGAAGGATCGCTGGAGATCAGGAACTCCGTTTTAGCTTCGTCACGTGGGCGACGCGCAACTGTCTCAAGGCCGTTGTCACTCAGAAAAACGCGATGGACCAGGTGGGCGTCAGGGTCAGGAATAAAAGCGCTTCCAAAGTAATTTGTGGGGAAGGCATGGCCGAGGTAAATGACGCTGCCGCGGGCGTTGGCCAGCGAGGAGGCGACCCGATTCGTTATCGCGTTAGATGATTGTGACGATCCGGTTGAGTTCGATGAATCTGGTTTGGAGGCGATTTGAAATACATGCTCAGTCGGGTTGGCGACGTCAATCATGCCGGGGATTTTGCTATAAAAGGCATTACGGTCCGTGTAGCGCACTTCGTACATCGGCCGTCGCAATGGGTGGCCAAAATCAGTGACAAACCGGCGACCCGAATCGTCGAAGGTGAGGCCAGATTGCGCCGGTCCAGTCTCCGGAGTCACTTCGAGTGTACGCGGTACAAAAGCGAAATCGCGACCGTCGATGGACACGGGACCGCTCGGCCAATTCGAAGCGGTGAGCACGCCGCCGATCCCGGCAGTGACCCCATGAATGCGATTATCCAGGGTCCAGTTGAAATTGTTGGGCAAGAGGTCAGAATTAGGCGCGTTGGTGCTGCCGAAACCGGTGAACACGACCCGCCGCAGGTCAGCGCCACCGTCGCCTTTAGTACCGCGCAAGTACAGCAGATCGGGGACGGCCGCGACAAATACCCCGCCGGCATAACAAGCGATTGCCGATGGAAATCTCAAGTCCTCCGCGTAAACCGTGCTGGTTTGATAAACCCCAGTGGCATCGGGATCGGTCAGCAGACGCACGCGGCCCAGGTGCGGACTCGCCTCGCCGCGGTTCGGGTAATCGCGCATCTCAGCGACAAATAGACGGCCGCTGTCGTCGAAGGCAATCGCGACTGGTGACGTTACCATGGGTTCACTCGCGATCAGCTCAATTTTGAAGCCCGGCGCGACATGAAACGGCGCCAGCCGTTCGGCGGACGTCGTAGGGCTGGCATGAACGACACGGTTGGTTTGCGGAGCACTCTCGGCTGCGGATACAGAATGGGTGCTCAGCAATCCGAACGCGACCCATGCGCTGCCGCGCAGCATCGAGTGCCAGTGGTGCGAGGAGATGAAAACCAAATTCCTCAGAACTGGTGCCCGCGCTGCAATCCGAATTTCCATGCCTTCCACAATCGTAAAAATTCAGTTGGCAGGAAAGGCCATTTCGAGATGCGTCGAGTCCTCCCTCTGCACCGATCAGGTTCCGGGAAACGCCCAGGGTGAGAATTCGCCGAAAGCCGATGGCTCCTGCGAGAAAATACTGAGGATCGCGACGTTGCGTCGGCCGGCGCCAAACAAGGCTGAGCGTAAGCTTTTCTATGGAAACGCGAAAGGGTGTTCAGGATCACGTAGCGGCAGGCGTCCCGCCTGACGTAGAGGGCGTCCCGCCGCCCGGATCGGCGCTGTTGATCGGGATTGGAGCAGTTTGTTTCCGCGCGCCTGTTTTTCCGCCGGGCAGGATGCCCGGCTTTACGGCCGGCGAGACGCCTGCCGCTACGGCTCGCTAGACAAGGAGCGTTTGAGGGATAGAATAACCGATTAACATGATAAAGCACCGGACCGCAGAGGAACTTGAAGCTGGTTTGGACGAGATCCGCCAATCACCGAAAGATAACGGCGTGCTGGCGCTGATCGCCCGCCGGCCCCGTTCCGAGGAACGCGAAGTCCTGCAAGAAGCCGAAATCAGCCTCAGCGATGGGGTCGTCGGCGATAATTGGAAGGTGCGTGGCAGTACGCGCACGCCGGATGGCAGCGGACATCCGGAATTGCAGCTCACCTTGATGAATGCGCGAGTCATTGCCTTGGTCGCCGGCGAGAGGGAACATTGGGCGCTGGCTGGAGACCAGTTTTATATCGATCTGGATATGAGCGCGGAGAATGTGCCTTCGGGTACGCGCCTCGAGCTCGGCACTGCGATCATCGAAGTCACTCCTCATCCTCACACCGGCTGTAAAAAATTTGCGGCGAGATTCGGGCCTGAGGCAACAAAGTTCATCAATTCCTCGGTGGGCCGTGAATTACAGTTGCGCGGGATCTGTGCCCGCGTGATAAAGCCTGGTTTGGTGCGGATGGGAGATGTGGTAAGGAAAAGCAGCGCGGGTTAGGACGGAGGAAATCCGAGACCCCAAGGTCGAAATCTGAATTTCAGATTACTGAAACTCTGATGCACGCGAGCAAGAAAAGGGATTACGCGACTTTTAACCGCAGAGACGCGATGATCGCAGAGAAGATAAGTCCGATTTTCTCTGCTTATCGCGTCTCTGGGTTTCATTCCCAAGCATCACATTCCACCAAGCGAGCCGGTGGGCCGCGCTCGGCCGACTGGCCCAAGTAAGTGTGCCGCGCCGGCGCTCATCAAGTCGATTTCCGTGCCGGTCATGAAAAACTGGAATCCCTGTTTGGCAAAGCTTTGAATCTCCTCCGGAGTACGCGCCGGGCGTCCGAGGAATTTGTGATGGTGTTTGGCGGCGGCGGCAATTTTTGAGACAGCCTCGTCGAGGCGAGGGTCATTCTGATTTCCACGAAGGCCAAGGGAGAAGGAGAGATCACTGGTGCCGATAAACAACACGTCGAGGCCCGGGGTGGCCGCGATCTCATCGATCTGAGTCAAACCGGCAGTGTCTTCGACGACGGCGACCACAAGCACATTTTCATCCGCAAAATCGTAATAGCCCGCAGGGGCCGGCCAGCGGAATTGAGCCAGGTCGGCGCCTGAGCCGCGCAGTCCGGCCGGCGGATAACGGCACGCTGCCACCGCCTGTCGCGCCAGCTCGGGGGTGCGTGTGAAGGGAAAAATTACACCGAGTGCGCCCGCGTCGAGGATCCGCTTGGCGCTCCAGAGTTCGTTGACCGGCGGTCGGGCCAGCGGGATAGCGGGCAAACCGCGCGTTGCCAGCACGATATTACGGAGCCCCTCCAACGAGATCGGCGAATGCTCCATTTCGATCCAGAGGAAATCGAATCCAAGGTTTGCCGCCTGGGCGGCGACTTCGACGTTGTTGACGCTGATGACAACCCCGATGACGGATTGCCCGGCATTGAGTTTTTCCTTGAGCGGATTTTTCCAATCACGCGAGGCCGACGATTGCTGTTTCATAGATTATTGAGCGGGCGAAGACGATTGCTTCAGCAGCCAGACCTCCGAGACCTGGCAGGCGCGGCCGTTACCACCGAGGCCAGACTCGCCGAACCAAGTCAGGGTCAGCTCGCCGTGCGCTGTCACGTCCGGCGGGATTTCAAATTCGAGCGTTTTAAATGGAAACGGTCTTGGGATGAACGGATGTACTTCGGTTTTATCGTTGGCAACGAGTCGAATTTTTTTCTTCGGACCATCACCGGCGTACATTACCCGGACCTTATAATGCGCCTGCCGATCAAGCCCGGCATAATGCATCTGTAGCGGCGCGTCGTACAACGATTCGGCGTGGTCCATCCACGATATCCGGCGCGCCCCCTCGGGCTTTTCGTCAGGTTCATCCACGACGAGGTCTTCCTCAAAATCGACGCGCGGCGATTGCATCGCGCCGGGGTCTTCGTTGAAGCCCAAGCCGCGGACGAGATGCACCTGCCGCGCGACATTGCCTAGATCATCATAAAATCCGCCGGGCCCGGGGTTGGTCCAGTTGAGGATTTCGTCGAGCGCGCTGAGCCGTTCGGGTTCGGAACCCAGTTTTCGGATTCTGCTGAACTTTTCTCTTAGCCAGGCGTAGTTATTCAACGGATAATCAATGGTATCCAAACTGGCGCCGCGGTCCACTGCAATGGCTCGGTACTGCTCTACGCTTAACTGCATGCCGATGCTCTGGAATAGCGCCTCACCCAATTCGAAAATGCGCGTGCGAAGATCCGGGGCCACCGTCTCCGTCCGGGCGCGTTGGAGCATCCGTTCGGCGTCGGCCATCGCGCGCAGGGTGCCGTTGTTTTTTGCGGCGCGCAGACAATCCATCGCCGCTTGTTCCAGGTCGGTTTCGTGAATAAGCCGCCGCCGAACGTAGGCATCGTAATAGGCGCGGAACAGGGCTTGTTGAAAGCGCCAGTTCTTCAGATCATCCGGCGAGGCCCGGCGTTGCATTTTTTGGAACTGTTCGAGCGTGGTCTCTACATTGGAATTAGCAAGCAATGGTCCTTGCCAATTTCGTTCCAGCGCCAGGAGTCCCTGGGCGAAATCGTCCGTGTAGGTTTCACCGATGAAGTAGCGGCTGTATTCGCGCAAAACGTTTGCCACATGCGCTTCAGGGTCCCAACCTAACGCGCTCCATACAAATTTGTTTACGTCATCGTTGCAGCCTTCCGAGTAAGAGAGAAAGCCCATCGTATAAGGTTGCGTTTTGCGAAAAATAATCGCCTCGCCTTCCGGGCGAGGATTGATGCATTCGCGCGCTTCGGTCAGCGCGTATGCAACGTCCCAGTCCGGCACCGGGTATTGACACTGTCGCGAGTGGGTGATGTCGGGATAGTGGCGGATCGGGTAATGCGCGGGGACGAGTTCACGCAGGCGTGGCAGACTGATGCGAACCTGGGGTCCAAACACAACGCCGCTGAGCCACGTCGGGTTGTCGCGTTTCAAGATATCGAAGAACTCATCCAGCCAGGCCTGGTTGAAACTTTGCGGCGAGACCCACATTTGGGCCTTGGGATGAAAGCGGTGCAGGTTCTGAGTTTGTTTCTCCAAAAGGGCCATGAGGAATTTCGGCTCGGTATGCCCAGGGTCGCCACCGGGAACAAAGACGGCGTCGATGCGAGGCAATTGGCGAAAGACTTCGCCCCATTCCTTGAGTGCAAAGTCGACCGTAGCGAGGTTCGAGTAATCCTTGTCCATGGCGGGATACCAAATCCAGACATCGAGGCCGTAGGCATCCGCCAGGCCCGACATGCCGATCATCATTTCCATCGGCGGCCGATGAAAGTGGGGGCTGGTTGGCTCGTCGTCCGAGCGAGGCGGAATCAATTCGATCGCGTTGCAGCCGAAGATGGCCAGGTCGCGAAAATACTGTTCCCAGGTTGGCAAATCCCAGGCGTCATACGAATTGCATTTAGGGCGGTAACCAAGTTGATGGCCACGGAGCGGATACTTGGGCGCAGTTGCGATGGCAAGAGCGTCGTCGATGTCGACACTGCCGCGTCTCATATGCAGTTCGCGAAGCAATCGGCCAATGCCGAACAGCACGCCACGGGCGTCATTGCCCAGAACGTAAACCCCGGGTTGGCTTTGCCCCGCGCGAACAATGAGGCGATAGCCCTCGGCGCCAGTGGGAGCCTTCATCTCGAGACTCCGCGCGTAAGGACCCGCAAGTTGCTTCTCTTCCGAGCCCAGGCCGACAACAATCGCGGGCACATTTGAGGTCGGCCAGGCCGCGCTTTGCTGCCAGCGAATATTTGTGCGTTTCTCGACCTCCTCGATCAGCATCGTCACCGCGCGTTTTTCCTGAGTCGATAGGCTGGACGACGTAAGGACGACAGCGTGCATCAGGTCGAGTGCGTGCGCAGGAACCCAGAGCGCAAAAACCGCGAGCTGTAGGAGACGACGTAAGGAGACTATAAACTCGGACCTTGGGTGTGGAACCTGCACACTCGAGTTCGGGGTTCTCCCTCTCCTCCTCTGGAGGAGAGGGCCGGGGAGAGAATTCCCCGAAAGGACTTCCGCGCTTTGAACCCATGAACCGCGGACGCCCGCGGGGTTCCTCTCCTTCTCCTCCCCCGGAGGAGAGGGCTGGGGAGAGGAGGCCTTTTCACATTGCGGTTCATTGGGAGGAGGTCTATGAAGTTCCAACTCGCGCGTCGGTTGGGAGTCCGAAGGTGTTTTAGACGCATATTGGACCGGTGAACTGAAAGCGGACCCCTCACCCCGACCCTCTCCCCTTGGAAGGGGTCCCCTCAGAAGGGGAGGGGGAGAATGCGACACAGTCAGGGAACTCCTTGAAACGTGGGGGATGAACACGTCCATAAAACTAGGTCTCACGCCGACCACTACATTTAGAGAGGTTTTCACGGATGCGGCCTTCCAGCTGCGGGTTTTTCTGTGGTAGCGGTCTTATCGGGACCAAAACGGATGTGTCTGCCGGCATATTTAGCAGCGGTATCCCCGTAAATGCCTCGGACAACTGCCCAATCGGCCAGCACCGATATTCCAGCGAAAACCATTCCAATCACTGCCGTCTTTGCCAGCAGGTTTTGCCCTGCTAATTTTGGAGACGTGGGCTCGGCCTCTGGTTCTCTGGCGATACCCAGCACGCCTACCGTGCAGAGCACCGCGTTGAAAAAAATTACGCCCTCAGTGACCAGACGCTGTGGTGCGAACGAGACCAGGGCCCGCTCGAAGTTCCCAACCACGACCCACCACAAAAAGACCAGATAAAGCAGCTGACCGCGGCTCAACCAGTTAGAGGTGAGCAGAGCCAGAGGCCGCTGCGAGTGCAGCATGGCGAGCCCTGCAAATCCAACAAAGAGGACCAGGTAAGAGAGGTTAAACCAGGAGCCAGCCGATAGACCTAGCAGGTCGGGTGGCATCGCCTTCGCCTTGACCCAAGCCGCCGGGTCCTGGCGCAGGTTGAGGTAGGTTATCACGAGGAGCACAAAACCGACGGCGTAAAGTTCAGTCCATTTCCGCAGGCGCGGCTCGTCTGATAATTTTGGAGCGCTACGAGCCAGCCAGAGCAACGCGATACCTATGCCGAGGCCATTAAGGAAGCCGTAGGTCTGTTCGAGCAGGCTGTGCCAATTGGTATCCCAGCCGGATGCGATGCCGATTAGTTTCAGAGCATCGCCGGTCGCAAATCCAAAACCGCCGATTAATCCGGCAATGATTGAGGCCAACACCGGGCCGCGCAGCCTGTGGCGCAGGAAATAGGCCCACATCCCACCCACCATGCCCAGGCAGCCAGCCCAGTTGTCACCACGCGGCGGGGTCATCCGCAGCCCCAGAAGATTTACGAGGAGCAGGAACCCAGCCCACCATCCGATCGCCATGTAGAGAATCAAGCGCGAAGGCGCATCGAGGCGCCGACGAACTAAAGCAAGCACGAGGACCGCCGCAATTGCGACCAACGCGGCGACCCAATCGGTATCATACCAGTAAAGCGGGCTATTTTGGCGATACTCGGAGTCTGTGTACCAACGGGCGACGATAATATCTTGCAGGATCCAACCGACAAACACCACCGTCAAAGGCGTGAAGAATTCAGTCAACGAGTCGCGACTTAAGCACGCGGGCAACGCGGTGCCGGCCCCGCCCATGGCGGCCCAAAGAAAGCCGATTACAAACAAGCACGCGAAACCATACAGCACCGACCCCGAATGCCCGGAATGGGTATAGGCGATTACCTGCATGTAGGAGATGCTGCCGCCGAAGGACCAGCCTAAGGCTCCAAAAAACGCGAAAAACGCGCAGCGCGGATACCAATCGCTGCGCCGGGCCAGGAGCACTGCCGCCAGACCCGCGAGCGCGCCGGGGATCATGGCGCCGTATTCGTGCCCGAAATTGCCTCGAATCCCCCAACCAATGGACAGCGATAGTCCCACCAAAAACACTGGGAGTAAGTTCGGCTTTAGAACGGCAGACATGAGGAACCTGAAAAAAGTAGCCATTTCACGCCGCGTGCTACCAGAAAAAAGTGAATGGAACGTGATGCGTGATGCGTGATGCGTGATACGTGCATGTAAAACGTGAAATGTCTGGCTGTATCAGCAGGAATTTCACGCAATACAGCGCGCATTGGCGTGGTTGCTTCTCGCCAGCATTGCAGTCAGTTCCGCCGGGAGTTTTCGACGTGAACGCGAGACCGGCCTGCTGGAACTGCTGGTGGTCTCACCGATCGCCGAGTGGCAGATCATCGTCGGCAGGCTCCGCGGGCTTTGGGTGCAGTTCCTGCCCGCGATCGTGCTGCTGCTCGCGCTCTGGCTCTTTTGCGCAAGCTTTCTGGTCAAGGGGAATCACGAGGCCGACTCCGTTCTGTTTTACGGCGCCTCCTTGCTGACTCTGCCGGTGGTCGGATTATATAATTCGCTTGCGCGTCATAGTTTTACCAGCGCGTTCCTGAGCACATTGCTGGTGGGAGTTGTGCTTCCCTTCGTCGTCGCCCGCGCGGATGAGTGTGCGACCTACTTGCTGTGGATAGTGGGCCAGGCCGTGCCGTTTCAAAACGCCGGATCGAGAACTTTGCTGACGGTCCTAATCCAGGCGAGCGTGGCCGGTGTTTGCGCCTGGCGCCTGCACGATAATCTCCAACGCCGTGCTTTCGCGCTCGAACGGCAGACCGGGTAAGCAGCTTCCTCTTCGGAAGGCCGAGCTCCGCGAGGCCCAATCATCTCCCCCGCGAAGCTCAAACATCCCCCTCCCCGAAGCCCAAACAACTCCCATTGTTTCTAGGGGATTTTTAAGGCCTCGCGGAGCTCGACCTTCCGCGGCCGTGTGGGCATCTCAATTTTTGAGAACCTGACCGAGCCCTAAATGATTCATTGTGGTGCTCTCATTAACACCCCGCTTCAGCGGGGTGAAGACAGCGAACACCGACCGGAACCGCTCTAGCGGTTTTCCATGCGTCGTAGAAACCGCTGAATGAAGCCGTTGGAGGGCCCAGCACATAGAAGTCACCCCCGCTGAAGCCCTATCCATTCAGTTGCCGTTGTATCTGCTCTCATTAACCCCGAGCTTTCAGCTGGGGGGGGGTGGGCTGCGAAAGTGATCGGAACCGCTTCATTCAGCGGTTTAGGGTGCCTGTCTTAACTGTGCACCGGGAAAACCGCTGAAGCTGAAGCGGGGTGTTAATGAGAGCGGACGAACAGGTGAACAAAAATTGAGATGCGCCCCGCGGCCGTCTGATTTCCTAATATCCCTTGACAAAAACTCTTATTCGTTTAAGGATTTCCCAGATCCCCGGACACCCCGCGTTAACACGCTATTTATGCAAGCGCGTTTCCCGAAACGCACAGGTTGGACCAAGCGCTGCTTTTTTTGTAACGCGCTTGCAGGAACGATTAAGTACCTGAGTGAAAACCAACCTTTGTTGCATATGCGCAAGGTGCACATGCGGGTGGGGCGTAATAAAACCAAGAACCAAATCATCCTGTGAGGCCATCATGAATCGGACACTTACCCTGAACGACATTCCAACTCTATTAGATCGGTTCAAATTGAATTGTAGCCGACTTGTGCGACTCGAATCGTGTCTCCCTCTGCTCCCCTGGACGAGAGGGCCGGAGGGAGGAGGCCACACTTTTTCTGAAATCGCTATAGCTCATCCTGTGTGCGCCGTTTCCTCCACGCCCATTGGCCGGAATACATTAGCGCTCGCGTTGCTAATTTATTGTTCGACAATGTTTGACCCGCTTTTTGCCCAGACATTTCAGCGAACCGGCACAATTTCGGGCATTTGGGACGCAGTCGCCGCTTCAGCAGATGGTCGTATCTTGCTCGCCGTAAATGGCGGATATAACGGGGCCGGCGGTCTGATTTATTTCTCGTCCAATGCCGGCGTGAGCTGGAAACCAGCAACCGCGCCGGTGCGGATTTGGACTTCGGTGGCGACTTCTGCCGATGGCGTCAACTCTGTCGCCGTCGCTTACGGCGATGGAGTTTACGTCTCGACCAATTCCGCAGCCACCTGGATGCTTACCAGCGCGCCGCTGGCCGGCTGGAATGCCTCTGCCGCTTCGGCCGATGGGAAGAAACTTTTCGCCGCAATGTTTGGCGGCCAGATCTATAGCTCGACAAATTCGGGGGCGACCTGGGCCCCGACCACCGCACCGATCGCAGATTGGTACGCGGTAGGCGCTTCCACGGACGGCAGCAAAGTGGTGGCCGGTGTTGGCGGCAGCGTGACGGTGCCCTCGTCAGTTGGCTCCATCTACATCTCGAGCGATTCTGGAAAGACCTGGCAGAAAACCAGCTCGCCGATCAACAACTGGGCCTATGTCGCCTGTTCGGCGGATGGAACCAAAATAGTGGGTGTCGTCTACGAGGGCAGGATCTTCACCTCAAGAGACTCAGGTCTCACCTGGGTCACAACCAGCGCACCGGTAAACGCGTGGGTCGGCGCCGCCTCTTCTGCCGATGGCACAACGCTGGTGGGGATTCCCAACGGCAACCAGGTCTATATCTCGAGAGATTCAGGGACGAACTGGACGTCCAGTTCCATTCTCAATGGCGCGTTGTGGGCTGCCGCTTGTTCCGCAGACGGAACCAGGATCCTCGTGGCAGACGACGGTGTCCCTCCTCCCGGGGGCGGCCTCTACTTGTCACAATCCAATCCCCGGCCGGTTTTGAGCTTGACTCGTTCCGGCACAAATTTGGTCGCCTCCTGGACCGTGCCCTCGATGCCGTTTACGTTGCAGGTCAATTCTGATTTGACCACAACCAACTGGACCGATCTGTCTGTGCCGGCACCGCTCAACTATTCGACCTTGAGGAATGAAGCGCTGTTGTCCCGCTATACCACGAATCAATTCTTCCGGCTCAAACACTGACTCCATCGAACAGAGCGATTCGCGGCGATGATCTGGACCGGTTCCATGCCGAAAATGCAGACGGGAATTCCTGCGGCTTGCGCCATCGGTTAGTTGGCGGCAGATTGTCGCAAATCATCAAACAGGCTAAGGGTTCAATATTGGGAGAAGTTTTGCCATATCTCCGGCGATCGGGGCGGGGACCCGGCGTGCTGGCTGGGCCGCGAGCGGGCAAGATTGTGTCTGCCTTGAGGACAGACTACCCGGCGGTCGCACCGAGAATGCATTGTAGAAAAGTATAGATGTGCCCCAGATGTGACCCCTAATCCCCACCTGACTTTTTGCCGCCAACGTTGAGGTGAAAAAGAACCCGAGATACGAGCGTTGGCGCTGGACAATCTTCGGCGTGACTTGGCTCGCGTACGCAGGATTTTACCTGACGCGCAAGGCGTTCTCGGTGGCGAAAAACGAGCTGAAAAAACCGGACGTGCTGGGCCTAACCAAAGGGCAGATGTCCGCAATGGATGGGGCATACTCGGCGGTTTACGCCATAGGCCAATTCTTTTGGGGTACATTAGGTGATCGTTTTGGCACCCGGCGAGTGGTCTTGTTTGGGATGATGGCTTCGATCGTCACGGCGGTCGTCATGGGCATGGTGAACGTCGCCTGGTTGATGGGCGTGATGTTTGCTTTCCAGGGCTTGTGGCAGGCCAGTGGTTGGGCGCCGCTGGGCAAGAACATGGGGGAGTTCTTTTCGCAGCGCGAACGCGGTGGCGTCATGGGGTTCTGGTTCACCAACTACGCCCTCGGCGGCTTCATCGCTTCGATCGTTGCCGGGTATGCCGCCAGAGCGTTCGGGTGGCGCTATGCCTTTTTTGTACCGGCGGGCCTCCTGTTGCTGATCTGGATCTTGTTTCTTCTTTTCCAAAGGAACCGGCCGCAAGACATCGGCTTGCCGCCAATCGAACAGTATCACGGGGAAAGCGAGGCGGTGGTTGACCTGAGCGGCAAGGCCGGCGCGGAGAAAGAAGGGACCTGGCAGGTGGTCGCGGCGGTGTTGCGCAACGGAATGGTTTGGTACCTGGGGGCAGTCTATTTTCTGGTAAAGCCGACGCGTTATTTGCTGCTGTTCTGGTCACCGGTCTATGTCGCCGACAGGTTGGGAACCGACACCCTTCAATCCGGCTGGTTGAGCAGCATGTTTGATCTGGCCGGCCCGGTTGGGACGTTAGTCGGCGGAATCGCGTCGGATAAAATATTTCAGTCCAAACGGATGCCCGTCTCGGTTTTGGCTTTGTTTGTTTTGGCCGCGCTCATGGTGGTGTTTCCATTTATTCCAGTGTCCCGTTCCGGAATGGGCGTGGGGATGTTCGCGATGGGATTCCTGGTCTACATACCTGACTCGCTGATTTCCGGCACGGCGGCGATTGATTTTGGGACCAAGAAAGGCGCTTCGACTGCCAACGGCGTGATCAACGGCATGGGGTCGCTCGGTCAAATGCTCGGCGTGTTGCTGCCCGGCTGGGTGGAATCGATCCTGGGCAAGGGACAAAACGTGTGGCCGGCGACATTTGTCGGGCTGGGGGTTGCGCTCGCTTTGGGTGGCTTGATGCTGGCGCCGCTTTGGAACCGGTTGCCACCGAAAGCTGCGAACTAGGACACCGCCCCAAGCACGAAGGCAGAAACCACTAATGGACACTGATAGACACGAATTTTAGCCGTATAAGAATACGATACAGGGCGAGCTTCCCAATCACTATTCAGGGATTGGCTTCGGCCGAACAGATGTGAACGCGAGAGCTTCTCATCAGTGTTTAACCGTGACAGGAATGCCTGCGCCACAAAATCCCGCGTCATCGCGCGATCAATTCATAACTGACAAACGCGACCTGCTTGCTGTCCGGTGACCACGACGGAACATTAATGGTTCCCTGCCCGCCGAATAGCCGCGCCAATTCCTGTATGGGCCCACCGGCCACGGGCATCAGTCTCAGCCGGACCGGTTTGTTCGCTGGATGACCGGTCACCTCTTTGTCGTAAGACAACATCACAATCCATTTCCCGTCGGGGGAAGGATGTGGAAACCAGTTGTTGAAATCATCCGAGGTAATCTGCTGCTGCTCGCTGCCATCGCTTTTCATCCGCCAAATCTGCATCGTCCCGCTGCGCTCCGAGTTAAAGTAAATGAACTGGCCGTCTGGAGAATAATCGGGTCCATCATCCAGACCCTTGGCGGTCGTCAATCGCATTTCGGGGCCACCTCCTGCCGGGACAGTGTAAATGTCGAATTCCCCGTTGCGTTCTCCACAAAAAGCCAGCGTGGACCCATCCGGCGACCAGCCGTGCCAATACGATGGCGCAAGTTCGGTCACCTGGTGCGGTTCACCGCCGGAGACCGGCAATATGTAGATGATCGATTTCCCTCCCCGAGCCTGATCGCTGATGGCGAGTTGCGTGCCATCCGGAGACAATCCGTGGTCATTGTTGCAACGATTGGCGAAGGTTGTATCGATCAATTCAGGTTTACCGCCAGCAGGCGGCACACGGTAAATACGGCCCTTGGAATTAAAGAGTAGAAGCTGACCATCGCGCGACCAATTCGGTGCTTCAATCAAGTCCCACGAGTGATAAACAACCCGCCGGTCTTTGGAGCCGATCGGGACGATTTCCAGCGCACAATGAACTGCCGGCTTCGGCGCCGCTGCAATGTCCGCAACCCGGAGCTCGACGTTTGAAAAGACGGCTTGCTCACTGACTTTGTTGTCATGGGCGCACACAGCCAGCCCGACATAGACCGGATCGGCAAACCGTAGGCGTTTGAATGGACCGGCGGGACCAAACTGCGACACGTTTCCACCGGAAGAGTTGCCGCCTGCTTCAGGTAAAGTCATAAAGAACACCTCACCTTGCCGTTGAAGGCCTACCGGCTTGGGTCCTTTCACATTGGCTTGGATTTCGTGCGTCAGGCCGCCGGGGCTGTCACGAAACTGCAGTGAGGTCAGCCCGTCCCCGTGCACCGCCACGTCGATATAGGCCGAATCGGAATCAAGGGTTTGGCGGACCATGAGGCAAGCCTTGCGATGGGCGTTGCCGCCCGTGCCAAGGAATTCCACCGCGGCTTGCAACGCGAAATCACCCGACATTCGCTTCCAGACAAAATGGAACGCGTCGTTTGTAAACCACATATTTTCGCCGCCGCCGGTAATTCGATACGAACCGGCAGCATTATCAAACGCAGTTGAGCCCGGCTTGCCGACGGACCCAACATCGGTCTGGCCTTCAAACGAACCCAACTCTGCGGCGGGCGTCGGACTGAACCTCCAGAGCAGAAAGGTTGTCAGGCAAATGACGAAAACTCTTGATTGGAGTGGAGGTCTCATTGTCAGGTGACGCTTGTTAGCTCGAGCAGGCTCAACGACTATCCTGCCGAAAGGGAGATGCGATACACCATTTTTCACGCGACCGATTTACCACGCTCGGCGAAAAAAGAACACCGGATTCTGTTTATTTCCAGTAGCTGTAATCGATATCGGGGAAGATGTTGTCTTGTGATTCCACTTGTGCGAGCCAGCTTTCATCCAACTGCTCACTGCCAATCTCCGAATAAAGCCGGCCAAACCGCTGGAGGTGCTCGGTGACACGCCGCCGCGCGTAATCAGGGCTCGTGCCGGTGCGCAAGATAAAGGGCCAGTCGCTTGCCTGTGCCAGCAACAACTCGCGGGCGGCTTGTTTGAGTCCGCGCACCTGCAATCCCGAAGGCGACGAGGGTTGGCCGGTTGCCGATGACTCGCCATACTGCATGAAGCGCCGCGCCAACTCTGTCATGCGTTCCTGCGCCACCCTGAGGTGCGGGTAAATCCATTCGTTCTTTTCATTAAGCCAAACCTGCCAATAGCCGGCCTCCCCCCAACTCGAAGCGGCAGGGATTGCGACCTGCTGGGTCGGGTGCTGCCGCAAATAATCTTCTGGAGTAACAAACGTGAAAACTCTCTGATCGTAGTAAGCTTTGCGAACGAAGAGATCCAGAAATTCGGGTCCCTCGTACCACCAATGCCCGAAAAGTTCAGCGTCGTAGGGCGAAACTACGATTGGCGGGCGATCCATAACTTCTCCCAGGCGGCGAATCTGGTCCATGCGAGCGGTGAGAAAATGTTGGGCATGATCGTCCGCCGTTTGCAGGGCGACGCCGCGTTGGTAAACCTCCTTATCCGGCCCGACACCGGTAATGCGGTGATACTTGATGCCGGTAAAACCGCGTTGATCCGGCGCCGCCAGGTGCGGACGCAAGTATTCCAATTCCAAATCAAAGCCGATGTCGCGATAGAAATCACGATAACGAGGATCGCCCGGATAACCTTCATTACGGCTCCAGACTTGTTTTGCCGAGTTTGCATCACGGCCAAACACCGCCACTCCCTTGGGTGTGAGAATGGGGGCAAACAGGCCATAACGAGGTCGCGGGCGTGCGTGCATCAACCCATGAGAATCGACGATGAACCAGCTCAAATTCGCCTCGCTTAATACCTCTTCGAGACCTTCAGTGTAGCCACATTCCGGCAGCCACATTCCGCGCGGATTCCGCCCGAAACAACTTCGATAGGTATCGCAGCCTACCATTATCTGAGCCCGAAGGGACGGTGGATGCTGTGCGAGCAAGGGTAGCAGGGCGTGCGTCGCGGCGCACGCGACAATCTCCAGGCGCCCGTCGTCCTGCAATCGGCGAAATGCGTTAGCCAGGTCGCCACCGCAATCCTGGTAATAATTTCGAATTGCGTTGAATCGCTCGTGATAGAACGTCGCCAATTGATTCAATGGCTTTTCCCAAAGCGTGCGGTGGATCTCCTTTTCTGCGAGCTCGATTGACTCATCGAGGTGGCGGGCATAACGAGCTTGCAACAACGGGTCACGAAACATTGCGCACAGGGTCGGCGAGAGCGTCAGCGCGAGCCGAGCCGACATCCCGTCGTGCTGCCATTTTTCCATTACCTGGAGCAACGGGATGTATGTCTCGGTAATGGCTTCAAACAGCCAGTTCTCCTCGAGAAATCGTTCATGCTCCGGGTGCCGCACGAACGGCAAATGGGCATGTAAGACGATTGCCAGGTAGCCGCGAGCCGATGTGCTAATATCGGTCATTTAACCAACAAGGGATGATTTCCTCGCTGAATAGCTGATCCATCAAGCCTAAGACACGCCGCCGGGTTCAGGCGGTTTGAGAGATGGGTCTTGCTGCTCAGCGCGCACATCTCCCTCGTAACGTGTTCCTCGCATAAATTCCAGCTCAGCCCGGCGCACCTCGCCGTCGACCGAAGTCGCTTGGATGGGCAATTCGTAGCGCCCATCCGGCAGCGCAAACCGGTAACTGAACGTACCGTCCGGGCGCAATCGTATCGGCCGGCCACCGATCGCGACTTGTGCACTGGGATCAGTCGCGCCATAAATTACCAGCTCGGCGTTTACACCGAACCAAAATCCTTTCGGCCGAACGAATTCTCCGCCGGCCGGGCTTGAAATCTGCTGACCTGACGGGATCCAAACAGGCATCGGCCCTCCCGGTAGCGTGATCTCGAGTGAAGAGATCGGCCCGGCTTGCTGGGGTTGACGGAAGTGAATGAACTCCGCCGAACTCACTGGCTCGTATCGTTCAACAGTCCAATCGATAATATCCGAAAGAGCTTCCTCTTGCGCCGGTGTCCATTCCTGTGCCGGAATAGGATCTAACCCAAACTCCGTCCGTGGGTCGGCTTGAATAAAAGGCGCATCGATAGGCATCGAGGGCTCGGCACCAGGGACGCGGCGCTCAAACTCGCTCGTCGCTCCCGCCCAGGGAGGCGGATTGGGCGCAGAAAAATGCGCACCTGCATACTGCCCTAAATCCGGTCCGGGTTTTAGCGGGGACGGTCTAAACGGAAGCGGCGTGAAGGTAGCAAAACGCGCGGTCTTATCGTCGGCAACTGAGTCAGGCGGAGTGGCAACCCGTTCCGAAACCGCGATGCTTCTCCATTCCTGGTTGGCCTGGTAGTAGCCCAATTCGGCCGCATACGACCTTCCAGCGAAAGCAACCTGAATAAACACGTGCCGTGATTCAGGCGCGACTTGCACTTCAGATATTTGGGTGCCGGGCAAACCGTCCAAATGGACACGGATTGCCAGGTGCCGCCGCACGGCCAGACTGGTGTAATGGCTTTGCTGCGCGTCGGTAAGGTCCCAGCGCGCATACAGACTATGGGCATCCCTGGAGACGAGCCAAAGTCTCCCGGTGCCATAAGACTCTGGCAGAACGGCTAGCTCGCGAGCTGCGGCAGGAGGGACCGAAATCGAACCAACAGCAAATTTGGGATCCGTTTCGAGTTTCGCAGGTCGATTTGGTTCGTCGGCCTCAAGTAGAATAGGAGGCACCTTCAAAGGGAAAGGCTTCTTACCCGAAGGGCCCTCCGCGACCGCCGGTTTCTTAGCACTTTCTCCCTCATTTTGCTTTCTATTCGGAGGAAGATGTTTAGCCCCGGCTTGAGGATTCACAACTGCAGCCGCCTTTCTCTCGAACTTGCTTTCCCCTGTCTTATGTGAGATGCGCCCATGCGGTAGGTGCCGAGGTTCTTTCTGATGCCGAAACAATACGGGTCGCTTTATCAGCGCGCAACCCTGGATTTCTTTCGCGGCAGCGCAGAGGGCTTGCCTTCAGGGAGATCGGTGATATTCTCGGCCTTGACCCATGAGTGAAATCCCGCGGAGCGGCTACGCGGAGAATAGAGACGCGCAGAAACCGGCCGAGGAGTTGCTCCCCCAGGTTTACGAGGAGCTCCGTCGTTTGGCAGCCTTCAAGCTGGCCAATGAGACTCCCGGTCAAACGCTGCAGACAACGGCCCTGGTCCATGAAGCCTGGCTGCGGCTGGCTGGAAACAAAGACTCCCACTGGCAAAGTAATTATCATTTCCTCGCCGCCGCGGCCGAGGCTATGCGTCATATCCTGATCGATAACGCGCGGCGGAAGAACCGCGTCCGGCATGGTAAGGGGCTGATTCGGGTGAACTTAGATAGCGTCGATCTGGCCAGCCAGACCGATGGGGAGACACTGTTGCGGGTTGATGACGCCTTGGGTAAGCTCGCGCTCGAGGATCCGGCGAAAGCCGAGCTGGTGAAGCTGCGCTATTTCGTAGGCCTGAGTATTCCAAAAGCCGCCGCCGCCCTAGGGCTTTCTGAGTCCAGCGCCAAACGCGCCTGGGCTTACGCCCGAGCATGGTTGTACGAGGAATTGAAAAATGGCGAGTAAATCAGTGAACCAAATCCCTGTTCCGGTGTGAACCGGCTCGGACTAAAAAAGCGCCTATACTAGGTTGGAGCATTATGGAAGGTGCACCGAAACAAGCCGAAGCCGAATCAATCTTTCTGGCGGCGCTGGAGCTGTCAGCTCAGGATCGCGCGACTTTCCTCAACACAGTGTGCGGCAATGATACGCAACTGCACCGAAGAGTAGGAGCTCTTCTCCGAGCACACGAAGCCGCACCAGGCTTTTTGCCTGAGGAGCCGGGCAATGTTCCTGCAGATTCTGCCATACAAGCGCCCTTCGTGCGGCTCCCCACAGAGCAGCCCGGCGATACGATTGGCCGCTACAAGCTCCTGCAGAAGCTTGGCGAGGGTGGCTGCGGTGTGGTCTATATGGCGGAGCAGGAAGAACCGGTCCGTCGCCGTGTCGCGCTCAAAATCATCAAGCTCGGGATGGATACCCATACGGTGGTGGCGCGCTTCGACGCCGAGCGGCAAGCCCTCGCTCTGATGGACCACGCGAACATCGCTCGCGTTCTCGACGCTGGCGCGACCGAAACCGGCCGGCCCTTCTTCGTCATGGAACTGGTTCGCGGCATCAAAATCACGGATTACGCCGATCAGAACAGTCTCTCCACGCGAGAACGCCTCGAACTCTTTATCCAGGTTTGCCGCGCTATCCAGCATGCGCACCAAAAGGGTGTCATTCACCGCGACATCAAACCGTCCAACGTCCTCGTCACTTTGTATGATGGCGTGCCGGTGCCGAAAGTAATCGACTTTGGCATTGCGAAAGCTACCCAGGGGAGGCTAACCGATCACACGCTCTTTACTGCGTTTGACCAATTTATCGGGACGCCGGCGTATATGAGTCCCGAACAGGCTGAGATGAGTGGGTTGGATATCGATACCCGCAGCGATATCTACAGTCTCGGTGTGTTGTTGTACGAACTCTTAACCAGTAAGCCCCCCTTTAATACCAAAGAACTCATGGCCGGCGGCTTGGGTGAGGTGCGCGACCGAATCCGTCAGAAAGAGCCGACACGCCCCTCCACGATGCTGAGCACGCTGGTGGTCGGCGACCTGGCGCAGATCGCCAAGGCACGGCGCACCGAGCCGTTCAAATTGATCTCCCTCATTCGTGGCGATTTGGAATGGATCGTCATGAAATGCATGGAAAAGGATCGCACCCGCCGTTATGAAACCGCCAATGGGCTCGCATCCGATCTCCAACGCCACTTGCGCAACGAACCGGTTGTAGCCCGCCCGCCCAGTAAAACCTACCTGTTTCAGAAATTTGTTCGGCGTCACAAACTGCTTTTTGGGTCCATCAGCGCCGTAGCCGCCGCCTTGTGTTTCGGGCTCGGGCTTTCGACCTGGCTGTTGATTCGCGAAGCAAAAGCGAAGCAACGTGCGGTCGACGCGGAGCTCGCCCAGGAACAATCGCGCTTGGAAGCTGACAACAGTCGGCGACTGGCCGAAGCAAACGAAAACAAGGCTCGCACGGAGGCCAGCAAAAGCCGGCAGGTGGCTGTCTTTTTACAAGAGATGCTCCGCGGCGTAGACGCTTCCGTAGCGCTGGGCCGCGATACCGTGATCTTGCGCGAGATCCTCGACCGCACAGTCGAACGCGTAGAGCGAGATTTACAAAATCAACCGGAAGTCGCCGCGGAGTTACTAGGGACTATCGGGGCGGTCTACCTGCAACTGGGTGGGAATGAACAGGCGGAGAAGATGTTGCGAAGGGCATTGTCCTTGCGCCGGCAAGTTTTTGGCGAGGAGAGTTTGGCGGCCGCCCAAACATATCATGAGTTGGCGCCGGCGCTTTGGGGGCAAGGCAAGCTGATTGAGGCCGAAAATGTGGAGCAGAAGGCCTTGCGGGTGCAAACCCGGATCCTCGGAGCGCAGCATCCAGACGTTGCCGCCTCGCTGCGTAACCTGGGTCATATTTTGATGAGCCAGCAAAGGGTCGGGGAAGCGGGCGAGTGCTACCGACGCGCGTTGGCTATCCGCAAGCAGCATTGGGGGGAAGAACACTGGAGTGTCGCCCAGTCCCTTTCCGACGTTGCGAGCGTCCTCAGTAGCCAAGGAAAATGGGATGAGGCAGAGCGCAACTATCGCGATGCCCTGGCTCTCGACCGTAGGATCCTGGGTGAAGAGAATCCAACTGTTGCCGCGGCGCTTAGTGCGCTGTCCCAATTACTTGCAAGCCACAATAAATACGACGAGGCAGAATTGATGGCCCGACAATCACTCGCAATGCGCAGCCGGTTACTGGGGGAAGAGCACCCGCTGACAGCCGATACTCGCACGACTTTGGCGACCGCCCTTTTCTTCGCTGGTGATCTGGCCGAAGCGGAAACCCAGGCCCGGTTGGCTTTTGCAGTCCAAATTAAACACAAGGATGTCATCCCTGGATTAAGCCGCTCTTTGAACTTGCTCGTTGACATCCTTCTACCTCAGCGGCGCATCCCTGAGCTCGACTCGTTGTTCACTACTGCGATAGCGGACGAACAATGGAATACGCTCCCCGGGATGGCGATCCTGGAGTCGAAGACCTGGTTCGAGGCCCGCATCGGGCGGTGGCCGGAAGCGGCAACTAATTTCGGGAAATTGATCGAGGCCCATCCAGAAGATCATGAATTGTACCACGCCCTGGCTCCGCTGTTAGTGCAAAACGGTGATCTAAAAGGGTATCGCAACCTCTGTGCGCAAATCCGTTTGCATTTTGGTGGCACGACCAATGACCCCTCTATTGCCGATCGAATGGCCAAAGACCTCCTCATTCTACCTGCCTCTGCGGAGGACTTAAAGGTGGGTGCCCGCCTGGCAGAAGTCGCCATTTCAACCGGAACAGGGTATCGAGGCAGTCCTTGGTTCCAATTCTGCAAAGGCCTGGCCGAGTACAGGCAGGGCAACTTCGCTGACGCTGCCGCATGGGTTCAAAAAGCCCTGCTAAAAACCGGTGACGTCACCGCCCGCGATGTTGAAGCCTACATGGTTCTGTCCATGGCCGAGCAACGCTTAAACCAACCCGCACAAGCACAGGCGGGGTGGGAGCAAGGAATCGCCAGGATGAAAAACGACCCCCCTGACTTCAAATCAGGTGATCTGGGTCGACACGGCTGGATCGACTGGCTGATTGCTCAGGCGCTGGTCAGAGAGGCACAGGCACAGTTCCTGGCCGCGATTCCCACCGAAACCCGGTGACCCTTTCAGTACTGGGGGCGACAGAGAGAGAGAAGAACCCACACAAAGGGAGCGTCCAGTCCTGCGCTGGCTCCCGATCCCCACAAAGCCTTCGAATTCATCGCATTTTCCTCGGCAAAATCGGCGACTTTAGCTGAATCCTGGGCTGCTAAAATATTCTGCTTTTTTTGACCCGATTTAGACCAAAAGGTCGCTTTAAGAGGTGGAGCATTATGGATAAAAGGCGCGAAAGATTCCTTTTGCTCCAAACCTGGTGCCACCCTCAATTGGGTGGCTGGCTTTGGCACCTTGCGCCCGGACTCAGCTCTTTTTTGACTTTCGGCATAGTCCGTCTGGCGCGCTCGGTGGATCCGAGGCCAGCATGAACTGAGAAACGCCGATAGCAGCCAGGGAGTTGGAAAACGGCCCCTGCCGGCCATCACGCAGGCAGGGGCCCATTTCTTTCCTTTTGTCGTCGCCGCCAGGAATGCTAAATTCCTCCGAATACCAATTCTGTTATGAGTACCTGCGCATCTTATCGAGGTTTGCCCAGTTTGGCCGGCATCGCTTCCATCAACGAAGCCATGAAACCGGGGCTTTCTGTTGAGGAATGCGTGCGGCGTCTGAAACGCTATCATTACGCCTTTAAACGACTTCACCAAATCTTCACAGCCCGGATAACGGCAGAGCCGCTGTATGAGCTGAAGATGGGCTTCAGCCTCCATGCCCATCTTTGTGCGGAGCACGTCGCCGCTTTGCGCAAGCGTGTCGGTGAAATGCGCGAGCCGCCGCTGGGCCTCGAAGCTGTGCCGGACCCTAACCTGGCGATCTTTTTCGATGAAATTCTTGGCGCGCCGACCACCGAGGAGCTCATCACCGGGCTGTATGAAAAGGGGATTCCTGCGCTCAAGACCGCGCTGGAACGACACCAACAACAGACCAATCCCCTGGCCGACCAGCCTTCGGTGAGGCTCTGCCGGTTCGCTCTGCTCGAACTCGCCGATATGATTCAGTTTGGCGCGCAATCCATGGCCGCGCTGGTCGACTCCGACGGTCGCAAAAAGATTACGGGCTGGCTGTCTTTGCTGGACGGCTGTCTGGCGGCTGCCGGAGGGCTCGACGGAACCGAACAACCAAGCGGCAAGACGCTTATTCGCCACCATTCCGCACAGCCCTATAGATACGATGGCGTGCCCAAACGCGACGAGCGCTTCCCAGATCCGTACAATATGGGAGTCAATGCCGAGGTGTTCTTGTACGATGAAAAATTCCCGCCGGAGCCCAAGACACTGATGATGTTTTATAAGCGGCTGCGCGAAGTCGATGTCCCTGAAATGATGGCCAGCATCATCACCCAGACTCGCGATAAACCATGGGGCTATTATCGCGACATGACCCGCCAACTGTGGGATGAAGCCCGCCACGCCATGATGGGCGAGGTCGGCTTTGCCAACCTCGGCATCGATTGGCCAAAGAAGGTGATGATTAATTACACCTGGTCGCTGGCGCTCAACACCCAACTCAAGCCGATCGAGCGCCATGCGGTCCTCTATTTTATCGAACAGGGCCTCATGCCCAAAACCGGCAAGCGCTTCGAATGGGAAGTTGGGCAGGCGTCAAAAAATCCGTTGTCGGCGCTGTTCCAGGACTACGATTGGGCGGACGAAGTTCTGCATGCGCGCATCGGCCGCGACTGGTACCTGAAAGAATTCAAAGACGCCCAGCAAGCGGTCAAATATGGAGACGATTGCTGGTCGCGCGTCCTGATGAACTGGGAGAACTGGCGCCGACAGGGTCTCACGCAGCATCGCAACTGGTGGCCGGAAGTCTATCGCGATGCCTGCAAACACTGGGGCATCCAGCCGGACCCCAAAGTCCTCGCTTATTCCATCACTTACGAAACCGTCCGCGCGGACCTGAAGGGATTGACGGGGTCGGCGTGAATTCGATTAGCCTGCGCTCGACTTTGGACTTTGGACTCTATCGCAGCTGGCGCAGATACCACCGGATGAAAGCGTCCACGTTATATTCCTTGTAGCTCGAATAGGGTCCGGGAACGTAGGCATGCGAATTGACGCCGCGTTGCTGACGCTCGCAAATTTCCCAATCCTGTTCGGAAGTGAGTTGCCAAAAGGGCATCAGCTTGCCCAAATCATAGTCCTTCCCTTCCACCGCCGCCTGATCCACCAGCCACCAGACGCGGATCGCCGTCAACTCTGGCCCTAGCGGCAGCAGACGCGTGCTGACCCCGTGATCGCAACTGGAATGATTCCAAAAATTGGGCAACGTCCGCATGCGCAGCGTCCCGACATCGTTATCCGCATAATCTCCCATCAGTGGCGCGACCTGGGCTCCGTCCATCGACTCGCTGACAAACCCATCCACCAATGCCGTGCGGTTCGCCGAATACCAAATATTTCGCTCCGCATCGGGAAATGTGGTCATCCCGGTTTGTTTGTGGCTGACGGCCAGGCCCGACGCCGCCCACTTGGCTTCGCTGCGGCTGATCGCGGCAGCCATCTGCTCACGGATACGTGGCGTCGCGTCGTCCGCGTTGTAATGATCGAAATTGGCCTTGATATATTGCGGGTGATTGGCGTTGCAATGGTAACATTCCCGGTTGTTTTCCCACACCAGCTTCCAATTGGCTTTGACCAGGTAATCGACTGCCTTGGCGACTTTAGCTCGGCAAAATCCCTGCGGTTTGGCGAGCGCGGCGAGAAGATCGTGTGCCGGTTCAAAATCCGGCGGCCGGCTTGCCAGCGAGATGAAAATCAGCCCGGCGGTCTCTCGAATATGCGTAGACTTTAGGCCCAAAGCTGATTTGTCCAGGTCTTCCTGCATCCCCGGAGCGTGCAGTAACGTGCCATCCAAATCGTAGGTCCAGCGATGGTATGGACAAACCAGTCTTTTGACCTGGCCTTCGGGGGCATCGCAAATCATCGATCCGCGATGGCGACAAACATTGTGCAGCGCCCGCGCCTGGCCGTTCTTGTCCCTGGTGACAATGATTGAGTCAGTATCGACCTGCAGAGTGAAATAGTCGCCGGGATTCAGAATCTCACACGAATGTCCGGCAAAAAGCCAACCCGTTCGCCACACGCGTTGGCAATCCAGCTGGTACAACTCTTCGTCGGAATAAAACTCGCCCAACAAGCAATGACCGGCGGGCTGACGAGCGATTAAATCACGGAGGCGTGATGGGAGCGGAATATCATTAGCTGGCCCCATAAGTGCCGATTAATTTCTCAATTGCTCGCGCTTGTCGTCCAGCAATATCTCACTCTCCGAATAATTTTTTGATTTTAGCCCTGGTTTCCGCGTCCATTCGGATAAGCGGCGGCCAGGGGCGCTTGAATCCCTCTCCTGCCAGCTTGCGCGTTGCATCGATCCCCATTTTAGTGCCGATCGCCATTTCGCTCGTCGCATGATCCAACACGTCCGCTGGGCCCTTGGTAAAAATGGAGTCGCGCTGCGGGTCGGTATTGGCGCAGAGCCGGAATAGCACTTCGCTGGTGTTATGCACGTTGACGTCGTCATCCACAACGACAATGTATTTGGTGAACATCATCTGCCCCATGCCCCACAGGCCATGCATGATTTTATACGCCTGCATCGCGTAGCTTTTTTTGATACTGACGAAGACCAGGTTGTGGAAAACCCCTTCGGCCGGCAGCGCGATATCCACAATCTCGGGGAAATTCATTTTAAACACCGGGAGAAAGAGTTTCACCGAGGCGCTGCCGATATAGAAATCTTCCATCGGCGGAATGCCTACAATCGTTGCGGGATAAACTGCGTCCTTGCGATGGGTAATCGCGGTGAGGTGAAAGACCGGATAGGGCTCCGGCAGAGTGTAGTAACCGGTGTGGTCGCCGAAGGGACCTTCCTCGCGCAAGGGCTCTCTCGGATCGACATAGCCCTCTAGCACAAAATCGGCATCGGCTGGCACTTCGAGTTCGTTGGTTTCGCACTTGACCAGTTCGACGGATTGCTTGCGGAGGTAACCCGCGAGCAGGAATTCATCGAGCCCATCCGGTAGTGGCGCGGTCGCACAGAAAGTGAATACGGGGTCGCCGCCTAGGAACACGGCCACCGGCATGCGCGTGCCGGTTTCGTAATAGCGCCGACCGTGGCGCGCGCCCACTTTCTGCAATTGCCAATGCATACCGGTGCTGCGCTCGTCATAAATTTGCATCCGGTACATGCCGATATTGCGCTCGCCGGTATCGGGGTCCTTCGTGACGACGCAAGGCAAGGTAATGAACCGGCCACCGTCCAACGGCCAGCATTTCTGAATCGGTAGCTTTAATAATGTCGGCGGCTGGACGGGCGAACTCGATGCGTCGCGACACTCCGGCGCTTTTGGCCAGTTCTCAAGGTGAGGCTCGGGTGCTGGGTCAAACCTATGGACGACCTCCTTGCAGGCACCGGTCTTGACGAGCTTCGGTTTAGTGTGTCGGAGGTCAAAGGCCGTGCCCAGCAGCTTTATGGTTTCCCTGAAACTGGTCGGTGGCTTGGCTTTAATGAGGGAGCCGAGTCCGGCTGCGACCTCATCAACCGAATTGGCATGCAAACTCATTGCCATTCGCTTCCAGGAACCCAGGGTATTGATCGCAAGCGGAAACGGAGAAACCTGACCATTCACTGCCGGTTTCTCGAATAAAACCGCCTGGCCTCCGCCGGCTTTCTTCATCTCGCGGTCAGCAATCGCTGTAATCTCGAGCTCAGTCGCAACCGGCTCGGTGAGGCGCTTCAACTCGCCCGCGCGCTCGAGCTGGATGACAAACTCGCGAAAGGAATTGAAAGCCATGGCCGCGAGGCTAGCAGGGTCGAATCGAATTACACGAATTTTCACAGGCTTGACCGCGTGGCTTTCCCTCTTAGCTTAGCGGCTATGGAACGTAAGGGATTGGATTGTCGAGAGCGGCGCTACTGCTGCAGTTTGCGGTCGCCGGCGCTTTCGCCACGCGTGCCTCGACCCGGACGCGGTCGAAAACCTGGCGGCGCACTAAGTCGTCCGCTGTTCTGTAGCATTGCAACTGCATTACTCGCGGGGGGCCTTTTTTCCCTAATTATGCTCTCCGGCTGCTCGCATTCGCATGAAGCAGAATTGCGAGATGCGGGTATCGTGGGAAATTATGCCGCCGAGCCTCCGACATTCCTGACCGGACCGATGGGCGTCCTGTTAACCAATGCTTCGGGTTACGGCGCGCACGTGACCGCACAAAACGAATCGTTGGGAGGGCCACAAGGGGTAAATTCCGGGCAACTCTTCTGCCGTGGCACAAAGTTGCTGTTCGCTCCGATTTCGAGCGAACCTAAAAAGAAGCAGGCACGCGGCGGAGGATTTGCGTTCATTTGGGATGTGTCGAGCGGGAGTGGCTTCGTTTTGAGCGGTGCATTACAAGCCTACGCGCCGGTATCATCAAGCGTCCACGCCACAAATGTCGTTAAGCAGGGAGGCGGAACCGCGCTCCAAACCGCGACGGTGCAGATGAGCGATGGCACCGCGATGACGTTTCAGATTTTACCAGGGACTGATGCCCTTGGAGTTCCCGGGCGAATCACCGGCAGCGGAAGCCGGATGCCTCTGGCCCTGAGCCTCTCCAATGTCCGAGCCGGGGTTCCGCCCGAAGACGTCTTTATCCCTCCGGATGATTTCACGAAGTATGCTAATCCCGAGGCAATGGCTGACGAAATCGCCGCCCGTCAGCGCAATTTGCGGCGCAAGACGCCGTTGGAATTTGAGCCGATGCAGTCCCCTATGCGATCCGGACCGTGAAAGCCTGGCTGCTTGACGAATTCAACGGGATCGAGAATCTGCGGCTGGCCGAAGTCCCGGACCCGGTGCCTGCTGCGGATGAGGTGATTTTGGATGTCCGTTACGCCGCGCTCAATCCGGCCGACCAGTACCTCGCCGTGCGTCAGTATCCCGCCAAGCCGGCCCTGCCCCACATCCTTGGACGCGACGGCATGGGAACAGTATCGGCGACAGGCAGCGCAGTCACTGCGATTCGCCCGGGAGATCGTCGAGCCATCCTGCGGAGCGATGTCGGTGGTAACAAGCCCGGCACCTTTGCTGGCAAAGTGGCGGTGCCCACCGAAGGCTTGGTTGAAATCCCCACGGGCTGGAGCGATCAGGAATCCGCTGGCGCAACACTGGTGTACTTGACCGCGTATCAAGCGCTGACGATGTGGGGACCATTGCCTCAATCCGCAGTCGTGCTGGTGAGCGGGGCTTCCGGAGGGGTCGGCGTAGCCAGTGTGCAGCTCGCCAAAGCGATGGGCTACACAGTGGTGGCGTTATCTCGGAATGCAGAAAAGTCGCGACGTTTGCTGCAACTAGGCGCTGCCACTGTGCTCAATCCTGAAGACTCGCAATGGCGACAGGCGGCGAAAGGGCAACTCGCACCTCGCCGCGTTGACCTGGCGATCGATAATATCGGAGGCAAACTTTTGCCGGAAATGATCGACACGCTGGGCGATTGTGGCCGAGTGAGTTTGGTGGGTCGCCTAGCGGGCCCCGTTCCGGATTTCAATACTGCGACCCTTTTTTTCCGCCGAAATCGCATGGGCGGCGTAGCGGTGGGCGCCTACACGAACGCGGAGAGTCGTGCTGCGTGGCAGGAGGTCCTCCGGTTGATGGCTCAGAGCGGCGCCCGCCCCATAATTGATAGTGTTTTTCGGTTTGAGGAGATCAAGCAAGCGTTCGCCCGACTGGCGCAAGGGCCGATGGGGAAAGTGCTCTTGGAGGTGGGGGGATAGTACGTTGGGGAAATCTAATATCGAACATCGAACCTTGAACTTTGAACTTCGAACTCTGAACCTTGAAGCCGGCAGTTTTCAAAGTTCAAGAAGTCGTCAGATCGTTTTGGTCCTCGTTGCTTATCGTCGAAATCCAATAAAGATCGAGGACGACGACGAGGACGATTACGAGGAACTGCGGTCACTCAACTTTGACGAATTGCGGGTCGGCACTTGGCCAGCGCCTGTTTGGGAGAACGCCGCGATGGCTTCGTGAACTGAAGGAAAAAAGCTCTGCTGGCCAATTTCCGCTGCCAGGCCGGTTCGTTCGAGGAGTTGTCTCAAGGGGCGGTTCGCGTGCGCGATTTTCAACGCGATACCTTGGGCTCGAAGTTCCTCATGCAGGGTGTGCAACGTCTCAACCGCGGTGACATCGATATCGGTGATTGCCTGAGCATCGAGCAGAAACCAACGCACCTTCTGTGGACACTTGGTAATTAATTGCCTGACTCGCTCGGCAAAGTGGCCGGCGTTGGAAAACAATAGCGGCGCATAAAAACGATAGGCAATCAAACCCGGCACGGTCTGAGTTTCAGTCACTCCGAGGTCATGAAAACCGCGCCCTGGAACGGCGCTCAAAATGGCATCAGGCGGGCGGGAGATGCGATTGATGAGTCCGAGCAAAGACAGCGCGACGCCGAAGATGATGCCTGGAACAACTCCCGCGGCCAGAACACTGAGGGTCGTCAGGGCCGCGACGACACTACTACTCGGATAAAATCTATAAATCCGAACCATGAGATCGAACTCGATCAGGCTGAAGCCAGCGAAGATCAAACTGGCGGCGAGAGCGACTTGGGGCAGGCGTGCGATTAAGGGCGTGAGAAAAATCAAAAACAAACAGAGCGCACCCGCCGCGACCAGGCTGGACAACTGACTCCGGGCGCCCGCCCCCTCGTTAATCGTGGTTCGTGCCTGGCTGCCCGTGATCGAGAATCCTTGGAACAATCCTGCCGCCAGATCGGCTACGCCGAGGGCCGAGAGTTCCTGGTTGGCAACCACTTCATAACCATTCTTGGCGGCAAATGCGCGCGCCAGAAGAATTCCTTCGGTGTAGGTCAAGAGTGCGATTCCGATCGCAGCGGGCAACAGCAATTGCAAGTCTTGCCATGGCACAGCAGGAACCGACAAAGCCGGCAGCCCTGCAGGGAAGGTGCCGACCACCGCAACGCCTCGCTTTTCAAGGCCCCAAAAAGTTGACGCGGCCGCCGCGACTGTGCAGACGATCAGGACCGCAGGAAATCTTGGTGCGAACCGGTGCAAGCCGATTAGAAGGATGAGCAAACCGAGGCCAAGCGCCAAAGTAAGGGAATGGGTTTCGTGCAGCTTGCCAGCCAGTTCAAGCAATCGCGGAAAGAAGTCGTTCTGCCTAAGGGTGACGCCGAACAGTTTGTTCAACTGCGAGCCCATCAGGATCAATGCCGCGCCGGTCATGTAACCGACGAGAACAGGCTTGGCCAGAAAGTCAGCCACGGCCCCGAGGTTAGCGCGTGCGCCCAGCAACAGGAGCAATCCGCTCAACAGAGCGAGGGCTCCAGCCAATACCGCTGCGTGCCTAGGGTCGCCCCTGGCGAGCGGTCCGATAGTGCTGGCGATGAGCAAGGAGATCGCTATGTCAGGCCCAACAATCATCTGTCGCGAGCTGCCTATCAGAGCATAAATCACCAACGGCACCAGGGCAGCGTAGAGGCCATTTTGCGGCGGCAGACCCATTAATTGAGCGTAGGCGATGACCGAAGGAATCATCACGACACAGACGCTGAGACCTGCGACTACATCATGCCCGAGCCATTCTCGCCGGTAGCAGCGGAGCCGCCCCAGCCCAGGTAAACAACGCAGAAGGAAGGGTACAGTTGGCGCCTCTGATGGCGCAGAGATATCGTCGCGGATCGGAGGCCCCGCTGGATTCGGCATCGAGGCTCTCTTTTAACACCGAGCGACTCGACAGTCCAAAGGAAACAGCCACGCACCGAAATTGGGACCTAATGACAACAGAGGCCTTGTAGGAGACGACGTAAGGGGACAATTGGTGGAAAGGCTGGGGCTGACGGTAGCGCCTCGACGTGCTCCAGGACTCAAGCTGACGACGGCCGATTCCCTCTCCCCTAGTAAGGACCTAGTAAGGGGAGAGGGGTCGCGTCTGGGAGTCAATTTAGCCAAGATTTGAACCGCTCGAACCGTTCATTGGCAGCTCTAATGGAGCCGATTCCGCCAGCAGCACTTGATCAGAGGCTCCTTACGTCGCCTCCTACAAGTCGAGCCTATTTGCTGCTGTGAACGGCGGAAGCGACAAACGTTCTTCGAACCGAGCTCATCAACAGGCCCACCAGTCCTATCAAGATCAGGGCGAACAGGTGCTCAACAGGGTTCTTCAAAGGCGCCGGGATGTAATGGAACCAGGGCAACTGCACCAGCGGCTGGTTGAGCCACCCCAGCGCGCCGTGATACGAAATAAATTCCGAGATATAAATTTGCGCCACAAACGCAAACCAAAGGAAGACCAGCACTGCCGACCCTGCGATTCGGCCTGCCCGGGTCGTCGACCAGGCCAAAAAGCGGATCCAGCCAGGACGACGCGGCTTGGGTTGCATCTCAGTGAGTCCAAGCCGTAGCAGTGTCTCACGTTCCTCTCGGCTGAGCTCATTGAGGGAAATGGTTCCTCGATTCACCCCACTGAGGACACCCCAGGCGTAAATACGTCCCGCGATCAGCCGAATAATTACAAAGGCGGGAAACATGACGAGTGCGCACCAGAAATAATATCGGTCCAGCGCCTGCAGTGCCTGAGTTGGCGAAAGGTTTGCCCACGCCGCATTCATCTGAGGCCAAAACATTGGTGTGGTTTTCAACACAGTGAGCGGGATGGCGAGTCCGCAGTAGAGCAGGGCCAATGCGACGCAAGCGAACCGGTTTTCGCGCGCGATTCGCCATACCAAGCGGAATTGGAAAAATGCCCGCCAGTTGCCGGTTACGGCTTGCCGTGCCTGGGCCAATGGCACATAGAGCATCGCCGCAATAAACCAAAATATTCCCAGAATCGAGATGACGGGACCCACGGCGGCTTGTTCGTAGCCCTTGTTGAACGAATTGTTCCAGCCATCATACCATCCGAACCACCACAAAAAACCTGCCGGCAAGGTCAGGGCCCAGGTGCTCAGAATCCCACCCAACCCGATCCTAAAGTTTTCCCAAAGCGAGTGACTCAAAGCTTTCACGAAAGACCATAGTCTCGTGCCCATACCTGCTTCGCTACTGGCGGCGAGTGTCGCTCTAAAATTCTGATGGAGAAACCAATTGGGCCAGTTGCTGTGTTGGCGGGTAAAATCACTCCCTGCCATGAAGGCCGCCAGGTCCGCACCGCCCTGCGTGCGCGCGCTGCGTGAAAACCAGAATTTAAGGGTCGAGCGCTGGACCAGTCGATAGGTCCACCCGTTGACCAGAATGCTACCCAGCAGGCCTTGGCAAAAAGTCATCCCGAAGAAAACTTTGACCGGAAACCAGAATGTCCTTTGGAGCCGAGTCGCGGATGGCGTCGCCGTGGAGACTTGCGGCGTTGGCGCCGATATCGAGTTGCCGGCAACGGAATCTGCGGGTTGGGTAGTCACGCTATCGCCTCCTCCAGAATGCGGCTCTCGGCGTGTTCGGTTTCGAACCCCATCAACCTTCCAATAGTTCCTGCAAGGCTGATCTGGTCGACTGGTTTGTCAACGATAGCCCCGCGAGGCACGCCGGGACCCGCCATGAGGCAAAAGATCTCGTGCGCCGAGCGTGAATTGAAATGATGCTGGCAGGGAACATCGGCCAGCGGGTTGTTGTCGCGGCCGCAGTCCGGCACCACGACAAAGATCGTGTTGTCGCGGTACTCAGGATCCGCCTCGACTGTTGCCACCAGTTGCTTCAAACCGTCATCCATGATCGCAATCGCCCGTGTGTAATGTGTCAGGTTGCCCCAGTGGACGTAATCACAATCCTGATAGTTCACCATCAACAATTTCGGTCGCAGTTCTTTGATGGCGCGGATGGTAAGCTCGGTCAGCAACCGATCTCCCCGCGGGTTGACCAGACCGGTTTCACCGTAATATTCGCGCCAACGCTCCCAAAATCTCACCAACTCAGGTCCCTGGCCGTTGGGCTCGGCATTGCGGTAATCGACGGCCTCGAGCTTTTGAAGTTCCTTTCGTTTTGCCTCGAGCTCTTTGCCTGCCCAGCGGCCAGCCTGCAGTGAACGGCGCAGCAGAAAGGTTTTGTAGCGATACAAGCTCAGAGTATTGGATCGGTAATTGATGCCGTAGAGATGGTTGTTGCTGAACGTGTAGAATTCCTCATTCGAGCGATCTTCGCCGTTGACAATCAGCGTCTGATAATCCGGAACCGCATAGCGCTTGCGCAAATATTCAAAAAGCGTCGGCACCTTTGACTCAAACCTTTCGGAAAGAAATTTGTTGGTGATGTCCTTGTACTTTTCGTATTTGCCAGTGATTATGTAGAGCGTGCCCTGGCCATGGCTCGTATCCACACCCACCATCGGCGTGAACGAGTCGATTTGCATTTGAGGAAACAGTGTCCCCCGTCGGGCGAACTCACGGCACAGAAACGGTGCATACGTGGATTGAGGATCGATCGTTTCCCGCCGCCGCGCTCCGCCGCCAAAACGGACGATAATCACGTTCGGCCCGCGGTAGGGCTTTCGATCATCGGCGGCGGCGGCAACACCGGTGATTCCTGCTGGCAGCATGGTTGACCCGACCAGCAAACCGGTGCTGCTGGAGACTTGCTTAAGGAATGACCGCCGGGAGATCGACGGACGGGAAGAGTTTGCAAACCGCATAAGATCCTTAGGTTCAGGCATTACTGATCGCTTCACTATAGCACTGCTAACGTGGATAAGACACCGTCGGCGACGTCTTTGTTTCAACTTGAGTTTCTAGCTGAATATGCAAGTTTCTCGGCTACATGGATTCCTTCAAGCGCCTCAGCGCCAGCATTGTACAGCGCCCTTTTTGTAGTTGTGCAGGGTTATTTCAGCGCAATGGCTGTGGCAGCGGAACGTTATCGAGTGGTTGCCTGGGGCGACATTCAATATGACCTCGTCCTGGATTCCGGTCAGCGCGGCCGAGGCGCCCCACTGTGGCAAATCGCCGCCGGCGATTTTCATAGCCTGGCGCTCAAGCGCGATGGAAGTGTATTTGGCTGGGGTGACGACAGCTTCCGCCAGACTGAAATTCCCCCAATTCTTTCCACAGCATGGCCCTGGTGCGATCCAAGGACATTGGCCGCAGGCCCGACCCGCGGGATCATGGTTTGCGAGCAACCAGGAATACGCCTTCCTCTTCCGATTGAGTGATCCATTGCCCCCCGACAGAAAGTCCATTCTCTTGCAGCAATGACTTTATCAGGGCCGGCGTGTGACGATACGAAAAAAACAGCCGGATTGAGTCACCCGCCGAAAAGGCAAAGCGCTCCGCATCTACCTGCACCTCACGAGCTCGCGAGAACTCAAAGTAAGCGGCAATGCGCTTAAGTCCGGCGTCATCCTCAATCGCAAAGCGGATCTGACCGTCCTCTTTTTCAACCCCAACATCAGACAAGAAGATCGACAACCACTCTCGCGTTAACGTGTTGTCATAGAGTGGCACGATCTTTTCAACCCCTGCGGCATAATCTTTGCCGGGCGCAAGGTTCGCGCTGAAGAGCAGAAGGTCCCGCGGTCGGACCATCGCTGCGAGCCGAGGCAGGATCACCTGCGGTTCGAAATTCGGGATCATTCCGAAAAAGGTGAAGAGTCGACTCTCAGGAAGCCGAGTTTTGGCATTGCCCGTGTTGAACCGGCGTTCGACGTACTCTGGCAAATCGTCTGCAATCGCCAGATCGCAGACAAGCGGGAAGCATTCGGCCGAGCCAAGGTATTCCAGCACCGTTTGCCGAGCGACCAGAACCATCGCCACACTCACATCCACCGGAGAATAGGAGGCCGCAATATTTCTGCTCCGTAGCGCTGCAATCAACCGGGCGTCCTTTTGGCCTCCACCGCAACCCAATCCGACCAGGTGTACTCGCCCCGCCAGGATTCTTTCCAGTGCGGCAGCAAAGCTGCGATTGTACAAAGCGGCGCAGTCTGGATCGTTCCGGGATGGGGAATAAACCTCGTGCAATTCCAGCCATTTCATCGCTTGTCGCACACTTTCGTAGTGAAACTTGTGGTTGATGCGCCGCGCGCGCAGACTTTCACCGAGTTGGGCGCGCACTTGTTCTGGGAATTGGCTCGGATGGATTTCCACTGTCACCGACGACGACATGTGTCTTTAGTGGCTGATCAGCTCCTCCGGCACAAGCTCGCATTTCTTTTCGTAGCGCGAGGCGTCCGCGCCTGCGAGTTAAAACGGCGTCCCCGCCGGGCTGCTCTGCCAGCGAGAGACTGACACAACTCGCAGGCGCGGACGCCCGCGCTACCGCTGCTTGGCACGTTGACTTGGCGCCTTGGTCCGTACATATTCGCCTCATGGATTTCGACATATCGCGGCTTCTCGAGAAGTGGGAATACCAGCCGGGGAAAGTTGTTGTTCGCAGGTTTAAGGGAAAAGACGGGGTCGAAAAAATCCAACTTCGTGTCGACCTTGGCCTGTTGCAGATGAATATCGAGGGGAGACCAGACGGGAAACGGCCTTACGGGTATCCGACCCTTTTCGAATATTATCAGGCCCGTCTCTATAAATATGTCGCCGCCCATAAGGGCAACGATGAGGGATTCCGGCTCAAAGCTGAGGATTGTGCCAAGCTCCAACTGGAAGCGCTGCAGTACCATCACCGGTATATTTGCCTGTTGCAGTTGGAAGACTATCCGGCCGTCATCCGCGACGCCGAACGCAACCTGGCGGTCTTTGACTTTGTCGAAAAACACGCCGACTCCGAGGAACTGGTGTGGGCTCTGCGTCAGTTCCAGCCGCAATTACTAATGATTCTCACTCGCGCGCGGGGCGCGCAGGCATTGCACACCGATGATTTCCCGATGGCGATTCGACTCGTCGAAGAAGGCCTCGAACAGATTCGAAGCTTCTATCGTGAAAGTCCCAACCCTGAAGCTGGCGAGCAGAGCGGCGAAGTCATGTCATTGCAGGATTGGCTTGAGGAGATCTGTTCCCGTCGGCCCGTCTCTAAGCGGGAACGACTCGAGCGCGCCTTGCACGACGCCATCAAGTGCGAAGATTACGAGCGGGCGGCCAAAGTCCGCGATCTGCTGCGCAATCTAAAATCCGCCGAATAAACTCTCCGGCTCTGTAGGAGCCGACGTAAGGAGGCTTGTTGCCTGGCCTTTGCAGTTAGTGCATTTCTACCTCTGCGGAAAGATCCGGTACAGCAGCAGGTAAATGATTACTCCGGTCACTGAGACGTACATCCACAATGGCCAGGTCCAGCGCGCGATTCTGCGGTGCGCATCGAAGCGGCTTTTCTGCGCGCGGCGGACGGTCATCAGGACCAGAGGCACGATCACGATCGCCAGCAAAGTGTGTGTTAACAGGATCGTTAAATAAATGGGGCGGAACCATGCCGGATTGCGGAACACTGTCGGTCCCTGATGCAGCACATAGCCAAGATATCCGTGATAGGTGATATAGCAGCAGAGAAACAAAGCCGAGCTGATCAGCGCCGCGATCATACAGTTGCGGTGGGCCGTCTGATTTTTTTGCCGGATATAATAATACCCACAGCTTAAAAGGACGGCGCTTAAGCCGTTGAGGCCGGCGTTGACCGCGGGCAGATCGGTGATGCTCATCACTCGTGTTCCAATCGTCTGATCCCGGCCAGAAGTTGCGCTTTGACCTGTCGCGAATCTGTCCCCTCGCCCGTGGTCTCATAGACTCCGCGCAACTGCCCATGCTTATCTACAAGAACAAAAATAGTGCTGTGAATGAACAGGTCCACCGGCGATTGTTGTTCTTCGGGCTTTTTTTCGATCGCAGTCAATTTCAGAGACTCAATCGCCAACGCCGCGATCTGCTTTTTTGTCCCGGTCAAAAATGTCCAGCGGTTTGGATTCGCCTCGAACCGTTCGGCATATCCCTTGAGGACCGACGGGGTATCAAACTCGGGGTCGGTGGTAAGCGAGATCAGTTTTGCAGCGCTACTTTTAGGCAGCGCCTGTTGGAGTTCCATCATTTGACGCGACATCTTGAGGCATGGCCCGGCGCACCGCGTGAAAATGATGTCCGCAACCCAGACATGTCCCCGCAAGTCGGCGAGCGACACCCTCTGGCCATTCTGATTCGTCAGCGCAAAATCTGCCACCTGTCCATAGAGTGGGAGAGATTTGCCGAATCCGGCCCGGACTTTTAACAGCGCGAGCAAGGAGGCCAGCAATAGCAACGCAATCGTCAGTCCGAGGCCGATCCAGACAAGACGCTCTGTTCGAGGCGGCTTGGCGCTCATTTCGGAAGGCTGAGTTCCGCGAGGCCCAAATAACTTCCGCGAAGCCCAAAACATAGGTCGTTTTGGCGAGAGATTCGGGGCCTCGCGGAGCTCGGCCTTCCGAGGACCCGACGAGGATATCTTCCAGTCCCGCAGATTATAAAGAATCTCATCAGGATTAGAAATTATCTCAAAACGGCTGATGAGCAAGCGCGCTTATGGCAAGCCAACTGCCCTTTAGGGCTGGCTGGTGATCTTTGACCAGTCGATATTCTGTGCCGCGGCGTAGATCGCAAACACCTTCTCGTTCTGAATCAGAACCGCGCGGACTACGCTCGAGTCGTCTGCTCGGCCGAGGTTCAGGACGGAGTCGGGAATAATGCCGACCTTTTTGTGGGAATAGATGAGTGCAAAAACCGCCTGGGCAAAGGCGACATAAGGTAAGTCCTTGTAAGCGCCTTCGGCGATATCTTCGACGGCGTTCGCCAGGAATTCGAGCTGATCAACCAGGTGCGGAAAGAGCGGTTCGTAGATCTGGGTGAACTCCAGCTTCCACTGCGGCAGATGCCGAAGCATCTTCTCCACCACTGCCGGGGTAATCGACGCCGCCCCGCGATTGACAAATTCCACGATTTCCGCCATGCCCGAACATTAGCCCAAAGGTCAAAAAAATGGAAAGCTAAAACATAGCAGGGACTCTCCCTGATTTGTTGTATCCGGAACACATGCAGCGGGTTTTGAAGATCTAAAACGTTGAAAATTGCGATGATAAATTCAAATCTCCCACTTGACATCGCTAACCTGCTTTGCTTAATTAACCGTTCCCTTTTTCAGGGGACTAAAATTTTATGTACGCTGTATTAGAAACCGGAAGCAAGCAGTATCGCGTCAGTGCGGGCGACACATTGGAAATCGAGCGCCTTTCAAGCGAAGTTGGGCAAGCAGTGACATTTGACCGCGTCCTGCTGGTCAGCAACGAAGGCAAAGTCTCGGTTGGAGCGCCGACGGTCGCTAATGCGACGGTAGTGGCTGACGTCGTGGAACACATTCGTGGCGAGAAGAAGATCGCCTTCAAGATGAAACGCCGCAAAGGCTATCATAAAACGATCGGCCATCGGCAAGAGTTGACGGTCGTTAAGATTAAAGAGATTAACATTTAAATTTTATGGCACACAAGAAAGGTCAAGGCAGCGTCCGCAATGGGCGTGACAGCGCCAGCAAGCGCCTCGGCGTTAAACGATTTGGCGGACAGGTCGTCGCCGCCGGCAACATCCTGGTTCGCCAACGCGGCACCAAGTTCATTGCTGGGCAAAATGTCGGCACAGGGCGGGACTGGACTCTTTTTGCACTGGTCGACGGCAAAGTCAGTTTCGATAAGGACGGCCGGCGGGTGAATATTAAACCGAGCGAGCCGGATTCCGCGAGCAACTAGGCAGAGAGCTGCGGGAATTCGACGATTTACACCCCGCTGGTTAGCGGGGTGTGTTTGTCTGGTTGAACAGCTTGAACTGTTACGGCGGTTTGATGAGGGAGATCAACGATCTGAACCGATTTCGATACTCGAGATTTATCTCACAAGATCTTTTGTTGGGCGACGACTAAACCGGCTCTGGCATGTTCGTCGATGAAATAAAGGTTTTTGCGCGTGCTGGACATGGTGGGAAGGGTTGTGTGGCTTTCCAGCGCGAGAAGTATCGGCCGAAAGGGGGCCCTAGCGGCGGCAATGGGGGTCGCGGAGGCGAAGTGATTCTCGAGGCAGACCACGACCTAAACAACCTGATAGCCCAGTATTATCAACCGCGTTTGATCGCTGAGGATGGGCAGGGCGGTTTGGGCAAAGGAATGGATGGCCATGCCGGAAAGGACCTCGTTGCCAAGGTGCCTTGCGGAACCCTCGTATGGCGAGTCTCCCCTTCCAGTCCGCAACACCCGTCTGCGGAACCTCAGGAGGCCGTGTCTCGCGCACTCTCCTCCAGTTCTCAACATCGCCCACTATTGCGCACCACGGGCAGCGTCCGTGCCATGGAAATTGATCTTGCTGCCGATAAAGCGCCCATCGGTTCGGGGTCCGAGAGCCGGCCACACGGTGAGTTGGTGGTTGATTTGACCGAACATGGCCAGCGGTTCGTTTTGTGCAAAGGCGGCCGGGGTGGGCTGGGTAATCGTAATTTCGCCACCGCGGCTAGACAGGCACCGCGTTTCGCGCAGCCGGGCGAGCCTGGCGAAGAAGGCGAGTTCCTGCTGGAACTGCGCATCATCGCTGAGGTCGGGTTGGTGGGCTATCCGAACGCGGGGAAATCGACTTTGTTAACCGCGATCTCACATGCCCGCCCAAAGATCGCGCCTTACCCTTTCACCACGCTTCATCCACAAATTGGGATCGTTGAATACTCGGATTTCCATCGTTTGACCGTGTGTGACGTGCCGGGGTTGATCGAAGGCGCGCATCGCAATGTCGGTTTGGGTCACGCCTTCTTGCGGCACATCGAACGATGCAAGATCCTCGTTCTGTTGTTGGATATGGCCGGCACCGACAATCGTGCCCCGTGGGAAGATTACAAGAACCTGCTCAATGAGCTGGAACTCTACGACCCCACTCTTCTGGAACGGCCGCGGCTGGTTGTTGCTAACAAAATGGACGAGCCGACGGCTGAAGCAAATCTCAAGACGTTCAAGCGGCGGATCCCCAAAACACCGGTCCTGCCGATTGCCGCGGCCTTTGACGAAGGCATCGCAAAATTCAAGCTGATGATCCGCGAAGCGGTCGAGGAGACGACGCGAGGCACGACTCGGCCCCGAAAGCGGCAGCGCGCGGCGAAGTCATAGAAGCGTGGTCCGCCGGTTTTCTCGCTTTAACATCGAACATCGAATATTGAACTTCGAACTTTGAACGGCGCGTCCCCGGTTCGAAGTTCAATGTTCAATGTTCAATGTTCAATGTTCGATGTTCGATGTTCGATGTTCGAAGTTTGGCCTCCTCCGCCCCTCATTTCGTGGTGTCCTTTGCTTCGCTCAACGATTAACCTGCAATCATGCTGAAGGTAGGCATCATCGGTCTTCCGAATGTTGGAAAATCCACGCTGTTCAACGCACTGACTCGTTCCCATAAGGCTCCGGCTGAGAATTATCCCTTTTGCACGATCGAACCCAACCTGGGTGTGGTAGCGGTCCCCGACGAGCGTCTTGAGCCGCTCGCAGAGATCGCCAAAGTGACTTCGATCATTCCGACCGCGATCGAGTTTGTTGATATTGCTGGACTCGTCAAAGGTGCCGCGCAGGGTGAAGGCCTGGGCAATAAATTCCTGAGCCATATCCGTGAAGTCGACGCATTGGTGCAAGTCGTCCGTTGCTTTGAGGATCCCGATATCGTTCATGTCACCGGCTCTCTGGACCCCCTTCGTGATATTGAGATCGTCCTTACCGAACTCGTTTTGGCCGATCTGGAGAGCGTCAAAAAGAGGAGAGAAAAAATCAATCGCGACGTGAAGCGTGGCGACAAGCATGCGCTGTTGGAAGATCATTTGTTGCAGAAATTCGAGGCCCATTTGAACACTGGCAAGCCGGCCAACACCCTGGATTTGCATTTCGCTCCGGACGAAAAATCCCTTATCCGCAACTTTTTTCTTCTAACAGATAAACCGATAATTTTCGCCGCAAACGTCAAGGAGGCCGACCTGTCCGAAACCGAAACCCATCTGCACGTCAACGCTGTTCGGGAGTATGCGCGGAGGCATCATGCCTGCCAAACCATCGCAGTTTGCGCCCAACTCGAGAGTGATCTGGCTGATCTTTCGCTCGCCGAGGCGCAGGAATATCGAGCCGGGCTGGGGGTCAGTGAGTCCGGCCTCGATGCTCTCATCCGTGCCGCCTATCAAGTACTCGGGTTGCGTACCTTTTTTACGTTCAACGATAAGGAAGTCCGCGCCTGGACCATTCACGCGGGCGACACCGCGCTGAAAGCGGCCGGCACCATCCACACCGATTTTGAACGTGGGTTCATCAAGGCAGAAACCGTTAACTGGCAGGAGTTGGTCAAGCATGGTTCCGTCGGTCACGCGCGGGAAAGCGGCCACTATCGGATTGAAGGCCGTGATTACGTCGTGCGCGACGGAGACGTCTTGCTATTCAGGTTCAATGTCTAGCGGAACGGTGCCGCAGATGAGTTGTCGCCCCTAGTGGTAGGGCCTGCTCGCCGAGCGGGCCGGGACGGTCGAACTCCGAAGCTCGAAATCCCATGATCGAAAAATCCCAATTCCCAATCGGAAATACGCAAGAAGCGGATCGGATCTCGGATTTCGGACCTCGGATTTTTTTGGCCTTCGGACTTCTCTACACGGATGTCCGGGGTTCCAAATCCAGTGGTCGGTCGATCACTTCCAATGTCCTAGGATTAAAAGCCGCAGACGCGGTTTCGGACCCCGGAGGGGTAATCGAGAGTAGCCCAACGTTTTAACGTTGGGTGGGGAATTCGCGACGAGCCAAGTCCCGAAGGGACGGCTGAATAGGATCGGATGCCGATTCGCTGTTGAAACTTCTTAAATCTCAGCCATCCCTTCGGGACTTATATTCACCCACTACATTTCGCCCAACGTTGAAACGTTGGGCTGTTCTCGCGTATCCCTCCGGGATAATGCAGAAATCCCAGTGAGAGTAGACGTCATCCTGTCCGATACGGTTAGATGACAGCGAGACGCTGCCAGAGCTCGCAGGCGAGAACGCGAACACTACGATCAAACGCTCACCGGCCCATCTCTGCGTCCTGAAATCACGTTGACGCTGCCAGCTTCTTGCTCGCATTATGCGGGCTGGATTTTGCGGGATTTTCCGCGCACGCAACTGAATCGGAACTCACAATTTAAATCATGAACCTGGACACTCTTTATTCGGAACTGACCTTAAAGACCGGAGCCAAAATGGCGCTGATCGTTCTCGATGGCGTAGGGGATATTGCCACCAGCCAGCAGGGATATCTAACCCCGTTAGAGGCAGCCAATACACCTCATTTGAATCGGTTGAGCAAAGACTCCGCGCAAGGCCGCATGTTGCCTGTGGCGCCCGGCATTACACCTGGCAGCGGTCCGGGCCACCTCGCGCTTTTCGGCTATGACCCCTTGGAGTTCCAGGTCGGTCGGGGGGTCATTGAAGCCCTTGGGCTCGGATTGGAGTTGAAGGCGGGCGACGTCGCCGCTCGCGCCAACTTCTGCACCTTGGACGCCAAGGGCGTCGTGACCGACCGCCGCGCCGGACGCATCGATACCTCCGTTTGCGAGCAGTTGTGCGCGTTGCTCGCGCAGAAGGTTAAGAAAATTGGTGATACTGAGGTGATCATTAAAGCCGGGAAAGGACATCGCTTCGTGGTCGTTTTCCGCGGCAAAGGTCTGGAAGGACCGCTTACCGATGCTGACCCTCATCGAGAGGGACTGACGTTACCCACCGTTAAGCCGGTAAACGCTGAGTCGGCCAAGGCGAAAAAAGCTGCGAAACTGGTCGCTGACTTTTTCCAGGCGGCCCTGCCCGTCATCGCCCAGAAAAAACCCGCGAATGGGTTCCTGCTCCGAGGGATCGCCCATCAACCGGAAATTCCGTCGTTCCAGGATCGGTATGGGTTGCGGGCCGGGTGCATCGCGGTTTATCCGATGTACAAAGGCTTGGCGCAACTTGTCGGCATGACCAAACTCGAGGGCTCGCAGACGATCTCCGAACAGTTTGAACGCTACCTGGCCGAGTACGACAAGTACGACTTTTTCTTCATCCATTTCAAATACACCGATATGTATGGTGAAGACGGGAATTTTGACGCCAAACGCAAGGCAATTGAGGAATTGGACTCGGCGTTGCCGATCCTGCTGCGCAAAAGACCCGAAGTGCTGGCCATTACCGGCGATCATTCCACTCCCTGCGCGCTTAAGGGTCATTCCTGGCATCCCCAACCGGTGCTGCTGCACTCGCCTTGTTCGGGATCCGACAAACTCGAACGCTTCACCGAGACCGGCGCCAACTCCGGTTCGCTGGGCGTTTTCGAGGCCAAATACCTCATCCGGTTGATGCAGGCCAATGCCAGGATGTTCGATAAGTTCGGCGCCTAATGGCCACGCTGGTTTTCGATATCGAAACCTCCGCACTCCCTCTGGACCGCTTTGACGAAGCCCAGCAGGAGTACCTCTTTCGCGAATGCGAACGAATCGGCGAGGAAACCGCCCGGTCAGCCCGGCGGACGGAGATCCTGCAGCAATGCAACCTGTGGCCGTTTACCGCCCAGGTGGTTTGCATTGCAATGCTCAACGCGGAGACCTCCCGTGGCCAAGCTCTCTTTACAGCGGAGGATTATGAAGAGGATGTCGGCGAAGCCGGGCCAGTCGAATTCGTTCCCTGCGTGGATGAAGCGGAGCTGCTGACCGCTTTCTGGGACGTCGCCCGCCATTACGAGCACATTGTTACTTTCAATGGCCGGGGCTTTGACGTGCCCTTCATTTATTTGCGGTCGGCCTTGCTCAATGTTCCGATTACACGCAAAGACTGGCTCGGCTACAGGTATCAGACTGAGCCGCATTGCGACCTGGCAGAACAACTGACCTTCTATGGCGTCAGCGGTAGAGACGGAGCCGCTCGTCGCTTCAATTTGGATTTTTATTGCAAGGCCTTTGGCATCGAGTCACCCAAAAGCCATGGCGTCACCGGCCGTGATGTGAATACGCTCCTGGCTGAAGCCCGCTACCGTGAGATTGCCGAATACTGCTTGCGCGACGTCAGGGCCACCGTTCTGCTGTACCAGATCTGGAAGGAGCGCCTGGCGGGAATTAGGTAGGCAGTGGTCAGTGGAAAAACCGCGAATGCTTTTGAGGGTAACCAGAGACAGAAGACGACTGACCACTGATCTGCTCTCATTAACCCCCAGCTTTCAGCTGGGGGTGGGCTGCGAAAGTGATCGGAACCGCTTTCAGCGGTTTAGCGTGGCTGTCTTAACTGTGCTCCTGGGAAAACCGCTTGAAGCGGTTGGAATCTATGCGGTTGAACAGGAGACAACAGAGATACCAGAAGCTTAAATACAGAAATACAAGCCCAGTCTGCGTGTTGAAATGTAGCGTCCGCTCTCCAAAATGTGACTCCATGTGAAAGCCGGGTAGAGCCTCGTCGGACCTCTGTTCTCTCCTTTTCCTCCTGTTCGTGTCTGAATG
>DATJGF010000155.1:0-4567 GCA_035495315.1 Candidatus Limnocylindrales bacterium
CTAGCGGTTTACGCAGGCTTGGTCTCATCCCTGTTTGGAGTAACTCCGGAGTGGTCTGCGACTTTCTGTCGTTCGCGCAGCACCTTCAGTGCTGCCATTGCGGCTTCGCTTTCAGCGGCTTTTTTGCTTTTGCCTTGGCCCCGCGCCAGTTCCACTCCGCCATGGGTCACGGTGCATTCGAAGACTCGATCATGATCCGGTCCGCTGGTGGAAACCACATGGTATCTGGGCGCCTCAGAGGAAAACGATTGGACTAATTCCTGAAGTTCGCCTTTCGGATTCTCCAGAATGGGGATATCGGAAAGTTCGCCAAACGCGCCGGCGAACTCACCCAAAATGAACTGGCACGCGGCATCAAATCCCCCGTCGAGGAAAATCGCCCCGAGCAGGGCTTCGTAGGTATCGGCCAGCGCCGACGGCCGCTCGCGGCCGTTGGAAAGTTCCTCACCGCGGCTCAGGATTAAATGGCGGCCGAGGCCAAGCTGCCGCGCGCGTTCGGCCAACGTTCGCCGGTTGACCAATTTCGCCCTGGCTTTGGTCAGCGGTCCTTCGCCAAAAGCCGGAAACTTCTCGTACAACTCGCGAGTAAGGATCAATTGCAGGACGGCATCGCCCAGGAATTCCAGGCGCTGGTTGGTCTGGATAGGCAAATCCTGCTCATGGGCTACTGAGGGATGCGTTAAGGCCAGTTGCAGGAGTTCCGGCTTTTTAAACGAGTAGCCGATCTGGTGCTGTAACGCGGTAAGATCAGGAGCGACCATGCGCCAGACCGACAAAATTTTGCGGATTGCACACTTCCCGCTGCATAACACTCAAGCCAAAGTAGCATCGCTCGAGCCGGCGACCGGCGGCGTCGCATTTGCCAGCTCGGGACCGGCCACGACCGGATCGGCCGGGCCGGCCAAAGGGGCGGCGGCCGGAGGATTCAGGCCATGCTCGAGCAGCGCTGCGACGTCATGTTGAACCGACTCAAGCTGATTGAGCTGCAAATTTGGATCCAGAATTGTAAACACTTCCCCGGTCTTGGGGTGTTCGTAGATAAAAAAACGACCTTCGTCACGTACGATTTGCTCTTTTACCTTCAGTACCCGCTTACGTTCGAGCATTACCGCCAGGATGTACGCGGCGGGAATGTATTGGCGGTCATTCAACTCAATCAGTTTGCGCAACAGAGATTCGGCGGTCTCCTTTTGAATCGGATCGGCAGGCGGTGGCGGCGCTTCATAGGTTCCGTGCCAATAGGAGATGAACCCTTTGCGCTCCCGGGCCCCCTGGCTAAACTGTTTGTCCCAGCAGCTTTGGCAAATATCAAGCCGGCGAAACTCGGCACGCTCGTCGAAGAGAAGTGTGTGGTACACTTCTTTGTCTGAAAAACCGTGTCCGCAGGCTTCGCAAGCGTGGGCGCGTGATTGAATATTCCAGTCGATCATGAAAACCAGCGAGTCAATGTTTTACGTTGAAGAAGTATTATGGCAGAACGTACGAATCGCAACTTGAATTGTGCTGATCCAGCGGCGAGAAACTAAAATCCAGAACTGCCCGTACCGATCCCGGTCACAAAAACCATTTTTAATGCGTCGACGATCGCGACCGCATTGGTCTCCGGGATGGCATCGGTCACGCGGATAGTATTGGTCGAGCCGGCGCTGAAATTAAACCTGCCCAACAGGCTCCAATTTCCGGCATTCGTCCGCTGATTCGCATAGACCGTAGTCTCGCCGGCGCTATGTTGGATGATAAAAGGCACCCCGGCCGAGGCATCCGCCCGGAATGGATGCCATTGATACAGATCGTAAGCGCCGGAAACGTGAATCACCGGCGTGAATATTGCCAAGGACGCGCCATTGCCCGGCGCGTGCACCAGGTAATTTGTCCCAAACGCATTTGTATCGGTACCGCTGCTGGTCCCCGAGTACAGTCCGTTGGCGAAAGTCGGGACGGCAGTCCACCCGCCTCGAATGGCGGCAAAATGGTCATCGAGTATAACGTCATTCACCTGGCCACCTATATCCCCAATGGTTGCATGTTTGATATGTGACCATTGCCCGGCCCCGTGAAGGTCTGCCCGCCAAAAGCTGGCTCCCTTATAACCCCCTGGGCTGGGACAATGCGGGTCGGCCTGCAAGTAATCCAATAGTTCCAGGATGGCCTTGTCGCTGATAGCCGGTACTGTGCCTCCGCAGGGCGAATTACCCGGAGGACCATAAACCTCGGCTACCGGGGCAAGCGGCTTGATCGCGTTGGTCCAAAATATGGTGACGCCGTTGATCACCGAATTGGATCCGGCCAGGCTGTTCTGCCAGTTGGCCCAGTTCAGATCGGTCCAATTGACTGCGCCGCTGACGCTGGCCGCGACATTGGTCCACCCAGCGTGATAAATTTGCGGCATGACCGCGTCGCACCAATACCCGAATTCCCGGTAAGGAAATGATGTATGATAACTGATTATAGGAAACGGCGCGTGGGCTAGAAATTTAGTCGGCCAATTCGAGCGCACGGTTGAACAGAGTTGCCACGCCTTTGTCGGTCCGGCAGCGCCGATCCATGCATTGCCACTTTCCCACTCGGCTTCGGCGTCCCAGACGAATCCATCTGCTCCCTGATTAAAGACGTAATTAGCGATCGCGACTTCGCCTTTGATATTGGCGCCATATGACCGGTTGTAGCCGAAGATCCACAGCCCGTTTTCGTGAGCGGCGGCCACCAGAGATTTCGTGAATTGGGGAGTTTTCAGACAACCATAAAACAACTGATCGCTGGTTGCGGCTTTGACGATGACATAACGGAGCCCGTGACTACGATAAAACCGCATCAGGCTCAGTTCATTGGTTACGGCGCTGACATGTCCTCCCAACCGGTTCGTCGCATCCGTAACGCAGTAAATCCAATCTCCTTTTCCGAGGTTCGCCGGGTCAATGCCTCCATCGCGGATTTCGGCACGCAAGGAGAGAGAGAGCGAGCAAAAGATCACGAGCGCAGCCTGGCGCGCGACGAAAGCCGCTCGAACACTCGGAACCATTATAACGGCTAGCATCCTCGCGCCCCTGCACAACGTCAACTCGGAAGGCCAAGCTCCGCGAGCGTGTTGGAAAATCATTTTCGTCGTAGGAGCCGACGTGAGGAAGCTCAAATATTCGGGGGCGTTTCAGCGTAAAATCAGAGCCTCCTCACGTCGGCTGCCACAGAATGCACCCGAGCTTGGCCTTCGGAGCGAGAACAAGTGGCTACAATTGTTTATCTCGGCTATAATACGGCCCAATGCGTTTCGGTCCGTTAAATCTGAGTTCAAACCTGTTTCTCTCGCCCCTGGCAGGTTACACCAACCTGCCATTTCGGCTTTCCGTGCGCGAGCTTGGCGGGATGGGTTTAGCGACCACGGACCTGGTCAATGCACGTTCACTCCTCGAGAAGAACTCGAAAGCCCTAAAACTCATCGAGACCTCGCCGGCCGATCGACCGTTGGCGATTCAACTGTTTGGGTCCGTTCCGGAAGAAATGCGTGATGCGGCGGCGTACATTGAGTCCCTTGGTATCGCGTCGGTGGACATCAATATGGGTTGCCCAGTGCGCAAGGTCTGCCGCGTCGGCGGCGGCTCAGCCATGATGACGGAACTCGATAAAACTGCCGCGCTGGTGAAAGGCATGGTTAACGCAGTGAAAATACCCGTTACCGCCAAGATGCGCCTGGGTTGGGACGAGCAGAATCTTACGGCGCCCGACCTGGCTCGCGCCTTGGAAGACGTGGGGGTCTCGGCGATTTTCGTCCATGGCAGAACGCGCGAGCAGGGATTCGGCGGCCGGGTGAATCTGGTCGGGATTGGCGCTGTCGTTCGTGCGCTGCGCACGGTGCCCGTGATTGGGAACGGCGATATTACAACACCGGCGGCGGCAAAGCGGATGCTGGATGAAACCGGCTGCGCGGGAGTGAGCATCGGCAGGGGTGCGTTTTATAATCCGTGGATTTTTCACCATACGTTGCACTATCTCAAAACCGGCGAGGCGCTGCCGGAGCCGAGCTTTGAGGAACGGGTGCGCGTCATGCGGCGACATCTGGACCTGATGGTACAAGTCTTTGGTGAAGCGCATGGCTGCCGCATGTTCCGCAAGGTGGCTCCGTGGTACGCAAAACGATTCGGGCCCGCGAATGAATTCACAAAGCGCGTCGTCTTGATATCGAGTCGGGCCGAGTTCGAAGAGATCCTCGAGCATTATCGTGGCTGGCGCGCCCAATTCCTCGACGAGAATGGTGAATTGAAACCGCGCTTCCGACCGGCACCGCTGGTGCCTTCGTTCATGGCAGCCGCGGGTGAACCTAGCAGAGAACATATCCCCGTGCCCAAAGGCCCGGTGGAGGTGTGGTAATAAACCAGAGACGGGAAGACTGACCAAATCGATAGCGTGCGGCGTCAGAGGCGTCCATCCTCTGGGAGGCTCGGCGTCAAAGTTTCAGTTCAGGCAACAAATGCAGGAACTGTAATTTGGCGTAAGCAGGTGAAACCAGGTGAAAGATTTTGAAATTTAGAGAAACGGCTATTGAGTTGGCGACGGGTGAGGGGGCACTTGGGTT
>DATJGF010000156.1:0-12801 GCA_035495315.1 Candidatus Limnocylindrales bacterium
TGCTCGAGGGCGGTCCCGGTCTCGGCAAGACCATGCTGGTACGCACGCTGGCCGAGGCGCTCGACCTCGACTTCAGCCGCATTCAGTTCACGCCGGACCTGATGCCGGCGGACATTCTCGGCACCAATATTGTGATGGAAACGGCGGGTGGCCGTCGTCAGTTCGAGTTTCAACGCGGGCCCATTTTCGCTCACCTGATCCTCGCTGATGAGATCAATCGTGCCACGCCCAAAACCCAGTCAGCCCTTTTGGAAGCGATGCAGGAGCATCAAGTCACTGCCGGTGGTGAGTTGCGCCCGCTCGAGGAGCCATTCTTCGTCATGGCTACGCAGAACCCTATTGACCAGGAAGGAACCTATCCGCTCCCCGAGGCCCAGTTGGACCGGTTCTTCTTCAAAATCCTGGTCGGTTACCCGTCGGGCGAGGAATTGACCGAGGTCTTAAGCCGCACCACCAGCGGCGCCCGAGTGCAAGTCGACAAGGTCCTGCATCGCGACGCGCTCATCGACTTGATGAACCTGGTCCGCGAGGTCCCTGTGGCTTCCCATGTAAAAGACTATGCTGTTCGCCTGGTCCTGGCGACGCACCCCAAAACCGACACTGCGGCTCCTATTGCCACCCAGTACCTTCGCTTCGGCAGCAGCCCGCGCGGGGGCCAAACGCTGATTCTCGCCGGCAAAGTTCGAGCCTTGATCCGAGGCCGGTTCAACGTCAGTTTCGATGATATCGAAGCCGTCGCGACCGCCGGGCTGCGGCATCGTTTGATTCTCAATTTCGAAGCGGAGGCTGAAGGCGTTACTACCGATCACATTATCGGCCAGATCTTGAGCGACGTTCCCCGGGATGTGCAGGCAGTGAGCGTTTAGTCGCGATGCCAAACTCGCTGCTCAGCCCCGAACTCCTCCGCCGCCTCGAGCAGTTCCAGTTGCTGGCGACTCGCCGCGCCAAAAGTTCGGCCAAAGGCGAGCGGCGCAGCCGCGCTCGCGGACAATCCGTCGAATTTGCCGATTACCGCCCTTATGTGCATGGAGATGATTTCCGCTATCTCGATTGGAACCTGTTCGGCCGTTTGGAACGCCTCTTTCTAAAACTCTACGAGGAAGAACGCGAATTGCCCGTGCGCATCTTCCTCGATGCCAGCGAATCAATGAGTTTCGGCGAACCCCGCAAATTCGATTTCGCGCGCCAAGTCGCCGCCGCCATCGGTTACGTCGCGCTTTCCGGTTTCGATCGCGTCAGTGTTATTCCTTTCCCGCCTGTTGGCGTCGCCGAAGGAATCGACCCCGCGACCCGCCTCACTGAGTTGGCGGCCCGAAGCGCTCTCCGTTCGGTTCGCGGCAAAAAATCAACCATTCAATTTTTTCAGAACCTGGCGACACTGACGGCTGGCGGGCCGGCTAACCTCAATGAGGCGTTGCGCCGCGGCGCACTCGAGGCGCGCCATGCCGGCCTGGCTGTTGTGCTCAGCGATTTCCTTGACCCTGCGGGGTACGAATCCGGCCTCACAGCCTTGGTCGGCCGCGGGTTTCAAGTTGACCTGGTCCAAATCCTCGCCCCGGACGAATTGTCACCGGGCACATTCGGTGATCTGCGCCTGGTCGATTCCGAAACCGGCGCGATGCAGGAAGTCACTTTTGGTCGCTACCGTTTAAAAGCCTACCGGCAAACGGTGCAGAACTTCATCCAACGTTTGCGCGAATTTTGCCAGGCACGCGGCATCAACTTCTTCACCGTCAGCTCCAATACCGCGCTCGAGGAGCTCCTGCTAAAACAATTAAGGAAAGCGGAGGTATGGAGCTGACAAACGAGGAGTGCGGGGTGCGGAATCCGGAACTTACCGCAATAGCTGTTTCGTCAATCAAGACCGCGCGGAGTCACTCCGCACCCCGCACCTCGCATTCTGCACTCGAATGAACTTTTTGGCCCCTGCCGCCTTCGCCTTTGCCGCCGCCATTCCGGTGGTCGTGCTCTTCTATTTGCTGAAGCGCAAGCGCGTCGTGAAGCTCGTCTCGAGCACCGTCCTGTGGCAACGGTTCCTGGCCGAAACCCAGGCGAGCGCACCGTTTCAGAAACTGCGCAAGAACTGGCTACTCATTCTGCAGATCGTCCTTTTGGGCGCCGCGGTTCTGGCGCTGTCACGTCCCTATTTCTCGGCAAAAATGAAACCGGCCGAACTGCGCGTCGTTATCCTCGACGCTTCGGCCTCGATGCAAGCCACCGATGAAAGCCCTTCTCGATTTGAAAAAGCCCGAGCTGAAGCTTTGAAATGGGTCGACGGCCTGGCCGGCCGCGACCAAATGGTGATCTTGCAATCCGGCGCAAACACCGAAGTCAAGCAGTCCGCGACGACCGAGAAAGCCGCGTTGCGGCGGGCCCTCCAGGCCTGCTCATGCTCCGATGGCCCAACACGCCTGGTCCCGGCCCTGCGCATGGCTGAGTCACTCGTGCGCGACCAACGCGGCGCCGAGATTCATCTCTTCAGCGACGGCGCGGTGCCGGAGTTGAGCGAGTTTGAAAATAAAGCCCTGCCGCTGATTTATCATCGCGTTGGAAAAGGCTCAAACAATGCCGGCATTACCGCACTGGATGTCCGTGCCAATCCTGAGGATCCGCGTCAGCGCGCTGTCTACGTCAATATCGCCAACTTCTCATCCAACAACATCCAAACCGACCTCGGGTTGTCGCTCGAAAATCGGCTCCTTGAAACAAGACCTTTAACTATTCCTGCCGGCGAGGTTTCACCCCAAGTGTTCCTGGCCGCGCAGAATCGCGATGGTGTTTTTACCCTGCGGCTGAACGGCAAAGATGATCTGGCGGCTGATGATCAAGCCTCGATTGTCAGTCTTTTGCCCAAGCCCATTAAAGTGTTGTTGGTCTCACCCGGGAATCGCTTACTGGAAAAGGCGCTGCGCGCAACGCCCAACGTCGAGTTGGCGACAACCACTGCATTGACCGATCCGGCAGCAGGGTTCGACTTTGTCGTCCTGGACGGGATCACCCCGGTGGTTTGGCCTCAAGGAAACATTCTCGCTGTACATGTCGTGAACACAAATTGGTTTGAGAGCGTCACGCGCGTCGAAGGGCCTGCTCTGGTCGACTGGCGCTCGAGTCATCCGCTGTTGCGCTACGCCGGTTTTGACAACGTGCAAGTCGTCGAGAGCCTTGCCGCTAAAGCACCCACCTGGGCAGTGTCGCTGTTGGATTCCCCGCAAGCGCCGTTGATTCTCGCCGGCGAGTTGGGCCGCCAGCGCATCCTCTGGATTGGGTTCGATCCCTTGGAAAGCAATTGGCCGTTGCGCATCTCTTTTCCAATCTTCATCGCCAACGCCGTCGAATGGCTCAATCCGGCTAATGCCCAGGGCGGCCAATTGCTGGTCAAGGCGGGCGAGGCTTTTCGATTCGCGCTGACGCATCCCGAAAAGAACGCACAAATCACGATGCCTGGCGGGGAAACCAAAACAGTGAATCTGGAGCCCAACGCTCGAGAATTGGTTTTTGGCGACACCTACAAACAGGGGACCTATCATTTGCATCTCGGCACCAACGAAGTCGCGTTTTGCGTCGACTTGCTCGATGCGGCCGAGAGCAATATCACCCCGCGTGACGAATTGCAGCTGGGCAAATACACCAAAGTCACCGCTACCACGATGCAACGCGCTAACATGGAACTGTGGCGCACCATCGCCGGTTTTGGACTCCTCCTCTTGCTCGGTGAATGGTGGTACTACCATCGAAGGACAGTGTGATGGACATTTACGGTGTACGATTTACGAGTGATTCCTCCTCCCCAATCTCCTGCGGGAATCAAAATGACTCAAGATCCTAACGCCCCAAAACCAGACCCTACTTGGCCGAAGGATGAATTCGGCAAGAACGAGGCCTGGTTCTCGTTCCAAACTATTGCTGGGTTGGTTGCCTTTGTTATCTTCGCGGCGTTTTTGCTCACTTCCGCTTCGCACCGGATCGCCAGTCGAAAAAACCAGCTCGTCATCTATTGCGCCCAGGACCAAGTCTATGCCGAACCCATTTTCAAAGCATTCCAAAAAGAAACTGGGATTAAGGTCCGCCCCATTTTCGATAGCGAAGCGGTAAAGACCGTCGGCCTGGCCAATCGTCTGCTCGCCGAACGAAATCACCCCCAGTGCGATCTGTTTTGGGGCAATGAAGAAATGCGGACCCGCCAATTGGCCGCCCAAAATGTATTCAGGGAAACCAATGGCTGGGCCGCCTTCGGCTACCGCAGCCGCCGGATGGTGATCAATACAAATCGCCTGTCGATCGCGGAAGCCCCACATTCGTTACTCGAGCTCACCAATGCGGCATGGCACGGCAAGCTGGCTTTGGCTTACCCCCAGTTCGGCACGACAGCGACCCATTTCCATGCATTGCACCAGGAATGGGGGGATGCCGGATGGCAGACCTGGTGCCACGCTCTGATGGCCAACAAACCTCTCCTCGTCGATGGCAACTCAACCGTCGTAAAGCTCGTCGCACGCGGTGAAGCGCTCGTTGGTCTCACCGACTCGGATGACATTGCCGACGGGCAGCGCGAAGGGCTCCCCGTTGCCATGTTGCCCATGACTGCCGAGACGCTGCTCATCCCTAATACCGTCGCGGTTGTGCGAGACGCTCCACACCCGCGCGCCGCCGAACTCTTCTTTAATTATGTGCAACGCCGTGAAGTCGTGGAGCAGTTGATTGCTGCAAAGGCCCTCGAAGGCAGTTCCACATCCGAGGTCAAAGGCACCACCTTGAATGTGAATTGGGATCGTTTGTTAACCGACCTTGAGCCTACGACTGCCGAACTCTGCGGCCTTTTCCTAAGATGACATTTCTCCCTAACACGCCGCTGTTAGCCAGTAACCTCAACGCCGATTCGCCCCAAGGTAACCCAGAGTTTCATCAAGGTAACGCAGAGTTTCACTCTGCTGTATCGCAGGTTTTCAACCTGCACCTGAATCGCCCCTCCCCTCCCGAGCAGTATCGGTTTTTGCAACTTCTCGCTTCGCTGCACCACAAACCCAAACTCTGCTCCAATCCAAAAGGATTCCTCTGAACTGGCTCCTGCTCAAAAACAGCCTGTTAGTCGGCGGCTTTACATCCATCCTGGCTGTAACTCTTGGCCTGATCGTCTCTCTATGGCTCGCGGGCCTCGACAAGCCCTGCAGCACGATCGTACTTGCACTGGCCATTCTCACTCTCGCCCTGCCGCCCTTTCTCACGACCAATTGCTGGTTGGATTTACTCGGTGAGTCGGGTGTTTGGCACCAATGGCTGCCATTGCCGATCTTCTCCTTGGGCGGCGCTGTTTGGGTTCTAACCCTGTTGCTTTGGCCTATCACTCTTCTGTCAATCTCGAGTGCCTGGCGCCGGTTACAACCGGCCCACTTGGAGAGCGATCTCGCACTGACCGGGCTCCCTTTGCTCCGTGGCCTGCTGCTCCCGCTGGCCCGTACTGCCCTGGGCCAGGCCGCGGTCCTCACTTTCGTTTTGGCCATCAACAATTTCGCCGTCCCCGCCTTGTTGCAAGTCAAGGTCTCGCCAGCCGAGATGTGGATTCGTTTCAACACCGCCTTCGATACGGCGGGAGTTTTGAGACTAAGCTGGCCTTTGCTGGCCGGCCCGTTGTTGTTGCTGTTTTGTTTCGCGCGACGTGATGTTCCATGGCCGCACCTGCAAAACTCAGTTCCGCCAAAGTTGTTCCGCCAGCAACTCGGACGTATCCCGTGGGTAATCTGCGGCGGGGGCAGCCTCCTGCTGATTGTTCTCTCTGTAGGTATCCCCATCCTGCTGCTGGCACTGACCCGCCGGACCTGGACTGAACTGCCCGGTGCCGTTGCCGCTGGCCAGGCAGCCATTTGCAATTCGTTCTGGTTGGCAGCAGCCGCGGCCACCGGGATCCTCATTATGGCTTTCTTCGCCGGCGCTCCAGGTGCCACCGCCTCCGGCCTCAAACACCGCGTTCGGTTTCTGGTCAATTCTGTGCTCTGGCTGCCTTTTCTCCTGCCGGGAATTGTCATCGGTATCGCCCTCATTGCCTTATTCAATCATCCCAGCTTGGAAATGTTTTACCAAAGTGCCGGCATCGTGGTCCTGGCGTTCGTGATTCGCTATTTCGCCTTGGGGAGAACCATACTGCTGCGCTCGGCCGAATCCGTCGACCGTGACCTGGCGGATGTCGCGCGCCTGGAAGGTGCAACCCGCTGGCAAACCTTTAGACACGTCCTCTGGCCACAAATCGGGTCACAACTCGCCGCGGCTTGGTACGTTGTGTTCCTGCTTTGCCTGTGGGATGTCGAATCGATGATCCTGGTTGTCCCGCCTGGTGGCGAAACGCTGGCGTTGCGCATTTTCAACTTGCTTCACTATGGCCACAATGCCCAGGTGAATGCGCTTTGCCTCACGATGCTCGCCCTCGCGCTCATTCCGTTGCTGCTTTGGAACGTAATTCGTCGAGCTAAACCGCGGAGGCTGCTGCCGGCCGTTTTCGCGACTGCCTTGTTGATCGGTTCGGGCTGCGCTCGGCAAACGACGACAGATAACGCCCCAATCAACAGCGAAATCTTCAGTGACATTCAAATTATCGGCCATCGCGGCGTCGGCGTAGGCGAACTCAACAAACCACGCTCCGTTGCCGTCGACCCTCAAGACAACCTCTATGTGGTCGATATGACCGGCCGAGTGCAGAAGTTTGCGTCAAACGGTGTCTACTTGCTCTCCTGGCAAATGCCTCAAACCGACAAAGGCCGGCCCAAGGGAATGTGCTGCGATCGGCAGGGCGGCATCGTTGTGAACGAACCGCATTACTTCCGCGTGAATCATTTTTCAGCCGACGGCAAACTCCTCGCCCAATGGGGCGTGCAGGGAACCAATGCCGGGCAATTGGCTTTTCCTCGAGGCGTCGCGGTCAATTCCCACGCCGAAATATACGTCAGCGAGTACGGCCTCATCGAACGCGTCCAACGCTTCACCGCGCGCGGACAACAATTCCTCGGTAGTTTCGGCCACGCCGGCACGGGCCCCGGCGAGTTCAATCGCCCTGAGGGGCTCTTCATCGATGCCCAGGATCGGGTTTACGTCGCTGATTCCTGCAATCACCGCATTCAGGTCTTCACCAGCAATGGCCGATTCCTGCGCGCTTATGGAAAGGCCGGCCGCAGCAAAGGTGAACTAAGCTACCCCTACGATATCTGCGTCGATAGGGAGGGCCGTCAATACGTCTGTGAGTTTGGCAATAGCCGGATCCAGATCTTTGACGCAAATGACACGCCAATCGAAATCATCGGTGGGCCGGGTGCTCAACCCGCCCAGTTTAGTAATCCGTGGGGTGTTGCCCTCGATTCGGCCGGCAATCTCTACGTCGCCGACTCTCAAAACCATCGTGTTCAGAAATTCGTCAGAAGACATCCAACTGAGCGCACCGAAAACAAAACACTCTCGGACCCAAGCCCTTGGACTTTGGACTTCGGACTTTGGATTTCGGGCTTTGGGCTTTGGACTCTGGAATGAACTTCCAATTCACCCATCCCTATTACCTATTGGCGCTCCTGCCCGCTTTGGCCTGGGTGATTTGGTTCGCTTGGAGGACCGATGTTCAGGTCAGCGCCTGGCGTCGCTGGACCGCGTTGGGAATTCGAATAGTCATTTTGCTGGCGCTCGTTTTGGCGATTGCCGGCTTGCAATGGTTGTTGCCAATCGAGGGCATGAATGTGTTTTTCATCCTCGATCGTTCCGACAGCGTCCCTTCGCCACAACAGGAGTCAGCTCGCGATTATGTCAACAAAGTTGGCCGCCAAATGCACAAAGTCGATAAGTCGGGCGTCATCGTATTCGGGACTGAAGCCAGTATTGAGTCTTCCCCAAATTCCGCCATTGACCTCGAGAAGATTCAGGCCGTGGTCAACACGGAGCGTACCGATTTGGCCGCTGCCATTCGCCTCGGCACCGCCGCCTTCCCTGAGACGGGCCAAAAAAGGATGGTTCTGTTGACCGACGGAAACGAAAACGTCGGCGACGCAATGAGCGCAGTCCTTGCCGCGAAACCCCTAGGGGTAACCATCGACGTCCTGCCCATGGGCGTTTCACGCGCTAATGACGTCTCCGTCCAGAAAGTCCAGGTCCCACCAAAGTTGAAAAAGGGACAGGCCTTTGACGTGAAAATTTTCGTCCAGGCCGAGGCCGCTCAAAGCGCAACGGTTCGTCTTTACCGCAACGAGCAATTTCTCGGTGAACAAAAGGTCGAGTTATCGGCCGGCAAAAATCTCTTCAGTTTCCCCCAGGTGCTGTCGGAACAGGGATTTTACGGCTACGACGTGCGCATCGATGCCCCGGGAGACCCCTTGCCGCAAAATAACCGCGCCAGCGGATTCGCAACGGTCCGCGGCGAACCCAGAATCCTGATTGTTTCGGCCGACCCTGACCAGGACCAGCAGCTGACGGCGGCTTTGCGCACCTCTCGTGTCGAAATCAATCTCGTCGGGCTGGCGGGATTTCCCGCAACCCTCGCCGAAATGCAGACCTACGATGCTATATTCATCAGTAATCTCGCAGCCGGGGATTTGGGAACCGATCGGCAGAAGTTACTCGAAAGCGCCGTGCGCGATTTCGGAGTTGGCCTCGTCTGTGTCGGCGGTGATCAAACCTATGCCGCGGGGGGCTACCGCGGCACACCTCTTGAATCAACGCTGCCGGTCAACATGGAATTGGACAGCAAAAAGGTCCTGCCCAGCGGCGCGGTGGTGCTCATCATGCACGGGATGGAGTTCAATAACGGCAACGAGATCGCGCGCGAATGCGCCCAGGGCGTCCTCGCCGCTCTCGGCCCCACTGATGAGATGGGCGTACTGCTTTGGGACGGCAGCGAGCACTGGGTTTTTCCCCTGCAGAAAGTTGGCAACAAAGCCGAGTTGCGGCGCCAAATCGCCGGCATGAACCAGGGGGACCTCGGCAGTTTCCAGCATATCATGGAAATGGCTCACCAATCCCTGCAGAAATCGACCTCCAGTTTAAAACATATCATCGTCTTCAGCGATGGTGACCCCGCACCGCCGGACCAGCCATTGATGCAATCAATTGTCTCTGATCGCATCACCGTCAGCACGGTGCTTATTTCCGGGCACGCCGGTCCGGAGACCATGGAATCAATCGCGCTGCGCGGCCGCGGCCACTTTTACAACGTCACTTCCCCGAGTCAGCTCCCCCAAATCTTCATCAAAGAGACCGCTGTGATCCTTAAGTCCGCAATTTATGAAGAACCTTTCAAGCCTCAAGTTCGCTCCGTCAGCGAAGTCGTGCGCGGAATCAGCGCTGGCGATTATCCCACCTTACTGGGTTACGTGGCCACTACGCCCAAGCCGCGCGCTGAAACGCCGCTCTGGAGCGATAAAGGCGACCCCCTCCTCGCTCATTGGCAATATGGCCTCGGCCGCGCCGTCGCCTTCACCTCCGACGCCAAAGCCAAGTGGGCCAAACTCTGGCTGAATTGGGACAAGTACCGCCAGTTCTGGTCCCAAATTGGGCAGTGGAGCATGCGTCGGCTCGAGAATGCCGATTTCACTACCGAAGTCACCGTCGATCGTGGCGAAGGTTTGATCAATGTCGAGGCGCTCGACGACCAAGGCAACTATCGCAATTTCCTCAACCTCCAGGCCGCCGTCGTCAGCCCGAAGGGTGAACGCCAGACTGTGCGCCTCGAACAAACCGGTCCGGGACATTACGAAGCGCGGTTCCCAACCCGCGAGGTTGGAACCTACTCCTTAAACCTGATGGACCTCAAAGAAGGCAAATTGCGCGGCTCCCAATTCCTTGGCGCCAGCCTCAATTATTCCCCCGAGTTCCTCGCCTCTGAACCCAATTTCAATCTGCTGCGCCGTCTCGCCGACAGCGGCGGCGGAAAGGTCCTCGACCCGTTGAACCTTTCCTTAAACCCGTTCTCCCATGATCGACAAAAGACATTTCAGCCGCGGGACCTCTGGGAAACTCTGTTGAAATTCGCGATTATTCTTTTTGTGCTCGACGTCGCCGTCCGCCGCATTCAGATCGATCGCGCCGAGTGGGTTCGCGCGACTCAAAAAATCCGACGTTTCCTCGGGCAGGGATCCACGCGTCCCGAAGCGGATGATTCTCTGACCGCACTGTTGGCACGGCGTGATAAGGTTCGCTCCGCGCAATCCGCCTCGGCTGTACTCGCTCCCAGGCCCGACCTCTTCCGTCCCGAGCGCCCGATTACCGTCTTACCCACTGCCGAAGAATCTCTTGACACCGGCGCTGTGCAGTCCGTTGAGCACCCCGGTCCCACTCCGCAAACTGCCACCGAAGCTCCCGCCGAAACACCTGCCTCCACCACCAGCCGCTTGCTCGAAGCCAAGCGCCGCGCCCAAAAGCGCCGGCCCTAGCTAGAAAAAGTCGTTGCGCACGCCCCCTCGGTATGGCTTTATCTGCGGTCGAGCCGACATACGGGTTGATTTCCCCTCCCGGAAACTGGGCTGTTGTGGCACATTGACGGACAGGGCATTGTTGTGAAGCGCAGCCGAATGCAGATTTTTTACTCCGGGAACGTGCAGGGCGTCGGGTTTCGTTATACTGTTAAATCCGTCGCTACGGGATTTGAGGTCTGTGGCAGTGTTCGGAACTTGCCCGATGGCCGCGTCGAGCTGATTGCCGAAGGCGAGAAGAATGAACTGTTGGCATTCCAGCGAGCAATTCGAGAATCGGGCCTCGAGCATTTTATTCGGGACGAGCAACTCCTCTGGGACGAGCCCAAAAATGACACGCGCGGATTTGAAATAGCAAGGTAATGTGAAATGAAGTTCGCCATTATTGCGGATATCCATGCCAACCTGGACGCTTTCCAGGTTGTCCTTGAGGATATCAAACAACAAAAATGTACCCACCACGTGTGCCTGGGTGACGTCGTCGGTTACAATGCCAATCCCAAAGAGTGCCTCGACATCGTGCGGAAAATGAACATCCCCTGTGTCAAAGGCAATCATGACGAATATTGCTCCACCGACGGCGCCCTCGACGGTTTCAACCCCGCCGCTGCCGAAGCCGTCAATTGGACCCGCAAACAGTTGTCCCCTGAAGATAAGCAGTGGCTGCGCGACCTCAAATACGTCCGCATGGTCACCAACTTTACTATCGTCCATGCCACCCTCGATGGACCCCAGCGCTGGGGCTATGTCTTCGACAAACTCGCCGCCGCCGCCAGCTTTACCTATCAAAACACCGGTATTTGCTTTTTCGGACACACTCACGTGCCCGTCGCCTTCATTCGTGACAGCATGGTGCGCGGGGGGACTTACTCGAAATTCAAAATTGAATCGGGCAAAAAATATTTCATTAACGTCGGCGCCATCGGACAACCGCGGGATAACAATCCCAAGGCCGCCTATGTCGTTTATGACGTCGACGAAGGCACCATCGAACTCCGCCGGCTCGAGTACGATATTGCCTCCGCCCAGAAAAAGATTCTCGACGCCGGACTGCCGCCGCGTCTGGCAGAACGCCTGGCCTTCGGCAAATAACCTCTCGTATCGTTGAGCGTTCCATCAGTTAAAGGGCACCTGGTGTGACACTCTGAAACCGCTGAGACGCGAACTGCGCAGAGACTTCAACCGCATCTTTTCTCTGCGCAGTTCGCGTCTCAGCGGTTTAATTAGGATTGCATTTGCGGGATCTGGTTCGGGTGCCATTCTTCGCATCTTCGGTTTAGACCTGTTTGCAAACTGTGTTAATAGTGGACCATAACGCGCGGCAGCAGTGAAGATCCTCATCCTCAAGCCCAGCTCCCTGGGAGACGTCGTGCAGGCACTGCCGGTGCTCCGTTCGATCAAGGCGCAGCTGCCCGAAAGCCAGATCTACTGGTGGATTGACTCCAATCTGGCTCCCTTCCTTGTAGGCGATCCTGATCTCGCCGGTGTCGTTCACTTTGAGCGCCGCCGGTGGGCTGCCCCACATCGCTGGGGCGAGCTTTGGCGCAGTGTCCGCTGGATTCGGCAGCAATCCTTTGACTGGGTCATCGATCTTCAGTGCCTTGCCCGCAGTGGGCTCGTCGCCTGGTTGGCCAATGGCGGTCTGACCGTCGGTCTCGATGACGCGCGCGAAGGCGCACGCGGCCTCTACGACCTGATCGTGTCACGCCCCTCCTTTCAGACCCATGCCGTCGATTGGTACCTCAAAGTCCTCCCGCTGCTCGGCCTCGCTCCGCGCAATCATTTCGAATGGCTGCCGCCTCGTCCCGATACAGCCGCAGGCCTCCGCCGCAAATGGCCGCTCGACTCGCACCCCTGGCTTATTCTTCAGCCCGGCGCTCGCTGGCTTAACAAACGTTGGCCGATTGAATCCTTTGCCGAGTTAGCGCGGCAGGTTGTCGCCCGCTTCTCGCCGGTTCACGTCGCGGTCCTCGGTGGAGCGGAAGATATCCCCTTGGGTGCAGCTATCGCCCGCGCCGCCGGCGAACGTTGTCTGGATCTAACCGGGCAACTTTCCCTTCCGGAAATGGTCGAATGGATTCGTATCTGTCGGCTGATGGTCACCAACGACACCGGCCCGATGCACGTTGCGGCCGCTATCGGCCGGCCCGTCATCGCACTCTTTGGTCCCACCGAGCCTCGACGCACCGGTCCCTACGGCCAGCTGGAAAATGTACTGCAATTGGACTTGCCTTGTGTTCCTTGCATGCGCTCTCGTTGCCGGTACGCCAAACCACTCGAATGCCTGCGCGCCTTGCCTCCCGAAAGGGTCTTTCGGGCAATCGAGGCCAAGCTGAATGCACCAAGCGGCGAACACTGAACATTGAAC
>DATJGF010000157.1:0-21134 GCA_035495315.1 Candidatus Limnocylindrales bacterium
TACAGCCGTTGCGCCTCCTCAGCAGCCCATCAGCGCCAGTTGACCGGGCGTCAGCAGCCATTCCAATGATGCGCAACGACCAAAACCGAGGGACTCAGCTGCGAGCTTGCATAGCCCGCCTTTTTTCATCGTAACCGAGAACCCGGATTTGCCTGAGACGAGTAATGAAATACATTCGCTGAGGTGGGGCTCGTGGCCCACCAGAAGCACGTCCTCTAAGCCGCGAGACTGATTGATGAGCTCGATGAGTTTTGAGTGACTGCCACCTGGGGTCAGCGTCGCCGTTAATTCCACTTTTTTGCGCGCGTGCAGCCCTACGGCAATAATTTCAGCGGTCTGGCGGGCGCGCACGTAGGGGCTGGAAAAAATCACATCAAACTCCAATTCGAGCGCCTTCATACCGGCAGCAATTTTCCGCAGCTTGCGACGTCCTTTAGGCGTCAGCGGGCGCTCGGAGTCTTTAGTGAGTCCAGCCGTGCCGAGTTCCAAAGCCAATCCGTGACGGAGCAGATAGAGATTCATCCTCGTTGAAGTTTTGGTTTGGAAATGCCTTCGGGTCTTGGCGATGCCGCGAGGGCTTGGGTTTTTCCGTCCAGCATGGCCGGAGGCGGGCCATTGCGGTCAGGCGTTGTTTCCAGGCGCCAAAACTCGAGCAATTGGTCAGCGGCATCCAGGTAGACACGGACCAACCATTGTCGGCGGCGCAGTAATTCGCGACGGAACCGCCGCGCCGCGGGGAGATCGACGGATTTCTTGAGCAAAAACTTGTCGAAGGTGCGCAGGATTACCTCGGCGTCCTGGATATCTCCCATCATCGTTTGGTAGCGGTGCATCGCCACTAGCAATTTGTCGTCGGCCAACGGAAGATAGTCGCTGAGGATCTCGATCATATACCTAACTTTTTTAAAGGCGACGCGGGTGCGATGGATGGTTTCGGTGTCGTTTGCCCGGATATTCCGGTGCAGGTGCAAGGTTTTGGCGAAGGCGCCGTCCACCGACGCCAAGAGCATTGCATTGACCTTTTCCACCGGAAAATCAGAGCGCCACTTTTTGATCTCTTCGCGGCAGGAGGCGATGTATTTGGCAAGGCGTCTGGTTTTGATCAACTTGATGTGTGCCCGAGTCTCGCGCGCGTAGCGTTCTTCGCGATTTACAAGATAATAGTGGAACGAGTCGGCGACGGGAAGAATTCGACGGATTTTATCGATCGCGAGCAATTGGACCTGGATGTCGCGCAGGTCATCGAATGTATCGAGGTGTTGCTTGAGCGCGGCTTGCGCCTTGTTGAATTGGCCACGACGCAAAAATGGCTTGAGCAATTCCAGAAGCGACAGCAATCGGCGGGTTTCAACTCGAGACTCGTGGACAGCCTCCTCGGAGAACCGGTCCTGACAACGTTTGAGACCCTTCCGGTAACGCTTCCACTGTTTCTTAAGAGAGGTGGCGAGGTCCCGCAGGGTGCTTCGATTCAACTGGTCGTGAATCGGCTTGCGGTGCCGGGCTGGATGCCCGTTGGCCCTGGCTATGGCAGGATATGATTTCACGGGAGAGCTCAAGGTTTCAAGCTATGCATCAATTATCCCTCGAACACCGGAAGAATCATCATAGAAGGGAGGTTACTTGTGGTCAATTCAAGACGGGCGTGTGGCTACGCACGAAATCCGCTTGCAACACTAAGGTTTAGCCGTGGAAAAGGGGGATGGCGCCAGTTCGACTTTTGGGAAAGGTCGCTGCGAATTTACCGATTGAGTTTGAAGCTCTACGCCCTGCGCCAGGGCGATAAAGTCGGCTTGGCTGCGACGGTGAGGCTGTCCTTTGGCTGGAGCTGCGCGGTGGTAGGAACCTTCAGGCGTTAACAGCCGCGCCTTCACATTATCTGCCAAGGTTACTCCCAAAATTTCGCGAATCACGCGTTCCCGCAACACGCCATCTTCTACCGGGAACATGACCTCAATTCGCCGGAAGAGATTCCGCGGCAGCCAATCGGCGCTTCCGATGAAGACTTCCGGTTGGCACGCGTTTTCGAAATAGTAGATCCGGCTGTGTTCGAGAAAACGATCGACGATACTCCGGACGGTGATGTTCTCGCTAATTCCCTTGAGCCCCGGACGCAAGCAGCAGATGCCGCGAACGATCAGATCGATCTGCACCCCGGCACCTGAAGCCTGATACAGCGCTTCAATAATTTGGCGTTCGGCCAGCGAGTTTATCTTCGCAATGATCCGTGCCGGCAGGCCGCGCCGGGCATTCTGGGCCTCACGTTCGATCATCGCCAGCAGACGCTGGTGCAGGTCGAACGGGGCGACGAGCAATTTCTTCATCGGCTGGAATTGGCAGATGCCGGTGAGGAGATTGAAGAAGTTGGTAATATCTTCGCCGACATCGGGCCTGCAAGTTAACAGACCCAGGTCGGTATACAGCCGAGCCGTGGCGGGATTGTAATTGCCCGTAGCCAGGTGCACATAGCGCCGCAAGTTGTGTCCTTCACGCCGCACCACCAGACAGCTCTTGGCGTGGATTTTGTACCCCACCAGGCCGTAAACCACATGCACCCCCGATTCTTCAAGCTGCCGCGCCCACTCAATATTCCTGGCTTCATCAAAACGCGCGCGCAATTCCACCACCGCGGTAACTTGTTTCCCGTTGCGCACGGCATTTTCGAGTGCGCCGATAATCCGCGGATCGCCACCCGTGCGGTACAGGGTCTGTTTGATCGCGAGCACCTCTGGGTCCGCGGCCGCCTGATCGAGAAAGGCGACGATGCTGTTGAAGTTTTCGTACGGATGGTGCAGCAGAATATCCCGTTCTCGAATCGCGGCGAACAGGTCCGGTTGCTCAAGCAAGCTTGAAGCGACCGGGGCGATGAACGGGGGATCGCGCAACTCGGGTGAATGGTCCCCTTCATAGAGAGTCATTAACCGCGTCGCGTTCAAGGGTCCGTCGATCAAGTAAAGGTCGTCCTCCGTCAGGTGTAGCGTCTTCAGCAGTGCTTCCTGGATAAAAGCGGGGCAGGCTTGCTCCACCTCCAGCCGGACAGCGTCACCCTTACGGCGATTGTGCAACTCGTTTTCCACAGCTTTGAGCAAATTCGCCGTCTCCTCCTCATCAATGTAGAGTTCGCTGTTGCGAGTGACGCGAAACGGCCAATAACCGAGCAGGGAAGTCCCGGGAAATAGATCGGACAGAAAATGGCCAATGAGCCGGCTTAGGTAGACATAGTCGCGACGTCCCTCCGGGCGTGGTAAAGAAACCATGCGCGGCAGGATGCGCGGTATTTGCACCACCGCGAGGTGTTTCAGTACCTCATGATGGCGGGACATTTCCAGCCGCACAATCAGGTTCAGAGATTTGTTGAGCAGTTGCGGAAACGGGTGAGCTGGGTCAATGGCCAATGGGGTGAGCACTGGCCGGACCTTGGTTTGATAGTAATCCTGTACCCACTTCAAATCGGTGGCATCCAATTCAGAAATATCAAGAATGCGAATGCCGTTTTTTGCCAATTCCGGCATCAATTGCTCGCGCCAGCATTGGTACTGCTCGTCCACCATGCGCTTAATGCGGCGCGTGACAGCCTGGAATGCCTCCGTTGCAGTCAATCCGTCATTGCTGCGCTCGACAATCGCGCTCTCGATTTGTTGTTTCAAACCGGCAACGCGGACCTCAAAAAACTCGTCAAGGTTCGAGCTGGCGATGCAAAAGAATTTGAGACGTTCCAGCAGTGGATTCTTTGGGTCCTGTGCTTCTTCCAGCACGCGATCGTTGAACTCCAGCCAGCTCAGTTCGCGATTAATCAACTGAGCGGGTCCAAAAGGAATGCCTTTGTTTTTCGGTGCCACCCAGCTCAAGCTATCCAACCAGTAGCGGCTTGGAAAGTAACACCTTTGTGTCGGTAGCGGCAGGCATCTCGCCCGCCGTAGAGCCGAGCATCTTGCCCCGGCGGATCCGCGCGAAATAATCCGGATGGCGAGACGCCATCCTCTATGTCAGGCGAGACGCCTGACGCTACGGGTTGGGCATTATTGCACAAACTGCAGTACTCCAAAGCGTTCCGGAACATGAAACGTCCCCTCCAGGGTTGGGTTCCAGGCGAGAAAACCATGTTGTGCACGATCGCATCGATAGAAATTTGCTCGCCAGCGGGTGCCCGCAGCTGGTTTCTCGCCGCTAATGGCGCCTAAGGGGATGCGCATTTCGCAGCTCCAAACCCTCGATTTTGAATCCACTTTGGTCGCGGTTTGCCAGTCACTGTTCCAGTCAAAATCCTTGTCCGGTAAGTTCACGACCATCAGATCCAGCCGCTCGTTGCTCGGCGCGACTTCAAATTCCGCGTAGTGGTTTATGTTCTCACGATCGGAACCAATGAAGGCTTCTACCACGTCACGGTCCCACAAGCTCGCTCCCTGCTTCTGAAGGTTAAATCGCTTGTGGTTGAAACTCGCTGGTTCGAAAACAGTCAAATCAGTGAAGGGAGACTCTAACGCGAGGTAAAGGAATTGATCCGACCAAAGGGCACGAAGGAGAGTCGAAAGCTCGGGCCGAACCGTGCCATCGCGCGAAGCCTGCTCGAGCCGGACCGGCCGAGCCGTTTGCCAGAGCGGGTTGCTCAGATTGCCTTGCACGGCGAAGTCATGGCTGATGTGGCGTGCCTCGAGGATTGGAGTTGGGAAGGAGCGCGCGAGCAGTTTGCGCGCGTTATCAAAATAGACCTTCCTCAAAACCGAATCAGGCAATCCAATCGAACTGATTGTCCAATGCCCCTGGATTGGCGTCATGTGTTCCCAATTGCGATCATGAGTTTCAAGCCAGCGCCATTCCTTGGTGTAAAAAACCTCGGCGTCGGCATCGGTCGGCGGTGGTTCGTTGCCGCTGGAGCCAAGAATCAGCCGATCGTAAACCTGGAAATCCGTCGCAAACAGGATTCGATCCTGGTACTTGAGAAAGAGCTTGCGAATTTTCGCCGGGTCATGCCGGCCGATTTCAGGAATGCGTGCTGCCAGATCGGCCATCATATTTGGATATTTGCTGAGTGCGGCATCCACCCACTCGGGCTCTTCGGCATTGTTAGCGAAATGCACGCAAACGAAAGTCGTTTTTGGGTGCCGCGCAATGACGCGGCTCAATGACTCGAGCAGTTCTTTCCAGGGCGGGAACTTATTCGTGTCGCCAAACCACCAGCCCTTGTGGTCTTTGAGTTCTTCCCAGCGCTCGTTTCGATCGTCATAGGGCAGCCAAAAGGCTCTCGGATCGGCTACGTGGATCGAAACCGGCATCTGCAGTTCGCCGCACCGTTCCCACATCGGGTCGAGTTTAGGATCATCTACCTTGATCAGGTGCCCCTGGCCATCCCGCAGATATAGCCCGAGGCGCTTGAATTCTTTAAAGCCTGCTGCACCGAGGCGATGGCCTTCTTCAATCTGTTTCACTGCCTGAGCCGAAAAATCCGGTTGATCCCAATTTGCATAATCGAGGTTCATGTAATGAATGAACCGGCCCGGAAACATCTCGTCGGCGATCTTCTTGTTCCGCTCAAACTCGCAAGGCGATCCGTCTTTGGCTGCGGTCACCGTGCCGCCGCTTAAATTGACACCTATGCCCAAGCCGACCGCATCCATGATCTTAACCGCGCGCTGCAGGTGTTCGGGTGTGCAGTCAATGTGCTGATGCAGATCGATCGTGCGATGCTCCTTTCGCCATTGGTGGGCCAAGCTATTCTCCTGCCCATCGTTCGCTCTGGCGAGTGTTGTCATTACGCTTAAGCCAAGAACGATAATCCGCAGTAGGGTCTTTTGCATAGTGAAGAGCAGATGGATACCATGCGCTTAATAAAAAACAAAACCGGCGCCAGAAATTTCTCTGGCGCCGGCGAATTTAACAGCCCGCATCCGGTCGCTTCAACGACAATGCGGCAGATGCAATCGCGAGTATTTTACCAACCAGCCCGGTTATGCCGGCGAACAAATTTCTCCGCCTCGGGCAAATTGGTCGATTTCATGTTGGGCCCATCCCAGTCCATCTTAACGCCTTCACCCATCCGCAGTGCGATACAGCCAAGCAGGATGATCTCGGTAAGGTACGCTGCGATATCGAAGTTAGAATAAGCCGGTGTGCCCTCTTTCATCATGCGGAACCATTCCTGCATATGTCCCGGGGAGCGGGGAATGGACTCTGGCACGGCCTTACACGCGTCGTGGCTGTCACCGCGCGTGAGTTCGTCCTGTCCTTTCATCGCGACAAAGAAACTGGCTCCATAATCGTCCGGGGAGAATAGTTTGCCTTTCTCGCCGACGATTAGCGCTCCGGATTCAGGCAATTTTCCAAGCGTGGCGACGATTTCCTTGGTGACATCAGCAGTCGGCCGGATCGGCTTAAAGGCCTCGTTTGGATTGCCATCATACCACCAGAATTTGACCGGGGGCAGGCCCTCGCGCTCGGGGAACTCAAAGCGAAGGCGGGAAGTCAGCGGGAACGTCTCCGGGAATACACGGGAGGCCATTTCCAATTCTACAGCGGTCGGGTACCCGAGTTTGAGGGCGCGGAACGGCATGTTGACAGTATGGCAGGCCATGTCGCCGAGGGCGCCGGTACCGAAGTCATACCAACCGCGCCATTTGAAGGTGTGATAGACATCCTTTTTGTATGGGCGTTCGGCCGCCGGACCGAGCCATGCATCCCAGTTCAAAGACTCGGGAACGGGATCCGAGCCGGCGGGACGTTCAATGCCTTGCGGCCAAATCGGGCGATTGGTCCAGACGTGCAATTCCAACGGCTTGCCGATCACACCCGCTTGCACCACTTCAACCGCGCGCCGCAGACCCGTCTCGGAACTGCCCTGGTTGCCCATTTGCGTCGCGAGTTTCTTTTCACTGGCAAGCCGACGCAACGTTCGGGCCTCAAACACTGTTTGGGTTAACGGTTTCTGACAGAAACAGTGTTTACCGCGGGCCATCGCGTTGGCTGCAGCCAGCCCGTGATTATGATCGGGCGTCGACACCGTGACCGCGTCGATCTCCTTTTCCATTTGATCAAACAGTTTTCGATAATCATTGAACTTCTTTGCGTTGGGGAATTGCTTGGCTTTATGGTCGAGCGTGTTGCTATCGACATCACACATCGCCACAATGTTGCCCCCGCAACTGCCCGCATCGCTGCTGTCGCTATCGCCTTTGCCGCCGACGCCAATGCAGGCGACGTTGATGCGTTCATTGGCGCCCAGGACGTTCCCGACAAAAGGAAAGCTGAATGCCGCCGCGCCGGTGGCGACGGAAGTGCGTTTTAAAAACTCACGCCGAGATAATGTGCTCATGATAAAGAATCAGTTTTACGATTTGACGAACGAGGTCGTTATTTCTTCATGCCCGCCGTTCTGCCGGCACGCATTGCCACTATTCAACTGGAACGGCACAGCCCCGTCAAGGCCCGCGCAGAGATCGGTGTTGACGGATCTGTCTCGATTTTACTGGTTTAGCTGTGCACCGCTTCGCGGTTAGACCGACAAGTTGCCCCGTTTCGGACGGTCGAGCCATTGATTGGCCTCTTCATCGCCCACAAACCGCTCTTTGGCGGGATCCCATTTTAAGTGGCGGTGGTTCCAGTACGCCAGGTTACCCAGGTGGCATACTGTTACTGAGCGGCAGCCAATTTCCACATCACAGATCGGTTTCTGCCGACTGCGCATGCAGTCCAAAAAGTCCTTTCCGTGATTATAGCTCTTGTAGAGATGAATCGCGTTCGCAGGCAACGGCTCTTCACCGATCGATCTCGGCGTCGCTTCAAACTTGCCGCGGTTCACCAGAATCTTGCCTTCACTGCCAATAAACAAAACCCCGCCGCTGTCTCCGTGCAGAACTTCCACACCATTGGCGTAAAGATAGCGCAAACCCTTCGTTGCTTTTGGATTTTCCGGCGGAATGATTTCCACGGGGCCGCTGTCGTCCATGCCCAGGCCCCACTGCGCGATATCAAAATGGTGGGCGCCCCAATCGGTCATTGCACCACCTGAGTATTCGCGATAACTGCGCCAGTCGGGGAAATGCTGGTGGACACCGCGCGGGCTCAAAACCGAATTATAGGGCCGCACCGGAGCCGGGCCCAGCCACAGGTCCCAGTTGAGCCCCGGTTCCATCGGCTCGGCACCAAGATCGCACGGACGTGACGGTCCGCCCACATCGACAATGACTTGTTTTACCGTGCCGATTCGGCCATTGCGCACCAGTTCGCACGCTTTGCGAAATTCACTGGAAGAACGCTGCATCGAGCCGGTCTGGAACACGCGCTGGTTTTTCCGAGTCGCATTCACCATCGCGCGCGCCTCGTGAATGGTCAGTGAGAGCGGCTTTTCGCAATAGACATCTTTTCCAGCGTTCAAGGCCGCGATCGCGATGTATGCGTGCCAATGATCCGGGACGGCAATCACTACGGCATCGATATCGCGCCGCGCGATGAGTTCACCAAATTCTTTGTAAGCCGCGCAGCCCTTGTATTCAGCGCTGCCCTTGGCACGGTAGAAATCGTCGGCGATTTTTCGATGATGCTCGCGGCGCGTTGTGTCGACGTCGCACACAGCGAGTACTTGAGTATCGGGTTGGTTGAGAAAATTATTTAGTAGTCCCCGCCCTTGCGTGCCGGTGCCAATGAATCCGAGCGTGATTCGGTCGTTTGGCCCTTTTTGGCCCCGCGCCGATTGCGAGAAGATCAGAGGGCCCGCGAGAGCGGTGACTGTGGTTGCTCTTAGGAAATGCCGTCGAGAGAAGTGCTTTTGCATTGCAAGGCATTCTTGGCGCGATGGGGGACTGCGGCAATCAATTTTTTTGCTGTGGATGTCAGACACGTCAGACAAGTCCGACCAGTCAGACGGGTCGCTTTCCTTTGCAATCAGGGTAAGCTGGGCAACCCCAAAATTGAGTACCGGTGTGCGGACCTTTGCGCGCTGTACACACCCGCATAGGTTTGCCACAAAGTGGGCAGGCGGGAGTGGGCGATTTGGTGCAGCCAGACTCGGCCGCTTTCGTCTGGGCCCGCATAGTATAGACCCGTTCAGTAAATCCGCCATATTGCAGGAAGTCTTGTTCCAACCTGTTCAACTGGCGATGCAGCAGATAGCTGGCCTGGTTGATGAGGCAGAGGAGCGTGTTGGCGGCAGTTTCAGCGTCGGCAGTGCGAATGTGGTAAGGGTCTGACAGGTTTGACCGGTCCGCCTGGTCAGACAAATAGACTCTCCGTACCGCCAGCGCCTTAGGTGAGTTCTTATCCCAGATCGGGAGGCGGCGGTGGCGAAGAAAATCCTCGTAGTCGCCCATGAGTTCTTCGAGACTGCCGCGGGCGATGTTCGTGAGCTTGAGCTCGGATTTCTTGGAAGTGCCGGAGTCCACGCTGCCCTCCTCGATATTTCGGACACCGCTCCGCGCGGCTTGCACCATCTGGTCGTGAGTACGCGACCGTTTCTCGATGAAGCGGTCACAGAAAATTACGGTGGCGTCGTATACAGCTGATGCAGCCAGAAAACTGCGCAATTTGCGGTAACCACCGTGTTTTGGGATCAGCGGGTGGGATGGGTCGGACGAGTCAGACTTGTCAGACCTGTCGGAATTATCCGGGTGATTCATGGCGTTTTTTGGAAGAAAACCATATCGCGAAATTGTTTTACATTAGCTCCAGGGCAATTGCACCTAAAATCTTTCGAATGGCTTAGGACTATTTGCCGATCTCGATTGTGATTGATATGGTTGTAGGTTTCCTGGTCCAGACAGATCCAAAGGAGTAGCTCTGGAATAATTCTGCGCCATTGTTTAGCATCAGGCATGGCTCCTCGGTTCAAACGAGTGTCGGTGGGTGTCGCCATCGGCATGGGCTGCCTCGTCCTCCTCACCTGGATACTTATTCACACTTTGCCGGAGCGGGACAGGCTTTATAAGGGGCGCACGCTTTATGACTGGCTCAATACAATGAACAGTCCGGTAGTGTCTACCAGCAATGAAACGCGCCTTGTGCTCCAGACAGAGATCATTCCAGATCTTACGGCGACGATGTTCAATGATACCAGCGATCCGAAATGGAAGGTTGCGCTCATCGACGAGCTAAACACCTTGCCTGGCGTAAATATTTTTTATACGCCGTCAGCCGGACGGCGAGCCCGTGCGGCTGCTTCACTGGGAGGACTGGGTCCTGTCGCCCAGGCAGCCGTCCCTGATCTGATCAAAGCCCTGAAGGGCACCGATTCGGCCGTTCGTGGCGCTGCCGCTAAAGCTCTCGGCGATATCAAATGCCAACCAGAGACAGTTATTCCGCTGCTGATAAACTGTCTGGATGATCCCCAGGACGATGTTCCCGCAGCGGCGACGGAAGCTCTGGGCGAATTTGGACCGCTTTCCCGCCCCGCCCTTCCCAAGCTGCTGCCTCTGCTGCGCAAACCAGACAAGGACCTTCAGCGTGCGCTTCGTGTGGCTCTGAAACAGATCGATCCGGAAGAAGCGGCCAAGGCCGGGGTAAAGTGACGAGCGCGGGCTTCTCCGAAAGCAGCCGGACCGAGACTTAGATTAGCTTTCTCTTCACAGAACACTCAGCTCTCGAGATTTTGAGGGAAGCTCGTTTCATCATGACTTGACCAGACCGCCGGGCTTAGACACACTTTTGTTGCAGTGAGAACAGCAAATCCCGACTAGCACTCGCCTTGCCTCCCTTCAACCGCATTCCCTGCTTCAATTCCCAATCTATGACGCCTTTGCAACGAACCGGCGCGGCTTTAGTCGCGTTGTTTCTTTTGGCGGCTGAAATCCGAGCCGCCATTCCCCTCGACCTGGGGACAACCTATTCGGGCACGATCGCTTTGCCAGGAGAGACGCATACCTACACTTTCTCCGGGACGCCGGGGCGCTGGCTCTTCCTGGATTCACTCGAGGCCGGCGGTCTACAGATGAACCTGACGTTGATTTCGCCCGCTGGCATGATTCTTTCGCAGCGTAATGACGATTCGGATTTTGGCCCGTTTGTGCTTAGCGAAACCGGGACCTATTCAATTGTGGTAAACGGCTCGGGATCGACCACCGGCGATTATCAGTTTCGGGTGCTGGATCTCGCTGCCGCCCCGGTGCTCACGCTTGGCACGATGCTCTCTGGCCAGTTAAGCCCGCCGCTGGCCTGTAACATCTATCAATTCAACGGGAAGCGAGGGCAACGGATTAACCTGCAGATGGTCAGTGCCTCGTCTAACGGCGCCCAGTGGCAATTGGTAACGCCCGCCAATGTCGTGCTCGCCTCGGGGTACATTTACCAAAATCTTGGGGTGGTCACGTTGCCACTCGACGGGCCTTATTGCCTGATGGTCAGCGGCTATAATCAGGGGATAACAACCACCGCCCCGTTCCTGTTCCAACTGCTGCTTACGGATGTAAGTGATAACCCTGTGGTCGCCACCGGCTTTGGCACTCCTCACTCCGGCACCATCAATGCCAACCAGACCAACAGTTTCACTTACACGGCACCGGCTGGACTGCCGGTTTATTTCGATACCCTTGATGCCAGTGGCCAATCGCTGGTGGTAGATTTTGTTGATCCCACCGGCAATGCTGTCTTTCTTGTGAACGAAATTTCCGATGCCGGTCCCTATGTTCTTTCCCGCGCCGGCACCTATACGCTGAACGTGTGGGGCCCCTCCGGCGCGAGCGGCAATTACAATTTCCGTTTGCTGGACCTCTCCGCGAGCCCGGTTCTGGCTCTCAATACAGTCGTTTCCAATGTCCTCAATTCGCCATACGAAACTGATATTTACCAGTTTTCCGGGACGGCGGGCCAGCGCCTCTACTACGATTCTTTCTTCAATGCCTTCGCCAATGTTCAGTTCCGGTTACAAGGGCCTGATGGCCAAACTCCGATTTCGGTCTACCAATCCTACGATGCAGGTCCAATTACTCTCCCGTACAACGGTGTCTATTATTTTTATGTGCAGAGTCTCCTCCCAACCAGCGCCAATTATTCGTTTCAATTCCTCGACGTGGCGGCGCAACCGGTGTTACCAATAAACTCTCCCGTGCAAGGCGCATTGGATCCGAATGCGTCAAGAGTTTACCAACTTCCGGGCACCAATGGAGAACGCTTGTTCTTCAATGCGATTAGTGTCAGCGCGGGCGGCGCGACCTGGAGCCTCTTTGATCCAAAAAATGCGTACGTATCTGGAGCCAGCGCCGGCCTCGGCAGTGACTTCGCGGTGACTCTTCCTTACACAGGCAATTACGTCATGGTGGTGGCTAACGGCCCTTCCAGTTTGACCTTTTCCAACGAGGTATCCACCTTCGGGGTCCAAACGAATAGTTTGACCTTTGGCACACCGACAACCAACGCGATTGTCAACCCGGGCGATCAAATCATTTACACCTTCACCGGCACCAACGGGCACAGGATGTATTTTGATTCGCTTTGGCCGACCTATTCTGCGATTTACGTTAACATTATTTCGCCCACGGGGCAGGGAGTTACGTATGGCAATGCCAGTTACGATATCGGGCCGTTCACTTTGCTTGAAACCGGCACCTACATGCTGGTCTTCTACGGAACTCTCGACACCACCGGTCCCATCGGCTTTCAGTTGCTCGACATCGATACCCAGCCGGCGTTGCCCCTCAATGTCAATGTAACCGGAAGCCTCGACCCTAACTCTTCCCGGATTCTTCAACTGACGTGGACCAATCACGAACATCTATATTTTAACGGGAAAGGAAGCAGCGGCGGCGCCAGCTGGACTCTGTTCGATCAGAGGAACGCTCAAGTCGGCAGTGCTGGCCTGGACGCTGACTTTATTCCGCCCATGCCGGCTGCTTTAACGGGCACGTACGCGCTGATTTTGACTGGGGGCACAAGCCCGGTGACTTATAGCAACCAGGTCAACACCTTCACTCTTGTCAACAACAGTCTCACGCTCGGGACTTCTGTCACCAATAACATTTTCAATCCAGGAGATCAGGTGCTTTACACATTCACGGGTACCGTGGGGCAACATGTCTATTACGATTCGCTATTTCCCAACTATTTGTCGATGAACGTCAGTTTATTCTCCCCAAGCGGCCTGACGGTGCTGTACGGCAACCCCTCAGGGGACATTGGTCCGGTCACTTTGCCGGAGTCCGGCATCTACACCTTGGTGTTTAGCGCCAGCCAGGACACCGTCGGCGGCATTGCTTTTGAATTGCTGGACATTGGAGTGCAACCGGCCTTGCCCTTGAACACTGATTTGACCGGGACCTTGCCGGCAAATACGTCAAAAATATATCAACTCGCCGGGACTCCGGGTGAGCAGCTTTATTTTGATAGCAAAGGCGTCTTCGCCGGTTCCGCTTCGTGGGTATTATATGGCCCGAATAACGTGCAAGTTGGGAGCTCATATTTGGGCGGGGACTTTCAAGTGACTGTGCCATACGCGGGTAATTACGCCTTGGTGTTTGCGGCGGGAGGGATTGATGTTACTTACAGCAACCAGGTCAATACATTTAGCTATAGTTCTAACGCGCTAACGCTTGGCAGTGCAGTCACCAGCGCCATCCTAAAACCGGGCAATCAGCTCTATTACACCTTCAGCGGTACGGCCGGTCAGCGTTTATACTTCGATTCGCGCCAAACAAATTATCTGAATGGGTATGTCTATTTGTTGTCGCCGGGCGGCCAAAGCACCCTCCTGGGTAATTCGAGTTATGACAAAGGGCCTTTCACCCTGACCCAGACCGGGACCTACGCGTTGATGTTCAACGGCGTAGGCGACGCCACTGGCCTCATTTCGTTTAACTTGCTCGATCTCGCGGCCGCAAACCCTGTCTCGCTTGGGACTACCATTACCGGCTCGTTAAGCGACCAAACCGAAACACGGCTATATCGATTTCCCGGCGTAGTGGGTCAGCGCGTCAATCCCCAAAGCCTCACCGCTTCGAGTTTGGCTGCTGTTTGGACACTGATCGGCCTTTCTGACCAGAGTTTCGGCCCGGTTCCATACATCTCAGCGAACATCGGCCCGGTGACCCTCCCGGCCACCGGCAATTACACGATTGCCGTCATAGGCAATACGACGACGGCCTCACCTCTGGATTATCAATTCACCGTCAGCGACATCAGCGACAGCGCGGTGTCCACTTCCGGTACCGGCCAGGTCATCGCCGGCACGATTGGCGCGAACCAAACCAATATCTTCACCTTTACTGCTCCAGCGGGTCTGCCCATCTTCTTCGACAGCCAGGATACTAGCGGTCAGAATCTGATCGTTGATCTTATCGGCCCCGACAGCACTCTCTTTGCCCGATTGGGTGAAACCTCCGATGCCGGGCCTTATAATCTGCCTCGATCCGGTACGTATACCGTCAGCGTATGGGGTAATGGTGGCGCCAGTGGTAATTACAGCTTTCGCTTGCTCGATCTCAGCACGAGCCCGGTCTTGCCATTGAATAGTCCCGCCAGCGCAACCTTGACCAATTCCTATCAGACCGATGTTTATCAATTCATCACTACCGCCGGGCAGCAATTGATTTATAACGCGCTCACCAATGACGCCAATTTTCCGTCGGTTTATGTCCAACTTCTCGATCCCCGCGCCCAGGCGGTCGGCCCCAACACCGATTTCGCCAATAGTAGCCCAGCCCCTTTCACCATTCAGTATGCGGGGACTTCCTACCTGTTGTTCCGCAACCTGAAGAGTGTCCCGAGTGGTTACAGCTTCCAAATGCTTGATGTCGCCGCGCAGCCCGCTTTGCCACTCAACACCTCGGTGACTAATACTCTCGGCACCTACTCCCTCATCGTCTATAAATATTCCGGGAACCCGGGCCAGCAATTATTTTTCGGCGGTTCACCCGGCAATCCCAGCGGGTATTGGTCTTTTTACGACCCGAACAACGCCAATGTCTCTGGCGCAGGTGCCAACCTCTACGGCAATTTTGAAATCACTATCCCTGCCAGCGGCACCTACACGCTGATGCTGCAGAATTCCAGCGGCAATCCATCAACCGCAGTGTTTCAGGCAAACAATTACTCTTATTTTACCAGCACCTATACTTTGGGTACCACTATTATCGACGCTATTACTCGTCCCGGTGAACGACGGCTTTATACGTTCGCCGGAACATCTGGCCAGGTGTTGTACTACGACGCGCTGACCAACGGGCTGGGTTACCCAAACACGATTACTGCAACTCTGTTTAATCCCTCCGGAGTTGCGGATTCACCGATTAACGGAGATTTTTCTGCCGATCGAGGGCCTTTCACTCTCCAGCAATCGGGCACGTATACTTTAGTGCTGGACGGCGTTGGTGCTGGTGTTGGTCCAATTGCCTTTCGTTTGCTCGACATCGCGGCGCAACCCATTTTGCCGGTCAATACGATGGTCACTAATACGCTAGACCCTTATCCGTCCTTAGTTTACCGCTACTCCGGGACGGCGGGGCAGCGACTGTATTTCCGTGGGCAACCGAGCAATCTCGGGGGTTATTGGACCTTGTACGCTCCCAATAATGTCGGTTACTTGGGGTCTGCCTCCCTGACCGGGGATTTTGAGTCGATCTTGCCGATGAATGGTTCCTATACCCTCGTGCTTTACACTTATAATGCAGTTTCCGGGCCCGAGACATTCCAGGTAAACGACTACGCTTATTTCACCAATGGGTATACGATTGGCTCAACGGTCGTGGATTCAATCAATCGCCCAGGCGAACGTCGATTTTATACCTTTAATGGTACCGTCGGGCAAAGGCTGATTTATGATGCGCTGACCAACGGGCCGGCAGGGGTGTATTCTATCTCAGCCACTCTGCTTGACCCTCAAGGGATCGACGAAGGCCTGGTCTCGGGTGATTCCTCGAGTGACCGCGGTCCCTTTGCCTTGCGGCAAACGGGTCTTTATACATTGGTAATCGACGGGAACGTTTCAGCGGTAGGAACTTTTGCCTTCCGTCTGTTGGATTTGCGACAGCAGCCGGATTTGCCTCTGAATGTGCTGGTGACCAACGCTATCGACCTTTACCCGACCGTCATTTACAAATATTCAGGCTCCATTGGTCAGCAACTCTATTTTCGCGGCCAAATTTTTAACAATCCTCAAGGGTATTGGACTTTATATGACCCGAATAACACCGTGGTTTATCAAGGGTCAAGCAGTCTGAATGGTGACTTCCAGGTCACTCTGCCCGCTAACGGAGTCTACTGCCTCAAGTTGGATGACAATGGTTATAGCGCCGGAACAAATATTTTCGAAGTCAGTCCGTTCAACTTTGGCGAGCCATTGCAAATCAATCGTGCTCCGGTTTTAAGTTTTATTCCTGACCAAATCACGGGCGAGGGCGGACCGATGTTTTTCACCGCTCAGGCGACCGATCCTGACGCGAATACGCTCGTCTACAGTTTGGATCCGGGTGGCCCTGGCGCCGCATCGATCAACTCCGCCTCCGGTTTGTTTTTCTGGACTCCACCGCCGACCGGATTTTCCTACGTAACCAATGTGACTGTCCGCGTGACCGACACCGGCACACCTGCGCTGAGTGTTGCCCAGAGACTTTCGATTTCGGTGATCGCAGGACCGGTTATGATGACCGTTCATAAGACGGCCACTGATGCGACTGTCTTCTGGCGTTCCGCGCCCGGAAAACATTATCAGCTCTCATACAAGAACTCGCTTCTGGACGCCAATTGGACCCTGCTGGGCGGCGTCCTCGCCGCGACCGACTACATTTCCTTTCAGATTGATAATACGATCGGCAATCACGGCACTCGCTATTACCGCGTGCAATTGCTCGATCCCTCTCCTTAGACCGGATTGCCACAAAAGGCACGAAAAGTCACGAAAATGAATCCTTAATATTTTTGTCCCTTTTCGTGGCTTTTCGTGGCCAGAAACAACAGCGCTAGCAGCCCAGACAGGATTGCGGCTGGGGGACATCATCAGTCATCAAAAACTTTTTCACGTACAATTTTGGTGCCCCAAAGTTGATCAAAAGACCGGTCTCAAGCCGTGCCGAGCGCAGATAGCCCAGTATCTGAGCGACGTGCTCGTCCGCGACCGCACGAACGGCCTTCAACTCCACGATGAGTCTCTGTTCGACGAACAAGTCGGCATGGAATTCGCCCAACAAGAAAGCGTCTTCATCGTAGACGTGCAACGCGTATTGCTGTTCCACGTGAAGTCCACGTTTACGAAGCCGATGAGCCAAAGCATTCTCATAGATCTTTTCGAGGTGTCCATGCCGGTGGTATTTGTGGATAGCGAAACTCGTCTCTCGGACGATATCGCATAGTGAGTTGATCTCCTGATGATTCATCATAGGTCGAGCAGAGTGCTAAAAAAAGTTTTCGGGTCCAAGAAAAAATAAGTTTGACAATCGCGCCTAACTTTTCCATTTTGTGACTTTTCGTGCCTCTTTGTGGCAAAACCTGGAACTTCCGTTGCGCGGACTTTTCGCTGCTAACAAAGGGATGTTCAGGTCAACAGAAAAGAAGATCCTAACTTTTCCATTTTGTGACTTTCGTGCCTCTTTGTGGCGAAAACGTGGACTTCCGTTGCGCGCATTTTTCCCCTACAGTAGCGTTGGCTAAATGATCAGCGCCATCGAACCCCAGGCTTCCGGTTCCAGCCTCGACCTTGTCCAACAGGTCGAAAACATCTTTTCAGCCGATGGCTTGTTGTCCCGCTCGAAGAATTTTGAATTTCGCCCACAACAGCAGCAAATGGCCGTTGCGGTAGCCCACGCACTTGAAGGTGGAGAGCATCTCGCCGTCGAGGCCGGGACCGGAGTCGGCAAGAGCCTCGCGTATCTGGTCCCTGCGATTCTGTTTGCCGTGGCCAAAAAGAAGAAGGCGATCGTTTCCACTCACACCATCAATCTGCAGGAGCAGCTGACGGAAAAGGATCTCCCGATGTTAAAGCAGATTCTGCCCGTTAAGTTCGAGTTTACGATGCTCAAAGGCCGCGCTAATTACCTCTGCACGCGCCGGCTGCATAAGGCGATGCAGCAATCCGGCAATCTCTTCACTTCCAGCGAAGGTGAAGAGTTGCAGCGCATCTATGAATGGTCCAAGACCACTCAAGACGGCAGTTTGTCCGATTTCGAGATCGAGCCCGACCCCAAAGTGTGGGCGCTGGTCTGCTCCGAACGCGGTTTGTGCTCGCCCAAAACTTGTGGCTACCAATCTGACTTCGCCAAACAAAACCCGGTTTGTTTCTTTCAACGCGCGCGCAAACGCATCCTTTCGGCCGACGTGCTCGTTCTGAACCATACCCTGTTATTTACCCTGCTCGGGGGCCTGGAGGAGGAAGTCGACGGCGGCATCCTCTTCCGCAACGACTTCGTCATTTTTGATGAGGCGCACCTGATGGAGAGCGTCGCCTCCAAACATATCGGCCTGAGCGTCTCCAGTGGCCAGATGCGCTATTCCCTGCAGCGCCTGTGGAATCCGCGCACCGAAAAAGGGTTGCTGGCGACATTGCTTCAGGGCGGAGCCGTCAAGCTGGTCGCCGAGTTATTGAAGGAAAGCGATGGCTTTTTCCAGGAAGTCGAAGCGGCCTGCGAAGAAATCCACCAGGCCGCTCGAAAGCGAAGCTTTGGTGGCGGGGAATCCCGCAAGCGCGACTGGACCGAGTTGCGGATCCGGAAACCGGAATTGGTGAAGGACACCGTTACCCTGCCGTTGCAGCGCGTCCGCGAAGCCGTCAGCGACCTGATTAACATGAGCGAAGACAAGGAGATTGGCGACGAGTTGCTCGAATGCAATCGCCGGCTCGCTGAACTCAAAGAGGAATTGGCCCTCTTCCTTAGCCAGGATGCCGACGACCATGTTTATTGGGTTGAGCGCGGCGGCAAAGGACAGCGGACCATTGCGCTGAACGCCGCACCGGTCGATGTTGCCGGCTATTTGCGTGCACGGCTCTTTAGCAGTGACACCTCAGTCATCATGACCAGCGCCACCCTCGCGACCAAAGCTGGGCATACCGCTGATGATTCGACTGTCAAGGACCCGCCGGCTTCCGGCAGAACCGAGCGCGGCGCCAATAGCGGGGCCCCGCCCCTGCTCTACTTCGTCAGGCGCGTTGGCGCTGAGACCGCCCGCATGCTGCAAGTGGGAACCCCCTTTGATTACGAACGTCAAATGCGGTTGTTCATCGTGCGCAAGATGCCTGACCCCCGGGCTGAAGACTACCGCGATGCCCTCATTCACTGGATTCAGCATTTCATCAAGCTCACGCACGGCAAGGCATTCGTTCTGTTCACCAACTTCAAACTGATGCAGGAAGTCGGCGAATTGATGGAGTCCTTCTTTGACCAACTGGGGATCGCCTGCTTTGTGCAAGGCACCGGCACGCCACGCTCCGTCATGCTCGAAAAATTCAAAGACGACATCGATTCGGTCCTGTTCGGCACCGACAGCTTTTGGCAAGGCGTGGATGTCCCCGGCGAGGCGTTGTCGAACGTTATCATTACGCGCCTGCCTTTCGCGGTGCCGGATCATCCGCTCATCGAAGCCCGGATCGAGGCAATTGAAGCCCGCGGCGGCGATTCGTTCCGGGACTTTTCGTTGCCCGAGGCCATCCTGAAGTTTCGCCAGGGCGTCGGCCGACTCATTCGAACCAAGAGCGACACGGGAATTGTCGTCGTCCTGGACAATCGGGTCCTGGCCAAACAATACGGCCGCGCGTTTATCGACGCTCTTCCGAAATGTCCTCTCGAGGTCCTATAGCGCCGGTCCGAGATCGGCTGGCAAAAGTCCGTCATCTGGCGCTCGACCTCGACGGCACGATTTACCGCGGCGGAACACTTTTCCCTTCGACGCTTCCTTTTCTGAAGTTGCTCAAACAGCTTGGGATCGCTCATACGTTCCTGACGAATAATTCGTCCAAGAGCACCCGGGATTATCTGACCCATCTCGAGCGATTCGGTATTAATGCGACCTCGGGTCAGCTCCAGACTTCGACCCAGTCAACAATCGCATTCCTGCGCGAATCCTTTCCTCAGGCCCGGCGCCTGTTCATTCTGGGCACCCCGAGTCTGATCGAGGAATTGCAGGCGGAGGGATTCACCTCAGTACCGGATGACGCCGCCGATGAACCGGACGCAGTCGTCGTTGGATTCGATACGACATTGGTCTTTTCACGGTTGTGTCGCGCCGCATATTGGATCCATAAAGGCAAGCTGTTCATTGCCACCCATCCGGACCGTGTTTGCCCCACGGACCAACCGACGGTCTTGGTTGACTGCGGCTCCATTTGTGCCGCCTTGGAAAAAGCGACCGGACACGCGCCGGATAAGGTTCTGGGCAAGCCCGACCCTTCGATGCTCGACGAAATCCTGCGACGACACACGCTTTCACGAGATGAGCTCGCGATGGTCGGCGATCGTTTATACACCGATATGGCTATGGCGCGAAGTGCAGGCGTGCTCGCTATCCTGGTGCTTACCGGCGAAACGACTTTGTCCGATGTGGAACACCTCGAATCGCCACCTGACTTGATCGTTAGTGGGTTGGAAGAACTCGGAGAACAACTCCGAATCACGCGCCCCACCTCCCGCGCTCAAGCCTCCTCATAAGGTTCGCCAAACGCCTAAGTTCACCTATCTCCAGTCACCTGCGCACCTCGTATCCCTCCTATCCGTCCTATTCAAAAGCCTAAAAGACACTCTCACCACCACCTCCACCGATCGGAATAGAGGCTTGACCCAAGGCTTGACCCCATCCTTGCGTGGTTTCTGCCCGCTGGTTCAAAGTTCAACGTTCGATGTTCGATGTTCGATGTTCAGGTCCCGTCCTGAAATAGGTTGGTACTTTGGAAAGAGAAAATCCAAGTACCATGAAAGTCATTCGATACAGCCAAGGGTTCAAAATGCAGATGGTGCGGGAGGTGGAAAGCGAGCACCCTTAAAAAAAAACTAAAAAAGGGTCAAGCCTGGGTCAAGCCTCGACTCTGATCCCTTGATTTATCTTGACATTACGATCGTTCATGCCACAGTCGTGCCATGCCACGTCAGGTGCGCATCCAATATCCCGGTGCGATGTATCACGTCATGAGCCGCGGGAATCGTCGTCAGGACATCTATCTCGACGATGTGGATCGACAGGACTTCCTCAAAACTCTGGCTGAGGCTTGCCAGAAGACCGGGTGGCAAGTCCATGCCTATTGCCTC
>DATJGF010000158.1:0-75377 GCA_035495315.1 Candidatus Limnocylindrales bacterium
ACCTCATGCAACGCGCAACCTGAAGCCGGCGCCGCATTCAAGATCGCCAGTGCCGGTTCGTCGCAGCGCAACTCAACCTTCTTTTCTCCAAGTCGCGCCGCCATCGCCGGCAGAAGGCACGGCGCAATCGAGCGGTTCACCAAAAGCGTCTCCATCGCATTGCAAACTGCCGGGCGTTGTACCTTCGCATTCACCGCAATCTCCTCGGCCATCTTGAGATCCGCCTGAGCGTCAATGTAGACGTGGCAAACGCCTTTGAAATGTTTGATGACAGGGACCTTCGAGGCCTCCGCGACGGCTCGGATCAACCCTTCGCCGCCGCGTGGCATGCACAAATCGATATACTGAGTTAAAGAGAGCAGCACCTTAATTGCCTCGCGGTCAGTTGTCGGCACGACTTGAATCGCAAATTCGGGGAACTGTGCCAGGCTCTTCCTGCCCGCCTCGAGCATGATTCGCGCAATCGCTTGATTGGAATTCAGCGCTTCCTTTCCCCCGCGCAGAATCGTCGCGTTACCAGATTTGAAACAGAGGCTGGCGGCATCGGCCGTGACATTGGGGCGAGACTCATAAATGATCACGACCACGCCAATTGGTGTGCTGACCTTCTGCAGCTTCAGTCCATTCGGGCGCACTCGCTCATCCAGCACACGCCCAACAGGGTCGGGCAGCGCGGCAACTTCGCGCAAACCTTTGCTCATCGCGGCGATACGTTTGTCATCAAGCTTAAGCCGGTCCAGCATCGCTGAAGACAGCCCGGACTCGGCCCCCGCTTGCATATCGAACTCGTTTGCCGCCTTAATGGGTCCAACGGCCTTTTCCAGCGCATCCGCCATCGCGAGCAAACAGCGGTCTTTGTCCGCCGTCTTTAATTTGGCCAAATCGCGCGACGCGGTTTTGGCCTGGCGGGCCAGGACCAGCATTTGGTCGTTTAAAGTCACGGCTGGAAAGTAAGCCATGTCCGCCAAGTTAAAAGCGGAAAGATTGGACATCAGGATTTGCTATCCAGTGCCGCTTTTGTTTGATAAAACTGATGCAACGACTGCGTTGCAGTCAGTCTACTTATGAGCATTACTTCTATCAGAATGAAGAAGCCCTTACTCACCGCCAGTTTTCTGCTGGCCCTCGCCTTCCTCACTCCCAGCGTTGGCCTCGCCAACCGGAAGGTGGTTTCTCTCGACGGCCAGTGGCAAATCGCCGACAGCCCGTCCGGAAATGGTATTCCGGAGACCTTCTCTCACGTGGTCCAGGTGCCTGGACTGGCGAATCTTTCCTCGCCCGCGTTCCCCAACGTAGACGCGTTTTATAGCCGGGAGCACCTGGCCAATCGCATTCGCGCAGGCTTGGCCCCCGCCGAGTGGCTGACCAATTATTGGACCGGCAAAGTTGATCAGGACCGCAACTATTTTTGGTATCGAAAGACTTTTCGTGCCCCGTCGCGGCAGGAGATCGCTCTGCTCAAGATCAACAAGGCCCAATTCGGCACGGCGGTCTGGCTGAATGGACAAAAGCTCGGCGACTATTCGGGTTGTTTCACGGCGAGCTATTTTCACCTGGAAAAGGCGATTCAATGGAACGCGCAGAATACTCTGGTGATTCGTATCGGCGCCCATCCTGCGGTGCTGCCGGATAATTATCCGACCGGGTCTGACTTCGAAAAAATAAAGTGGACTCCTGGCATTTACGACAGCGTCTCAGTGGTCTTTTGCGAAAACCCGCTAATTGAAACCATCCAGGTGGCTCCGCGCATTGCCAGCAGCGAGATCGTGGTGCAGACAAAGGTGAGGAATTGCGGCAGCGTTCCGGCAACGGCTACGCTCAAACACAAGGTTTCGCCATGGAAGGGTGGAAAGACCGTCGCGGTTTCTGAACCTGAAGTTGTGTCGCTGGCTCCCGGCGAAGATAAAACCCTGACTCAGTCGCTTCAAATTCCCGCCGCGCATTTGTGGTCACCCGAAGATCCGTTCCTCTATGTGGTCGAGTCGAGCACCGGTGGCGATACCACGCGCACGCGATTCGGCATGCGTGAATTCCGTTTCGATGGCGCCACTCGTCGCGCCTACCTGAACGGTAAGGTCTATTACATCCGAGGCTCCAATATCACTTTGCATCGCTTTTTTGAGGACCCGCTCTGCAAGGATTTGCCCTGGCGCGAGGAGTGGGTTCGCAAGCTCCTTGGTGAGCTACCGAAGCAAATGCACTGGAATTATTTTCGTTTTTGCATCGGTCCAGTGCCGGATCGCTGGTTCGACATATGCGATGAGATCGGACTGTTAATCCAGAATGAGTTCTTTGTTTGGACCGGCGGCCCGGGCTGGTACCAGGGCTATTCGCGCACCTATGATCCCGAGGAGATGATCCGCCAATATAAAGATTGGATGCGCGACAATTGGAATCATCCCAGTGTCGCCGTTTGGGACGCCAATAATGAAACCAAAAACGATATCTTCGGCGCCAAGATTATCCCCGCCGTGCGCTCGCTCGACCTCTCGGAACGTCCCTGGGAAAACAGTTACAATTCGCCGGCCGGGCCCAATGACCCGGTTGAAGATCATCCCTATCTGATGAGCAGCGGCGGCTTCGGGAAGCTCGCCTTCAACATGGCCGACCTGGAAACAATGGACGGCAAACCGCGCAAAGGGGCGCTGCCCTCCGATACGAACGCTCCACTGATCAACGAGTATGGCTGGCTCTGGCTCAATCGCGACGGCTCCCCAACCCGTTTGACGGAGAAGCTTTATCCCCAATTGCTGGGCACAACTAATTCGACGCCTCGCGAACGGCTCGATCTTTACGCTTATTTGCTCGCCGCCAAGACCGAATTCTGGCGCGCCCACCGGCAATACGCTGGCATCGTTCATTTCGTCTATCTTACTTGCAGTTACCCCGGTGTTTATACCGCCGATCATTTCGCCGATGTTACAAAGCTTAAACTGGATCCCGCCTTCGCGGATTACATGGGCGAAGCCTTCAAACCGCTGGGGGTTTATCTCAACTTCTTCCGGCCGACCTTGCCGGCTGATTCGCACCCCACCTTCAAAGTCATGCTGGTTAACGACCACGCCTATGCCTTGAAGGGTGAACTCGTGCTCGCGTTGCAGGATGAGAAAGGGCGAGTTATAGCTCAATCCCAGCGAGCTTTCTCGCTCGAAGCCCTGGGTAATCAAGCGCTCCAAATACCGCTCGCGATTCCACACGTCTCCGGCAAATGCACCCTCAAGGCCATTGCCAGGCCAAGCGGCCGAGAAGAACCCACCGCCAGCCGCCGCTGGGTGACCATCGAACAGGGCGCCAGCTGAGCCGCACATCCGGGGTTCATTCTCCGCCCCTCGCTTTTCCGGCCGTCGATGCGGGAGAAGCCATTCTGCGCGGTGGTCTAGTGGCGGCTTTCCGTCTTGAATAACATCATCTAACCTGCTAGTTTTGATTAGTAGGTTAAGATTTATAAATAATGTCTGTAATCAGAGGTGATTTATGAAATCAATTCTTGCCCCGCTCGGTTGTGCCTGTTGCCCGATGAACCGTCGACGCTTTATCGCCAAAGGAACCGCCGCCACGCTAAGTGCGCTCGGCGTGGCAGAGACCGCGTCCTGGCTCGAAGCGGACGAGGCGAAAACTAAAACGCGCGTTCGCATCATCTATGCGTTGCACGCGCCGAAACAACCTGGGCCTGACTGGCCGAACAAGGGTTTTGATTTCGGCCCGGTGATGCAACGAATCGAGTCTGAATTAACCCAGCGCTGCAAAGGGTTTGAGTTTGTCTCTACCAAAGCCACCGGCGAAGAGCAGGCCAAGGCGATTCTGAAGACGGATAAAACCACCGGAGGCATCGACGCTTATCTGGTCTATCAAATGAACTGTTGGAATCGGGTTGTGCAAACGATCGCTGCCAGCGGCAAACCGGTGCTCTACGCTGATTTTAAGTTCGGCGGCAGTGGCGGCTTTTTGGTTTATAACGCGGCCTTCCTGCGGAACCAGGCTCCCAATGTCGGCTTTGTTGCCTCGTCGCGGATGAAGGATGTCGCCGCCGCAGTAAAGTGCATCGCGTTGGCAAAACAAAGTGGGACGATGAGTGATTTTGTCAACGCGACCGCTGAGTTGCGCCGGAAAGGCACCCCGGAGTCAGTCAAAGCGACCTCCAAAGCCGACCCGTTAAACTGTCTTGCGGCCGGCGAATGTCTGCAAAGGCTCAAACAGAGGAAAATCCTGGTCGTTCGCGGGCAGGAATCCGGTGCGGAAGGCGAAGTGATGGGCATACAAATTCAGCAGGTGCCGTTCGCAGAACTAAATGATGCGTGGTCTCACGCGGATAAGGAACAAACTCGGGCGGTGGCGGATGGTTGGCAAAAGGCAGCTAAAAACATTCAAGGGGTATCGCGCCAGACGCTTGAGGAATCGGCCGCGATGTACTTAGCCGAGCAATCCTTGCTCAAAAAGCACGGCGCGGCCGGCATCACCATTAACTGCCTTGGCGGTTTCTACGGCGGCCACATTCATGCCTATCCGTGTCTGGGATTCCACCAACTGAACAACCAGGCGCTGGTTGGCGGGTGCGAGGGCGACGTGCGCTCGGCCGCGACGATGTTGATCGGGACTACCCTCACCCAAGGCCGCCCGGGCTATATTTCCGACCCGGTTCTGGACACGGCGAAGGGCCAGATCATTTACGCTCATTGCGTCGCGCACAACCGCGCCTTTGGACCCACTGGACCAACCAACCCCTTTGAGATCCTCACCCATTCGGAGGATCGGCAGGGCGCCTCGATTCGCTCCATGCTGCCGACCGGCTATATGACGACCAGCCTCGAATTCGATCAGGGCAAGAAGCAGATCCTGTTTCATCGAGCCGTCGCTGTCGCCAATGATCCGGATGATCGGGCGTGTCGCACCAAGCTTTGCGCCCGCCCTCTAGGTGATTTCGAGAAACTGTTCCGCAGTTGGGATGAATGGGGATGGCACCGCGTCACCTTCTACGGTGATTTGAAGGAACCGGTTTACGCGCTGGCCGATGCCGCCGGATGGAAAGTGGTCGAAGAAGCGTAACGCAACGGCTTCGAGCAGCACCGAGGGCCACCTGACGCTGGCGCTTTGGAGCGCCGGCTTTAGCCGGTTTTGCATTCACTGAGTCCTCTCTGATTGTAGTAACTCCGCCAGGTTATAGTGCGTGTAGCGAGCATGTGCGGCCGGGTGCTCGGCATCAGCATTGGCGACCCAGAAATCCAAAGTATCAGGAGCAAACAACGCGCAATGAATATTGGAGGTCATGCAGACTGGCCGCTTCATCAGATCGCGCGCGCGTTCGGCATTGAGCTTCCCATATTCCGCTCGCACCCGACGCGCCAATTCCTCGTAGCGGTCCCCGGCTGACATCAGCACTACGTCCGGGATTGCGTGCGGCAAGCGCGGATGACTCTTACCCGGCCAAATGGTTTCGAATGTGTCTGGCGTCGAAGCAATCCCCACGGCGCGTTTCGATTTTGCGTCGGAGATCACGTAATAATACTCGCAGGTGCGCGGGCCACGGCGCATGATCTCGACCGCTTCATCAATAGTATTGGCCTTTTCCATCACCTCTCGCACTAGTTCGGCCATTGGTTTGCCATCCCACTGGCCCTGGCCGCGGCCGCCCATTTCTCCAATCGCGAGGTGTTTTTCGTTCATCGCCGTGACGGAACCAATGCATCCGGCATAACCGACATTCACCCAGGCGTTCCCCTGGTCGGGCTGCATCACCATGACCACCGCGTTTTGCTCAAGGCCAAAGCCACGCAAATAGTCCAGTATCCGTCCGTGATACATCCGCCCATCCTCGGTCGCCTTCCCGAAAACCGCGAAGCCGCTGCAATGAAACAGCTCCGGGAAAAAATTGGCCAACCGCACTTCCTCGCGGGCAAACCCGCCGGCGTCGGCTAAAGCATCCATCTCACGAAAATACCGCTCGTCCATAAAAGGGATAAGCCGCTTTTGCGCCGACTCGATCTCGCCGAAAAACCAGGTCCCCTTCTCAAACGAACTGCCCACTCCCACCCCATAAAGAATATGATCAATGAGCTCGTGGACTTCTTTCTTCAACAATTTCCCATGTTGTTGGCCCATCTCCTCAGGCGTTCCTTTCAGGAACAGCACGCGGGTGCCGTCAATCATTTCCAGCCGTCCATTGCCTTCGCGCGCCACCAATCGTCGTTCCCCGCTTGCGGGTCCTAACGCCGGAGCTTTCTCCCCCACCATTCCAATCGCTACCGTGAGGAAACGCGTCAGATGCGACCTCGACACCCGTTCGACTTTGTCACCGTGCTCCGACTCGAGTTGCCAACGCCGGGGCGACCAGGGACTCGCCAACTCGGGCTTAATCAGTTCCACTTGCACGTGCAGGCCTTTGCCATCCTGATAACCCAAGCGCAGGGGCAGAAGGTCGCCGTCGCGGACCCACAATTGGAGCGTTCCGGGGGCCAGTTTGAAACCGCGCACGGCCTCGGGCTTGGGAGTCGCTTTGATCACGTGACACTCGACCTCCCCCACTTTTTCATCGGGTAACCCGGAGAGGTTCATCAGGAAAGGCAGGACCAGTAACTGTTCGGTGGGGAGCGGGAGCTTGAGCGGGCCGAGGGGCGTCTTGTCCTTGCTCTCCGGGTCGGTGGCAAATCGCGGCACATCGGGCGAACCCAGCAAAGCCAGTTTTTTGTCGGGCGCGTCGAGCCACACCTCCTGGCCATCACGGCCGACGATGAAATCCTGGTGCTCCCATTGCGCCGTCAATCGCAAATGATCGGGCGCTTGCAAGGCAACACCAAACTCCCGGCCGATCCATTCCTTTGAGACACCCTCCGCTTTGATCACCTTCACGGTGGTGGTAAAAGTCCGTGGAGCTTGGTTGGTCGGCGGCTCGATCAGTTGAGCCACGCGCGACAGCGCGCCTCCGAAGTGCTTAATGAGTGAATTTTCATCCGCAGCCTGAGCTGTCGCCAGCCGAGGAACAAAGAATGCGCAAAGCAGAAGCAGCGCAGCAACGCGTTGGGTTCTCATATTGATTCCTGAGGCCGAGTGTATTACAAGATGCGTGGGCTGTCCATGCAGCTCTAAATACCCAGACGAGGGGGGAACTCGCTTAAAAATCCGGGGACCAATATGAATGGCAGTCATTTGGGTCTAAGTACCTTTTATTTGATAAATTATGGCTTCTGCTGGATAGTAAAAACATCGGTTCTATGAATGTGCGGGCGCCCGACCGCGTCTGTAACATGGAAACTTATACCTGTCATGACTATAGCGACTGTACCGCCAGCCCCCGCCATCCCGGCGGAAAAAGAGACCACTGTTGGCAATTATTTTGTTTCCAATTATCCGCCCTTTTCATTCTGGAAACCCGAGCACATTACTGAGGTCACCGCTGCCCTGAATCGCACGCCCGAACCCGGCACCCCGCTGGGTCTTTATCTCCACATCCCTTTTTGCCGCAAGCGCTGCCATTTTTGTTATTTCCGCGTCTACACCGACAAAGACTCCACGGCCATCAAAGCGTATCTGGATCTCGCGATCCGTGAACTCGAACTTTACGCCGCGCATCCCTTCATCGACGGGCGCAAACCGCAGTTTGTTTATTTCGGGGGTGGCACGCCGTCGTACCTTTCCGAGTCCCAGCTCCAATACCTGACTGAACGGATGAAAGCGATTTTGCCTTGGGATGGGGCGGAGGAAGTCACGTTCGAATGCGAGCCCGGCACCTTGTCCGACCACAAGCTCAAAGTGATTCGCGAGCTGGGGGTCACGCGGCTGAGCCTTGGGGTGGAGAATTTCAGTGATCACATCCTGGATATCAATGGTCGGGCCCATCGTTCACGTGAGATTCAGCGCGCCTACCACTTTGCGCGGGAGCTGAATTTTGCGCAAATCAACATCGATCTGATTGCCGGGATGGTCGAGGAGACGGAAGAGAATTGGCAGGACTGTGTCCGCCAAACCATTCAGCTCTCTCCGGACAGCGTGACCATCTACCAAATGGAAATCCCGTATAACACGAAGATCTATCAAGAGATGAAGGCGCAAGGACGGCTGGTGGCGCCGGTGGCGGACTGGGAAACCAAACGGCGGTGGGTAAACTACGCGTTCAGCGAACTGGAAAAGGCAGGTTACACCGTCACCAGCGGCTACGCGGTGGTGAAGGACCCGGCCCGGACGCGTTTTGTCTATCGTGACAGCCTCTGGCAAGGGGCGGACCTGATCGGGTTGGGCGTCGCCTCTTTTTCACATATCGGCGGGACGCATTTTCAGAATCAGCATGATTTTGAGCCCTACCTCGCGATGCTCCGCGAAGGCAAACTCCCCATTTATCGCGCCCTGACGCCCACTATTGAGGAACGCGTTATTAGGGAAATCGTGCTGCAATTCAAGCTGGGCCGAATCAGTCGAGCGTACTTTCAGCGCAAATTTGGGATTGATGTGCTGACGCGCTTCGTCGAACCGATCGCCCGGCTGCAATCCTGGGGCGCTTTGCTCATCGACGGGGACTGGCTGCGCCTGACCCGCGGCGGCTTGCTGGAGGTCGATCGTCTGGTCCACGAGTTTTTCCTCCCGGAACACCGCACTGCGCGTTATGCATAACCGCGCCGCGTGATAGCTTCCTATTTGCGAACGACTCGCCATGTCCTTCACCGCCGCAACGACACGACGCCAGGCAGCCACACGGGCAGTTTGGTGCGAAATGCTGGACCATTTTTATCGCCGCGCCGGTCTGTCGCTCCCGATGCTGCGCGAACTCGCCGGTGAAGAGATGCCCCAACCCTATCGTTCGCTCTTGGTCCACTCCTCGGACATGACTCCGACGCTGGAACAGCATTATCAACAGCCGATGGCAATTACGGTGTTGAGCCGTGAACTGCAGGACAGCATTTATCTGCGTGAAGTAATCCTCAGGGGCGCTAATGATGCCCGCCCGGTCGAATACGGAGTTATTCGTATCCGTCTCGACCAATTGCCGCCGCCCGCGGCCCGTCGTGTCCTGGAAGAGCAACGGCCACTGGGCAATATTCTTCAAACTGAAGCCATCCCCCACATGAGCTGGCCGCAGTCCTTTTTCCAGACTGAGTCCGATGCTCATATGCGCGAAGTCCTCCGCATAACCCAACCCGCTGCGCTGTACGGGCGGCGCAATGTGCTTCTCGACGGCTCTCGCCATCTCTTGGCGGAAGTCATCGAAATCCTTGCGCCGGTTCCGGATCCTCAATTCAACGGAAATGGAAACACACCCGTTTAGAACTCAAATCGCGGCCAATATCTGGAACTGCGCGTCAACGTGTTGGAGCGCGGCGGTCTGCCGGGGCTGCGAAATTCGGGCGGCTCTTGGCAGAAACGTCGGAGCACTAGCCCATCCCACTAACCACTCCCCCTTCGGTGTTCGCCCTTCGGATTTCTTTTTATGACTACCCCTCGCACCTACGATACAATCGTCATTGGCGCCGGCCCGTCCGGCTCCGCCGCCGCTACTATTCTCGCCCAACACGGCCTTCGGGTCGTCGCGCTCGAGCGCGAAAAATTTCCGCGCTATCACATTGGCGAATCGCTGCTGCCGTTCACGTGTTACCCGCTCAAACGCCTGGGCCTGCTCGACCGAATGCGGGCTTCGGCATTTGTTAAAAAATATAGCGTTCAGTTTGTTTCCCCGAACGGCAAAGCTTCGCAACCATTTTACTTCTCGACGCGTTACGAGCCCGACGTGGCCCAGACCTGGCAAGTGCTTCGTTCTGAATTCGACCAGATGCTCATGGAGAATGCTCGCGCGAAGGGGGCGGAGGTTCTTGAGGAAACCACGGTGCGCGAGCTCATCCGAGAGGAAGGCCGCACGCTCGGTGTCCGCGCGCAGACGAAAACGGGTGAGACTATTGAATTTCGTGCTCCGATGACTCTCGATTGTTCAGGTCGCGAGGCGATCGCCCCAACTCGCCTCAATTGGCGTGTGCGCGAACCGAAGCTCAATAAAGTTGCCGTTTGGACGTACTACCAGGGGGCGATGCGGGATGAGGGGATTGATGCCGGTGCGACGACTGTCGCCTATGTCCCTGAGAAAGGCTGGTTCTGGTACATACCGCAGCATCGCGACATGATCAGCGTCGGGGTGGTTGCCGAAGGCAAATATCTGACGCGCAATGGCGTCCGGGAACCGAAAGATATTTTCAATCGCGAGATCGAGCAAAATGCCTGGATCAAGCAACACCTGGATTGCGGCAAGCAGGAGGGTTCGTACTACATCACCAGCGAATTCTCCTGGCGCTCTCGTTACTGCGCCGCTCCGGGTCTCCTGCTCGCCGGAGATGCGTTTGGATTCCTCGACCCTGTCTTCTCTTCTGGTGTCATGCTTGCCCTTAAGAGTGGCACGCTGGCCGCTGACGCGATCAAAGCCGCATTCGACGCGCACGATTTTTCCGCCGAACGCTTTACCGAGTACAGCCACATGATGCGTGAGGGCATCGAAAATATGCGCAAGCTCGTTTATGCTTTTTACGACCAGAATTTCAGCTTCCGCAAGCTCACCAACAAATATCCTGAGCTGACAGGAGACATCACCGACTGTTTGTCCGGCGATGTTAACAAAGATTTTTCGCGCTTGTACCGGGCTGTCGCCGAAACGGCCGAGGTTCCAGAACCACTGCCTTACGGCGCGCCGCTGCTCGAAGACACCGCCGGCGCGGCATGTCCGTAATGGCCAACGCATACCGTATATATCATGCGGTCATGGAAATTCGAAATCCGAAATCCGAAATCCGATACAAATCCGAAGTTCGAAGCAGTAGAAAGGTTCGAACCGGGGCCGTTTTGAACTTTAGGATTTCGAGGTGTAGGTTTGCCTCGGATTTCGGACTTCGGATTTCGAATTTTAATATGCTTTGTGCCGTTTCCTGGCCATCCTGTTAGGCATGCCCTACGAATTCCAACTATTGCGCCGCGTCGAGTTCGCCGATACCGACCTGGCGGGCATCATGCATTTCTCCAACTTCTTCCGTTTTATGGAGGCGGCGGAGACCGCATTTATGCGTTCGCTTGGCCTCTCGGTCGTATTATCCCGCGCAGGGCTCGATGTTTGTCTGCCGCGGGTCCATGCGGAATGTGATTTTGCCGCGCCCCTCCATTTTGAAGACGAGGTCCTCATCCATCTGCTCGTCGAAAAGAAAGGCACCCGCACCTTGACCTACCAATTCCGATTTATCCGACGCAGTGGGTCGCCTCCGCGAGAGGTAGCTCGAGGGCGTATCGTCGCCGTTTGCGCCGCCCGCGAATCCAATGGTTCGCTGAAAGCTGTGCCGCTACCAAAGCTCCTCGCCGACAAAATCCAGACGGCGCCAGCAGATATGCTTAATGGCGCCTTGAGTTTGGATTCAGGGCCTAAGTCCCAAAAATCCAATCGCTCCTCACGCAACACGCAACACGCAACACGATCCAAGGCTAGCTAACTACCGATCAAACCAATTTGTTTAACCAAACAGTCTATGAACGAAATCGCGCGCAACACTCCGACGTCCGCCACGTCCGCCTGGCTTTTCTTCTCGTTATTGACGGTCTTTTGCTGGGGGTTGTATGGTGCCTTCCTCCATTCAGGCCAAACCGGCATGCAAGACCCGATCAACGGACGCTACAAGGCATTTCTTTGCGTCGGCATCGCTTATTTCCTAACCGCGGTGCTCGCCCCGCTCGCCGTCCTGGTAATGAAGGGCGCTTCGTGGAATTTTACCGCGGGCGGCATCGCCTGGTCTATCCTGGCAGGCATCGTTGGGGCCGCAGGCGCTTTTGGCGTGCTGCTCGCCTTTGGCGCGAAGGGTACGCCCCCAGTCGTCATGTCCATTGTGTTTGCCGGGGCACCGGTTTTAAACGCAATCTACTCTTTGATCCTGCACCCGCCCGCCGGGGGATGGAAAGGTTTGCCGTGGCAGTTTCTGCTGGGCTTATGTCTCGCTGCCCTGGGCGGCTGCCTGGTCACACTGTACAAACCTGCCCCCGGACCAAGCACCCATAAAACGGTGGCCGCCGCTCCGGCCCCATCGCTCACGAGACCACCAGCGGGTCAAACGCTGTAAAATGAGCCGCGGTGGAGAACGTCGCGATGACCTCTTCCCACTCCGAGATCCAGCTGGCTCAATTCGCCAAGCTCCAGTCTCTGCTCGATGCCATTCTTCCTGCCAACCCATTCTATGCCCGGAAGCTTGCTGGCTGCAAACCCGTTCAGAGTCTGCAGGATTTCACGAACGGGTTTCCAGTCACGACACGGCATGAAGTTGTCCGTGATCGACTTGAGAATCCGCCTTACGGGACAAATCTTACCTTCCCGGTTGAACGTTACGTCCGTTGTCATCAGACCAGCGGGACAACCACTGTTCCGATTCGCTGGCTCGACACCGCCGAGAGTTGGGACCATTTAGTTGAGAATTGGATTCAAATCCTCGGGGCGGCCGGGGTAACTCCCAAAGATCGGTTTTTTTTCGCTTTCTCCTTCGGCCCGTTCCTTGGGTTTTGGTCCGCCTTGGAGGCCGTGCTGCGTCTGCGCTGTTTCTGTTTCCCCGGCGGCTCGATGTCCAGTCTCGCGCGACTGCAAGCGATCTTCGACAACCGCATTTCCGTGCTGTGCTGCACACCCACTTATGCGTTGCACCTGGGAGAAATCTGTCGCGAGAAGAAACACGACATTTCGAACAGCCACCTCCGGCTCATCATTGTCGCCGGCGAAAGCGGTGGGAGTGTTCCGGCAACACGCGCGCGCATTGAGGCCTTGTGGCCCGGCGCTCGGGTCTTCGATCATCACGGAATGACCGAAGTCGGTCCAGTCAGCTATCAGTGCCCTGCAACCCCTGGCTTGTTGCATGTGCTCGAATTAGCCTATCTCCCGGAGATTCTCGATCCGCGAGCGGAGGCTCCTGTGCTTCCCCGAGAAACGGGTGAATTGGTGCTGACAACCTTGGATCGCCTCGGGTCGCCTCTCATCCGATATCGCACCGGTGATCTGGTGAAGCCGCGGCCACGTTCGGTTTGCGCCTGCGGTCGATGCGAACTGGCCTTGGAAGGTGGCATCCTTGGACGCAGCGATGATATGGTCGTGGTGCGCGGTGTTAATATCTATCCCAGCCTCATTGAGGAGATCGTCCGCGGCTGCACCGCAGTCGCAGAATACCGGGTTCAGGTCGATTGCCGCCAGCCAATGGCCGAGCTGTCGTTGGAAGTGGAGACTGTTGATGCAGGTGTCGCTTCATCGCTCAAGAATCAGCTGGAAGAAGCATTTCACACCACGCTCCATCTGCGTATTCCGGTTCGTGTGCTGCCGCCGGGGTCCCTGCCGCGCTTCGAAATGAAAGCCCAACGGTGGATCAAGCTTACCTAGACAGCCGAAGCGGTCTGAGTCTTTCCTAATCTTTATTCTAATCCTCCGAAGCAGATCGAGGACGTGGACGAAGCACGACCGTAACTGCAATTCCGCGCCGCCTCACTACGGTCGCGTTACATAATACCGCAAATGAAACTCGTTAGTCAGGGCGGGAATTGACATTTGTTTGAATTCATATTGACCCTGACACTCGATAGGTTGCGTTCCGACATCGACGAGCGGTCCCACATACGGTTGCCATGGATCGGTGATTTTGTACTTGAATTCGTAGTGGACACTGACGTCACCGGCGACTGCATTGTGCCGCTGCGAAAAGTCGAGCAACCGCAGGGCGCCGTTATCGATTACTTTGCGCACAATAAGGCTCGGTTGTCGATCGGCGACATTCGGGTCCGTGTGCATGAAGTACTCCAGCAAATTCACCACCCCATCGCCGTCCGGGTCAGCGGTATCTGCAGCAATCCCTGAATTGGCCGAGGTATTGAAGTTCACGACACGCCAGGTCTCGATCGGGGCCAGTCCGTTGGGAACCACGAAATCCGTTATCGTAGCTGAACCGTAAGGGGAAGTGACTACGATCGGGCCCGTGGTTGCGCCCGTGGAACGGCAGCATGAATAATGAAGTTGAAAGTGTTAGTAAAATTCGCAGCCACTCCGTTGAAAGTGACTCCGGTTACACGCCCGCAAGCGCTGAGGGCGGGCAAGACGGTGCCGTCCGCTTTCAATAAGACTACGTTAACCACGTTTCGGCACCCGGCGCAGAAAAACGGATTTTGCGGCAGTTTTAACGATATTCGTCCCATCCGCCGGAATGGCCAGGCCATCGAAACCAGGAGAAACTCCCCAGGCAATCACCGTCCCATCATTTTTCAACCCAAGGACGCTAGTAGTGCCAACCACGACGGCGACGATGCCCGTCAAATTTGTGGGAGGCGTCAAAAGGCTCTGGAAACTCCAAGCTCGAACGTCTCCGCCGGTGGTTAACGCGACGACGTTGTCGCCGCAGGCATCGATTGCACTGACGTCCGGATAATCCTGGAGAACATGTTGATTGGGGTTCCCGTCGGGTGTTAAATTGTTAAGACCGGATGAACCCCGAACATACACTGTATGATTCGACCGCAGATTGACATTCAAGGAAGTGCCTATGAAACTCAGGCCGCCAGCCGCAACCGCAGCCATGTTGGTCGCATCGGACGGTACGGTCGAAAGACCGTTGGCCCAGGTTACCACGAGAATCCCTACTGCTGTGGAAGCGCCCCAGGCAACCACGGTACCGTCGCTCTTGAGCGCCAAACAATGGCTCACACCAGCTGAGATCTGAATCACATTGGTCACTCCAGGCGGAGGTTCCACGCTGCCGTTAGCCACACCGCCCCACGTAACCACCGTGCTGTCGGCGCGCAACGCCATGTGGTGACGGGTGCCGGCGGCAATGGCGATGACATTGGTTGCGGAGGCCGGCGGCACCAGCGAAACGCCAAACGCATCGGTATTGGTGTTCCCGTCAATGATGCTCCAGCAGAAGACACTGCCATTGGATTTTAGCACCACCCAGCGTAATCAGCAGCCGCAATGGCGATGCTGTTCTGCGCCTCGGGTGCAACAATCACCGGCTGGCCGTTCCTCTGCCCGTAACTTTCAACTGTGCCATTGGTATGAAGGATGAGTCCGTAACCCCATTGAGAACAATTGAAGTTGAGCGCCTGCGGTGCGACATCAGCTACCCGTTGAGGTTTGGGAAGGGCACATCGGAATATAATACGAAGTAATCGGCGTCGCCGTGCGATCGTTCTTAATCGCCCAGAGTTCGTCGTGCCGCCCCGAAATGATCTTCACACGTTGCTCAGTCCCGAATCGGCTGATAATTGCCCTCCTGCCACGTAATTGTTGTGCCCCCAAGCGACGGTTGTGCCGTCATTGCGCAAGGCCAACCCATAAGTTCCCGCGGCTACATCGACGATATTTGAACTCAGCGTCCCCGGCAGCAAACCAGTTTCGTCGTTCGCCTGGCTGGTGCGGCCCTTTCCGTTTGACCCGACCGCCAGACTCCAATCATTGCCCGCGGCGACCCGCATGATATTGGTCATGGGGGCAGGAGAGATGGTATACAGTCCTCAGACGGCGACTAAGCCCACCGGCCGCTCGCCTTGCGCTCGAACGTATTAAGAAATGTGCCGCAAACAATGCACAGCACGCCCGCAAACACTACTGTGCGATGAATCATTGTGGAACGCGGTGAGATGTAAACGAAGAGCTGCAGTGTCAAGCGGTTTGCCCGAATAAGACGGAATAGACCAATAGGACCTACTTTCCGACCTTGCCGGTCAGCCCTTCCTTTTGGAGAGCACTGAATACTTCCTGGTCGTTGAAATCACCGGTCACCTCGAATGACTTGGCGCCTTTGGTGGCGGTCTGCTCTTTTACCCCCGGCACGGATTTGACAGCGTGGTCAACCGCTTTAACGCATTTGCCGCAGCACAGATGAACGCCTTCGATTTTGAGCGACTGCACTTTCTTTCCCTTTGCTCCCGTACTGGGATCCAGTTTTGCGGTGCCATCCTGGCATTTGCCGAAGTACCCGGCCGCTACGAAAGCATCCGCCGCTTTTTGAACCGTGGTCGCGTCAGGTCCGGTAAGAGTTACAGTCCCGCCATCCTGGTCCACTTCGGCCTTGGCCCCAGCCACTTCATCGACGGCTTTTGTTACTCCATTGACGCAGCTTTTGCAGCAAAGGTGAACGTCCGTGATTTTGGCGCTTGAGTCGGCCGTCGCAATGGAAGCAACGCAAACAAACGCAAGCGATATGAGGAGGGGATGGGTTTTCATAGATGTGATGAAGATAATTATAAGTGATTTTTCTCGACCTCATTAAAGCCTCCTGCCTTTGGCGCGTCAAGGGTGGCGACGTGACAATCGCGTCATCTTCGGGCATCGAGGCCCTGCCATCGCCATTTCCAGCCATTCGGACCGGGACTTTCGACGACGAGGTAATCGCCCTCGCGTCGCGCTTTGAGCGGGCGATTATTTTCATCGGCAAGAAAACGAGCGGGCATCAGGCCGGTTTTGACCAGCGGTTCGAGCGAATCGGGTAGGCTACCGTTGGCCAGGCGGTAAGCGTAAATCGCTCGGCCAATAGCGAGGCGAATAAAGTGCGCTTCGTTTTCGGTTTTGACCTCGCGCACTGCTTCGGCGGGTAGCGGGAGCAGTCGGAGCATTTCCACGGCGAGCGGCCGTGCCTTTTTTTCCGCGTCGTGCACCGCGTGGAAGGAGAGGTAATGGCCTCCATTTGTCAGTTGATGAGTGCCCAAGGCCAAGTCCAGTTCTTCATAATCGGCGGCGTGGAAATCGACTCGTGTCATCACGGTTTTGCCATCGAGTTCGATGTCGTATAGGCCGAACTCAGGCCCGGCAACGGCGGTCAGTCGGACAGCATACCGGTTCGAGTTTGAAACCATGAACGGAACTGTCAGCCGCGCGCCGGGGACCGTGTTGCTCCAGTTTAACACGGGGCGGGCGCCAAACATGCCGGCAAAATCGACTCGGGGTTTGATCTTTCCGGTGACCCGCGCCTGGTGCAATGCAGGAACCAGGTGATGCTGTTGCCAGGGAACGGTTCGTTCCGAGAATGGCGGCAGCTGATCAAAGGGCTGAGGTTCGCCCAATTGATACCAAAAGGCGACGCTGTTGATGAAATCGGGCCGCTCAAGATAGAACCCTTCAATGTCCTCTGCGCGGTTGCCTTTGTGTTCGAAGGCGACTTTCAACGAGCTGGAAAAACTTATCGGGTCCATCAGGTGCCAACGATATGCGCAGCCGCTGTCGCCGGCGTTGTCTCCCTGCCAACGGGGCTGGCCGAACCAGTGGCCGGTACGCGTGCGAAAGCCCCAGGCATCATTGAAATAATCTTCCATGCCGGTTCCCTGCAAACTGGGAACCCGCTCACCATCGATGAAGAAGAAATCGTCGCCTTCGCCCCACCAGCCATCTTGTCCGAGCGTCACCGACATTACGGTGCCGACGTAAATTCCTTTCCCGTTCAGATCCGCAACAAGGTAATCGCGTCCCGCGTGCGCCGGATACTCTTGATGATATTGCGCGTGGAAATAAGGCGTGTCCTGCGGCAGTGCTTCGAGCTCAACCCAGTCTAGCTGCCAGTATAGACCTGCCGTTCGGTTCGAATTATCATTTGAGACGACAATGCGCGCTGATTTGGCAAATGGCATTGGCCAATAGCAGCTCAACGCACCGGATGGCGAAACCTGCACCGGCAAGCTTTCGACCGTCGCGGGTTTGCCTTGGCCGACTGCGAAGAATTCTCCGAGGGGCGCCAGCACGCCGGGCTCAGTGCGGTCGTCCCAGTAAATGCGGAGGCTGAGCGCGTTGAGTTCGTTGACACGGCCGGCGTGGCTGGTCATCCAGATGTGCTTGATCACACCTGGTCCGCGCAATTTCGGCATTTCGATCGATCGGCCGGGAGGCAAGACCGTCATATCCATGTTGGCGTTGTTCCACTCGGGTTGTTGATTGCTGGAGATACGACGATTCCGACCTTCAGGGAGATGGGGCAAACCTGCTAGTGAGTAAGACCAGGGTAAATCGACAGGGCGTGCATCTGCCCTGGTTGCCGGGGCACGGCTTTCGTAATTTATCCAGATCGCATCATTCATGTAGGTGCGCGCATATTCGTAGGGCATGAGTCCGTCCGTGCCGCCACCGGCGGTATTGCGGAATATGAAGACGCCGCCACCCCGCTGGTTCGGGTCGTCACGATAGCCGACCAGCAAAACGCTATGGCCATCCCGGACGCCTTCGGGACCGCACATTTGAAGCACATTGGCCGACCATTGCTCCTGCTTCGGCCATCGTAAACCGCCGCACACTGGCCAACCGTCTGAGAGCGTGCGTTTGATCGCGAAAAACTCTTGCTCTGAGAGCCCGGTCTTTACGTTCCAGGCCTTAATCCAGTTGGAACGCAAGCCAAGCCCCAGCCTCTTTCTCGCATCGGCGAGCGCTTCGGGCGGCGGAGAACTGGCGGGAACAAATTTCGACGCGTAAGGCCATTCGGAGGCCTCGCAGATGCCGTACCTGGCGTAGCCATTCCACAGGTCCGAAAAGAAGCCGCCATCCTCGTCTTCGCCACAGGTTTTATTCGCGGCCCAATTCAAGTATTCGATACTCAGGCGCGGCACATGGCCCTGACGTTGAGCGATGGCGAATTCCAGCGCGTCAGTCAGCGTAAAGACCGAACAGGTATTGCGGGAGCCTTGCTGTTGGCGCGCAAAACCATATTCTTCAAAAACAGGACGCAAATCGGCGCTCGATGGCAGTCGACCCTGATCAGACGGTGGAGAAGGTTCGGCGGCCAGCATCGGCAATATAAGCAAAAATGGCACAATCGTTTGGAGCGGTGAAAGCCATCGGAATTCTATGGCGAATCGCATGGGTCAGGAAAATACGCGCTCGCCTGTCTAGTGTCAGGCCGGAAGCGAACGGTGTCGCGTTTTTACAAGAATGTCGCCTTTTTACAATAAGGGAAAATTGCAGCGGTATCTGCGAGCGCTAAACTGGAGGCTGTGACCAGCCGCTATGAATATTCTCCAGGCGAGCAAAGAATATGAATCATGGTTGAGCCGTCACACGCCCCTCATCAAGCGCGACTTGCTCCAGAAGCATAAAGCAATGGCCTTGAGCCCATTTCCGTTTTTGCGGGCCACCTTTTACCGTTGGGCGCAACTCTGGCCGGAACTGTTCCCTGAACTTGATCGAACTCCAGTTGTCCTTTCCGTCGGCGATCTGCACGTTGAAAACTTCGGCACCTGGCGGGATGCAGAGGGGCGGCTGGTCTGGGGGGTCAATGATTTCGACGAGGCCTTTCCGATGCCTTACGCCAATGATCTGGTGCGTCTGGCGACAAGCGCGCGACTGGCGATCGATGAAGATCACCTCGATTGCGATCCAGAAACATCGTGTGACGCCGTGCTCGAAGGCTACACCGAAGCGCTACAAACACACGGACACCCCTTTGTGCTGGCCGAGCACGACCGCTGGTTGCGGCGTTTGGCGCAGAATATAAAACGGCACCCGGCGCTCTTTTGGACCAAGTTGCTTAAAACAGTTCCGATGAAGAAGCCTCCTCCTCGACCGATTCAGAACGCCCTTTTACGAGATTTGCCGGAGACCGGAGTGGCCTGTCGTTTCGTTCATCGGGAAGCGGGTGTTGGCAGTCTTGGTCGCCAGCGCTTTGCATTGCTCGGGGAGTGGAAGGGCAGCTTAGTTGCTAGGGAAGCCAAGCCGCTGGTTCCCTCAGCCTGGGTTTGGGCGCGGGTTAAAGCGCCGGATACAAAAATTTGGTACGAAGTTGTGGCGAGCGGGCCGGCGCGGGTACCTGATCCATTTTTGAAGGTGTGCCAAGGCTGGGTCCTAAGGCGCTTAGCCCCCGATTGTTGTCGCATTGAGCTCGGCGAATTGCCGGAGGAGCGAGAGGAATTGCGTCTTCTGCGTGCGATGGGATGGGAGGCAGGAAACATTCATCTGGGCAACTCAAGGGCCATTCCTCAGATTAGACGCGATTTGCAGCACCAAAAAAAGGGCTGGCTCCGGACAGCCTCGAGGCGGATGGAACAGGCGACCAAAGCGGATTGGAAAGAATGGAGGACCAAATGGAGGCGTTCGAAATAGAATCAGCTCAACCTTGCTGACGAACCATGCCGAAGAATCTTATTCTCTGTTGCGACGGCACTAGCAACCAATTCTCGGGCCACCAAACCAATGTAATTCGGCTCTACCGTTGTGCCCCCAACATCGCTGGCCAACAGGTAACGTTTTACGATCCGGGCGTCGGGACGATGCCGGCGGCCGGGGTGCCGACCGGGATCGCCAAACGGATCTCGGTGCTGCTCGGATTGGCGATCGGCCTCGGGTTCAATGATAACGTGCGCGATGCCTATTGCTATCTCATGGACAATTTTGAGGACGGCGATCGTGTATTCCTGTTCGGATTCAGCCGCGGCGCTTTCACAGCTCGGGCAGTGGCGGGTATGCTGTATGCCGTCGGGTTGCTGCGGCCCGGGACCGAAAACCTTGTCCCTTATGCGATGAGCTATTGGCGTAATTGCTACTCACCAACTGGATCCAAGGTGGCCGCCGACTTTAAACGCACGCTGGCGCGCGAATGCCATCCTCATTTCCTGGGACTTTGGGACACGGTTGGCTCAGTCGGGTGGTTTAATAACTTTCAGACCTTCCCTTTTACCCGTCACAACCCCGAGATTGCGATCGTGCGCCATGCCGTCTCGATTGATGAGCGGCGCTGCTGTTTCCGTCACAACCTCATGGAGGTGGATAGAAACAATCCGAAGCAGGACATTAAGAACGTCTGGTTTGCCGGCGTGCATTCCGACGTCGGCGGTGGCTATCCGGAAGCGGAGAGCGGACTATCCAAGCTCGCGTTGGAATGGATAGTGCGCGAGGCCAAAGCCGCAGGAATGGTTGTCGCCGAAGATGTCCTGGCGGTTCAGCTTGGGTCTCGTGCCGGCAAGACGGGTGTGGTCCATGCGCCTCCTGCCCCGTCTGCCAAACTGCACCAATCTTTGCATGGGTTATGGTGGCTTCTCGAAGTCTTGCCTCGCCGCCAATGGCATCCTGAAACGCGGAAACTGGAATGGTCCTGGGGGCCTGACCGGCCACGGCGCATGCCGGACAACCCTCCGGTTCATGCCAGTGTTCAGGAACGGCAAAAGCTCGTTTCGGATTATCGTCCGCCCAACTTGCCTCCTGATTATAAAATCATTTTTTAAGGACCGCATTGTGGCTCTTCTGGATTACCGCCTTCTTCCCGGCGGGAAGGCCGCTCAACTGAGTATTGTGTTTGCGCCTTCGTGTCAGGATAATCACACAAATGGTTAGCGTCAGAAAACAGGGGTCCAAGTGATTATCGCTGGAGCTTACTACCGAAAGGGGCAAGGGGTCTTTTGAGACGTAAAAAGGCCGCAAAAAGCGATCGTGATCGATTTGGCCGACCAGAGGTATAACCAATTGATTGTTGAAGTCGAAAATCCCGCCCAAACCGTTACCCAACTCCGGAAGTGGATGCCACCGCCTGACTGAAAAACCTGAGTTCCGACCACCTTACATCCACCCCTTCCTGTTACGTAATTACAATCACCTTATAATCTTTCGGCACAGAAGCTGCATAATCAGTGGGGATACGCACGATAAGACACAGTCGCTTTATTTAAACAGAACAACATCCATGAGAGTCAGACCCACTGCGGGCATAGTAGTGGCGCTATCGTTGTTGCCGTTTTGTTCGCCGGCAGTTGGAACACCATTGCTGCCCGGCCACGTGCCTCAAGCGGTCCAAACCTCAAGGCCTATAAGCGATGTTGAACCTGCTCGGCGGCTTGATCTTGCAATCGGTTTGCCTCTGCGCAATCGAGAAGGGTTAACAAATTTGCTCCAAGCACTTTATGACCCACACAACCCGCGATACCGCCACTTTTTGACCAATAAACAATTCGGTGAGCTGTTCGGTCCTTCCGCCGATCAATACGCGGCTGTTATGGCATTTGCACAGTCGCATGGGCTAACAGTGACGCGCACGCATGAAAATCGGGTGTTGCTGGATATAAATGGGTCGGTCGGTGATATCGAAAAGGCGTTCAACATTACTTTGCGGGTCTTTCAACACCCGACCGAAAACCGCACCTTTTTCGCTCCTAATGGCGAACCCGCGGTAGATGAATCTGTTCCAATTTTGGACATTAGCGGGTTGGATGACTATAGCCGGCCACATCCTTTAGTTCACAAAAAACCCAAATCCTCGGGACCGCAGCCGCAATATGGTTCGGGACCCGGCGGCACCTATTTTAGTTCTGACTTCAGGGCAGCTTACGCTCGCAACGTGACTGTGACTGGAGCTGGCGAGGCGATCGGCTTGCTTGAGTTTGACGGCTATTACGCCAGCGATATCACGTCCTACGAAAGCCAGGCCGGCTTGCCGAATGTGCCGTTAACGAACGTGCTTCTCGATGGATTCAACGGGAATCCAGGGAGCGGAAATATTGAAGTGGCGCTTGATATTGAAATGGCGATCGCAATGGCTCCGGGTCTCAGCCAGGTCCTCGTGTATGAGGCCGGACCCAGAGGTCTGCCCAATGACATGCTGAACCGAATGGCGACTGACAATCTCGCACGGCAACTCAGTTCCTCATGGGCCTGGTCGGGAGGGCCTAACGCCACGACCGATCAGATTTTCCAGCAATTCGCTGCTCAGGGGCAATCCTTTTTCCAGGCTGCCGGTGATAACGGCGCCTACACTGGATCGATCATCGAACCATGCGATAACCCTTACGTCACGATTGTCGGAGGGACGACGTTGTCGACAACCGGTCCGGGTGGTGCGTGGGTATCGGAGATCGCGTGGAATTGGTACAACAGCGGGACGGGCACGAGTGGCACGGGTGGCGGGATTAGCACCAGCTACCCAATTCCGATCTGGCAGCAGGGTATTAGCATGTCGGCCAACCAGGGATCAACTTCGATGCGAAACATACCCGACGTTGCGCTCACGGCGGATAATATTTGGGTGACGTACAACAATGGCAGTTCCGGGGCGGTAGGCGGCACCAGTGCTGCGGCTCCGTTATGGGCGGGGGTTGCCGCGTTAATTAATCAACAAGGGCTGGCAAATGGCTTGCAGCCGATCGGGTTCATCAATCCGGCTATTTATGCGATAGGCAAAGGCGGCACTTATGCCAGCGCCTTTCACGACATCACCACCGGAAACAACACGAATAGCAGCAGCCCAACCCGATTCTTTGCTGTGTCGGGTTTTGATCTGTGCACAGGCTGGGGCACACCGGCGGGCAGCGGCTTAATAAATGCCCTCGCGGGCGGTGCGACTCCTCATGTTGTAACCAACAGCGCCTCGCTGGCGTTAGAGAGTTGCACTAACAATGCTGTCGACCCGAATGAAGCCGTGACGGTGAATTTCAGCTTAGTCAATGCGGGCTCGGCGAATACCACAAATCTAGTGGCCACGCTGCAAGCCGGTGGCGGGGTGACCTCGCCTGGTCCGTCGCAAACCTATGGCGCTCTGATCGCCGGTGGCTCTGCTGTGGCTCGGCCGTTTAGCTTTATTGCCAATGGAAGTTGCGGCGGACTGATTACGGCGACGCTCCAACTGCAGGACGGGACGGCCAGCCTGGGCACCCTGAGTTTCAACATGCCACTGGGCAGCACAGTGATTGGGAGTACCTTCTCCGAGAAGTTCGATGGGACAACAGCTCCGAGTCTGCCATCCGCTTGGACCACGGCTGTTATTTCTGGCCTGGATTCAAGTTGGGTTCTGACGAATGGATTCAGCGACACAAGTCCCAATTCGGCTTTTGTGCCCGATGCCGCGACGGCCGGCGAAACCGTGCTGGTCTCGCCGGGCATCGCAATCTCCTCTGCTTCAGCCCAGCTCACCTTCCGGCACAATTATGATTTGGCAGTGCAAACGATAGCGCACCCGCGCTCGACCACCTACTTCAACGGTGGAGTCCTCGAGATTGCAATCGGTAATGGCACCTACACTGATATCATTGCCGCCGGCGGCAGTTTCGTTACAGGCGGTTACAATTGCACTCTCGCCACCGGAAATCCTTTGGCTGGCAGCCAGGCGTGGGGTGGTAATTCGGGCGGCTGGATTTCAAGTACCGTGAATCTGCCGTCCTCGGCGGCAGGTCAGACCATTCACTTGCGATGGAGTTGTGCTACCGCGATTAACGCCTCAGTAGGGATCGGGTGGTTCGTCGATTCCGTTTCTATCCGTGACAGTACCTATCAATGCTGCACGCCAACTGCCGACGTCACCGTGACCCAGACAGTCTCGCCCAATCCGGGCATTGCGGGACAGAATCTCACCTATACTTTGGCGATTGCCAATAGCGGCTCGCTGGTGGCTACAAACGTTGCGATAACGAATGTTCTCCCCGTCAGCGTCACTTTTGTAAGCGCCTCTCCCGGGTGTATTAACCTGGGTGGAAGCATCGCGTGCACGCTGGGAACTTTGCCCGGCCTGGCAAAGAGCAATATTTTGATCACTGTGACCCCGAACGTTCAAGGCGCGATCACGAATGTCGCGGCTGTATCCTCCAGTACTTCCGATTCCAACCCGGCCAACAATTCCTCGACCAATGTAACCAGCATATACACCTCCCCGGCTGTTACAGCACAACCCACGAATGTCGTTACCCTCATAGGTGGCAATGCTTCGTTTCACCTGACTGCTACCGGCAGCGCGCCATTGAGCTATCGCTGGACATATAACGGCTCAATGATCGCGGGAGCCACCTTGGATACGCTCAGCCTATCCAATGTGCAACCTGCGCAAGCGGGAAACTACGCGGGGGTTGTGACCAATATGGCCGGTTCAGTGACCAGCGCCGTCGCCACACTTACCGTTCTGGTTCCACCGACGATTACGACTCAGCCAACGAACCAAACAAAAGTCCTCGGCTCTGCCGCGGTGTTTCAGGTTGGCGCCGCCGGAACTACCCCCCTGGGTTACCAATGGTGGTTTGCGGGGAATCCTTTGAGCGGCGCGACCACCAATGCATTGGTGCTGAATAATGTTCAGAGCACTCAAGCTGGCGGTTACAGTGTGGTCGTGACGAACATTGCCGGTTCAGTAACCAGTTTGGTGGCAAGTCTTACCGTCCTGGTGCCGCCCACAATCACGTTGCAACCTTCCAATCAAACGACGATTGTCGGCCAAAATGTGGCAGTCGAAGCCACAGCCACCGGCAGCATGCCTTTGAGTTACCAATGGTGGTTTAATGGGGCGCCGCTCGCGACGGCTACTTCAACCGTGTTGAATTTGTCCAACGTTCAGACGAATCAGGCAGGCAATTACACGTTCAGTGCGAGCAATGCCGCGGGTTCAGTCACCAGCCTGGTGGCGCAGCTGATCGTTCTGGTGCCCCCCACTATCTCTGCGCAATCAGCCGATCTAAAGGTCGTCGCGGGCAGCACTGCAAATTTTCAGGTGACAGCGTCCGGCACTCAGCCTCTCGGTTATCAGTGGTGGTTTAACCGAACCAATGCGGTTGGGATGAGCACTAACGTTTTGACGGTCACGAATGTGCAAGCGGGTCAAGCAGGCAGCTACGCCGTGGTGGTGACAAACGTCGCCGGTTCAGTAACGAGCAGCGTGGTGACGCTCGCCATTGGCAGTGCGCCGATAATCACACAGCAACCGTCGAGTCTTGTCGTGACTCAGAGTCAAAATGCGACGTTCCTGTTGAGTGTGAGCGGCGACACACCTTTGATTTATGAATGGCGGTTTAATGCGACGCCGATTAGCGGTGGGAACAGCAATAGTTACACGGTTTTAGGAGCGACATTGGCGAATGCCGGAAATTATGATGCGGTGGTGACCAACGCTTACGGTTCGGTAACGAGTGCAGTGGCGCAGTTGACCGTGCTGGCACCTCTCTCGATTCTCAATATCACTCACGCGCAGACCGTTACTTCGGTCTCCTTCCAAAGCGCCGTCGGGCAGAATTATCAACTTCAATATAAGACCCTTCTAAGTGATCCGACATGGACAACTGCGACGAGTCGGACGCCGGGCACGGGTGGCGTGTTAGTGCTTCAGGACACCAACGCTGTCGCCACAACTCGGTTTTATCGCGTGGCCGCTGAGTAAAGCACGTCGGGCGGCCATTTTTTTCGGAATGCCCGCACCAACTGGAGTTTCAGGTAGGCGCCCGCCTTGCACTTGTTTTGAGGACGTCTTTTCAGGTTGTGAAACGCCATCTTTAAAAGAGAGAGCTTTACTCATATTCTTTGGACGAAAGGCAAAACGACTACCTGTTATGGCGAAGACCAAATGTGTGGGCATACTTACCGCGGGGGGTGACAGCCCGGGATTGAATGCAGCTATTCGTGCTGTCGGCAAAGCCGCACTCGGATATTACGGGATGGAGTTTGTTGGGTTTCGGGATGGATTTCGCGGGCTGGCCGAAGATCGGCGGATGCGCCTCGATAAAACGACTTTGGCCGGCATCCTGACGGTTGGTGGCACTATTCTGGGGACCAGTCGAGATAAGCCGCATCGCATGGAGATTGATGGCCACGCGCGGGATATGACCCAAACCATTTTGAGAAGTTACGAAAAGAACAAGCTAAGCGCTCTGGTTTGTTTGGGGGGCGGCGGAACGCAGAAAAACGCTTTGCGGCTCGCGCAACTCGGATTGAATGTCATCACCTTGCCTAAAACAATTGATAACGACGTGGCGATGACGGATGCGACCTTTGGGTTTGATACCGCCTTGGGCATAGCGACCGAAGCGATCGATCGCCTGCACAGCACCGCGCATAGCCACCACCGCATTGTAGTCGCCGAGATTATGGGCCATAATGCCGGTTGGCTGACCCTGGGCGCCGGTATTGCCGGCGGTGCGGACGTGATTCTAATCCCCGAGGTTCCCTACGATGTCAGCAGCATTGCCCAGGCGATACGCAAGCGCAGCAAACGCGGAACTAACTTCAGTATTGTGGCCGTGGCGGAGGGGGCACGAAGCAGGGAAGATTGGAATGCGTTACATCTTGCCGAAACCAAAAAGCAGAAAGCCCGAACCAAAGTCGAACGTCGTGCGGCAAAACTTGAATTGGAGGCCCTCGAGACCAAGCATACCGGCAATACTCTGCGTTTGGCCCGCCAGTTGGAAGAACTCACCGGATTGGAATCCCGCGTCACGATTCTTGGCTACGTCCAACGCGGCGGAACTCCCTCGGCGGCCGATCGGTTGTTAGCGACACGTTTGGGCACAACCTGCGCGGATTTGATTCATGATGGTGTATTCAGTGTAATGGTGGCTGCTGTTCGCGACGGAGCTGAACCGGTGCCACTCGAAAAAGTAGCCGGGAAACTTAAGACAGTTCCGCTCGATCATCCCTGGATCGCCAGTGCGCGTCGAGTCGGCACGAGCCTGGGCGACTGAGCTCGCAAAAAAATTGCGCCGGGTCAAAAGACCCGGCGCTTAATTCCAGACGTTGCAAAGTGTCGCTCGTCCGGAAAGGTCAGCGGCGACTCACCGCACTAACTTCATTTTGGAGTTTTTTCGTTAGGAAGGGTGCTCGAGGAGCTCCCGCTGGTGCTGCCGCTCGTGCCCGTCCCGAAACCGCCACCCACGCCTGTTGGTGCCTGCACATTGTAGTGACTATAGATGCTTTGGACGAACGTGGGATTATTCAGCTCATCCCATTGATCGCGTGCGACTGTCGGCCCGCTTTGTAAGGCATCTTTAGTGGTATTCATTGAGATTTCCACTTTGCCTTTGCCGGTACTGGTGACGGTGAGCGCTTGCCAGGGGACCAGGGCGTAACGGCCGCCGGAGACGTCGATCGCGCCAAATATCTGTCCTTGAGGGTTAAATACCAAATCCTTAATTGTTCCCAGGCTCTGGTCCTGCGTATTCTTTATCTTCTCTCCCAGGATATTCTTGGCCTGAAAAAACTGCATCTGCGACTGACTGCCCTGAAGTGCAGAACTGCTTTGTGTGCTGTCAGGTAACGTTGTTGATCGCGAGCTGCTCGAGCCAGAGCTGGTTTGAGCCAACGCCGTTCCGACCAGAAGCGCCACACTGGTTGCGGCAATGATTGATTTTAATAATGTCTTCATACGTTTGATTGTTCGTTTTCCGGTTGTGACACCACGCAAACCTGCTGACGATGGTGCACCAACCCACCTAAACCTTCCTGGTTTTGTGACTCAACTGCCAATGAGCAGTTCGCCCCAAAGCGCTCCAAAAATGTGCGGAATCATAGCCTTGTGGTTTTGAGACTGAGCTTTCGGGTCCAATACCCCATTTTATATTACTCTCTCAGGACCGATTGTGCCGTGCGCTGTGGCGTCGCCCAGCTCGGGGAGCGGGTCGAAAATTTTCCACGGTGTTTGAGCAGAATAGGTTTCGATCGGCCAGAAATCGAAGTGGGCCAGCCATAAAGTGAAGTTGCAGGTGAAGAGAAAAACGAAGAAGCATTCCCGGGCCAGCCATAGATTGTCGGTGGCAGCCCGGTCTCGCGGGGTACCCTGCAATGCGCAAATAACTCACCAGATTTGGTTGGCGGAGAGTTGGCTGCCGGCGGTGGACGCATACCTGACTCGTTTTCTTGAAACCCAGACTGAACCACTGGAAACCGGTGGCATGTTAGTCGGGACCTATGCCGAAGAAGCCGAAGGACGCAGTTTTCATATTCATGGCTTGATCGAGGCGGGGCCTAAGGCGGAATGCTCCGCTGACAGCGTGCTGTTCGATCACGAATACCAGTCCCAGATCCTCCAGCAGATGCGCCAACAGGACCCGCGGCTGGGCAATATGGGCTGTTTCCATCTTCATCCCGGCGAGATGGACGCCTGCAGCACCGGTGATCGCCTCGCCGATATCGCTGCCGTCAAAGAATCTGATACCCGGGCCCTGGTTTTTGGCATCGTAACCATGAATAACCCGCGGTCCGACCCGCTCAGTGTCTGCTATGGCAACCTCAAAATCGATTTCTTCGTGATGGCCGAACAGAATAGATTTGAATACGTCCATATTCGCCCGACGTTGGGCAATCCCGAATCGCTCAAACCGAGCGCCCGTCGTGAGGAGGCAAAGGATTTTGAGGGAGTGTCAGCGGCGCAGATGGGCACCCATCACTCATGGGGTCCAGGCCTGTTGGAGGATAAACGCCGATTGGTTGCGGAGGTCCGCGCGATGGAGGAGCGCTATGGCGATCGGGCGGTACTGCGCTACGAGCGTAACCAATTGTTTTGGGAATACACTGTCGTCGAAAGCGGACGCCGTTTCCCGATCGAGGTGCGGTATCCCCGCCGGTACCCGCTAGAGCCGCCTCGGATCATCAGTATTTTGGCATTGCCCTCTTCGCCGCATCAACTGGTCAATAACGAATTATGCTGGATCAACCGCGCGGCCGGGGATTGGAATCCGGCCCGGGATACGGCGGCAACGTGTATTCATGCGGCCCAGCGTTGGTTCGCCTGCCTGCTGGTTTACCTTACTCTGGGCAAATGGCCAGAAGAGGCCAACGATGAACCCTTACGGACTCTCTGAAGGAAATCGCCCCATCAACCTGTTTTGAGACAAGAAAAAGAACATATGAAAACAGAGTATACTGAATTCGCGCCGCTCGATTTCGATCGTGCGGAAGAGCTAAGGGACATCATTAATGGAGCCGCGCGTACGAGTGAGGCTATCATTATTGATCCGAACAATCGCGGTATCACCGGTTCCACCCGTGTCGGCTTGATCTCGCCAAAAGAGAACACTAACGCGCTGGTCCGGTATCGCCGGCATTACTGAGGTGAACCGCAGGAAATTCTATCAGCGAATCTCCGGGCTGATTGACCCCCAGCAACTCTGCAGCAAGAAAATCGCTATAGTGGGCCTGGGCTCCGGCGGTTCGCGCGTGGCGGCTGAGTTGGGTCGAATGGGAGTGCAGTTGCTGCTGGTCGAGCGGCCCCACGAGAAGCTCGAAGAGCACAACATTGTTCGGCACCTCCTGGGCTACAGTTCGCTCGGCCGCTCGAAGCTGACAGAAACCGCCCATTACCTCGCTGAGGTCAACCCGGGGCTGTACCCGTGTTGCCATGCCTTGGACGTGGTGGAGCAACCGGCCTCGTTCACCCGTCTACTGACAGAGCAACGCCCGGACGTGATCGCCGTCTGTACCGACAACGAAGCCAGTAAACACGTCATCAATGAAGTGGCGCTTCGGTTAGGTATCCCGCAGATCGGCGCGGGCGTTTACGACGGAGGCATTGGTGGCGAAATCTACATAGTAGTCCCCGGTCGCGCTTGTTATGGTTGCATTGCCGATCATCTGCAACTGGAACGCTATAGCCCTCCTCGGCCGCCCGGCGCAGGCTACGACGGAAACGAGCCTCCGACCCCTGCCGTTTCGGCTCTTAATCTCGATATCGAGCAAATTGCCCTGCTGCAATCACGATTCCTGCTGGAGTTGTTGTTCGCCGGACAATCAACCTTCCTTGGTTTCAATATTGAATTCAACCTCTGCGTATTCGCCAATCGACTCGTTCCCGGGACGTTTGAGCGACCGTTGCACGCCGACTTTTTCAGCATTCCGCGTCGAGAAAACTGTCTCGAGTGCGGCGGCGCACCGAAAGATGTGGATGAGGAGGCTGAAAAGATCCTGACCCGGCTTGCCGGCTAATGATTTCAGTCGAGTCCGATGATCAAAACTTTTGCGTCTGGCTGGTTTGCACACTGGCCCCGGCTCGCTCGCCAGCTTTGGCGCGCCGAGGTCAGCGACGCGCGATGTTTTTCAATTTCAAGGGGGGTCACTTTGGAACTTATCGGCGAACTCGTCGCTTCCGCCGAATGTTTAGAAATTCAATTCTCCGTTCATTGGCCCGTATTGTGGAAGGTCAAAAAACGGATGATTGGGATCAGGTGGGTGCCTGGATCGGGTCACCGCTCGACGGGAGTGCATCGCCCAATACCTTACGAGCTAAAGCAGTTCTCGAGCCATCACACCACCGACGTGTGCCTGCGAATATGCGGACCCTTGGTGCCGTACCGTGAAACGTTGGACCTTGAATTAGTTGATGGCCCGGAACAACGGCCCTTGGCACATTTTAAGTTTCGCCTGCTTCATCGCGCCGCTGTTGAATCTCGCTTGCTGCAGAGTCTGAAAGCTCGAAATTCAAGGCTCTGGGTGCAAAACCGGACCGGATGCCGTCCGGCTCAAGTGGTTGGCGCTACGAGTGGTTTTCTGGTCGCGGAATTCTTGGTTCCCCCTGCTGACTGGAGCGCGTTTGCTCCCCCAGTGGAGACCATTCTCAAAGTGGAGTTGGTCTCGCCCCGCGGGCGAGTTGAAATTGAGCGCCAACCAATCACGCTGACGAGCAAAGCGTTTACCTTCCGGACTCCGAAGCTCGCGCTGGGAGATCAGGACCTGTTCCCTGAACCCGGCAATTATCGGCTGACCGTCAGCCTTGGCCCGCAGGTGGTCGCGGTCTTGCCCTTCGAATTCATCGGCCAGCGGGAAATGTTACACCGGATTAAAGTGCCCCAGATAAGCATCAGTGCCCAAACCCGAGCCGGTGACCTCGTGCCGGGGCTGACGACGCTACGCTGGGAAGAGCATCGGGCGGTGCTGGCCTCGATGCAGATCAGTTCTGACATCTCCGCACCGGATACCCTCGTCAACTGCAACGCCTCGATTTCGGAAGGCGGGATGGTGATTCGGAATGAGGACATCGTCTTCCCCCTGGATCGCCCGTCCCGCACGATAAAGCTCCACCCCCTCGAATTTGGGGTGACCGGGTTGCAGACGCAGCCCAAGCCGGCTCGGCTGACGGTCGCAGTTACCGTCGAGGGCGAGGAGAAGGCGTCGATGGTCGTGCTGGTGCTGCCACCTGAACGCATCACCAACTTCGAGGGTCAGCTCACCTTCGAGGTTAAAGATCTGCCCTTCGACGAAATCGAATACAACCAGATTGTGCAGCGACTTAGATTATGTGACGATTCCTCCCCGCAGCGTGGGTTGTGGGGGTGGCTACAGTCAAAAATCCTGCGAGACTAACTAAAAACCATCTCATAAATGGTGCGGCCCGCTCGCCGAGCGGGCCGAGCCGTTTTTGCGCAGCAAAGCGGACGGCTCGGCGACCCGTCCCTACCGCGGAGGCCACTGTCGGGATTTATGAGGTCAGTTCTAGGCTAAGAAAGCTCCGCGACCAACCTTTGGGCTTATACCTAGAATCGCCTCGCATCGTAAGTGCGAATCTGGAACTTAGCTCGACGTCGTTTGTAGGGCGTCATCCGGTGCCATCCAAATTAGGTGGCATCCAAATTAGAGCGCGCTCTTGCCTTGCGCTTTGGCGGCCTTCCATCGTGCCCGTGCTATTTCGGCCAGGCGCGCACGGCCAGCGGCGGTCATCCGCCGTCGAGACTTTTTGTTTGGGGAGGTGCGTCGAACTTTCGCCCACCTCGCTTTTTGTGCGGCTCGGATCCGAGCGATCGCCGCGGCACTTAGGTGTCGTTTCCTGGGTGTTCCATTTCCAAGTGGCCGAACGGGAGCCCCAAGCAGCTGGTTTAATTCGTCTTCGAGTGCTTCAATCTGCTGCTTAAGTTCGGCCGCCCGCCGGAGTTGGTTCGCAGATAAGTTGATGATAACTGGATCCATATAGGTTAATTAAGAACCGCTCAATGGTCGTGTCAAGTACTCAAACAAACTTTACTTCAGTCGGGCATGTCTGATACTGATTGGACTTATTCGATTTATGCGCCTTCAGCTGTCGCTTCCCATCCTGGTTCTTGCTGTAAGTTGCAGCGCAGCTGACCTATCCTGGCGCCATCTTTCCAGTTCGACTGGTGACTTACCTCTCCCTGGCACCTCGACCGAACAAACCGGCGCTTTAATCGTTGACTTGGATCGGGATGGCACCAATGACTTTGTTATTAGTTTTCGAAAGGTCGCTCCCGCTCTGGTTTGGTACCGGCGTGTAGCTCCCGGCTGGGATCGTTACGTGCTCGATCCTTCGTTCCTCACCGTCGAAGCCGGGGGTGCCGTGTATGACATCGATGGTGATGGTGACTTGGATATCGTTTTCGGGGGCGATTGGCAAAGTAATGAAGTCTGGTGGTGGGAAAATCCGTATCCTAAGTTTGACCCAAAAGTGCCGTGGAAACGACATGTTATTAAAAAAGGAGGCGCGAGCCAACATCATGACCAGGCCTTTGGAGATTTTTTAGGGCAAGGCAAACCGCAGTTGGCGCTCTGGAATCAAGGAGCCAGGAGAATCTTTCTCGCCGAGATACCGGCCGATCCTCGAACTGCCGAATCCTGGCCTCTGACCGAGATCTTTTCAGGGCAGGCAGGCTCAGAGCGAAACTCGGAGTTCAAGTATCCGGAGGGGATGGCCGCCTTTGATATAGATGGTGACGGTAAAGTCGACTTGTTAGCAGGGAACGTGTGGTTTAAACATCGCGGCGGGAAAAAGTTTGAGCCGATTCAGGTCGCGCCAATCGGCGGGCGCATTGCCGCGGGAAAATTCAAGCCGGCCAGATACGCTCAGATCGTTATAGCCCCAGGCGACGGCATTGGCCGGTTGCGCTGGTACGAGTGCGTCGGCAATCCTGAAACGAGCAAGGATTGGGTCGGACACGAGTTGGTCGAGCGCGATCTAGTTCACGGACACAGCCTTCAGGTCGCTGATGTCGACGGGGACGGTCATCTGGATATTTTTGCCGCCGAGATGGCCAAGTGGTCGGAGAGCAAGACGGCTCCGGACAATCCGTCCGCAACCGCATGGATCTTTTTCGGAGATGGGAAAGGAAACTTCCGTCCGACGGTGTTTGCCACTGGCATCGGTTTCCACGAAGCACGCGTCGGCGACCTTAATGGCGACGGAAAGCTGGATATTTTGGACAAGCCGTATAATTGGGAAACGCCGCGAGTGGATGTTTGGCTGCAAGGTGAGGCCGGCCGTTGACTCCGAATGAGCACGCGATGATGAACAATAGCGCGATTCAACTGCAAGTCATCGATTGGGTCATCGTCCTGATTACCCTCATTATTTGTTTTTTCCCGGCACTGTTTTTTGGACGGCGTGCCAGCAAGAATACTTCCGAGTTTTTCGTTTCAGGCCGTTCCGTGCCGTGGTGGCTGGCGGGCTTGTCGATGGTAGCGACCACTTTCAGCAGTGATACGCCGAACCTGGTGACCGATATCGTGCGCCGACAAGGGGTCGCCGGCAATTGGTGTTGGTGGGCCTTTACTCTGACCGGCATGGCTACCGTTTTCTTTTACGCCCGGCTATGGCGACGCTCGCGGGTTATGACTGATCTCGAGTTCTACGAGATTCGTTACTCGGGCAAAGCCGCAGGTTTTGTGCGCGGATTCCGCTCTGTGTACCTCGGGCTGTTTTTCAATTGCTTCATCATGGCGACCGTTTTTCTCGCCGCGTGCAAAATCGCCGCGGTTTTGTTTGGACTCGAACGCTGGCAGACGTTGCTGATCTGCGGAGTTTTAAACGTCGCGTTCGCCGCACATTCGGGACTGTGGGGCGTGTTGGTGATCGATATGATCCAATTCTTCGTCAAGATGACTGCGGTCATCGCCGCCGCCTGGTTCGCCGTCAAGCACATTGGCGGCATGCCTGCGCTGATCAGCGCGCTTTCAGCGAAAACCGGTCCCAATGGTATTAATTACCTGAATGTGCTGCCGAGCTTCACCAATAATTGGGACGTCGCTGTAACTGTCTTCATTATGCCGATTGCGGTCCAATGGTGGGCGGTCTGGTATCCGGGGGCCGAACCGGGCGGCGGCAGCTATATCGCGCAACGGATGCTGGCATCAAAATCCGAAAAGGATTCTCTCGGCGCCGTGCTGTTTTTCAATCTCGCGCATTACGTATTGCGTCCCTGGCCATGGATTCTTGTGGGATTGTGCTCCTTATTGGTCTATCCCGAATTGGCCGACATCCAAAAGGCATTTCCCAACCTCAATCCTCGGTTGCTGGGCCACGACGTCGCTTATCCGGCCATGCTGAGGTTCCTGCCGGTAGGCTTCATGGGTTTGATGGTCGGCGGACTCATTGCCGCAAATTCCTCAACGATCCTGACCCATCTTAATTGGGGTGCCTCGTACCTGGTGCACGATTTTTATCGGCGTTTTCTAAAGCCTGATGGTACGGAAGCACATTACGTCTGGATGGGCCGTATGGCGACCGTCGGGTTATTCTTTTGCGCCGCCGCATTAACGTTTTTTCTCGAAACGGCCAAGGATGCTTTTGATATAATGCTGCAAATCGGCGCGGGGACCGGTTTGCTCTACCTGCTGCGCTGGTTTTGGTGGCGGATTAATGCCTGGTGCGAGGTGGCTGCCATGATCAGTTCGTTTCTGGTCTCCATGATACTGTTTGTGCTGCACAAAATGGGCGTTAGCACGGCTCTATTCGGAGGTGTGTTGAGTTTGGATCTGCCGATTACTATTGCGGCGACGACGATTTGCTGGCTCATCGTCGCCTTTACGACGCCGCAAACTGATCGCCGCACTTTGATCGAGTTTTATCGCCGCGTCAAACCGTTCGGTCCCGGTTGGCGCCCTATCCAGGCGGTCGCCGGTCTCAAAGCGGGAGAGCAGGCGAGCGGAGAAAATATACCCTTGGCATTAGTGGGTTGGGCGGCCGGTTGCGCAGTCGTCTGGTCGGGACTGTTCACCGTGGGGAACTTTTTGTATGGTCGAACGACTGCCGCGCTCGTGTTGTTGGCTGTGTTCGTCGCCGGTGGTTTCGTCCTGCTCGCTGTCATTCGGCGCCTCTGGTCTGGAGTTCCAGACGCAGACGCCTCATCCCAGTCCGCAACTCATGAAACATCCAGCAGCGCTCATTAGAGAAATAGGCCGCAATAGCCGGCGGCAGACAAACACACAACAATTCTGCAACATCCCGGACTGCGCCAGTTGGCTGGCGCCGTCGATTAGGTTTGTTCGCAGCAGCAAGCGACAGAGGACAGTCGCCGACCAAAACAATGGCGTGTTATCGCGAGTCCCTGTTGATGCGCTGTTGGTTCTTTTATTGGGGATTTCATGTTGTGTGGTTAAGTGCGCCGCGGGCTCTTTGGACTCCGCCATCATTCCGCAGCCGGGAAAAATCGAAAAACGTGAAGGCGCTTTCCACATCAGGGGAGATACCCGAATTGTGTGCGATGGGGCACCGCGTGTATTAGGCGATTATCTAAGTGAACATCTTCGTCGTTCTACCACATATAACCTGAAGGTTATTGGATCTGCTCGCGAACTGACTAATGCGATTCTGTTGACGACTCGGGACGCACAAGCAGCTCTCGGCAGTGAAGGCTACACGCTTTCAGTCACTCCAGGGGACATCGCGATTCGGGCGACTCAATCAGCCGGTTTGTTTTATGGGGTGCAATCGCTTCTGCAACTCCTTCCACCGGAGGCACTGGCCACCAATCGCGTACAGGACGTGGATTGGACTCTACCTGGCCTACAAATCGAGGACCGGCCACGGTTTGTCTGGCGCGGGTTTCTGCTGGACGTCGGACGGCACTTTTTCAGCCCGACTGAGATCAAAGAGGTTTTTGACCTCATGGCTTTGTACAAACTCAACACCTTTCATTGGCACCTCACCGATGATCAAGGCTGGCGAATTGAAATCAAAAAATACCCGCGCCTGGTCCAGGCCGGCGCGTGGCGAAAGAACATCGGATTCGGATTGGATCCTAAAGAAAGCAATGCGTACGGTCCCGATGGCCGATACGGCGGATTCTATTCCCAAGCGCAGGTGCGTGAGCTCGTTGGGTACGCCCGCGCGCGTAATATTACCATCGTGCCGGAAATCGAGATGCCGGGTCACGCCAGCGCGGCCCTGGCGGCTTACCCGCAGTTCAGTTGTTTTGGTGGGCCCTATAATACCGATATCGGCGGCGGCATTTATGCCGGGGTCTATTGCGCCGGTAAAGACGAGACGTTCGAGTTTGTGCAAAATGTGCTGGCGGAGGTTTGTGCGCTATTTCCCGGCAAGTACATCCACATTGGTGGCGACGAAGTGCCGCCGGATAATTGGCATAAATGTCCACGATGCCAGGCGCGCATGCAACGGGAAGGACTGAAAAGCGAGCACGAACTGGAAAGTTATTTCGTCCGTCGGGTTGAGAAGTTTCTTAATGCTCGGCATCGAAACTTGATTGGATGGAGTGAAATTCGGGAGGGCGGTCTGGCGCAAAATGCCGCGATCATGGATTGGATCGGCGGAGCCGTAGAAGCCGCGACTGCCGGACACGATGTGGTGATGACGCCAACCGACTACTGTTATCTGGATTATTACCAAGCGACGAATCACCCTGAACCAAAGGCGATAGGCGGTTATTTGCCCTTAGAGCGGGTTTATGCGTTTGAACCAATCCCAGCGGGACTTCCGCCTCAGTTCCATTCTCATATATTGGGCGCACAAGGCAACCTGTGGACCGAGTACATCGGTTCGCTGAGACATGCGGAGTATATGATGTTCCCGCGCCTCTGTGCGCTGGCGGAGGTCGCCTGGTCACCTGCAGGCACGCGCAACTACGATGACTTCTTCCGGCGCCTCCAGGTCCATGGTCGCCGGTTTGATGAAATGGGGGTCAATTATCGACGCCAGTCGCTAACGGCCCCTGTTTCGAGACCGTGATGGCAAAGACCTTATTAGTCTTAGCCGCCGGCATGGGCAGCCGTTATGGCGGCCTGAAACAAATCGATCCGATCGGTCCGAGTGGCGAGACCTTGATGGATTACTCGGTTTTTGACGCGCTTCGCGCCGGATTCGACAAGGTGGTCTTTGTTATTCGGCGCGAGATCGAGCGGGACTTTAAGAGCAAAATAGGGCGGCGGTACGAACAACGCGTTCCGGTCGAATATGTCTATCAGGAGCTGAATTGCCTGCCGGCTGGTTTCAATGTCCCGGCAAATCGCCAAAAACCGTGGGGGACCGGCCATGCGGTGCTGGTCGCCGCGGAGGCGGTTCGCGAACCCTTTGCCGCAATCAACGCCGACGATTTTTACGGCGCCGAATCGTTTCGAGTGCTCGCCCAGCACTTGCAATCAAACACGCGCGATTATGCCATGGTCGGCTTTCAACTGCGCAACACGCTGTCAGATTTTGGGAGTGTCGCGCGCGGCTTTTGCCGAGTCGGACCCGACGGCTTTCTCGAAGATGTCGTTGAGCTTACCCGGATCGAGCGAGATGGCGATGCTGCCAAGTACACAGACCAGGCCGGGGTTCATCCGCTGAGCGGCGATGAAATCGTCTCCTTAAATATGTGGGGTTTCCAATCCCAGATCTTCCCCCTGCTCGCGCGGGAGTTCGTTGAATTTCTCAAGTCAAATCGCCAGGACGAAAGAGCCGAGTTTTTTCTCTCCTCCGTAATTGGCGGCCTGGTGACCGCCGGTGAATCCAACGTTAAGGTTCTGCGCACACCCGATTCGTGGTTCGGCATTACCTACAAAGCAGATCGGGCTTTGGTGATCTCCGGGATTCAGCGCCTGATCGAAAGAGGAGTTTATCCCCAGAGACTTTGGGGGTGAACGCCGAATTCAAGGTGGCGGGGCATCTCGCTGCGGCGGCTGGCGTAGCTCCAAACCAGGTTTCGAAGGTCCCGCCAAGGCAGCTCCCGCGACAGTCAGCAATGCGAACCCAAGCGGCCCATACCACCGCGAGCCGAATGGATACATCCGGTAGGCGTTGTTCCCCTCAGATACTCCGACGAGAATTGCGACGGCCACCCGCGCCCAGCCCTCGCCGCGGCGGACCGGGCCGTTGGCCAGAATTAGCGCGGTCACGCCAACAGCCAGTAGGCATCCTCCGATCGACCGGAGCAACGCCAAGTCTAACTCGGCGTAACGTGGATCGAGTGCTCCAAGATAAGCCACGTGATTGGCGGGAATCGACGGTACCAGTAAATCGTACGATGCGCCGAGGATGACTAAAACGCCCGCGGCGTTCAGCAGGATCAAGCCCACAGTTCGGCGATTCATGCTACCCCTTCGGCTGCATTCCGGATCCACAGCTCTGGGCTCCGGGTAGCATCATTTAAAGTTTTTTGATCGAGATGTGCCTGAACATCACCGGGTCATTGTGACCGGCAAAGCCGAAGTAGCCTTTGGTGCGGTTCTTGCCCGGGTGCTCATGGCCTGCGAGATAGTCGTTCACCTTGCTCAGGTCGCAATCAAGAATGACGGTGCCATTCAGTTCGACCTTGATCGTCGAGCCTCTAACCGTGACCTCTTCGTAATTCCATTCGCCAATAGGATGTTGGTAGCCGCGATGGGCTGCCCTCATGCCGTAAGCCGAACCATGCGCCTGGCGCGGATCAATTTTGTCGCCGGTGGCCTTCTCATAATTGTCATCCAGCACCTGGAGTTCGCACATGCCGTCGTAAGCCGTATCCCCCTGTCCGGGATAGCGAATTGCCAAACCGTTATTTCCGCCTGGCGGCAGCCTAAACTCCAACCGTGCGACGAAATCGCCGTATTCCCCTTTGGTGTAGATCGTGCCGCCTTTGCCAGGCCGGCACATGATGGCGGCATCCTTCACCTGGTATTCATTTACGGGTCCGGCCCAGCCGTCGAAATCCTTCCCGTTGAACACAGATTCAAAACCGGCAGGATCCTTGCCGCGCAGCAGCTTGTTTGCTTCATCCGAACCGATTTCTCGGATGTAAAGGTTGCGCCAGCGGATTTCGCCGCCGTGCGTTTGGAGTTGCAACGGTCCCTTGGGCGGAACCGGCAGCTTTCGATCGTAATAGTTCTCCATCAACGCGCCGTCGACCGTTTTCTTTTCGTTGAGCCAGACCCAGACGCGCGAACCAACCATGATGATGCGAAAATGATTCCATTCCCCAAATGGTTTATCCGCCCGCACCAAAGGGTCCTTGCCCGGCGCGCCGGGGCTGTTATTCCATAACGCTCCGGAGCCTTTGTCCGCACCCAGCTCGATTTTGTTCTTCTCAGTCGAATCCCAAATTTGGACCTGTGGGCAACCGCGGAGGTAAATGCCACTGTCAGCGAGCGGGACGGTTCGGTAATCGATGAGCAATTCGAAATCGCCGTAATATTTGTCCGTCGTGAGATAGAGCCCTTTGCCATCGTTGACCAACTCGTCGCCTTGAACGCTCCAATGCTGCTGGATGTCTTTCAGGCTATCGTCATGTTTCTTTTTGAATTCGTCGGCTGGAAGCGCCATGTATTTGCGCGGGTCTTCAGTTTCAGCGCCCCACCAGCCGGTAAGATCCTGCCCATTGAATAGGGCGGTGAAGCCGGGCGGGGGCGTGCCGGCGGGATGTTTGCCAAAGAAAGCACAGGATGTTACGGCAAAAATCAGGAGGCTGGCGAAAATATGGAACCTGAAGCCCGAAATTCGAAAATCGAATGCTCCAGAGATCGGCGTACGCGGGTAAACGATTGGCTTTTGGCATTGGGGATTAGGGAATTCAGATTTCATAGGGGTTATGGCTAAGCAAGTCGACGCGGTTTCGCAATCCCGAAGTTTGTTTGTTACCGGTTTAGGATTGCGCGTCAGCGTTTTGGAGTGCGCCAGTGCCCTGGCGCTTTGAATCTGCGGGCGGCTATCCGAAAGGGCCAGAGCACTGACGCACTCCAAAACGCTGATAGACTCCAATCCTATATTTGTCCCGACATCAATCGCTGTTCCGCCTCCCGGTTCCCGACACCATGTTTCATACGCGTGACCGCGAGGCCTACGACTGGTGGATAGGCTTTATCGGCTTTCATGCGCGGTTCGACGTACTCAATAACCTCAAACAGGAGATGGTTGGCCTCGTTGTAAGGCAAGCTCGTGAGTTTCTCGATGTAGCGTGTCGCGCGGTCAATCAGCTTCAAATTGCTCGGCACAACCCAGATCATGAAGTTGCCCATCACGCGCCCGAGTCGCACCATCGTGCAGGTGGATAGCGCATTGAGCAACAGCTTCACTCCTACGCGCATTACTCCATTCAACAGAAACTCGGTCTTAGGCAAAGGCACCAAAACAGAGACGCATTCGCGATCCCAGGAGTTGATAAAATCGGCGACCGATTTAAGCGAGCCCTCATGTCCAAAATAAACGAGTCCGGTTCGAGTGCCGGATTTGCGGGCATTTTCAAGCTGCGTGCGCAAAAACCCGTTCGTCGATAATAACGAGGCCCTCTCCTCTTCTACCATAATGCCGATAGCCGAATCCGCTTTGCTCAACGGGCGATAAGGAAGACCATCAAGGCCAATTTTGAAGCGCATCAATTCGGGATAACCGATGCGGCGGATCGTCTCGATCGTTTGGGCTGACTGCTGTCCCCCTACCAGGCTACGTACCTCCTCAGCAGACCATTCGACGCAGCGTGGCTTGCGTTTGATGAGACGTTCCCAGGCAACCGCGCTTTCTGAATAAGGGATGCATAAGAATGCCCAGGATTCACTCGCGGTCGCATCGTCAAATTTGCGGAATGGCGGCGTGCAATAGGTCGGCGCCCGCTCCGTCGTGTCCGTTAATACATCGATCCCGAGACGGTCAGCGAAATAGGTGCTCCTCTGGCCGGCCCGATAGGTCACTTCCTCCAACGCAACCAGCCGGGTGAGTTGGGATAGCACGGGCGATGATTTCAGGAACGCGTGCATTTCAGCCAGGTTGCCAAGGAACTCCGCAGGCACGGCATGTGAATCCAGCGCGTAATGCCCTCGCGGTTCGAAGGATTTCATCAGGTCGCGCACGACCATTTCCAAGACGGTCACCAGCACTGCCAGTTGAATGCTGGTAGCTTGCATCCGGGTTGACCCGGTAATCGCCATCGGGCCGGTCGTGAGATTTATCTTTTCAATTCGCGGTTCCTCGATGACCTCGCGACTCCGCTTGACGTGCCGGCAGAGAATTTCGTCGGGATTATTGTAGACGAAATAGACCTTGGCGCCGGCTTCGACCCCTTTCCATGCGGTCCCAATAACAAACGACGTCTCGCCGCCCTCTGTGATTGCAAATACGACGTCTTTGTTGCAAACGCTCAGATCACTCAGCTGCTGTTTGCCGAACGCGGTGAAGTCTTCGAAGCCTTCGACGGCTTTGATTAGGGCAAAATCGCCGCCGGCCATCACCGCCAGGGCGCGTTCCTCCAGGTCCTGCGGTGGGGGCGAACAGCGCAAATCGCGTGCGCGCTGGCGCTGCCAAAAATCGCGCCAAATAGAAACCAGTTGAATGCTCAGCCTGCCCGTTGACCCGCAGCCGGTGAAAAAAAGCCGGCCTCCATTTATTAGGGCGTGCATCAGGCTGTCTTTGATGCTTTCGACGCGTCCCGATTGAATAAACGACCGGTAGGTTTTCATCACGTCCTCATCTGCCTGGAACAGCAGCGCCAATGCGGCGGCAATGTCGCGTTTGGCGACCTCACTTAGTTTCGTCGTCACCGAATGTGACGATTCGGTCGTCAGTCCGCCCAACTGAAACTGCTCGCTGATCTTGAGGAAGTCCTCCGATCGTTTCTGCGAAAGCTGGCTCATTGCGGGATATGAGACGTGTTGCTCTGGACTGTGCATGAAGCTTTGCCCCACGGTGGACGAGGGGTCAAGCGAAAGATCAACGAGGCGCGAGTGCCGGATTCCAGGAACAGAACGCCGGGTTCCACGGCCCTGTGGATCGAATCCGGCCTTATTTCGAGAATCTCAACACCCGGCGAGAGGAATCGCTGCCAATAACATGTGCTCCGCGCCCTGGGAGGAAAGCCGACTGCACATCAAATGGATCTCGCGCGCGGTCCATTGGCCAAACGAGGTTGCCGAAAATCGTTCTCCGGCTTTGGTGAGAATATCTGCTTCAAGGCGCCGCAGGTCCTTCAGCCGGCCCAAAGTAATGTGGCCATTAAATCGTTCTTCAGTTTTTTCTTTCGTGAACCTGGCTGTGACTTGTTCAACGGCCGAATGCAATTCCTGAAGTTGATTTCTATTATCCTGCACCCCGACCCACACGACCCGCGGCGCTTTGGCGCTGGGGAAAAACCCAAGGCCGCTGGCTCGCAATTCCAAAGGAGAAATGGACTCGCAAGTTGTGCGGAGCGAATCAATGAGTTGCTCCGCTAACGCTGCCTGCACATTTCCGAGGAACCGTAACGTCAGATGAAATTGGTCGGGTCTGGTCCACCGGGCGGAGATTCGAGGCAAGGCCTGACTCAAACATTTTTGTGCATTCGTTATTTCGGCTTTGACACTTTCGGGAACCGCGATGGCAACAAACAGACGGAGGCGCTCTTCAGATTGACTGCTGTGTTCCGCCATCGTCGTTGAGATCGACTCTGGTTTAGGGCAGGGGTTCGCCCCGAGCCGCGAGCAACAGCCGATACCACTCCTCGCGCGTTAGCTCCAATTGGTCCGCTTTGGCAGCATCTCGAATGCGCTCCGGGCTAATCGAGCCAACGATCGGCTGGATCTTGCTGGGGTGCTTCAGCAGCCAGGCCAGCGCCACGGCGACTCGGCTGGCTCCTCGTTCCTTTGCCAGGCCGTCCAGTGCCGCGAGAAACTTGTCCACTTGGTAAGTTTTCTGCGAAGGTAACAGCCGGCTGGCTCCGGCGCCGATCAGACCCGCCGCCAGCGGGCTCCAGGCCATCGGCGTGATCTTTTCAATCAGACATTGATCCAGCGTACCGTCGGTGAACGCATCTAGCTTGGCGAGGCTAATCTCGATTTGATGCACGACCAGCGGGAGCGAGCAAGCTACTTGAAGCGCTGTCACTAGACTGGGACGGAAATTACTGACTCCAAAATAGCGCACTTTGCCGGCAGCTTTTAAGTCGGTGAACGCCTTGGCTACCTCTTCCGGGTCGGCGAGGTAATCCGGCCGGTGCAGCATGTAGAGGTCAATTTGCTCGATGCCGAGCCGTTTCAAAGATTGTTCGCACGAGTAGCGGATGTGCTCGGCCGAAAAATCATAACGCTGTGGCGAACCCGGTTGCGGAGAGCCCGCCGGGCGAATACCACACTTGCTGGCAATCAGAACACGATCTCGCATCCCGCTGACTTCCTTGAGCACCGAACCCAGGATGCGCTCGGCCTCCCCGCCGCAATAAATGTCAGCGTTATCAAACAGCGTATAGCCCGCCTCATAAGCGGCCAGGATTGCTCTTTGACCGGCTGCCCGGTTCTCCCCCTTCACCTCAGCCGGATCCCACGTTCCTGCGACTCTCCAGCAGCCATAGGCCAGGCGGCTGCTGCGCAACGAGCTCACTCCCAACAGCATGGTTTGCATAGATTCTTGAATCCAGGCGCAGCCTAGAACTGCTCCGCGGTTTCTGCAAAGTGATTTTAAGATCCAAAACCGGCCGCTAATCCATGCACATAAAGACGGAAATAGACAATTGCAGACTTCTGGCACTCGTCCTGCCCGTGTTTGCGAGGTTGGTCGCTTGTTTTTCCGATATTTTGAGGCAAGCTGCGCCCGGTGAATCCGCTCGGAGCAACTCCACTTTTCCGAAGTCGCTATCTTATAGCAATAGCTGCTGGGTTGCTTTGGAGCGCAGCGTTCCCGCCCGTCGGCATAGCGGGGTTTGCGTGGATCGCCCCAGGTTTGATAATCGCCGGGGTGTTGGGCAAACAGGGCGCCGAGACCTTCCGGATCGGGTACGTCGCCGGACTGGCGCATTACCTCAGCATGTTGTACTGGTTATTGCTGATCCCCTATCGCTGGCATGGTCTGCCATTGGCGCCTGCCTTGGGCTGGATTGCGCTTAGTGCGTTTCTCTCGCTATACACTGGGACTTGGGTTTGGATGGTAGCAAGGATGCGAGGTCTCGAGATCAAAGTTCAGAAGCCAGAAGCCAAAGAGCATGGCTCAACCGTTAATGAAAGCAACAATCAGGAGCCTGGCGCGAGTCTGCAGTCTACCCGCGCTGGTTTAGTGTGCAATGACGACGAGAGATTGACCGGAATCTTGCCGAGAAGTTGGAGCGGAAGGACACTCTGGACTCTTTCCTGCGCTGCTGCCTGGGTTGCGCTCGAAATGTTCATCGCGCGAGTGTTCGGAGGCTTTCCCTGGGACCTGCTCGGCGTGTCGCAATACCGCATGGTTCCCTTGATTCAGATGGCGTCGGTTACAGGTGTTTATGGGATTTCTTTCCTGGTAGTATGGCTGTCGCTCTCATTGCTCTCGGCCGGCCTGATGATGATTCGCCGCCCAACGACACGCTCAATCTGGCTTGGGGAGATTTGTCTTCCGATTCTCGTCGTCGCGATCCTTTTCAATCTGGGTTTTCACCGACTCAACCACGTCGAGCCGCGCGGGCGAACCATTAGGGTCACACTTGTGCAGCCGAGCATTCCCCAGACCCTGATTTGGGACGCAAGCAAGAGCGCCGATCGGTTCCGCGAGTTGCTCCAACTCTCCGAGCAGGCGTTGACTAACCAAACGGATTTAATGATCTGGCCGGAAAGTGCCGTGCCCAAGCTGCTGCGCTATGATCAAGAAACCTTCGAAGCCACCACCGCGCTGGCGCGCCGGCATCATATCTGGCTCATCGTCGGCTCCGACGATGCCGAACCACGACGTGCTGCAAAAAACCCTGACGACGCAGATTACTTCAACAGCAGCTTTCTCATTAGCCCTGAGGGCAAGCTCGTAGAGCGGTATGTGAAACGCAATCTGGTCATTTTTGGCGAATATCTGCCGCTGCAATCCTGGCTCCCGTTTCTGAAATATTTTACCCCCATCGAAGGGGGCTTTACGCCAGGAACCCACGCCGCCCGATTTGAGCTGACCGATTTGCGAGTCCAGACACCCATGTTGATTTGTTTTGAAGACACCTTTCCACACTTGGCTCGCAAGGATGTGCGTCCCGAGACCAGTTTCCTGGTCAACATTACTAATGACGGTTGGTTTGATGAGAGCGCGGCGCAATGGCAGCAGGCTTTGACAGCTGTGTTTCGAACGGTCGAAAATGGGGTGCCGCTGGTGCGCTGCGCTAACAATGGCCTGACGTGTTGGATCGACGTCCAAGGCCGATTACGCGATGTGTTTCATGACGGCCGTGGTAGCGTCTACGGGAGTGGATACCTTTTAGCTGAAATTCCAATTCCCGCTCCAGGCCAAAGCCACGAGCTAACTTTCTATACTCGTCATGGTGATTGGTTTGGTTGGGGGTGTGTCGCGATCGGCGCGATCTCGTTAATTTGCAAGATGATCCGCGCTTGGCTTGGCTACAGCCACAGTAGCGCTGGGTACTCCCCTGCGAGTACAAGCGGTCTCCCGTCTGGTGTAAAAGAAGGCTGACGGGGCGCCGGGTTGACTCGCAGCGTGGACGCCCGCGTTACAGGGCCAGCTTCCTTGAAATTTTGCCCAGCCAAGCTAGAGTTTCTAATGTCTTTGACGCCTCACCACTGTTCTCGTAGCGTCTGAGTCTTCGAATCGACCATGATAGGGTTTATTGTAAAGAAAATTATCGGCTCTAAGAATGACCGCGAAGTTCGGCGGTTGCGCCCGTTGGTGGCCAACATCAACGCTTTGGAAGAGGAACTCCAAAAACAGCCAGAGGATGTTCTGCGCCAGAAGACCGCTGCCTGGAAAGAGGAGCTCTCAAAGATTGAGGATTATCAGGAGCTTGCGAGCCGAATGACCGAAATTTTGCCGGAAGCATTTGCGGTGGTTAAGAACGCCTGCCGGCGACTATGCGGGACGGAAATCATTGTTCGTGAGCATCCGCTCAAATGGGAGATGATCCCTTTTGATGTGCAGCTTATCGGCGGTTACGCGCTGCACTCGGGAAGGATCGCCGAAATGGCAACCGGCGAAGGCAAGACTCTCGTCGCTACGCTGCCGGTGTACCTGAACGCCTTGACCGGACGTGGTGTGCACGTCGTTACAGTCAATGATTATTTGGCAGCTCGCGATAGTGAATGGATGGGGGCAGTCTATAAATTCCTGGGTCTGAGTGTCGGTTGCATTCTTCACGACCAACCACCCAGTGTTCGGCGGGATCAATACGGTTGCGATATTACTTACGGCACCAACGCCGAATTTGGTTTCGATTACCTGCGCGACAACGGCATGGCGGCCCGCAAAGAGGAGCAAGTGCAGCGCGGCCACTACTATGCGATTGTTGATGAAGTCGACTCGATTCTGATCGATGAAGCGCGCACGCCCCTCATTATTAGCGGGCCGGCCGTCGTCACTTACGACGAGCAATACGCAAATTTCAAATCCCAGGTGGAGTCGATTTTCCAGGTCCAGGAACGCCTCTGCAACCGGTTCCTGTCCGAAGCCGAGGACCTGCTGCCCAAGCTCCATCCTGAGGATGGTTCGAATGTTCAGAATGCTGACGCGCTGGAACGCGAAATCGGCCTGTTGCTGTACCGTGTGAAGCTTGGCCAGCCCAAATCGCCGGGGCTGATGAAGCTGATGGAAAACCCAGAGAACTTGCGCCTGATGAACCAGGCGGAATTGCAACTGCATGCCGATCAGAAAAAGGTTGAGCTCTATGCGGAGAAGGAGCAGCTCTTCTTTGCAATTGACGAGAAGAGTCATGAGGCTGACCTGACCGAGAAGGGCCGCAATTATTTGAGCCCCAAAGACCCGGATGCGTTCATGCTGCCGGATCTGACGACTGCGCTCCACGAAATCGATGCCGGTCCCGAAGCCGATCCGCGAAAACGGCTTGAGGCCAAAACCAAACTGCAGCAGGAATTCGAGACTAAAGCGCAACGGATTCACGCCATTTCCCAGCTGCTCAAGGCCTACTGTCTTTACGAGAAGGACGTGCAGTATGTGGTGCAGGACAACAAGGTGATCATCGTTGATGAGAACACTGGTCGGCTAATGACCGGCCGAAGATGGAGTGACGGCCTTCACCAGGCGGTTGAGGCAAAAGAAGGCGTCACGATCGAACGCGAGACGCAGACCCTGGCCACCATTACGATCCAGAATTACTTCCGGCTTTATAAGAAACTCGCCGGCATGACCGGCACCGCCGAAACTGAAGCTTCCGAATTCCTCGACATTTATAAACTGGGTGTGCTGGTCATCCCGACCAATCGCCCGGTTGCCCGCAAGGACTCTAACGACTCGGTGTATAAGACAAAACGCGAGAAGTACAATGCCGTCCTGAAGGAAATCAAAGAGATCCATGGCCAGGGCCGGCCGATTCTCGTCGGCACGATCTCCGTCGAGGTCAGCGAACATCTCTCCCGCATGCTAAAGCGAGAGGGAATCATCCATTCCGTATTGAACGCCAAATATCACCAGCAGGAAGCCGAGATTGTTACTCGAGCTGGTCAGCGAGGCGCGGTTACAATCGCCACGAATATGGCGGGCCGCGGCACCGACATTAAATTGGGCGTCGGAGTCGCCGAAGCCGGAGGATTGCATGTGATTGGCACCGAGCGCCATGAGGCCCGCCGCATTGACCGCCAGCTGCGCGGCCGTTGTGCCCGTCAGGGCGACCCGGGTTCTTCACACTTCTTTATCGGTCTCGAAGACGACTTGATGCGCCTTTTCGGGTCCGACAAAATTGTCAAGTACATGGAACGAATGGGGCTCGAGGAGGGACAGGAACTCGAGCATCCGCTGCTTAACCGCTCGATCGAACAGGCCCAAAAACGCGTCGAACAGCACAATTTCCAAATCCGTAAACGGACGCTGGAATACGACGACGTGATGAACAAGCAGCGCGAGGTCATTTATGGCTTCCGCAATGAGATTATCCATGCGGCCGATGTCCGCGATCGTCTGATGGACATCATGGAGGAAGTCGTCATCCAGAAAGTTGAAGAGTTTACGAACGCTGAATCGGATTTCAATGAGTGGAAACTGCGGTCTTTGTCCGATTGGGTTAATCTTAATTTCCCGCTGGGAATGCCGGAAGGCGAAATCATTAAGGCTGCCGAATCCGGCCACGAATCGCCTGTGCCGGGATCCGTTTTTGACGGACTGACCCCCGCGCAATTCGCGGTTTGCAACTTTATTTCGGAGAGCGTTCGCAAAGCGTACGAACTGAAGGTCAGTTTTGAGAATCCCGATGCCCTCAAAGAGGTCGAGCGCTACACGATCCTTAGCGCCATCGACAAACTCTGGCAGGAACACCTTTATGAGATGGACAGCCTGCGCTATAGCATTGGCCTGCGAGGGTATGGCCAGCGCGACCCTTTAATTGAATACAAAGCCGAAGCCTTCGGGCTGTTTGAAGACCTCATGGTCAACATCAAAACTGAGATTTGCCATAATATCTTCCGCAGCGCCTCCAGTTTGATGGCATTTGAGAACTTCCTGCGCAATGTCCCCCAGCGCACCACTCACCAATCCACCAGCGCGTTTGGCGGCAGCAGCACGACAAGCGATTCCAACGCGGCGCCAGCTTCTCGCAACGGTCCGCCGCAAGGCAGCGACATTGTCACAGAAGCCGCAGCAGCTGTTGAAAAGGCTAAACCGGTTCGTTCCGGTCCGAAGGTGGGTCGCAACGATCCTTGTCCCTGCAAGAGCGGCAAGAAGTACAAGCACTGCTGCGGGAAGAATTAATCGTATTGGAGATTCTTTAGGGCACCCGCTCAGTTCCTTACCAAATGGGCGCGAACCAGCCGATCAATAATTAAGCCGGCGAACTCGTGTTCCCCGGAATAGAACCAGCCCAGGTGTTGGCCACAATTATCGCATTGGCAATAGGACCATGCGTGTCCAGCAAACCAGGTATTCTCGAGCGTGGGAACTCCGTTCGGATGACATCCGACCGTCGTCGAAAAAGTCAAAATCTCGAAACGAATGCCCGCTGGGTTGGCAAACGTGAAATGATCCTTGCCGCAGTACTTGAAACGATCCCGTTCGTTGGCGACGCGGCTAAGACACCAGGCGCAGAGCCAGTCGCCTTCGGCATCACCAATCGCCACGGCCGTGCGAGTATCGGCAATCGGCTCGGCTATTAGCGGCATTACCAGTTCTATTTCGTCTGCAGCGAAGGGCATCACAATCAGCCTGCTGTCAATTTGGCTTTGATAGACGATTACGCAACCCGCCGAAGCCATTCCCGCAGGTATTTTAGACCACCAGTGCGATTTAGCGCGTTTTACGCTGCCTGGGCAAGCTTGTCCAGGTTGGACAGGATTGTTTTTTTGCTGGTTGCGCCAATAGTCTGGGTCCGCACCTCACCACCAATAAAGTAGAGCAAAGCGGGAATCGATTGGATCCCAAAGCGGACCGCCAATTCCGGATTGGCATCGACGTTCACCTTGGCAACTTTCGCGCGTCCGCTTTGTTCACGGGCAACCTCGTCCAGCACCGGCGCGAGCATCTTGCAAGGGCCGCACCATTCAGCCCAAAAATCAACGAGGACCGGCTGGGGGGATTGTAGCACTTCAGCTTCAAAATTGGCTGGAGTCAGTTCGATAATCGAGTTCATATTAAATGTAATAAATGTTATTACATTAATCCCTCCTCTTAGCCGCTACGTCAAGGAGTCACCCCCACTTCATCAGGCGACCGTTGCAAACACCGCGTGGCTGGTCTAAATTTGGGCGAACTCCAACAAATATGAACCGGATTATCGTTCTCCTCGGGACTCTTTTTGCCATAACCGCATCGGCTCAGGATTGGGCAAAAGCGCGTTTGGAAAAATCACCACGTCACCTTGAATGGGTTAAGGTCAAGCAGGGCGATCGCACGCTCAACTGTTTCATCGCCTTTCCCGAAGTTAAGGAAAAGGCTACTGCGGTAGTGGTCATTCATGAGATTTTTGGGCTGACCGATTGGGTGCGCGGTGTGGCGGACCAATTGGCGGAGGCCGGCTATATCGCTATAGCTCCGGATTTGTTGTCAGGTGCCGCGCCCGGAGGGGGTGGAACGGCGGAGCTCGGAGGCAATGACGCTGTGCGCAAGGCAATATCTTCTCTTCCCAGTGCCCAAGTTACCGCCGATTTGAATGCCGTAACGGAGTACGTGACCCACTTGCCGGCCTGCAACGGCAAGGCAACAGTCGGAGGGTTCTGCTGGGGCGGCGGCCAGGCATTTCGCTTCGCGACGAACAACAAGGACCTGAAAGCAGCTTTTGTTTTTTACGGAACCGGTCCCGAAAGCAGTGAGGATATCGCGCGTATTTCCGGCCCGATCTATGGTTTCTACGGAGGAAGCGACGCTCGCGTTTCGGCAACGGTCCCCAAATCGACAGAGCTTTTGAAGGCTGCCAGCAAAACCTATCAACCGGTGGTTTACAAGGATGCCGGTCACGGCTTCATGCGCGCCGGGGAAGCACCGGACGCCAATGCGGCAAACAAAGATGCGCGTGAAGAGGCATGGAAGAGGTGGAAGGAGATTTTGAAAGGAATTTGAATGACGAATGAACGGTTCGTCATTTGTTTCTTCGTCATCATGCAATCGAGGTACGAAAACGCTCTGGTAGTTGTGGGCGCGGATCATCTTAGGGGAAATGGGGTTTGGTTTCACTGCTGAGAGAAGGGGATGGACGCTTACTCAGGAGCAAGTGACACCACCGAAAATACGGCCAGCCTTTATTTTGATGCTTTGGCCAACCTTGTTGTACCGGGCAAGTTCTAACCATGTAGGGGTTTGACCCCATAAACTTTTCAACCGGCTTAGCTCAAATTCAGGACTTGCGGACCCAATAACACCGAGCGATGGGTTAAGTAACCGATTACAGCCCTCTCTGCACCGACGTAGAGCGAAGATACGCGACTCATGAGTATCAGCGAGAAGAGCAGTAGCAATGCATCTCCCCGAATCTTAGGCCGGCCGTTGCGAGTGCTCTTAGTCGAAGACTCGGAGCCGGATGCATTGTTGTTGAGGCGCGCGCTTGAGCGTGGTGGTTTTGCACCAACGACCAAACGCGTTTATACGGCTGAAGCTTTGGACCAGGCCTTACGGGAACAGGTGTGGGACATCATCCTCTGCGATCACGCCATGCCGTATTTCAGCGCTCCCGAGGCCCTGGAGACCGTCCAAAAGCATGGCCTGGATGTACCATTCATTATAGTCTCAGGTTATATCGAGGAAGAGACCGCCATTGCCGCCATGAAGGCGGGAGCGCATGATTACATAATGAAAGACCGGCTGGCCCGACTAATGCCGGTGGTCGAACGGGAATTGCGTGAAGCGGAGGTCCGCCGCGCGCGACGTAAATCGGAAGCTGACCTTTTGCGAGCTCATGAGGAGCTCGAAATGCGCGTGGAACAGCGCACAGCGGATTTGCGCGCCGCCAATCTCAAGCTGGAAAATGTCATCGACGAACGCAAGCGGCTCGAAAACGAACTGCTCGAGATTGCTGAAAATGAGAGGCGGCGTATCGGGTTCGATCTGCATGATGATTTGGGGCAGAAACTCACCGGTGTGTCCATGATGATGAAAGGCCTGGAGCAACGCTTGGCGGACGACCGGCACGCTTGCCGCAACGAGGCGCGTAAAATTCAGGCGTTAATGGAAGACATCATCAACCATACCCACAATTTGGCCCATCAATTCAGCTCGCTGGATGTAAAGGGCGATGACCTTGCGACGGTGTTGAAGGGATTGGCGGAGAACGTCAAAAAGATGTTCGAGATCCACTGCTCGTTCAGTGTCAAAAGCACACTGCCGGAACTGCCCAAGCACACGACCGTGCAACTTTACAAGATTGCGCAAGAGGCCGTCAGCAACGCGATTAAGCACGGAAAGGCAACCCAGGTTTCCCTCAGCATCGTCCGGCACGATGACCAGCTTTTCCTCACGATAAAGAACAACGGCTTGCCATTTTCCCCGCCGGTCGCTGCCAAGAACCGCATGGGTTTACGAATAATGAATTATCGTGCCAACACGATCGGGGCGCGTTTAGAAATCCAGCCGCTGGAGAAGAGTGGCACCCTCGTCACCTGTGCTCTGCCGTGCAAATCCAACTTGCGGCCGAACCGTTCGTTTTCAGTTCGAGAGGGCGAGCCGTCAGTCGACTCTTGTCATAAGGAATCCGAGCCCGTTCACGAAGCAAAGCCGTAGACTCGCGGCTACTGTGATCACAGGCCGTCCCTGCGCCTTTGAATTGTAAATGCACTAAGCTCGTCCGGGATTTGGTCGGCTTGGACCTCGTTTGCTTCCGGCGCGCTTTTTAGCTCGCGGCCCTAGGTTTTTTTCGCACCATAGGAAGACCAGCATGGCCACGTCGGAAATGCAATCCCCAGGCGTCGTCTCGCAGCCGGGCGGGTTGCGGCAGGTCTCGGCGCAACAATGGAGGTCAGGTGTGGCGGCATGGCTGGGGTGGACGTTCGACGGGCTGGATATGCATCTCTATACGCTCGTGGCGGCCCCTTTTGTGGCACAACTGCTAGCCGCACCGGGCACTACTGACGCACGCGTCGGCAGATACGGCTCGATCATCCAGGCCGCGTTCCTATTCGGCTGGGCCTTGGGCGGCGGGTTCTTTGGGCGTGTTGGTGACCGCCTCGGCCGCGCCCGCGCGTTGAGCTTAACGATTCTCACCTATGCGGCTTTTACCGGCCTTTCCTTTTTTGCTCAGTCGTGGTGGCATCTGATGATTTTCCGGTTTCTGGCCGCGCTCGGGATTGGCGGCGAGTGGGCCGTCGGGGCTTCGCTCTTGTCAGAGACTTGGCCGCATCGCTGGCGTCCATGGATTGCAGCAGTGCTGCAAAGCGGCGTGAATGTGGGTGTTCTGGGCGCGGGTTTGGCAAATTATCTACTGGCATCTGCACCGCCGCGTTGTTTGTTTCTGGTGGGCGTGCTTCCAGCGCTGCTGGTGCTCTGGATACGACGCGCTGTGCCGGAACCGGAGGAATGGCTCTCCGCCAAACAGAAAGCGCATCACCAGGAACCGACGATTCGCGACCTGTTTCGTGGCGAGACTCGCCGCATCACGATTTGGGTCGTTTTAGTCTGTGGTATTTCGCTGACGGCACATTGGGCCTTCATGTTCTGGCATCAGCAACACCTGCGAAATCTTCCCGAAGTGCTGAGCTGGTCAGACGTTAAAAAGAACCAGCTGGCTAGCGGCGCGATGTATGTTGTGATGATTTTTTCGATTACTGGAAATTTTTTCGCCGCGTGGTTGGCTCGCTGGCTAGGTTACCGAATGGCCATTGTGATGCTGTTCCTTGGCTATTTTTTTGCCATGTTCGGCGCTTATTGTTTGGCGCGCGACCATGTCGCGCTTTTTTTCTGGTTCCCCTTAATCGGCTTCTGCCAGGGCGCTTTTGCTCTCTTCACCATGTATTTGCCACCTTTATTCCCGACGCTTTTGCGCACGACCGGTGCGGGTTTTTCCTACAATATCGGCCGGATCACCGCGGCCTTGGGCACCGTCTTTTTCGGCCTGTTTTCTAAAGTTGGCGATCACCGCGCGGTGCTCTTTTATGCCGGTTTTCTTTTCTTGCCTGCCGCCGTGCTTGCCTGTTTCCTCCCGCGACTGCGGGACTAGCCACCAGGATAATTCTGCATGCCCTCATCCCGCCGCGGTGCTCCTCCGGTGCTGATCGCCATCGTCGGTGGCAGCGGGTCCGGCAAGACCTGGCTCGCTAAGAAACTGGAAAGAGCCTTGGCACCCGATGCGATGCGCCTGTGTTTGGACAGTTTTTATCACGATCGCTCTCACTTGCCTCCGACCCGCCGCGCACGGATTAATTTCGACCAACCCGGTGCGATTGATTGGGCGTTGGCGGAGGCGGCGGTGCGCTCTCTGATGAAAGGTGGTGTCGCACGCATCCCTTCCTATGATTTCAAGACGCACAGCCGCTTCAAAGCGACACAGCTCTTGCAGCCCAAGCGTTTCATCATTCTTGATGGTTTATGGCTTCTCCGCCGACGCGCGTTGCGACCTTTCTTCCGCTGGCGGATCTATGTTGATTGTCCGATGCGAGTGCGCTTGCAGCGGCGATTGGACCGGGATACACGGCTTCGGGGCCGGTCGAAAGAATCGGTGAAGCGCCAGTTCCGGCAGATGGTGCAACCGATGCACCGGCGCTATGTTGCCCCCCAGGCCCGCTGGGCCGACCTGGTCCTGCCGGGCGATTGCCGTCCCCGCGATGTGGACCGCCTAGTCGCCCGGATCCGCGCAGGTGTTTGCCCCAATTGACCCTGGCCTGATTCTCCGCGATTTTGGCGCACCGTCGACCTGCCTGATGCGGCCGGTTCCCGGCGGGTTGTTCCACACTTATGGAAAAATACATCTGCGTGCACGGCCATTTTTACCAGCCGCCGCGTGAAAATCCCTGGCTCGAAACAGTTGAGCTGCAGGATTCTGCGGCGCCGTACCACGATTGGAATGAACGTATCGCGGCGGAGTGTTACGCGCCCAACGCGACGGCACGCATACTGGATGGCGAGGGCCGGATTGCTGAAATCACCAACAATTACTCCAAAATCAGTTTTAATTTCGGCGCGACACTGTTGGCCTGGATGAAGGACAAAATGCCTGAGATGCACGAAGCGATTGTCGCGGCCGATCGTTTAAGCCAGGAACGTTACTCCGGTCACGGCTCCGCCCTGGCGCAAGTTTACAACCATATGATCCTGCCGCTGGCCAATACCCGCGACAAATACACGCAGGTGCTTTGGGGCATTCGTGATTTTGAATCTCGCTTCGGGCGGACACCGGAAGGCATGTGGTTGTCGGAAACGGCCGCCGATGCGCCGACACTCGAGGTGTTGGCGGAACTCGGAATCAAGTTCACGGTGCTTTCCCCCTTTCAGGCCAGCCGCGTCCGCGAGATTGGAAAACGCAATTCCCGCGATGTGAATGGCGGGCAAATTGATCCTACTCGCCCTTATCGGATGAAACTGCCATCGGGCCGGACTATTGCGTTGTTTTTTTACGACGGACCGGTTTCGCAGGCGGTTGCGTTCGAAGGGCTGCTGACGAGCGGCGAACGCCTGGCGCACCGCCTGATGAGCGCTTTTAACGATCGGCGGCCTTGGGATCAACTCGTGAATGTCGCGACCGACGGGGAATCGTACGGGCATCATCATCGCCATGGGGAGATGGCGCTGGCATACGCGCTGCAATACGTCGAGAGTCAAAAACTCGCGCGGTTGACCAATTACGGGGAGTACTTGGAAAAGCATCCGCCGACGCACGATGCGCAGATCCATGAGAAGAGTTCGTGGAGTTGCGTGCATGGCGTCGGCCGCTGGATGACCGACTGTGGCTGCAACAGCGGCGGACATCCAGGCTGGAACCAGGGCTGGCGGGCGCCCTTGCGTCAATCGTTGGACTGGTTACGCGACGAGTTGTCGCCGTTGTATGAGGCGAAGGCCCAGGAGTTCCTGCGGGACCCGTGGAAAGCGCGAAATGATTATATCTCGGTCATCCTGGATCGTTCGCCTGAAACCCAGGATCGATTTTTCGCGGAGAATGCCTCGCGGGAGTTGAATGAACAGGAGAAGGTGACCGTGCGCAAACTGCTCGAGTTGCAGCGACACGCGATGCTGATGTATACAAGCTGTGGCTGGTTCTTTGATGAAGTCTCGGGGATCGAAAGCGTTCAGGTCGTGCAGTATGCGGCGCGCGCGCTGCAACTAGCGCAGGAGATCTTTGGCAAAGACCTCGAGCCAGGTTTTCTCGAGCGCTATCAAACCGCCAAAAGCAACATCGCAGAGACCGGTGATGGCCGGAAGATTTTCAGCCGCTTTGTCAAACCGGCGATGATCGATTGGCCCAAAACAGCCGCGCATTACGCCATTAGTTCCATGTTCCACCAGTACAACACTCCGACCAGAATCTTTTCCTATCGTTTCGAGGATGAAGATCGGCATGTGCTCAGCTCGGGCAAGACCCACCTGTCGGTCGGCCGAACTAAAGTCACCTCAGAGATCACGCACGAATCACGGGTCCTGGTTTACGGCATTTTCTATATGGGCGAGCACAACCTGACCGGTGCGGTGCGGGAGTTTGAGTCCGAGGTGGCTTACCAGACGATCGTCACGGATTTGAAAGCGGCGTACGAACGCGTCGATTTTCCCGAAATGATACGGGCGATCGATCGTCATTTCGGCAGCGTCACCTATTCGCTTCAGTCGCTTTTCAAGGATGAACAGCGTCGTATTTTAAATGAAATCCTCGCGTCAACGCGAGAAGATCTGGAAAGCCGTTTCCGGTTGATTGCCGAGCGCTACGCCCCGTTGATGAAATTCCTGCAGAGCGCCGGTGCGCCGTTGCCCGCCGGCCTGGAAACCGTGTCGGATTTTGTTCTGCACAGCGATATCGTGCGGCAAGTGGAAGCCGAGCCGGTGGACTTGGACCGCTTGCGCTCGCTGATCGAGGAAGCCCAATCGCGCCAAGCGCATGCCCTTGACGCGCAGGTCAGTTTCGTCGTTACCAAAAAGTTGGAGCAGATGATCCAGGCACTGGCCGACGACCCTGCTGGAGAAGCAGGTCGGATGGGCGCGCTTCGAAGTTTCGCCCACCTGATGATGCCGCTCCCGTTGGGCCTTAACCTGTGGAAGGTGCAAAACACCTACTGGGAGATGTGCCAAAGAACTCTGCCGGAATTCCATCAACGCGCCGCCGGCGGCGATGAGCAGGCGCAGGCCTGGCTCGAGAATTTTTTCCGTTTGGGCGAAACGCTCGGATTTGCGGTGAACCATTTAAAAACTGCGCCGGCGGGGGTGAAACTGGCGGCGTGAGATGAGCAATTTGGGCAGTTCGGCAGGGCGCACGCCATGGGCGACGTACCGCTTGCAGTTCAACCGGCAGTTTACTTTCGCGCAGGCCGCCGAACTTGTGCCGTATTTGCACGAACTTGGCATCTCCGATGCCTATGCTTCTCCCCTATTTCAAGCCCGCCCGGAAAGTCTCCACGGCTACGATGTGTGCGATTTTACCAGGTTGAATCCGGCGCTCGGATTGCGCGCTCAGTTCGAACAATTCACGACTGGTTTGCAGCAATTGGGAATGGGCCTGCTGCTCGATATTGTGCCCAACCACATGGGCGCTGATCTATCTAATGAATGGTGGCTCGACGTGCTCCGCAGCGGACTGGCATCCCCCTATGCACATTGGTTTGATATCGATTGGCAAGCGCCGGGATGCGAAGGAAAAGTAACACTCCCGTTGTTGGAAGACGACTATGGAACCGTTCTGGCTACCGGAAAGCTTCGACTGGGGTTTGATGGAGAATTTTCCCTAGCGTATTACGAACGCAAGTTTCCTGTTTCGTCGCGATCATACTTCGAGATTCTGCAAGCACTTTTGGCATGGGGCTCGAATCATCGTCGATCCCACAAGTTCCTGGGCGAACTGGAGCAGTTGGTTCGTGATTTCCATGATTTTCAGGAAAGAGGTGGCTTTGATGGTGTTGTTTTCCGCAAACTAAGACTGCATACTCAGGGACTTATTCGGCACTCGGTAGAGCTGGGCGAGGACCTGGCCGATTTGCTCGAGACACTGAACGGGGAAACCAATACTCCCGCTTCCTTCGATCGCCTGCACAGCATTCTCCAGCAACAGCATTATCGCCTCGCCGATTGGCGAATTGGCCCTGAGGAGATCAATTATCGACGATTTTTCGATATTACAGATTTAGTGTCTCTGCGCATGGAGCGGCGGGAGGTATTTGAGGCGACGCATCGCTTGATTTTGGAGCTCATTCGAGAACGCAGGGTCACTGGTTTGCGCATCGATCATCCTGACGGCTTGTGGAATCCTAGACAATATTTCGAACGACTCCAAGCTGCCGTCGGGATGTCACACACTCCGCTCTATGTCGTTATAGAAAAGATCCTTACCGGCGACGAGGTTTTGCGTGTGGATTGGCCTGTAGCGGGAACTACTGGTTACGATTTTCTCAACCGCGTCAACGGCCTGTTTGTAGATAGTGACCAGGCTCAAGACTTTGATGCGCTCTACCGTGACTTCACTGGATGCCAGATTGATTGCGCCGACTTGGTATACACCTGCAAAAAGCAAGTCTTGTTCAGTTCTTTTATCGGTGAATTAGGGTCTTTGGCGCGCCGACTCCAGCGATTAGCCGGTGCGACGCTGCTCGGTCAGGATTTTAGCCTCAAACAATTGGAGACAGTGCTGGTCGAGGTAATCGCGTGTTTCCCCGTGTATCGAACCTATCTTGACGAAAAGACCGATAAGATAACGGCAATGGATCGGGATCACTGCGTTGCGGCGATTGATGCAGCACTTGCCAGAGCGCCTGGATTGGATCATCCGATCGCACAGTTCCTCAAACAGGTCCTCCTGTTGGAGCCATTCCCGGATTTTGGCAGCGCGGAGATTCAGGCCGCACGGGAATTTGTGATGCGGTTTCAGCAGCTCACTAGCCCTTTAATGGCGAAGGGGTTGGAGGATACCGCGTTTTACAATTTCAACCGACTCATTTCTTTAAATGAGGTCGGCGGCAACCCAGACCAATTTGGGACCGATGTTCAGGTGTTCCACGCGTATAACGCCGCGCAATTTCCGCGCTGGCCCGGGTCGCTTCTTGCGACCGCCACGCACGATACTAAACGCGGCGAAGATGCGCGGGCGCGCATCAATGTGCTTTCGGAAATGCCTCAGCAATGGGCAGAGGCGCTGGCACTTTGGAGCCGCATTAATAGGGAAAAGAAACAAATGGTGGACAGCCGTGCCGCACCGCACCCCAACGATGAATATCTCTTTTATCAGGCACTTCTGGGCGCCTGGACAACGGGGGCTGAAACGGCTGACGGTCTGCGGCAACTCCGCGAACGCCTGAGTGATTACATGCTCAAAGCCGTTCGTGAGGCGAAAACCCACTCCAGCTGGACCCGCCCTAATAGTCCTTACGAGGACGCGGTGCATGATTTTGTTGAACAACTCCTCGATTCTCGGCCCGACAATCGCTTCTTGCATCATTTCAAGCCATTTCAACGGAGGATCGCATTTTATGGGCAGTTCAATTCCCTTTCGCAAACGTTGCTCAAAATGACGTCCCCTGGCGTGCCTGACTTCTATCAAGGCGCAGAACTCTGGGATTTTAACCTGGTTGATCCCGACAATCGGCGTCCGGTGGATTACTCGCGGCGGCGGCGATTGCTCGTCGATCTCAAGGCGCGGTTCAGCGGGGGCGGGCCAGAAGCTTCCGGATCATTGATAGACCTGTTGGATCCTAACAATTCCGGTGAAGCGAAACTCTTTCTGATCTGGCGAACGCTGCAATTTCGGCGCAATCACGCCGCGCTATTCCAGCAAGGCAACTATCTGCCGCTCTCCGCGGTTGGTTCAAAACAGAAGCACGTCTGCGCGTTTGCGCGGGTAATGGGCAAGCAAGCATTTGTGACTGTGGCCCCGCGATTGGTGGTCGGGTTGGTGGATGGGGCCGAGCGCTCTCCGATGGGCAAGGAGGTGTGGCACGAAACCAAACTGCAACTACCAGTCCTAATCCACGGCAAACAGTATCAGAATGTGCTAACGGGCGAGTTACACATCATCGCCGAACCGAACACCGGCTTGCTGGTGGGCGACGTGCTGGCACATTTCCCTGTCGCATTACTCCAAAGGATTTAAGCCATTTGCTTTCCGGAGGTCTTCGCCCAAGCCCGCAGCACCTCTGCGACGCTCCAAGCCTGAGCAATACATCCACGCGGCGTGAAAGGCGGATCAGCATCAAAGATTTCATTGATCGATCCAATACAGCCTTCATCCAGGTGCGGCACCAGCCCCTCCAGAAACTTCCTCGCGCCATGGCGATCGTCCGGGTGGACCTTAAGCCATGCGTCAATAAACGGTCCGAGCAACCAGGGCCAGACCGTTCCCTGGTGATACGCTGCATCACGGGCGCGGAGATCACCAAAGTAATTGGCTTTATAATCTGGGTGATCTGGGCTCAACGTGCGGAGTCCGTGTGGCGTCAGTAGTTTCTTCTGAATCACGTCGAGCACGGGTTGCCAATATGATTGTTGCAAGATTGGGTGTTTGAGCGAGAAGGCAAGTAATTGGTTGGGGCGGCAGGCGTCATCATCGCCGTTCTCGCCATCAATCACGTCGTAGAGGTAATTGCCTTTGGAATACCAGAACCGGTGATTAAACGACTGCCCCGCGCGTTTGGCGTGCGCGCCGATAGCGTTAGCGGCCGGTTCATCATGTTCTTCCCGCAACCACCCTTCCAAAAGCCTGAGCGCATTATACCAAAGGGCGTTAATCTCGACTGCTTTGCCCCGCCGCGGTGTTACCACCCAATCGTCGACTTTGGCATCCATCCAGGTCAACGCGTATCCGGGCGCGCCCTGGCGGAGCAACCCGTCCTTGGGATCAACCCCGATACCAAACAGAGTGCCGCGCAAGTGGTGGTCGATGATATCTCGAAGCTTTGGAAGAATGAGGCGAAGCGTGGCGCGGTCCTGGGTATATTCGAAGTAACGGTCGAGGGCATGAAAGAACCAGAGCGAGGCATCCGCGGTGTGATAGAGTCCTTCATTTTTACCTTCCGGGAAGAGATTCGGTATGAGTCCGTGAAGGATGTAATGGGCGAATGTCCGTAGTATCCAGCCCGCCTCCGTATACCGGCGAGTGACCAGCGTTAAGCCTTCCAGACTGATCATCGTATCCCGGCCCCAATCGGTAAACCAATGGTAACCAGCAATGACCGTGCGGATCTCGTCCCCGGCTGCGTGCGCCCGCGCGGTGTCTTGAGTGCGTCCTACGGGCACAATGATGAATTGGTCGGCCGCCAACACGAGATCCGCCGCGGGCCATTCATGTGCATGGGGATCCGCTGTCGAGATGAGCCGCCGATGGCGCGAGTGATCGAACCCGACTGCCTCTTCCGGAGTTAACGCGAGCATGGTATTCCACCATTCGGTAGAAGCGATCAGAGTCGCATTGCGTCGTGCGTGCAGAGAAACACTGAAATAGCCAGGACTCCAAAGCGAGCCACGAGCCGGGTAACCCCGCTCGGCTTCCTTGTGGTAATGAATTTCCCGCCGCGATCCGCCGTCGTAAGTAAAGCTTGAATGCTCGCCGTGGAGGACCATGCGCAACCTGGGGAGGAAGCCATCCAAATGGACTTCATACTGAGGGCCAACCGCAGTTAACCGGTAACCTTCATGCGAGTCGTCGTTAACGGGATGCTCGTGGCTTCGAAAATGGATCGAGGGCCTAAGTTCGATCACAACTGACTCCTGGCTCGAAAGCAGCCGGTAAGTGATCTGTACCGTGTTTTGGCCATAAAGGAAAACGATGTGTTTTTCGAGGCTGACACCCTCGGCTTCGTAGCGCCAGATCGGGAGACCATTTTCCAGCCGAAACTCTGTGATATAATGAGGACGCACGGCGGTTTCGTCCGGGGCGCTGAGATCGTCGCCGCCGATTTGGAGAGGAGCGCCGTTAGGCAGGCGGATAGTTTCGGCAAGGTGGTTGAGCATCACCATGCGTCCAAATGGCGCTGGTAAGGCCGCCACCAGGAGCCCGTGATAGCGCCAGGTGACGAATCCCGCAATGGTGCCCGACGCGTAGCCGCCGACACCGTTGGTCGCCAGCCATTCTTGGCGTAACAACCGCCAGGCGTCTTCAGGTCGTACTCGTCTCAGATCGATTCGACGGATCAGTTTCTCCTCCATCGACCCTCCCCTTGTCCTGCAGCGGTACCGGTTGCAGCACCACCGACGCATGCCCTGGTATATGCCAACAACGCTCCGCTGTTACCTCAGGTGTACCCAGCCCGCCAAATCGTGGTTCTTCACTCGACCAAAGCAAGTTCCACCAACAACCTTCGAAGGGAGCCAGCAACGGTTCAGCTATCGACTCGAGCTCCAACTCCAATCCCAGGTTCACGATCAACAAGCGATCCTGCGCTATGCCCCCGAAGAAACGCAGTACGAAAGCTTCCGGTCCGAGCACCGCACCATCCACCTTGACATGGTCCCCGAGCGAAAAAACCGGATCTTCACGACGCAACCTCAAAAGTTCCCGGTGAAGCTCATAAAAGTGCCGATGCTTTTGGCGCTCGGTCAGATCGAGCTTGCATCGAAGAAAGGTCTCGGGCGAACCGGGATCGGCCAACACCGACTCGGATTCGGGTCGCGCGATGCTTCGAAATTGGTGAAGGAAATCTCTTCGGCCATTTGCGACCAGCCGTGAGAGGTTGGGATTGTGATCGGCGAAATAGAGGAAGGGTGCTGAGGAGGCAAACTCTTGCCCTTGAAAGAGCATCGGCGTAGCGGGCGCCAACAGCAAGAGGCCTGTCAGTGAGCGCAATCGACCTGGGTCGGTCAATTGATGCAGGCGCGCGCCGTATAGCGAATTAGCGACTTGATCGTGATTTTCGAGGAAGGTGACAAACCGATCTGGTGTGATATCCCAGGCCGGGGTGCCGCGGCGCTGCCGTTGCCAGGCATACCATTGGCCTTGATAAAGGTAGCCCCATTTTATTGCCGAGATGAACTCCTGCGGGCACCCGCGGTATCCGGAATAATAGGCTTCACTGCGCCCAGTCAACGCCACGCACGCACTATGATGGAAATCATCGTTCCAAAGCGCGTTCAGTCCGAACCCTCCGTCTTCGGGGGCTCGCACCAGGCGAGTGTGTTGAGGTTCATTTTCAGCGGCGATAAAGGTTGCTCGCCCTCTCGCCGCCGAGCGCACCGCCTGGCTGATCTCCGCCAGGATGTGAACGGTCGATGCGTCGAAAATCTGTTGCGTCGCGTCCAATCGCAACCCATCAAAATGAAACTCGTCAGTCCAGTAACTTGCGTTAGTGGTGAAAAATTCTCTCACTGGGCCTGAATTGTTCCCGTCAAAATTTAGCGCGTCACCCCATTCATTTGCGTAGCGATCCGTGAAATAGTCCGGTGAGAATTCTTTCAAGTAGTTGCCGTCGGGCCCAAGATGGTTATACACGACGTCAAGGATCACACCGAGGCCAAGCTCGTGCGCTCGATTGATAAAGGCGCGCAATTCGTCAGGGGATCCATAGAGCCGGCTCGGCGCGAACAGGTTCACGCCATCATAACCCCAGCCGAATCGCCCGACAAAATCGGCCACCGGCATTAATTCGATCACCGTAATACCGAGGTTCTTCAGTTCGGCCAATTCTGCCGTCGCCGCGCCCAACGTGCCTTCGCGTGTAAAGGTCCCCAGGTGCATTTCGTACAACACCTGACCGTTGCGGGGAACTCCCTGCCACCCCTGATCGGTCCAGATGAAGCGTTCCGGCGCGATGATCTGCGAAGGTCCGTGAGGCCCGTCGGGCTGAAACCGTGAGGCTGGATCCGGAAAAGAACCAGTCGAGAGGCGAAACTTGTACAACATTCCGGGTTTTGCTTCCGGCAAAAAGCCCGAGAAATATCCATGTTCTTCCGGCTCGAGGTCTACCAGCTCCATTTGCTCGCGTCGGAACCTGGCCTCCTCTGCCAACTCGACCGCAACCCGGCTCGAGTTTGGTGCCCAAACCCGGAAATGGACACCACCGCCCGCGATCGGTTCAGTCCCTATCGGGAACCGTCTGGTTATTCGTGGTGACTTGGGGTGTTCGACCGCGGCGGGCTGCTTGCCGGCTGAAGGGGGAACGGTCGGTTTTGTGCTCATTTTCTATTCTCAAGTTGTCCAGAAACCAGCTTGATGCAAGTAGGAGAATCCCCGGCGCTTTCCAACCATGCCCGAATGGAGGTTGACAACCTGCGTTACTTCAACAGCAGAAGGAATATAAGGATCGCGATTCCAATACGATACCAGCCAAACACAATGAACGTATGTGTCTGGATGTAACGTAAAAGCCACTTTACCGCGACGAACGACACCAATGCCGCGACCAAAAAACCAAGCACCAGCATCGCCCAGTTCTCGCCCGTGGTCCCCGCCGGGTGTCTTATCTCCTTAAGGATCTTCCAGCCCCCGGCTGCAAGCATCGTGGGAATACCAACCAGGAACGTGTATTCAGTCGCCGCGACACGGTCCAGCCCCAGGATTAATGCCAGCAGGATTGTCGCGCCCGAACGCGAAGTTCCCGGAAAAGCCGCCGCGATCAACTGGCCCAGTCCTACCGCAACCACCACCAACCAGGTGATTTCTTTATGTCGCGCCCGGCCACGCAGCCACGTCTCGACAACAACAAATCCAATGCCGCCAATGAGCAGGGCCCACGCGACGGGCTGTAGTTGCTCTGGAAGCTTAAAGCCCTTCTTTTCCAGAATAAATCCGCCAACCCCGGTGATTCCAAATGCCACCAGGACCTTTAGCAGGTAATCCTGAGTGGCCTTCTCCCGCCATTGAAAAAAGAACTGGTGCAGCCGTTGAGGAAATAACGGGAGTACAGCGAGAACAGCGCCGCACTGGATAACAACATTGAACAGATCACTTTGCCGCAGGTGCAACCAGTGCTCGGCTATCAGCAGGTGTCCGGTCGATGAAACGGGCAGGAACTCCGTGATTCCTTCAACGATGCCCAACAGCACGACAGCAATCCAAACTGGCATCCGGGGTAGAGACGAAAAAAAGATCAGGATGGCAAGAGTTAAAGCGGAGCAAAAGAGCTGACATTGGGTTCAGAATGTAGTTAATTCTCCCGGCTTTTATGCCGAAGCGCACCGACATTCATTCCGTACTGATCATTGGCGCCGGGCCGATTATAATCGGCCAGGCGTGTGAATTTGACTATTCCGGCACTCAGGCGTGCAAGGCATTAAAGGAAGAGGGCTATCGCGTGATCCTGGTCAACTCCAATCCCGCCACGATCATGACGGACCCGGAGTTTGCGGATCGCACTTATATCGAGCCGATCACACCCGAGTGCGTGGAAAAAATCATTGCCCGGGAGATTGAAGAACTGAAGCGTACCGGCGCTCAAGGCAAACTGGTGCTACTGCCGACTCTTGGTGGGCAAACCGCGCTGAATACAGCCATGGCATTGTTCCGTCGTGGCACTCTCGACAAGTACAGCGTCGAGATGATCGGTGCGAATGCCAAAGCGATTGAACGTGGCGAAGACCGTCAGGTATTCAAGGACTTGATGATCGCAATCGGGCTGGACGTTCCGATCAGCGGAACCGCTCACACACTGGAAGAAGCCCGACAGATCGGGGAGCGTATTGGCCGGTTTCCCTTGATCATCCGCCCCGCTTTCACCTTGGGCGGCACCGGTGGTGGAATTGGTTACAACCGGGAAGAATTCGAAGAAATCGCCAAAAGAGGGCTCGAGCTATCACCGGTATCTGAAATCCTGATTGAGGAATCGTTGTTGGGTTGGAAAGAGTTCGAGATGGAGGTGATGCGGGATCGCAAAGATAACTGCGTAATTATCTGCTCAATCGAGAACTTTGATCCGATGGGCATTCACACCGGCGATTCCATCACAGTCGCTCCGATCCAGACGCTGACGGATAAAGAATACCAGATTATGCGGGATGCGTCCTTTGCCGTCATCCGAGCCGTGGGCGTGGAGACGGGCGGTTCCAATATCCAATTCGCCGTCAATCCTGACAACGGCCGGATGGTGATTATTGAGATGAATCCGCGCGTCTCCCGCTCTTCGGCTTTAGCTTCGAAAGCGACCGGCTTTCCGATTGCAAAAATTGCCGCGAAACTCGCGATTGGTTACCTGCTGGATGAAATCAAGAACGACATTACCCGCGAGACTCCGGCCAGTTTTGAACCGACTATCGATTATGTCGTCACGAAGATCCCGCGATTTGCTTTTGAAAAATTTCCTCAAGCCGATCCAACACTGAACACCCAAATGAAAAGTGTCGGCGAAGCCATGGCCATTGGCCGGACCTTTAAAGAATCACTACAAAAGGCTCTGCGTTCGCTCGAAATCGGGCGCTATGGTCTGGGTGGCGATGGAAAGCCCTGGCGCTTTGGTGACAAGGTCTATGGCGATCGGGAGGTTCTTCCGCGGGAACTCATCCTGCGCAAGCTGAGCGTGCCGAATGCCGAACGGATTTTTTTTCTGCGACACGCGTTGCGTGCCGGCTTCACTCTCGAGGAACTGTTTCAATTGACGAAGATCGACCGTTGGTTTTTGACCCAGATTAAAGAATTAGTGGATTTTGAAGAAGAACTGGCTGCGGCAAGGCACTAGGCGCCAGCCCTATCCAGTTCGCAACCACAGACGATTGGTTTGAGACGGCCGGCCGTTTACGCAAACAGCGGCCATTTGAAAGTCGTTTCAATATTTACTTTGCGTCCTGTGCGCGCCGATTCGTGACAAGCATTCATCACTTCCAACACATGCAAAGCGTGTTCTGGTGTGATCAGGCTCGGTTTGCCGGTTAGCAAACATTCCGCGACGTAGCTCGCACCGCCGACCCAATTGTATTTGCCCGGGTCTTTGCAGAAGGTCTCCAGCACCGCTTCACCCTGGGAAGCAATGTCCACCCCGCCTGGCCCCCAATCCCAGCCCTGCATGTGCATCGTCCCTTTGGTGCCGGTCACATCAATCGTGTAAAGCTGCCGACCCTCGCCGGCCAGCCGCTCGCCGTCGAAATATACAAACCCGGTTTGCACGTGCGAGAGGACGCCGTTGCCATGATTCATGATCAACATCGTGTTTTCATCCGCTTCCACCTTGACTTCACCCTGGTCTTCGACTTTCCGGGTCGGATTAATAATCGTCTCCATGCCGACAACTTCTTTTACCGGGCCGAGCAAACCAGTGAAAGTAGTGACGTTATAGACTCCGAGGTCGTACAGGCTGCCGCCACCTTTTTGGTAAAACCATCCCGACCAACCGGGACCACCGTGGCCATAAGTCCCGTGGCCAGCAGTCACTTTGCCGATTTTTCCGCTGTTCATAGTGTCCACCATGAACTTGAACTGCGGGCTAGTCACGCACGTGGGCGAGCCCCAGATATGAACGCCATTGCGTTTGGCCAACGCTAAAAGTTCGCTGGCAAAACTGACTTCAAGTGCCATCGGTTTCTCGGACCATACGTTGCGTTTGGCTTCGAGTGCCTTCTTATTGACGGGTCCATGCGACGGCATGGAAGTGGTGTTAACCAATAAATCGAAAGGCACCCCCGCAAGCTGTTCTTCGATGTTCGGGTAGATATTAGGTACCTTGAATTGTTGCGCCCGTTTCTTGGCTCGCTCCGGAATGATGTCGCAGACGCTGACGACCTCGATAATTGGGTTCGAAGTCAGGTTGGGAAGGTACGAACCGGAAACATTCCCACAACCAATGTAGCCGATGCGGATCTTTCCGGTCGGGGCTGGGTTGCTCGATTCGGCGCCGAGTAGAGCAGGGGCTGCGGCAGCCGCAGTACTGAGCACGGCGGTGTTTTTGATAAACTGACGGCGGTCAATGTTTTGTTTCATAGCAGTGTTGGGTTTTAATAAATGACGAATGACGAATGACGAATGACGAATGACGGACCCATCTGATGTGTTGAAAGCGTTTTCGTCATTCGTCATTTTATTTTTCTCGCGGTGTCCTGCGCAAAATGGCAGAGAAAATTAAGTGCAGTTCTTTTGCTTCTTGCCAAAGCACTCGGGCCGTAGGTCTTAGGGTTGGAACCGCCTTTACGATCATCCGGAGTTGGAATTTGGTTTCGCGAGCTTCCTTTCGGCATATAGCGATATTCTTCCGGAACTCATTCCGAGAATAAGCATCATCAGCTTCACAGTAATTTGCTCCGATACTGGTCCCGGCCCCTACTAGTTGATCGATTAGCCTGTTTGTCACAGGCCCTTGCGGAATTGTGATCGCAAATTCAATAACCGCCTCTCCAAATTTCGCTGTTCGTTCCTCCAAATCATAAATTCGCGCGTTGTTTTCCGGAGTTTCCCTCAAGGTAATAGTCTCGGCGGCATCCGCTCCCCAAAAAGCCTCGTCAGCCTCTTCTTGCGGTTTTGAAACCAAATACTCCTTGGCCGCTTCGCGTTTTTCCTCATTCGTCATTCGTCATTCGTCATTCGTCATTTCTTAGGGCAGTTCCTTCACTCTCAGATTGCGATGCCTCACGATCTTCCCATCGTTGTAATTCTGCAGGCCGATATAGCCGAAATCGGTACGGTGCTTTGGATCGATCCAGGTCATGGTGACTTCGCCATTCATGCGCACCGTGTATTGTTGCCCGATGCAGGTGACTTCGTATTCATTCCATTGTCCTAATGGTTTGGTATTGGCACGCGTTGATGCTTGAAAAGGGTAAATTGAGCCGGTGCGCCACGTCGGATCCTTCGGGTTGGGATCGCCAATTTCCATTTCGTGGCCCTGGTGGACTGCATTCCACGGATCATCCTTCGGATCCGGAAAGCGCACGAACACGCCGGAATCAGCAATGTCTTCTTCCTGGATGAATTCGCCGCGCAGAACAAAGTTGGTGAACTGACCGCCGCTGTACCACCAGAGTCCCATTCCACCTACACCCGTCGCGACCCCGTTGGTAAATACAAAGTGGCCTGGTCCGCATTGACGCCACTGTTTAAGGGCTTGCTCGGAAAAAAGTGGCATGAAGCCATCCTTTGGCGAAGCGACATCGGCTGCGTTGACCCCGATACCTGTGACCAGGAGAAGAAGGATAAAGAATGACGAATGACGAATGACGAATGACAAAGCCAAATCCCGGGGGTTCGTCTTCCATTCGTCGTTCGTCATTCGTTCATTCGTCATTTACAGCCTCCACGCCTATCCGGCTGAACAAAGCATCCAACACGGCCAACTGGCAAATTCGCGGAGCGATCGCATAACTTCCACGAGCCGGTTCAACCGCTTGCGTCGCTAACAGCACGTCGACGGCTCGAGCCAGTTCGCTGGCGGGTTCATTCGTCAGGCCAATACTCTTCACTCCAGCCTCGCGCGCCTGTGTGACTACCTGCACGGGAAACCGGGTCTCACCCGAGTGTGAAATGGCCAGCACCACAATTCCGGTGACCGGTGCGGTAAAGGCAAAGCTTGCCATTTGCTCATTTTCAACGGGTAGCGCTTGCTTGCCCATGGTAAATAAGACGTCCATCGCGACAGTCGCGATACCGAACGAAGCCCCTACCCCGGCCAGAACGATGCGTTGAGCGGTTCGAATCAATTTTTCCGCCTGTTGCATAGAAGCCTCGGCAGCCTGCAGGCTGGCGCAAATATCATCTTTGTAACTATCTTGATTTGTGGGAACCGCCTGGACGGTGCCGGTGGTGAATTCGCGCAGCACGTGATATTTGAGATCTTGAAAGCCATCAAAACCCGCCGCACGGCAGGCCCGCATCACTGTCGCATCGCTGGTTTCGCATGAGAGCGCAACATCGCGCAGACTCTTCTCGGCGACCAACCCAAGATTTCGCAGCAAGCGACGAGTCGTCTCGGCTTCGCTCGGCCGCATGCGTTTGAGCCGCAACTGGAGTGTGTCTCTGACGCGCACGCGACGAGGATATAAATCATTGTTGCATATGCAACCGAAAAACGTTACAGCCTGGAACGAAATGACGAAAGACGGAACGACGAATGACGAATTAATGCTCTCACGATCATTAGCCAGCGTTTTCTTTTCGTCATTCGTCATTCCCTATTCGTCATTCATTTTCCACAAGTTCACCGAAGTTTGTAACAATTGCTGAAATGCCACCCTCTCCTTCAGTGCGTCTGGGCATCGTCGGTTGCGGCAATGTATTGGGCGCCTATCTTGCGCTTGCCGAAATGCTGCGTCGTGAAGGTGTTGCGGACGTGACTGTCTTTTGCGGCCGAGAACACCAGCGTTTCGCGACTCTTGCCGCGTGGCCGTCTGCTGCGTTTGTCACTCATTTTGAGGACTTTGTATCGCGTCCGGATGTGGATGCGATCGTGGTGCTGACGCCGATGGTCGAGCATGCTCGCATGGCGAGAGCAGCGCTCGAAGCTGGCAAGCACGTCCTTGTGGAGAAACCGCTGGCGGTCACGCTGAAAGAGGCGCGTCAGCTCATCGCCGTCGCTAAAGCCACAGAGAAGTTTTTAGTTTGTGCGCCCTTCACGGTCCTAAGCCCGACGTTTCAAGCGATTGGTCGCCGTCTGCAGCGCGGTGATATTGGCACAATTATCTCCGCTCGTGGCCGATATGGCTGGGCTGGGCCGGACTGGACCGGTTGGTTCTACCGCCGCGGGGGTGGCGCTATCTTTGATTTGGGCGTCTATAACCTGACGACATTGACCGGTTGGCTCGGTCCGGTCCGCCGGGTTGCAGCAATGTCCGGAGTGGCTGTGCCCAAACGATCTGTTTGCGGAAAAAAAATTCGAGTTGAAGCAGATGATAATTCGCAAATTCTGCTCGACTTCGATGGCAACCGGTTTGCCGTGATTACCACTGGCTTCACTCTCCAGCAGTATCGGGGACCGGGGCTGGAATTGTTCGGGTTGGAAGGGACTTTGTACCTGTTGGGAGATGATTGGGATCCTGACGGATATGAATTGTGGCAGAACAGCGCCGGCTGCTGGCAGACTTACAAAGAGACCCACCCGGAGTGGCCTTGGACAGATGGCCTCAGGCATATGGTCGAATGTATTCGCACCGGTTTACGGCCTGCCGTCATGCCCGAACATGCGTACCATGTGCTGGAAGTGATGCTCGCAGCTCAAGCAGCTGGACGTGACGGCCGGACTCGCAACATTAAAAGTCGCTTTAAGCCGCTGCAATTCCGTGCCGCCCGGCAACATCTACCGGCGCACCGGGTGCATGATCGCACAAGAGTGGATTGACGAATGACCGAATGATCGAATGACCGAATGACGAATGACGAATGACGAAAATAAGGGTTTTGCTACCCAGGACGAATCTTTCATTCGTCATTCGTCATTCGTCATTCGTCATTTCCCCGGGGTCGTTCGTCATGCCTGGATGATTTATACGCTGCTCACGATGCTGCTTTGGGGCGGCTGGGGTCTGGCGTCGAAGCCTGTCGCCGATCGGCTCTCACCGTGGGAGGTTCAAACCGTTTCGGCGTTGGGATTAGTGCCGGTCATTGGGGTGCTGGCGTCCTCGCGGCACTTGGGAGATGGCCTCAACCCGCAGCGAGGTTTTTGGCAGGCGTTTGGATCGGGAATCGTCGCGACGTTGGGAAATATCGCCTATTACCAATCGCTAAGCGCCGGCGGCAAGGCTGCTGAGGTAACGCCGCTGACTGCGCTTTATCCGGTTGTCACGATAGTGCTGGCGATGGTGCTGTTAGGAGAGCGCCTGAATTGGGTTCAGTTGACGGGTGCGATCGGGGCGTTGGCAGCGATCTACTTCTTCAACACCGGAAACGATTCCGGTTGGCTGACCCCATGGTTGTCGTTGGCATTAATCCCCATCGGCCTTTGGGGGGTGAGTGCATTATTGCAAAAGTTCGCGGCTTTGAACGCCTCGGGTGAACTGGCGACTCTGGGGTTCCTGCTGGGAGCGCTGCCGCTTGCAATCCTGGTGCCCTTCTGTCTGACGATGAATTGGAGTCTGCCGACGGGCACTTGGATGCTCGCAGTCGCAGTCGGTCTCCTCTTCGGGCTTGGCAATTTAACCCTCATCTTCGCCTACGGCACCGGCGGAAAGGCCTCAGTAGTAACTCCCTTGGCCGGCCTCTACTCGATCGTAACCATCCCGTTGGCGGTGCTGATCCTGGGGGAACAATTAACCCGGCGTGAAGGGCTCGGCATTGCGCTGGCGCTTGGAGCTGCGGCAGCGCTGGCCTGCGAAAATCCAGCCGCAACGATGTCCCGGGAACTCTCCGAACACAATGAAGACCATTAACCAATTGCTTAAAGAAGGAATCGTCTTGGGTGACGGTGGCTACCTCATCGAACTGGAGCGACGCGGTTATGTCGACAGCGGTTCCAAGCGCGAGCGTGTCGGCACTGGCAAAGGTAGTGGACAATTCACCCCGGAGGTCGCCATCGAAAACCCAGATGCCTTACGCGAGCTGCACCGCGAGTTTCTCCGCGCCGGTTCCCAAGTGCTACAGGCCCTGACGTTTTTCGGCACACGAGAGAAACTCAATCGCGCGGGTTATGGCATGCAAACCGAAGCCATCAATTCCGCGGGTGTACGCATCGCCAAGGAGGTTGCTAATGGCAAAGCGATGGTGGCTGGGAGCGTCTCACGCACCCAGTTAGTGGAACGGGAAGGTGTAGGAAGCCTCGACAAAGCTCGTGACCATATTGCCGAGCAAATCCGGATGTTGAAGGGTGCTGGAGCTGACTTTTTGATCCTCGAAACCTTTTTCCATTTGGCTGAGATGAAGGTCGCGCTGGAATGTGCCAGTGCTAGCGGCTTGCCTGCGGTTGCGACCATGAGCTTTCGGCCGCTCATTACCCGTTGCACGGATGGCCATACACCCGAGGAATGTGCTCGCGTCATGGCGGATCACGGCGCCATCGCCGTCGGCGCCAATTGCGAACAGGACCCGTCCCGAATGCTTCTGCTGTTGCGCAAAATGCGCGCCGCCGTCCAGGTGCCCCTTGCGGCTCAGCCAGCCGCATTCCGCAGCACCGAGGATTGCCACTCTTTTACACGTCACCCGGCGTTCCCTGATGAGCTGGAGACCATCCAGGTGTCTCGCGCTGAATTCGAGAATTTTGCGCGATCGGCACGCGCCGAAGGTATTGGTTACCTGGGCGGATGCTGCGGTTGTAATGCGGCCTACATTCGGGCATTGGCCGACGGGCTCGCCGAAGCTGCTTGAGCCTATGGGCAAAGCCACGTTTATCGCCATGGGGATTGACGTGGGGGGTACGAAGACCGCGTTTGGTGTCGTTCGTTTCCCTGCCGGCGAGGTGCTGGTCGAAAAAGAGATACCCACCGGCGCTGACCGTTCTGCCAAGAAAGTCCTCGACGATATTGTCAGAGCTGCGAGCAAACTCGCCGTCGATAATCGACTGAAAGGGGCCACACTTTCTGCAGTAGGGTTTGGCATTTGCGAACTGGTTGGACGCCGAGGCGAAATCCTCAGCCACAACCTGCTGAATTGGAAAACCGCTCAGATACAAAGGCAATTTGCAGACCTTGCTCCGGTCACGCTCGAGGCCGATGTCCGAGCGGGGGCGCTGGCTGAAGCACTTTTTGGGGCAGGGAAATCCTATCGGATTTTTCTCTACGTCACAGTTGGGACCGGCATTTCGTGCAGCCTTGTGATCGATGGCGTTCCCTATTTGGGCATGCATGGTGCCACGGGGACTATGGCCAGCAGCTCGTTGACTTGGGTTTGCGAAACGTGCGGAGATATTAATAAACGCACTCTTGAACAAATTGCTTCCGGGCCGGCATTGGTCAGCCGATTGAACCAGGAGCAACCGGGCGCCGCGGTCACCGGTCAGGATGTTTTGGCGGCAGCAGCGCAGGGGAATGCCACCGCCGAATGCGTCATCCGCTCGGCAGCCACTGCCTTAGGGTCAACGATCTCGCTTCTGGTCAATGTGCTGGACCCTGAGGCAGTGATAATTGGTGGTGGCCTCGGACTCAGCAAAGGCATTTTTTGGAAAACCCTTATCGAGTCGACTCGAAATCACATCTGGTCCGACATCCACCGGGATGTTCCGATCTTGCCGGCAGCCACGGGCGTCCGCTGCGCAATGATCGGGGCGGCCGCGGCCGCTTGGAAAGCACACATGCGTCAAGCATCTGCGAAACGATAGTCAATTCCGGGTTGAACCGCAGGACTCCACACGATGATGCTTGTTACAGTTTTCCCCGCGATCCAGGGACGTCACCGGGGGCTGGAACTTTCTTCGCTCACAATTGGAGCCCTCCTCGTTCCGAGCCGCCGGGACATCCCCACCCGCGACTTCACAAGCTATCCCGAGTCCCCACAAGGCAACCGTGTTAAAGCCCTTTCATTCCCGCGCGGGTGCCCCTTTGCACAGCTTTGTTCTCGTAAAACCGCGGACTTCAAACTGCGTAGTACCGATGCACTCGCTCATAACAAACGGCTATGGGTACAGCGCCCCAATTTGTTTGTTGGAAAGTACCGGGAACAGGGCGGGGTAAGCTAGGCAAAGTCAACTACCGACAGGTAAGTCAGCGCAGCGACTGGCGTGACGCAATCAAGTCTCGGGAGTTAATTTATTCCGCCTGTTGTTGCTGGCGGTGCTTTTTGCTCTCTTCGATGACCTTCTGCTCGGCCTCGCGCGGCATTTCTTCATAGTGACTGAAGGACTCGCCATGGACGCCGCGGCCGCCAGTCAGGGAGCGGAGGGTACTCGAATAGCGATACAGTTCTTTGGCGGGCACGTGGGCTTTGATGACCTGGAAGCCGCCTTCCATGTCCATGCCCTGGATTTTGCCCCGACGGCTGGAGAGGTCGCCCATGACCTTGCCCATGCAATCTTCGGGGATGCGGATTTCCACCATGTGGATCGGTTCGAGCAGGCACGGACGAGCCATGCCGAAAGCTTCTTTAAATCCGAAATAACCCGCGATCTGAAAGGCGATATCCTTCGAATCTACCGGGTGCATTTTGCCGTCGTAAAAATCGATTTTGACATCGACGACGCGGTAGCCTGCCACAATCCCTTCGTCGCAGGCCTTCATCACGCCTTTCTCGACTGACGGGACGAAAACACGGTCGACGTTTTGGCCGCTTAAAGATTGGGTGAATTCAACTCCCGTATCGCGAGGCTTTGGTTCGATACGCATCCAAACTTCGGCGAATTGGCCGGCGCCACC
>DATJGF010000159.1:0-16765 GCA_035495315.1 Candidatus Limnocylindrales bacterium
GCGGGCCGGGCGGGGCGACAAAGGGACTGGCAGAGTCCGCTACAAAGGGAAGGTCATTGGTCAACTGAATTATAATCGGATAATTGCTGACGGTATAGCAGGCCTGGACGATGAACGGTACGTTGGTGAAGGCGTTATTGAATACCCCGACGTACCAACGGTTGGTTTGCACTGGGAACGGTGTCGAATTGGTGACCACCATGATGACCTGGTTATTAGTGGAGGGTCGTGCGGCGAAATAATCGTAGTGCGTCAGATCGGGCAGCGGCAGATGCTGGCTTAAGACAACTGTGACATTGCTCCCCAAACCGGTGTAGTTGCTTTGGACGCCGGTTAGCAGGAATGACACTTCCTGTGGCGGCGCACCGGGCGGCGTGGCATTGGTCGGCACATCAAACTGGAAATAGCGTGGGATACCGGCTTGCCACACGAAATTCGAGAGCGGCTGACAATTAGTTAGAGAGATTATGTCGAACCAGACCCCGTAGGCGAAAGTGACCGAAACCGGGTTCGGATTGGTGACGGTCAAGAAATAAGGCTGGCCTGGCACCATATAAGGCAAACTCGCGGTGTTGGTTCCCAGAGTCTTGATGCCGGCGGCGGTTGGGGGCCAAAAGATCGCGTTTGCCAGCGAGTTGGGCGAGTGATTGGTTAAATCCCACAGCACACCGACGGGCGCTGGAGTGAGCAAGGCGCGATCAACTGCTGAAAGCACGACATTGGTGGCGTTGGTGGCCCATTGAGGGACGTTGACGATGAAATTCTGAATCCCATGCGCGAGTAGCGTATTGGTGTAAGGGATGCCGTGCACCAATTCGATAACCGGCGGCGCGTTGCTGGGCAGCAGGACAAAATTGAGCTGCCAGTTCAACAGCGAGGCATTGATGCTTGCGCCCGTGCTGCCGGCGCGGTTATCGAGGATTTCCAGTGTCCAAACGCCATAAGCATCTTCGCCGTTAAGCGCTGAAAGCGATTCTTCCGGCAGGTAATTCAGCTCCGGCGGCAACTCGGTCAGTTGAATGCCATCGACGATAGTTCCCGGCAGCAGGCCTTGAAGCTTGAGGACACTATTGGTTCGCTCGGCAGTAAACACAAAAGAACGTGTCATCCATTGGGAGTTATCACCGTTGCCGACGTCGACTTGAACGTCATTCAGCGTCACGTTGACCTTGGCGAGGCTGAAGGCCGGGGGCACATGGAAATCCGCCTTCCCGAGGACTCCGGCGGCTGCAATCGCAGCGATCTCGGGGCTTGTCAGGGCGCGGCCATACACCGATAGCTCATCAATAGAACCGTAGAAAGGCTCAGAATTATCGGCGCGACTGCGGTTGCCGATGGAAACGCCAGGACTGAAGGAGGGGTCCAAATCGCGGAATGGGAAACGGCCGGTGAACTCGGTCTGGAGTATGTTGAAATTGGCTGGGTCCTCAAGATAAACCTGATTGTTTTGGGGAGTCAGTTGCTGGCCATTGAGGTAGAGGCGCAATTCATTGGTTGGCCAGGTGGCGTTGGTCCATTGCACATTGGATTCAAACACCGCAGCAACATGTTGCCACTGCCCTGCCCTAATCGGCTGATTGGCGGTCTCGAGAATGATGCCGCAATCGGTGCTGCCGGCGTCCTGAATATGAAACACCAGATCGAGTTGATCGGAAGTGACGCGCTCAGTCCCAAACCAGTACGGTTCCTGGCAATCCCGGCTGTCGCCCCGGAAGAAGATCTGCTCCGTGGTTTCGGGAATCGCGTTGGGGCGGAGATCGGGTTTGATCCAACCTTCAATGGTGAAGGAGTTGGTCAGCTGCAGGTTGGCGGGATCGCCCAGTTCGATTTTGGAGGCCAGCGTATTGCTGGAATCGATCCAGCCGGGGAAAACAAAGGTATTTGTGCTGCCTAGCGCTTGGACGAATCCATTCGGTGCATTGGTCGCCTTATGGATGAATGCGCCATCATTGCCGCCCAGGATATCCCAAGCGCGCTGACTCAGTGGATTAATATCGCCAGTCCACCAACTCACTGCACCGGGACCCCGCACGGAATAAGTCAGTTCGTAACGATGGCCGGGCACCGTCGGTAACGCGCACTGGACAGCACCGCCGGCCAGCGCGACGCTGTTCGTGCCCATTGCAACCAGGCTGTTGCTCACAACGGTGATTTGGCCGGCACTGACCGTCCAATTGCGCAAGCCATAAGCGGGATTATTAACCGTACCGGGCAAGGTGCTACCCGGCAAGTAGAGCCCAGGCTTCACATTGTCGAAATCGTTCGAAAAGATGAGCGTCGGAGGGAAGTTGGAGACGGAATAGGGCGCCGGAGCGTATTTGATCGGGACCAGTGCGATGTTGGTGTTATCGGTGAAATGCATTAGCCCGTCCAGGTAGTTGGTCAGGACCGCCGAGAGGATGAACTCATCTACCGTGGTGTTCGGGTCGAGAGTTGAAAGAATGATCGTGGTGAGGTTCGTCCCTGGCCCGTTGGTACTGGTCAGAAGACTGTTATTGAAATTAATCGTGTTGGTCTCCCATTGCGGGCCGTTAGTCCATGTCAGGCCGTTGGTGAAGGTAAAGATCGAGCTCCCCAGCGCGTTGATAAGCTGAATCGTATCGACCACCGGACAAGCCAACACGTTCGTCCCGTATTTGCCACCGGTGCCGGCCCGGAAAATCGCGCCGACTTCACAATCGGTCAAGGCGCGCTCGTAGACGCTGAACTCATCCAAACCGCCCTGAAATGACACGAAGTTGATGCCGGGATCCGGGTGGAACCCAAAGTACAGATCTCCCGAAGTGCGGGGGACGATATTGGCCCCGGTCAAGGCTTGAACCGCTAGCAACTGGCTGTTCAGGTAAAGTCGCGCAGTTAAGGTCCGAGCATCATAGGTCAGCGCGACGTGTTGCCACCCGGCATTGGTCACGCCCGCAACCGTTGTGGATATAATGTGCGGCTGGGAGTTAGTGTCCCAAATATTGGCCCAGAGCGTGCCGGGGGCGTTGGTGCCCGGCAATCCTGAGAGCCAGAATTGGACACCTTGCGAAGAGGCGGTGTTAGTTGCGTCATACCATTCGACCAGGGGCGCAGCCAGCTGAGGCGACACCAACTCGGCGACATTAAATGTATCGAAAAAGACGCCATCCTGTCCGGCCGTCAATGATTGCAGCTGCAATTTCATGACGGGCGATGTAGCCGTAAAAACTACCGAGGTCGTCTGCCAGTCCAGTTTTGTCTGGGAGTTGATCGCGCTGGGCGCAAGCGTCAGGAGCGTTGTTCCAGCCAGGTTCACCGCTGCCTGCGGTATCCTGACCGGCGGGTTCAACGAATTTGGGTTGCGGGCAAAGGCGAAACTGAGGCGATAAGGACGGCCGGGGGTAAGGCTCAGGTTGGTCGAAACCACACCGGGATTATAGCCGTTGATGTCCAAGTATTGATCTCCTGTATGGGCACGGCCAGGGAATCTCGGATCCAAATCGCTGACGATATCCACATCGCCGCTTTCCACTACCCATCCATTGAGGTAACTGCCGACGGTGGCCCCGAGGATCGGTATTACACTTTCGAAGCCATCGGCCATAATTGTCGGCCCGATGACTGGATTGGTGCTGCCAAGGGCCACGGCCGGATTTATCCATCCCTCGATGGTAAAGCCGCGTCGCGTTCCGAGATCCAGTGCCGGACTCCGTGGCACGACCATGCGCGTGGCTAATCCATCGCCAAAGAAGGCTTGATTCACTTCACCGGTCGAAACGTTGAAGGAGACATTGCCAAAGAGCAGACCATCGAGACCGTTGAAAATATCGGCAGCCCCGTTATCAAACGGCCACCACCCGACCATCCCAACCAGGTAGGGGGCATGGTTGACCGCGAAGCTCAAACTGTACGAAGTGGAGTTGGTCGTCGGCAGGCTATTGGCTACTGCGGCGTCGCCCAGGACCAGCACATTGTTGCTGAGCCAGGGCGCCGGCAACTCGGGATACACCACGACCTTATTGCTCAAAACGTTCCATCCATCGAACACACTTCCCGGTGTGTAGGGGCCAGTGGCAACATCATCAAAGTTGTTTGTGTAGAAAGGAGTGAGGTTCGTCACCGCGTAACTGGGCACACCGAGACTGTTGGTCGTTAGACTAAATGTCCCCAAGCCGTTGGTGGAAAGCGCGCCGCGATTCTCGAACAACAGGATGCGTTTGCCGTCCGGACTTATCAGTGTAATAGCCAAATCCGAAATACGCGGATCGCTGATCAATAATCCGATATCCAACGATGAGATCGGCATATGGATCAGATTCGTGATGTAGGCATACGTGACGGCGTCGTCCTTGATCGGCACCGGCCCGGCAAAACCCGAGGTCGTCGAGGCCACCGCCGCCGTATTCTTGAAAATGCTCGCCGTGACCCGAATATGTTGAACGGTTGAGCTGTCATTGAAGACGCCGATGAAATAGCGACCGGCGGTCAGAGGCGGCGCATCGAAGATGGAAATACTCAGGCAATCTCCTGGGGCGGCGACCACACGATGCGCATCAAAGTCGGTTGTCGTCGGCAGTAAATCGCGCCGGAGGTATAACTCCATCTGCGCGGTATTGCCGGAGACGCAAACGGTCAGATTGGTCGCATCTCCCGGAACATCAATCGAGTCGTAATACCACGTATTGGGTAAGACATCGATGACGACACCATTGGTGCTGAGGTTCTGCGGTTCCAGCTTGATGAACAATCGATCCACCTCGCCCGTCGAGTATTGGAAATTATTGACCATCGACAGCAGCCAGATACCCAGGCCCTCTTCGCCGATGAAATCTTTCAAACTGCCGGGGCCATCCGAGTGGCGCGAACCCGCAACATTGCCCTCGCCATTATCTTCGTAGATGTAAGGATAGGTCGCGGTAATGCAGTCGCCGTTGGGCAACGTCGCGCAGGTATGATTGTTGAGCACCGTAAACTTCTGATTATGACTCAGATTCCCGACCAGGCTGCCGGGATTGGAATAGGTCATGATGTTGGTCACCACCACACGCCGGACATGTATCGGGAAAATATCCAAGCCCAGTACCATCGCGGCTTTGGGGAAAGCCGGCGTGCCCGGTGGAATGATCGCCGGCACGGGGATGCCGCGCAAATAGCGGTTCCCATTGGTGTCAGTGCTGGTCGGCGGGAACAGGCTGAAAATGCCCAGGAAACTGTAATCGGCCGCTTGTTGATCCTCGGATTTGACGCCGATGTAATAAACCGTATGCGGCGCGGCGTTACTGAAGGAAATGAACTCCGTGCCACCACGCCCAATCGATTTATCGGCATTCAACAGCGCCGTTGGCGATAAGTTGGTCAACCCGGGGTCAGTGGAGACAAACAAATCCAGATCCGCCTCGATCCGCGTCGCCTCACTCGGAATATCGACATTGGTAACGCCCATGCGCGGAACGGCCAATTCCGGAGGCATGAACGTGATGAAACTCACATTGGTATAACCAAAGTCATTGGAAAGAATGTAAAAGTGCCACTGATTGGTCATGCCGGCGGTGAGCACGGCATTGGCATCGTTGGGGATGGGAACCGTGTTGGTTCCCAGCAGAGGCGAATTGGCTCCCACATGCTGATGCAGGAGCAATCCGCCGGACACCGGGTTTAATTGGTCCAATGGGAAGCCGTTGGTGATGTAAAGGACGTTGGGGAGGGTGACAAACGTGTTGGCCAAAGTCCCTTGCGGAGTCAGCGCATCAGGAATGAGCCCATCGCCGCTGGAAATGACCAAAGCATAATCCTGGGCCACGTCGTTCGGATTGGCGCTAACGGCGTTAACATTGACCCGATGGCCAAACACCGTTACGGAGTAGTTGGTACCCAGGGACGGGTTCAGGTAAACGTTTTCGACGTTATTGACGACGTCCTGATTGGGAATGCTATTGGTATCCCAGGGCAGGTTCACATCGTGCCCGGGGGTAATATCGTTCCCAAAGAAAACGTCCCCGTTATCCAAGTTGGTAACAATGAGGTCGAGATCATTGACCAATTTGATGCTCGCCGCCGGATCACCGGGTGGATCGGTCCAAACCAGCGTTATCCGCAGCGGCTGTTCCTGAGCCGCGAGCGGCGAGAGGGTGAATTTCCGGGTGTGGCTGCGGCCCGTCGAGAGCGAAAGCGCCGGATCCTGATCATAGACCAGCATCGAGGAAGGCGAGTTCGGTGAGCTCACCAGATTAGACAGCGACCCCGGGATGCTGCTCGGCAGATTGATTTGGCCCCATCCCTGGTCATTGACGTTATTGGTGACGGCCAAATGATATTGGTCACTCAACGAACGCGCGCCATTGATCAACAACGCCTTCATCATTGCCGGGCTGTTGGTAATGTGGACACGCTGCGTGAAGAATTCCTCCATCAGCGCTAACACACCGGAAACATCCGCAGCCGCCATACTGGTGCCCGATTCGTACCGGTAATAGGGCCCGAGGCCGGCGTTGAGATTGGTTTTGAGTTCGTCGAGAAAATTGCCGTTGGCGTTGGTAACCACGACAATGGTGTGGAGGTCCACAGTAACGGTTTGCAACGTGTTATTGCTGAGTCCATAAATCCAGAATTCCTGCACTTCCTGCGGCCCAGGAAAGGCCGAAACCTGATCAATCCCTGTGGTAACGGTTTGATCGGGATGAACCAGGAAAACGGGCAGGTTTTGCAACGGGTCATCAAAGACGATGAGCTGGACGGCGTTGGCCGGAACGGTAAGAAAACCAGTAATGACTGAGGTGGCGGGCACGACCTGGCCTAACAGCGCCGGGAGGGGATCAATTTGAAAATTGGTCGGGTTATAATAGTCGGCTTGATCCCATTGGGCGGAGCGCGTCGAGACCACGAAGGTACCCGGAGCGACCACATCGGGTTTGAAGCGGCCAAAATCCCCTTCAATACCCATGCCAACATTGCCGCGACCCGAAAACCCAGCGACCTGGTTGCTGGAGTCGCTGCTCGGCAGCCAGGGTTGATTGGTCATGCATGGGGTCACCGAACAATCGAAGGTGCTGTTGGTGATATTGCGGAACTGCTCGACCGCACCGACGGTGATGACGTTCTTCGCCGTGCCGGGCGAGGCAATCGTCCCTGCCGAGACGCCCGAGCCGCCGTCGTTTTCGCCCTTATCAAAAACATTGGCACCGCCATTGTTGCCCGCAGGAAAAACATAAATGAGGGATTGCGAGCCGGTACTCTGCGGAAGCGAATCACGCACCGCGGCATCATAGCTGGCGGCCGCCAGGTCATAATCCCTCGCGGTATAGACCCACGAGTTATTCGAGATCAGGGCGTTGGTACGGGCGGCCACCAACTGAAGGTAACTGTCCGGCCGGCCGAATTGCATCACGTAAAGGTTTGCTTTGGGCGCCTTGCCGCGATACTGGCCGTTGGTGCCGGGATTAAATGAGCCGATAGCGTTAGTGACCGTGGTTGATTGCGTTCCGTCGCCCGCAATGATGCCGGCGACGTGTGTGCCGTGGCCGGCCGTGTCATTGTTGTTGGCAAGAGGATCGAACTTAACCCGTCCCTGCAGGTCCGGATGTGTTCCATCCACGCCGGTATCGCTCAGCGCTACCGTCACCCCCGCACCAGTCAAACCGAGATAATTTGTCGGCGTCGTCGAGTCGACTGCGACGCCGACCGAGGCCCGGCTCAAATCGTTGGCCAAAACCCGAGTCGGAGCAAATTCGATTTCCTGCACCCCGGCCAGCCGGGCGAGCGCAGTGAGACTGTCAGGCGGGGTTTCAACACTGACAACGGGACCGAATGGAGAGGTTTGTTCACTGATGATGTTCCCGCCGAGCTTGGGCACTTGCTCAAGCACCTCCTGACGGGCATCCGTAAAGACCAATAAGTTGAGGGTCGCCCCTTCGGGCAATGGCTTTTGTTCCATCACCGACCGCAAGAGGTCTGGTTTGAGTTTATAATACGGCTCGTAGGCAAGGACGGCCTGCGTCTGAGGACTGCCTGCCAGTTGTTGAGCCACCGCCTGCGGCGCCCGCACCAGGTAAGCGTTGTTCGGAATATAGGCAACAATCGTAGCTCCCGCAGACTTCAAGAGGGACCGAAAGGCGTTGTCCAACGGTCCGCGCGATTGGACTATATAGGAACCCGGATCGTTTGTGGCGCGGAGTGAATCCGGAATCGGAAGGTTGTTTGGTTGGGTCGTATCGAGTAGCGCATTCTGCAGCAGAATTGCCTGATCGCTGTGGAGGAGTTGCCGAAGCGGTTTAGTCGTGTTGCTTAGACGATACGCCGTTGGTGAGGGTTCGTTGGTCCTGGTGGCGACCAGCGGCGGCTGATAATTGAGATGTCCCGGCTGGCTTAATAAGCGCATCGGCGGCAGTTGAGCGTGGCCGAGGCGCTTCGGCGCACTGGCGGCGGGCGCGTTGGTGGATTGTTGTCGTGAAGCTTTTTGCGCTTCCCATTCGTCGGCCAGCCGCCAGAAATAGGCGGCACCGCAAAAACATAACAGGCTCACACAGAGCCAGAACCAAGGTCGCCAGCGCATAAGAGGGTTAGTTAATCAAACTTGCTTTCAAAAGAGAAGGCAAAGGTCGTGTAAAAGGGTGGTCGTGTGGTGTTTATAGGGAACGGAGTTTAGAGTGAACCCCAGCGTATCTTAGAGCCTGTGTTAAAATTGTAGGAGCCGACGTGAGGAGGCTCTGATTCATGCTGAAACGCCCGAATATTTGAGCCTCCTCACGTCGGCTCCTACAACGAAAATGGTTTTCCAAACACGCTCTTAGCAATCTTAATCTTGCCAGTGAACCTTGTCGCGAAAGGCCCGCCTCCCCCCAGCCCGCTCCTCCGGGGGAGGAGCGGGAGACATCCGCCGTCGCGCACCGCTCATGAAACAAACTCCGTCCGCGAAGGTCTCCCTCTCCCCTTCTAAGAGGAGAGGGCCGGGGTAAGGGGTCCCTTCTTAGACGAGGACGACGACGAGTGCAATAGCCTACGGCCGTCCGGCCTGGCCCGAGTTTGCTCCGCGTCGGATTCTCAAAGGCGCGGCGACCCCCGCAAAACTTTGAACCCGTAAACCTGACGATCACATCCTGGGACACCATCCCGCGTTTGGCGCTCCCTGGCGATTTCTGCTGTTCATACTGCATCAACTCTGCTCCGCCTGCCGGTCGGAAAACTGCCTGGCGCCGCTAATCTGGCGGCAGCACATTAAAGCTCTCAACCACCGCGCGCGGGTTCTTTCCCGGTTTTCCCGCGTCCTCGATCCGCACGACTGCCCGGGTCGCGACCTCTGCGGTGATCTGATAATTCGTGCAAAGGTTCACGAATTGGTTTCCGAAAAGGCTGCTGGGGATGACTGACCTGGGCGCCGGTTTAAGAGCCTGGCCGTAGGAGTAAATGACAAAGCGCGGTTGATCACCACTGCGGAGCAAGCCCAGGATTTGCTGCGGAATGCGCTCGTAAACGGCATCGTTAGCGCCCGCTCGGGTGGCGTTTGTGACTCCGGCGACGTACGGCGAGAGAACCGACAATTCCGGTGCGGCCAAAATGTCCCCCAAATGCTGATACGTATAATTGGGGAAATTGGTGCGAGAATCGGTGATGCCTTGCAGGATGCGGACCACTGGAGGCAGCGCTTTCGCGGTCGGATCGTATACGCCCGCAGGCTCGATAAACGTGCTGGTTGTCAGGTTGGACAGCACGTTGACGCCGGCCAGTACGGCCGACCACGCCGCGAGGTTCGTTTGATTGACGGAGAGTTGGCCCCGCGTCGCATTCTCGTTTAAAGCGGTAGTGAACAGGTCGAGTATTTTCCAATCGTTCGTTGGCGTCGAATAGAGTGCATCCGGGAATGTGTATGCGACGCCATTCAGGAGGCTGCCCGGATAAACGGGCACGAGGTTTGTGAACGTCACCACCTGATTATTTGTAGAAATCTGATTGGTAACCACACCCCAGACTTGCGGATTGCCAGTCCATTTCTGCCATAGACCGAGGTTTTGAACAGGTGTGCTGCCTGGCTGAAGCAGAATATTGGGCGATTTGAGATAAACAGTCTGCCAGGGCGTTCCGCGGTGGACGCGTCCCAGCCATCCAATATTGGGGAACTTATTAGTCGGAAAATCCCAGTCATCCGGCCGCGTCACCAACGGGTCTTTGGCGGCAATCTGGTAAGCCGGCATCGACGGCTTGGTGCCGAAGGGCGGGCCGCCCCAGGGTTGGTAGCGAGCATTGACCCCGGCGAGATTATCCAACGGCCGCGAGATGTTATCGACCTGATTGCTTTGATCCAATGATAAGTCGACCAGGTCGCCGATCGTGTAATGCACCAGCGGATCATTGGCCTGCCACGAAGTATGAACAAACAGCGGCTTGTAAGGATCGAACGGAGCGTAGAAGACGTTTGATTTCCCGAAGGTTGCTCCCGGCGAGCCCAGATTGAGCAGGTTATACTTGAAGCTTTGCATCGCCTTGACCATGTCCTGCCCGGCATAGGGATCGAGGCTGAAGTTGTTCCAGTCGGTAGTACCGGTTAGCCCGACGGCGATCTGATTTAAGATGCCGATTGTCGGAACGCGCGGATCGGTGGCTCCATGCTGCCGGTTAGTGCACCATTGTTCGGCGGGATTCTGCAGGTCGCCCAATTGACAGGTCGCGCCCTCGGTCAATTTCCTTGTCAGATCAATCGTTTGTTCCCAGTTGTTGAGATTAGCGTAATCGACGATGCGTTGGGCGTCGGTATCGACCAGGATAAAGCGGACGCGGGTATTCAAGTTGAGCCACCACACCGGCAGATAGAACTGTCCTGATTGATCAAACTTCGGCGTCTGCGGGATAAGCGAGTTTGTGGAGGCAACATTGGCCGGTTGGTTAAGAAGGGTGGAATTCGTGATAAATGTGCAGAAATTGGTTGCACCGAAGGGCAGCCGGAACGACTGCACGGTGCGACCTATATCTTGCCAACCTCGCCACGTACCGGCGGGAATCCGCGTCGGCAGGGTAGCTCGGGTAAGCCGGTTGCTCAGGATTACGCGGCCGAGTTCGTTAGTGATGATGGCGGTCATTTGCGCGACCGCAGTAAGTTCCAGATTTCGAGGGTAAGTATTGCTAAAGGAATTCCAGCCTTCCATGCCGAATGAGTTCGTCAACGCCACGACGTACATTTGGTTGGTGTGCTTAACGGGACCGTCGATGGTATCCCGGCGAAATTCCAGCAACCGCGTCAAAAACATGTAAGTCTGCATCGAGAACTCGTTGAAATTGGGGAAGCCCTTCTTGACTCCGATCACCAAAGGCATTCCTGAAATCATTGGCTCAAATCGGTCTGGCTGAAACCGAGTGCCCAACTGGGGAATCTTTTGCGCGTTCACACTGGGCGACCCGGTGTCCAACTCGACGATCGGCGGTGCGGTAAGTGATGAGGCAAAACTCGTTCCCACCACTTCGCGAAAACCGGCAATTATGATCACATTGTTGTTGGTCCCAAGGGTCGTGCGACGGAAGAGCGGGCGAAACACAGTTGGGCAATAGGGATACTGCTGGGCCGCTATGAACGCACGGTTGGTGCTTGAGTCGTAAATATTAACTGCGAGCTGGAGCAGGCGGTGAAGGCTGGCAGTATAAAAATTCGTCGGATAAATCTGAATGTTTGTGATCGTGAAGTTATATCCTGCATTGGCCAACAGGGCGTTGGCGGTGTTGGTGAAAAACGGGAGCGGCTCCCACGGGAAAAAGTTGGTTGCGCTGCTGATACCCTGGAGGTTTTTCTGGACCAGATTGTCGTAATTGATGTTGATCTTATTAGCTGTGTCGGGGGCGGAATCGGTGCCGAGCTGCGACAGCAGGCGGTAGAAAGTGGTGCGGTCGTAGGTGTTGGTCTGTGCACCGGCCGTCATTAGCGCGTTTGCAAAGTGGGCCGAGGTCTTGGTCGGGTCGAAAAGGTCCTGGGTCGAAAAGAAATGATTGGTGTTGTCGGCGCCGGGCCAAGGGCGAATCGTGCGGTCGCTTGGACTGGCATCAGGGTCCAGTCCAAAAGTTGAAGCAGTTGTCAGAATCGGTCCGGCGGTGTAGCCGTCAACGTGATCAAAATCAAACGCACGTCGGCCATTGACATAAAGGCCGGCAACACTCGCCAAGCTGGCCGGGTAATTGGGTCCGCCATACCGGCTCGTCAGAATCGCGCAAGCATCGACAAATGCGTTGCCCTTGATAAAGGGATTGGCCCCTAGAGGGGAATATATGTACTGCCCGCCCCAAGCGTAGAGATTGGTATTGAGGTCGTAGAGGAACGACGCAAGGTTAATCTCCCACGGTCCGACGCCTTGATTGCGAAGAAAATCAGCGCCCGTCGCATCAATCGTAGCCTTGTCAGGCCGCCGAGCCTGATTGTGGATATAATTGATATCCAATGCCTGGCTGATCGGCACGACGAGATAAGCGTAGCGCCCAATAAAACGGTTGTTTGGCCCGTGCGGGCGATCAGGGAATTCCAGTGCGCCGATCCATTGGGGATCGCCTTGCTGATAGTTCAGCAGCAACCCGTTGGTATTGAAAACACCCTGGCCTTGCGAATTGGTCACCCCAACCCAACCCGAGGGTTCGAACAGCCCGTTGCGATTGAGATCCAAATAATATCGAAAATCGTTGCTGCCAGTCAGACGGTTGGTGATAAAAACCGGGGGGCGTGGGTTATAAAGAAGATTCTCCAGGTTCTGCAGAGCGTCGGCGCGCGGCAGCGGAGCACCATTCCTTCCGACGTAATTGACGTTAGTAGGGCTGGTATTTCCAGGAACAAACGCAACAGGGCTGATGTAGTTGGTCGAGACCAGCATTGTGTAGTTGAAAGGATTGGTCAGCGCCAATATCGGCGCGATCATCTCAACCTGGGCGCGCGCGAAGGCGCCTTCAGCCATGCCTTGCGCCAGCACCATATCTGTTGCCGTAGTCGTTGAAGTCTTCTGGCCGCGGCTGAGGACCAGGAAAGCAATCGCCATGAAGGTAATAACCGACAGGAGAATCAGCGTAATCACCAGCGCCACACCGGACTGCGCGCCCCGCGACGTACCGCAGAGTTTTACTCTGCTGTACCGCAGAGTTGCACTCTGCAAGGTGTGAGTTTTCTCTGCAACGCCTGGTTTCCCCGCAACCCGCAGAGTGGAACTCTGCGCTACAGCAGAGTGGAACTCTGCGCTACCCGTACTGCTCTGACGTACAACTTTCATGGATAAGCGGTAGTATCGAGATTGGGGATGGCGATGCGCTGATGAAAAATATGAACCTGCGCGACATGATTCGACAGGTACTGCAGCCGAGCGGTCGCCACGGGAATCGAACGGTAGCGCTGCAAAATTTGCGGTTCGAGAATGCCTAATTCAACATCGACATACGCCGGGAGGGCATTGCTCATGAAATAGGCGGCGGATTGGTCGCGGAGGGCCGGCGAGGCGCAAGCGATGGTATTCCATGCGTTGGTATAACCGAGTAGCGGCGGTCGCGCATTCGGATCTGTCGTGAACGCATTGGTGCCTCGAAACGCATTCGTCACAATCAAGAATCCATTCTTCGCATAAGCCCGAACTCGGAAATGGACGACGCCATCGGCGATCCGGCTCATGTTGGTTACGGGTTGTCCAATCAAAGATAGAGCAGTCCGGCTGACGCCGAGAAAATTTCCGCTGAGCGAGATAAGTCCCACGCGAGGCGTATTCGTACGGTAAAAACGGTAAAGTGATCCGACAATGCCATTGGGATCCTCCGGCAATACTTCATAGCCTGTGCCCAGCCAATCCTGGTTGAAGCGGCTGATAAAGAACAGCCGCTGGATCGAGTTGGTTCGATAAACGGCGCTCGGCATGCCTGGAAGCGCCTGCCAGAGCGGAGTAAAAAACGGATTCGGTTCGACGAAGAAGTTGGTCGCTCGATACCAGCCATTATTGACGATCTGGTCCGGCGCCTGGGTTGGAGTCATTTGCGTCAGTTCGCGGCTGAGCAGTTCCATTGTGGAGCGTCCGGCTTCGAGCACGTCGCTCTGGGTCATGCTCGTGCGGAAGGCGCGCTGGGTTTGATTGAACATCGCCAACAGGCCCAGGACGATCAGCGAAAGCAGGGCAACGGTGATCATGATCTCGATCAGCGTGAAGGCGAGGGACGAAAGGACGTGTTGCGTGTTTCCTGTTGCGTCGTGCGTGGTGCGTGTTGCGTGAAACGTAAAACGTGAGACGTGAGGTGGAACCACGCCGCGGCGCGTAAACCGTGAATCGTATTTGGTAAATGGTTTGGTTTTCACTGCGCTTTGGCGTACCTACGCGGGTCAAAGAGAAAAAGGTTAGTCAGGCCGATGGGGTAGCCGTGGTCGTTGGTTCTGACCAATTGCCCTCCCACCAGCGTGCGAAAAATTTGCCGCTCGGGACCAACATCTCCGTTGGGAAGCACCGGCCAACGGAACGTCAGGCGCAGGTCATGCAAATTGGCCTCCAGGTTATTGATGATGTTGGAATAATTGATGCGGGCCAAATACTGAGGGTTATTGGTCGCCAGTCCTCTAAGACTGATCCAATTGGTATCGTAATAATTGGTCCAATAAAGCCCGACATCGCAAATCAGCCGGTAGGTCAACGCGAAGTCCTGAATGGTCGAGTTGGTTTGCGGGAATTTCTCGTTGGCCGGACCACTGATGGAGCGGACATAAGCGACGATATGGTTGCTGAAGAATCCCGGTGTTCCGGGCAGCACCATGATCTTGGGCGTGCTGAGGAGGCCAACGATGCGTGTGCCATTGGTAATGGGCATCTGCGGCGTGCTCAGCGCGTTGTTAACTGTCGAATTGGTATAAGTGTAACCGAAGACGCTGCGCGCATTCCCCCGCGACGAGTAATGGAGTTGATAATTGGTTATCGACAGAACGTAATTGGTCAGGTCGTCGGAACCTTCAGCGCCGTTGCGGATGGCATCCATGAAGACTCGCGCGTCCTGCGTGATAATCGTCTCCTGCCGGTTCTCTTTCTGAGCGTTCATTCCAAAGGGCAGGATCCCGATAATGGCCACCAGCGCGAAACCGATCACCGCGAGGCTGATCGCGATTTCGATCATGGTGAAGGCGGAGGCGGGACGTAAGACGTGAAACGTAACACGTGAAACGTGTTGCGTGTTCCGTGTTGCGTGTTCCGTGTTCCGTGTTCGGTAAACGGCAGTAGACAGTGCGCTCCCGGCATTCCGCACTCCGCATTCCACATTCCGCATTCTCATCTGACCTCCTGATGAATGGCGCGGGCGCGGCCGGTTATCCAATCGATGGCGACGACATTATAGGTCACGCCATTGGTCCCATTACCCGGCGGTTGTTCACTGATGGAGGGGAGCATTTGGAGAGGCGCGCGGTCGGCCCCCCGTGAGAAATTGACGCTTCCTTTCGAGAGCGGGATCAATTCGTCTTTGCCGTTAACCAGCCGTCCCATGTAGTCAAATGCGATATACGGCAGCGTGACGTAAGGTTGAACTTTCCGAAACACGTAAGCTTGTGCGTCCTCGGAAGGAAAAGGAATGTTGCTGGTCCGGCTAAAGCCCAGAACCCGGAAACCCGGGAGCGGTCCCTTGTCGAAATCATTCGTGAGAATCAGCAATGACTGGTTGTTGGGCAGGAATTTTGCAGGATGAATAAAAGCTCCTTCCGGTAGAGCTCGCCACTGGTCGAGATAGCGGACAGTCGGCCGGCCCGGCTGGTCGCCCATGCTATGCAAAGAGACAAAATTGTATCCGATGAGCTGTTTGTCGTACAGTTTGGCGGCTTTATCCTTTTCCGGCTTTGGAAGAACTCCAAAAGCCTGATCGTTCCAGAAATTCGTTGGCACGAACACCATGTAGACTGTCGTCCGCTGGCTGATTGCCAGTTGTCGTCCACGGGAAATGGCGTCCATTAACTGAGCCGTCGCGGAGGCGGTGTAGTTGGGACGAAAATTATTCAGGACGGGTACGGCGAGTGCGGCGAGCACGCCGATTATCGCGATAACGACCAACAACTCAAGCAGCGTGAAGGCATTCTGTAGGAATCGACGTAAGCAGACTTCAAACCCGGGCCCCCGAGTGGCATGGAACCTATCGAACTTCGAAGGGCGGGTCTCCCTCTCCTCCTCTGGAGGACAGAGCCGGGGATAGGAGGCCTTTGATGTCGCTTCGAGCGTTCGTTGGCAGACTCTGATGGGTTGTTCGCCAACCGCCGAAATGATCAGAGTCTCCTTACGTCGACTCCTACAGGAAAACTGATTGGTCTTCACGGCTACTATTTCCAGCTCAAAATGTTGTCTTTGTTGGCCCCCACATTGGCCTTGGCAGTCGGATCGATCATCTTATCCGGTCCGGCCGACCAGATCAGAACCGTGGTGCTGGCTTCAAAATGATCGCCATTGCCGGCGGGGTCAGAAGAGTTGTTTAATCCATTAAAGCCACTCTGCTGGTTCTGCTGGGATACGGCCTTCTTCTCGTAGAGCGCGTCCCTCGCTCTTTCGTCGTAGCTGAGGTCAAAACTGATGATGTAAGGATTCCCCCACGGGTCGCGATAAACACCATCGATCCCGATACCCGGCTGGACAGCATCGCCTACGCTTTTCGCGTTTAGAAATGGACTGCGCTGAGGGTTCTTGATGTGGCCTTTGTTGATAGTCGGCTTGCCGTTGGCGTAGTTTTCAAGATCGAGCAGGACGGCCATCACTTCGGCATTGTTGGTCTGGTAAGTTCCGTGCGAGAGCACCTGGTAAGGACCCGATGGAGTTTTAAAACCACCCGCAGTGGTAGTCCCGGCGCAGACCAC
>DATJGF010000160.1:0-6270 GCA_035495315.1 Candidatus Limnocylindrales bacterium
GGGTGCCTGTCTTAACTGTGCACCGGGAAAACCGCTGAATGAAGCGCTTGGAAGGCCCAGCAAATAGCTTCACCCCGCTGAAGCTGAAGCGGGTGTTATGAGAGCCGAGGAACAGGTGAACAAAAATTGAGATGCGTCCCCAGGATAGAACAGGATGGACAGGATGGAACTCTGGACTGCCGGAACGAGGTTGTCTCCTTTACCGAATCAAAACTGTGCCAAAGATAGGGTGAAAGGAATTGCGGAAATATGGAGCGAGCGAAGGGATTCAATTGATAATTGAACATCGATAAGAAATTGCTTTTTAGGGGCAGCCCTTTACTAAACGCTGCGCGGGTATCCTTATTCTCCCAAAGGGCTCTAAAACCGCCCAGTAGTATCAGAACCCGTACCCGTCCCGCGCCGGCAAGTAATCTGTTACCGGTTTCGCCAGGTTTGACCGTGCACCAGGGCGGATCGGGAGTCTCAAAACAAAATGTTTGGCCACAACTCTCGCGCCCGCAGGATGACGTCTGTTCCGGTCATGTCTTGCAGGAAAAGGCTGACGAGCACCACTGACTGAACAGTTGCTGTTTGTATCAACAAATCACCGACGATCTCGACAACTGGCATCCGCAGCTTTGTTCAAAAGCTCAGCTCAGCCAGGACTCCACCTAACAAACTGTGGTAGTTAGTGAACGCCCCGACTCCGATGCAGTTTCAAAAGTCACGGCACCTCCAACCGGTAGAACGAGCCGGACGAGGGAGGGGTAAGGCTCAGCCGGAAAGCCCCCTGGGCGTCGAATTGGTTGGTGGAAACTCGTGTCCATTGGCTCAGCGCCACGGCCGGAGCAAACGTGCCGAGGAGGTAGAATGTGCCGGAGGGGGGGCCATTGGTTCCAACAAGAACGAGGGTCGCTCCCTGGCCGCGAACGGCGGTGAATCTCAGGGCCGGTACCGGCGCGGAGGAGTAGTCGTAAGCCCGAACGTAATCTACCTGGATCTCTGCCGGAAAAACGGTTCCGGCGTTCGGGTCGCCAACAAAGTACCCGCCCACCGCCAGGTTCATAATGAGGTAGAACGGCTGATTGAAAGGCGCCGGGAAGGGCCCCCCCGAACTCCACCAGGAGGTCTGGGTCTGATAAAGCTGGCCATCCACATACCAGCTAAAGGAATTGGTGCTCCATTGGAGAGCATAGACGTGGAAATTACCGACCGAGTCCCCGGACGGAAACCTAAAGGAAGGCCCGAAAGACTGGGTGTTGGCGGGATACTCGCCGCCGAAATGGAGAGTGCCGAAAACCGTGGTCGGATCCTGGCCGCGATTTTCCATAATGTCGACTTCGCCAGAAGCCGCCCAGGACCCGTAAACCGAATCCCGGGGCATGAGCCAGAAAGCGGGCCAGAAGCCCATGCCCATGGGCAGACGTGCGCGAAACTCGAACCGGCCGTAAGTCGTGCTGAACCGCCCCTGGGTCTTAAGCCGGGCAGAGGTATAATCCGCTCCACCGAAGCTTTCCCTTCGGGCAATGATGTGCAGCAGACCGTTGCTGACGACCACGTTTTGAGGACGGGAGGTGTAGTACTCCAGTTCGTTGTTGCCCCAGCCGGGAAAGGGCGGCCCCGTGCCGAGGTCATAGGTCCAGCGACTTGCATCCACGGCGACGCCGTTGAACTCGTCATTCCAAACCAGCCGCCAGTCTGCCAGGCTGCACGCTGGGCTGCTGATGAGATAGGCTAACAAGAGGCCTAAGAGCCGGGCGGAGCGCGCTTGGGTTCGGAGAGCAACCGGCTCATGCCGACTGGAAACCGCGAAAGTCCGCAGGCTTGGCAAAAGGATCTTGCCGCAGGCCGGTTGCAAAGGCCGCCGGTGACAAAGTGTACCATCTTCGTCGGTGTCCTCTGAAACGCAGGCACCAGCCTGTATCGCAAGATCCGAACCGCTCATTGTTGTCGAGTCCCTGAACGCCGAGACCGTTTACCATGCTATCACCGGGCTTTGTAGTAAACAACCGCGCCTGGGTCAACCATGCTAACAGGTAAGCTGAACGCCGCCCGGGTGAGCCCAGACCTCTTCGTGAAAAAGTCTACGACCCAAGTCAGGTCCACGTGTGAAATTCCTGTTGCCTCAACAAAGATCTGAGCGCTGGCCATCAGAAGATCAGTTGGCCGGGTTTCTTGACTCATTACCTGCTTCAATCCTTCCCAGATCTCACCAGGGATCGCATGGGACACGGTGGCGAACTCCCCTACCAGTATTGGCAATCAGCTTAGCATCACGCTGGAGCCTGCTGCCGGCAATCGCTTTTTTCAGACTCGTTCCGAAGAGCCCATGATGTCTAAAGGTCAGGAGAGGGATCACTCATTTCTGTTGCAGGTTCTTTTGATCCTGGAGGTTCATGTTGGTTGATTGTGTGGAGTTGGAGGATTAGGGGTTGGCGATTTGATCCAGTCACGGCCGGTACCGAATTTGGATCTTGGATGGCCCTTCCTGCTGTTTTTATGCCCAAGGAGTACTTTGGTGTAATGGAAAGGGGTGTCGATCGATCTGAGGGGCGATTCCGGCGCTTTACGGTGAACAACAGACTGTCCATTGAACACAAAAAATGCTAAAGGACTTCTTATGAAACGACGCACCTTTTTAAGAACTGCGAGTTTGGCGACAGCTTTCGTGGTTGCCAGGCCCTTAATGAACTTCGCAATCGCGGCGGAGAAGTTCGAGTTCCCTTTGTGGGACCTCCATGTACACCTGACCGATCGCTTCTCGATCCAACAGGCCCTCGCGATAGCACAAGATCGGAGCGTTCGGTTTGGCATTTTGGAACATCCTGGCTCGAGTGCGATTGCCAACGATGCTGCCCTTCGAAAATACATAGAAGGCTTGCGCCAATTCCCTGTTCTTATTGGCCTGCAACCGGTCAACCTTGGATGGTCGAAGAAGTTTTCAGCCGAACTCCTGGCTCAAATTGACTATGTCCTCATGGACCCGCAAACCATTCCACTGGGCAACGGTGAATTCATGCACATTTGGCAATTCGACACTTACGTCGAGGATACCGACGATTTCATGGAGAGGTATATGGCTTACAGCCTGGAAATCCTCACCAAAGAGCCCATCAACATCTTCGGCTGGCCACTGTTCCTGCCGGTTTGCATAGCCCGCGACTATTACACGTTGTGGACGCAACAACGGATGCAGCAGCTTATTTCCGCTGCCAAGGCGCGAAACATCGCCTTCGAAATAAACGATATGTCACACACACCGCATGAAGCGTTTATTGGAATGGCCAAAGAGCAGGGACTGAAATTTACTTTTGGCTCCGATTCCCGCAATAATAATGCCGGTCGGCTGGCTTACTGCAAACGGCTTGCACGGAAATGCGGCCTTAAAGCCGATGATTTTTATACTCCAGTGCACAAGACCGGGAATCTGTGATTCCAAGAGATCAGGCTTCCGTCGCCCCGGCCGTGGCTCTAAATCCTTGCCAAAGCCATACCGACCCTCATTCTTTGGAAGCGACCGCGTTTGAGACCTGATAGACCACAATTGCCAGAGTCACCCTCCCAGCCTCCTGCGGAACCGGTCTTGCTGATCCTCGCCGATATTAGCGGTTACACACGCTACATGACCGCTAACGCCAAAACGCTCTCACACAGCCACACCGTCATTGCCGAATTAATTCAAGCGATTGCCAGTGCCGTTGAGGTTCCATTGGAACTCGTAGAACTCGAGGGTGATGCTATTTTTCTTTTCTGCCGAAAGCCCCCCGACCCGGCAATCTGGAATGGACAGCGCGAACCCATTTGCCGAAAGCTCCTGGAATTTTTCCACCGCTTTCGGACCCGGCTGCAGGAGCTGCGTCGCTCAAACGTCTGCACCTGTCATGCCTGTGCGAACATTGATCAATTGAGCCTGAAAGTCCTTGTTCACAGCGGGGAGGTGCTGGTTCACCGCGTGCTCCAGTTCAACAAGTTATCTGGCGTGGATGTCATCCTAATTCATCGGTTGCTGAAGAACTCCGTGGGCCGCCCCGAATATCTGCTGCTCACCGAGGCCGCTTACCGCGACTTGCAGTTCCCCGCAGATACCCGCTTTGAAGCGGGTTCCGAACAATATGAACACCTCGGAGACATCACAACGTTCGTTCATTATCTAGACGGGGAGCGGGGTCCTCGCGTTGCGGTCGACAGAGGCCTGGCTGCCCGATACCGCGAATCATTGGGGACATTTCTCAGGCTTTGGTTCGGCCAACTCGCTTGGCCTCGGGCGACACGCCGTGATGTCTCCGCCCAAGAGAGCCTGTTCGCAAGGCTGGGGTTGAGTCTGATCACGATTCTTCTAACGCCATTGTTTGTACCTGCAGGGGCTTTGGTAGCGGTTATCCATGCCTGGAAATCAGGCCGACAGCTGCGATAGTCGCCCCCCCCGCCGACGCATAGACCGCTTTCGATAACTTTGCCCCGCAGGATCCCGACGCGCCCGGGAATATCCCTCCCCATCTCAAGATGGTGGAGGCGGCGGGAGTTGAACCCGCGTCCTAAGCAAATCTACCAGCCGCGACTACATGCTTAGTCAGGAGAGAGTTTTCTTCCGGGTGATAACGGCCTGACACCGAATCACCCAGCCTAGCCTGCAGGATAAGAGATTCAGTCAACAGCGCGCAGGCGCCGTCATTGACCTAACCTGCTGTGGCGTTCATCCGGCGTAGCAGGTATCCACCAGCGAGCGTCGCGACACATTAGGCCGCGAGAGCTAATTCTTCGTTAGCAATTATGTTTTGGTCCGATGATTAACGAGGCCAACGAACCATCCTCGGCATGCCGCCTCTGGCGTACCTGCAAAGTCGAAACCAGTACGCCCCCAAAGCAGACTGGAGAAGTATCGGGCAGGAACACTCTTAGGTCAAGGTGACAACAGTCAGTCGGTCCGCAGCGAGCCGTTTGACCCGACGTCCTACAAACCCTGCAGTAAAAATTGAATGGGCGTGCTTGACGTTCTTCGTTTTCCATCTGCAATAATAGCATTGACTTATATTTGACAGTAGGGATGATTATGAGATGAATTCGAAGTCGCTCGCTATCTCGCGCGAGGCCATAGAACTTGCGGATCATTTTGAAGTGGTCCTTTCCAACGGATATCGCGTCCAGATCGCGGCGGATCAAGAGAATCCGATGGAATCTTTTGAGCACCTTGGCAGGGCAATTCTCGGAGAGATCTTCTTGCAGTCCATAGAGAAGAAGAGCGATTTCAAGGAAGCTTTTGGCGCGGTGAACGCGGAAATAACCAGCCTGGTGGACAACCTTGATTACAGCGGAGTCCGGACGGCGCTCAAGACAGCCATCCTGGCGCATTTCATCAAAGCGTACAAGGATGTTGAAAAGGGCCTGCCGAAGAAGAGGCCAAGGAGAAAGAAGGGTCACCGATCTTGCAGATAAGGCGACAGTACCACCGTAAACCGCGGGTTGGATCAGTTAATGAGAAAAGCTAAAACGCCAAGGTGACGCCGCCGGACACTTCGCCTTGCCACATGGTGCTGCCGCTGAACCGAGCAACCGTGACTCCGCCTGTAGAGATAAATGCGCTTTCGCTGTTGACGACGGTGCAGTAGCCACGCACATCGGCGCGGAGTGCGAGATTGCGGAACAGGAAGAATTTTACACCGCCACCAATACTGAGGCTGAAGCGCGCCTCCAAATCGCTGTCTTCAGGAGCGAACAGGCTGGCGCCCAGCAAGCCGGTGATATACGGGTGGAACCGGCCGTAAGCAGTTTCCAAAACGCCGCCAATCTGGAACACGTCGACCGTAACGCGCAGCCGGCCCGATCCTCCCAACTCGTGAAAATCAACGCCGCTTTCCTGGCGACTCCATAACAGCTCCAACTTAATGTCCGGCGCTTCACGAGGGGCGTAATCGAGGGATAACCCATAGGCTCGGCCGCCCTCGAGGCTCAGTTTCTGATCGCCAGCGGTTTCGATCCCACCGCCCCAACGGTAACCGTAAAAGGGAGAGATCTCGAACATTCCTTGCGCTTTCAGAGCCATCGAGGGCAGGAGGAGGCAGCCGGCAAGGATAATCGTTTTTAACTTCATGGCGCGAGACTCGCGGAGTATTGGAGGTTTGGGTTTTGGGGTCAAGCGGCTGATTAGTTGAATGACGAATGACGAGGGGAAACGGGATCGAGGACGACGACGAGGACGAGAACGATGGAAACAACTGACGACAGACCGCTGACAACTGACCTCTGATCTGAGTTTCCTTACGTCGTCTCCTACAAAAAAGAAGCGAGGCT
>DATJGF010000161.1:0-35351 GCA_035495315.1 Candidatus Limnocylindrales bacterium
GAATCAACTCGACCACCTGGCGATAATTCTCCGTAGCGTGAATCTGGATACCCATCTGGGTCGCAACCTTTTTTTTGGCCGCTGCCTCGCGAATCTTCCGCGCTTCCCAAATATTGTGGGTGAGCGGTTTTTCGCAATAAACATGCTTACTGTGGTGCAGCGCCAGCATCGTCACAAAAGCGTGCGTGTGTTCACATGTGCTGACGACCACCGCATCGAAAGCTTTCGCGTCATCGAAGAGTTTTCGAAAATCAGCGACTTTGCGTGCGCCGGGATGTTTGGCACCTGCTGAATTGAGGGCCTTTGCGTTTACATCGCACAACGCGACGATGTTCTCCGAGGACACCGAATCCAAATTGCTCGCGCCTCTGCCGCCGCAGCCAACAATTGCAATATTGAGCTTATTATTAAGGTTTTGCCCCCGGAGCAGGACCGGGGCGCTCGTAACTGCGCCGGCAGCGATGGCCAGAGAGCGCGTAAATTGACGACGAGTCACTACTTTTGTCTTCATAATTATTTGCGGTTCATTTTCTGAGTCCGGTTGCGTTTAGCTCACTCGCCCGCTTCAATCAAATCGAATCGATGACTGAACTCGGCCAACGGCAAGCCACCGTCTTCGATTGTGGCCCAACCGTCATAACCAACTTCATCCAGCGCGCGACGAACAGCAGGCCAGTCAATGCTGCCGTCGCGCGGGTGGACAAATTTGCCGCCGTGTCCATCCGGGTTGAGCTTGAAATCCTTGACATGCAGCTTTGCCAGCAACGGACCAAGCGCTTTGACCCATTCTTGCGGCGGGCTGTACTTCACATGATTACCGATATCGAAATAGGCCTTCACCCAAGGATCGTTGAAAGATGCTACAAAGTGGCGAAACAGAGCGGGCTTGATCCAAAGATTGTTCCAAACGTTTTCCAGTGCGATGACGACCTTCAACTCTTGCGCCAGTGGGATGAGTTTCTCAACCGCAGCCCGCGAGGTGTCCGTGGCGCGGTTTTGCGCCTGGATGTAGGCTGTGAATCGAGAGTTGTCACCAGAAATCACCCGCGTTACATGCCCTGTCTTCTCATCAAAGCTAATGTCGAATTCCCAAGGCTCAGGCATCGGCATCCCGCCAATCCGGCAGGGAACTAGCAGGATGGCGTCAGCGCCATAGCCTTTAGCGGCATGAAGCGCCAACCGCGTCTTCTCCAGCGAATCTTCGACCTTCTTCGGGTCGTCGCTATTGAACTCCATCCACCCGCGCAGGACCGAATGAACTCGCATGCCAAGTTTCTCCGCGACCGCACGGCCCTGAGCGGCTTCTGCCTCGGAGCAAATATGGGTGGTTTCCACCCCATCGAACCCTGCCTCTTTGAGCGGCTGCAGAGCGGCTTCTGTTACCTCACCCACGATCATCGCTTTGCGGAGCCGGCTGTGAAATTTAGCGGCACCAAAGCTTCGCGCACTGAATATCATCGCCGCACTCGCAGCAGCGCTGCGATTGAGGAACTGACGTCGGGTAAAGGGAAGTTGCATAGGGGTGTGGTGAGGCATTCCGCAACCGATGTCAAGCGATTGGAGCGCATATCCGCAGGTCTTGGACTACGCCAGTCCTCTGGCGCTTTTGAATCCCCAACCCGTTGCCAAAGCGCCTAGAGCACTGGCGCACTCCAAAAGGCTGGCGCGCGCATTTCGGAAAGGGGTTCAAAACTGCCCTAACTAAAGTTCGATGCTTTGTTTGTATTCCGGCACGACGACTTCCGCCCGAGGCTTGAGAGCGCGAAGCGTTTCGGCGAAGGCCAAGGCTTGTGCTTCCTCACCGTGAACTACAGTGATCCGCTTCAGGTCGCCGCCGATTGCCTTCACATAACGCGTGAGTTCGCTCCTATCGGCGTGACCGGAAAATGAATCGAGCGAGACGACACGTGCGCGCACCTCATGCGGTTCGCCGAAAATATTGACGGGGTTCGTTCCGGCGAGGATCTGTGCGCCCAGGGTATGCTCAGCGCAATACCCGATAAACAGGACTAGATTGGCCGGATTTCCAATGTGATTGGCCAGGTGATGGCGTATGCGACCGGCTTCCGCCATGCCTGAGGCGCTGATAATAATCGCCGACTCCTGCAGGTCGTTCAACTTCATCGAGTGGGCCAGTTCCCGGATATAGGTCAGGTTCTCCATACCGAAGGGATTCTCCTTCTCGCGTAGGAATGCGTAAATACTGTCATTGAAACATTCGGGATGAAGCCGGTAAATCTCTGTCGCGTTAACGCTCAGCGGACTATCGACAAAGATCGGCACGCGGGGAACCTGACCCGTCAGCGTCAATTGATGCAACGTGTATACGATCTGCTGGGTGCGCCCGACGGAAAAGGACGGAATAATGATCTTGCCATGGTTTTGAAGCGTCTCGCGAACGAGTTGCGCGACTTCTTCGTGCGCATGCGGCCGAGGTGCATGATCACGGGCCCCGTAAGTGCTTTCCACCTGAAGATAATCCACCTGATCGACGGCAACCGGATCGCGCAGGATATCGTCCTGACCTCGCCCGACGTCGCCACTGAACAGGAACCGGAACTGGCGACCATCCTCTCTGACATCGAACACCACCTGCGCCGAACCCAGAATGTGGCCGGCATCCTTGAAGGTGACAGTAACGCCATCGGCAAGCAGAAACGGCCGGTCGTAATTGCAAGTCACAAACTGTCGGACCGCCTTCTCGGCATCCGTCGCGGAATAGAGCGGTTCGACTGGCGGGAGCCCATGTTTTGCGCGTTTTTTTGAGACAAATGCAGCATCGTCGCGCTGGATCTCCGCAGAATCTTCAAGCATGACGCTGGCAAGGTCGCGAGTAGCGAAGGTGCAATAGATATTCCCGTCAAATCCCTGGCGGCACAGGTTCGGCAGATTCCCGCAGTGATCGATATGCGCGTGGCTTAATACCACCGCGTCGACACTTTTGGGCACAAATGAGAAATTTCGATTGCGTTCGATGGATTCACCGCGATGGCCCTGAAACAGCCCGCACTCCAGCAAGAATTGCCGGCCACCGACCTCGATAAGGTACATCGAGCCGGTGGTGGTGCGCGCGGCACCCAGGAATTGGATGAGCATCAGCTAAGTTAGCTGTGGCGGAACGTAATCCGGGCCTTGCCCAGATCGTAAGGAGACATCTCCACGTTGACTTTGTCCCCGACGCTGATTCGGATGAAATTCTTACGCATCTTGCCCGAGATGTGAGCGAGCACTTCGTGGCCGTTGGGTAAAGCCACCCGAAACATCGTCCCCGGTAGAACCTGGGTGACCGAACCGGTTAATTCAATTGGCTCTTCCTTCGCCACGCAAAATCAATCCGCTATATATAGTCATCAGCTGTTGGCGAAATCAATTCTTTTCCCTGCCAGCGGTAGGTACGGGCGCAACCGAACACTGCCCTGAGGGCAATCGAGAAGGCGAGCGGAGCGCTGCATTTATGCGGCGATGGCTGGGTCAACCATGTCTTGCCGGATGAATCCGGCGTTCCGGGGGCGGGTCAAGTTGCGCCCGGTACTTACGCGCGCATGACAGCTTTCTTGGCCGTCCGCAGCGCTCTTATTAACACCCCGCTTCAGCCCAATCCATGCAGTTGTTAGTTGCTTCGCTGCTCTTATTCACCCCCAGCTTCAGCTGAAGCTGGGGGCTGGCTGTGTGCAGAGCCTTTGCGAACCGCTTCATTCAGCGGTTTCCCGTCGGCCAGCGGCAGAGCACGCACTGGGGGAAACCGCTGAGAAGCGGTTGACACTAGGTTCAGCCGCTTCCACACCTCGCTGAAGCGAGTGTTAATGAGAGCGAGCGGAGTTCCCAAATGGCATTCAGACACGAACAGGAGGAAAAGGAGAGAACAGAGGTCCGACGAGGCTCACATGGACTCACCTTTTAGAGAGCGGACGCTACTTTCAACACGCAGACTGGGCTTGTATTTCTGTATTTCAGCTTCTGGTATCTCTGTTGTCTCCTATTCAACTGCCTAGATTGGGCTGAAGCGGGGTATTAATGAAAGCGTTACCTGTAAATATGCTCCGATATAGTTTTTCCGTCAGAAGGCACCTGAAAACCTTGGCCCGGAAGGTTTCTGTCGTGCGCCCGCTGAGTACAAATGCCTTATTTGGTTTCTGGCGCCGGCGTGCGAGGTCGGGCTGGCTGGCTATGAAGGAGATCGCCAAAATCCGGCAGCAATTCATATTTCTTTTCCCATGGTGTATACATGAAGCCACGCACTTTGCGGAAAGGGGCGGCAACATCCAGCCAGCCTTGGACCTCTTTGAGATTGTCAGCGTCGTAGTAACAGGCGACCAGCGTGCGGAAGCCCTGGTCGGCGAAGAATCGCAGGCTCTTTTCACGCGGCTCGCCTCCCCAAACTGTCATAATCAAATTCTTCGGAACGTGCTGCCAGGAGCCGGTGTAATCGCCATCAACCAGGTAATAGTTACCATGAGCATTATGGTTCGGGTCGAGCATATCGGACCATATGTATACTTCCAAGCTGGGGATATGCGTGCGCAGGATGGCCGCTTGCTTGCTGACGCATTGCCCAAGCAACTCGCCCATGTTCCGCCCCCGACAAGCCTTGCAAGTGCCGCCCATGCGGATTTCGTCCATGTTCAGCAACACGCTTCGGGGTTGGACTTTTTCAGCGAGCAATTTTGCTTCGTGATCGTAAATCTCATAGAGGCCAGGCTCGGCCATGCACACGCCGACCTGCGAATCGTTAATGATCATTGAGTGGTACCAACTGACGCGCAAACGATCCCCGTCGTGGATGCGCCCACCCGGAAGCAGTTTCAACGGAAGCGCCTCCTTATCGTCATGCCACGGTTGCAGGTTGGCATCCATCAAGGTGGCGTAATCCTTGCCTTCGACATATGTCGTTGCCCCATCTTCACTGCGAACAGCCACCGGCGTGCCAGGCCGATGCAGAACATTCACCGGCCCGATTTCTTCAATCGACCAGTCGTCCAGCCAAACCTTGCCGGATTTGCCGCCCCAAAGACCCGCATACAGCGAGACCTGGTCAAAATTGAGACTGTTAAATACCATGGTAATTTTGCGCCAGTCCGTGGTTCCGGGGACATGAAACTCGCGCGGAGCCAATTCGCGGTCGCCTGCCAGAGCCAGAACACGGAAGGCGTTGGCCGGCTGGAGTCCAGCTGTCTTGACCCACAGCGTCACGCGGTAACAACGATGGGGTTGCACCTTGACCGACTGCATCACCCGGCCATGACCGTGTTGGTTGGCAGTGAAGTTCTCCAGCCGGATCGATGCCTTGCCGCCGTGCTTAACTTCTGTATCGGCAAAACTGATCTCGCCAGGCTGATCATGAAAATTGAAAGCCTTAAAATTGTTGCCGGCAAACTCCTCGAACCCGCCGTTGAGCAAACCCGCGGAACCGCCAGTGACAAAGCGGGCCTCCGCCCCTTTAACCACAAACGGGGCATCCACCACGGACAAGCCTTCAGCCAGGTTGCGATCATGCGCCAGGGCTCCGCCGCCATAACCGACTGAGAAAAGCGAGGGAATGAGTTCGAGGCGATTATCATCGCAGGCCTTTTTTATTTCGTCGAGGCGACGGAAGTAGTCAGACGGTTGTTTGCAAAGCGTATCGAACCCAAAGGACATCACAGCACCATTGAGGTGGTGTTGGCCCGCCGTTTGGAGGATTTTTGAAATCTCCGCGACATCACTGTCCTTATCGAGACCCCATCCAAAGATCCATACGAAGCGATCCGCATAGCGTTCCGCAGCTCTGAGCGATGTGGAAAGGAAACAAAGAACCAGGAGTAACTGTTTCATAATGTAACAATGCGTGTACTGTGGTACGTGGCAGGTTCACCAAAACCGCTGAGCTCTATACCGGCTCCGGCATTGGCGACAATGTCAAACTACCATTTACAAAGCCAGCCAAAATCGTGCAATCAGCGCGGCCCGGGCAAAACGCAACGCCAGCACCCAAACTGAGAAACTATGCTTTGTGCTGTTTTGTGGCAATCAAGCAGGCTCTTGCTGGGTAAGACAATGAAGCGTGCCGAACCCGAGGACGAGGTCGACCGCGTGGATGCCAACTACGGGACGGTCACTGAAGAGCTCTCCCAGTGTTCCGAGAGCGATCCGGTCGTTCGGGTCATTAAACGTGGGGACGAGCACAGCCGCATTGGCGATGTAGAAATTAGCGTAGCTGGCGGGCAATCGATCTCCGTCAAAATACACCGGTGCCGGCATCGGGAGCGGCACCACCTCTGGCCGGGAGCCGGTTTCGAGACGTAAGTCCTCAATGCGTTCCCAATTCTCACATAGTGGGCGGTAATTGGCGTCTTTGCGATTGGTTTCGCGGATCAGGACAACGGTATTGGGATTGACGAAACGGCAGATATCATCGATGTGGCCATGGGTGTCGTCTCCAACAGGCCCGGTTTTAAGCCATAAGACGTTCCTTACCCCGAGATATTCTTTCAGTGTCGCGTCGATTTCCTTCTGCCCCAGACCTGGATTACGCACCTGGACTTTTGGGTCCAGATAGCACTCCTCGGTAGTCAACAATGTGCCGCGTCCATTCACCTCGATCCCGCCACCCTCGACGACAAAATCCTTGCCGCGGCATCGGGCGTTAAACAAGCGCTTCCGCAGCCTTCGAGCCGCCAGTTCCGGGACGCGTCGATCTTTCTGCCAATCGTCATATTTAGCCCAGGCGTTAAAATGGAAATGAATGATGGCAGTCTCGCGCTTAGGCCTTTCCCCTTTCGTAGCTTTGCGCACGAAAATGGGACCGCTGTCCCGCATCCAACCTCGATTCGTCGGATAAACAATGAAATCCACCTTTTTGAGATCCGCTCCGGCTCGCGTGAGATATCGTTTGGCCAGACCTTCCTCGGCTCTATTTCGGACCACGATGCGGATGCATTCGCCTGGGGAGATCCTTCGAACCATCTCACCGTACACCCAACGAATGGTGTCGAGCTTGTCCGGCCAGTCGGTTGGATTGTGAGGCCACCCCAACCACGTCGCGTTGTGCTTCTCCCATTCCGCGGGCATTGCGAAACCCAAAGCTGCTGGCGTGTTCTCAAAATGTTCAGTATTCTTGCCCATAGAGCCGCGCAAGATAGAGGCTTTTGTTCGGATGTCGACCGAAGAACGAACTGGCGTGTCCCGAGAAGCTGCAGGAGAGTTACAGCGATGTGATGGAAAGCTCAGTGTCAGTCCAGTGCCCGTTTTGCGGGCAGACATTCGATCTCGTTGTTGATACTAGTGTCGAGAACCAGCGGTTCACGACCGATTGCGAGGTTTGCTGCCGCCCATTCGATGTATTAACCGAGTGCGAAGCCGGGGAGGTCGTCCGCATCGAAGTGGACGAAAGCTAATGTAGTTTGTGAGGAAGCGGCGCGACTTTAAGGCCGCGACGCGTGCGACCGCGCTCAGCAGGCTTCGGGCACGCCGGCGAGGTTGGTTTCAATGATGCCGCGTGCGACCGCGTGTCGCACCAGGCCAGCCGTATCATGAATGTTGAGCTTGTTCATGACTTGTTGGCGATGTTTCTCGACGGTCTTGACGCTCAATCCCAATTCGGCGGCGATCTGTTTGTTAGCGAACCCCTCCGCGATGAGTTGGAGCACTTCGGCCTCGCGCAAAGTCAATTCAACCTCTGGTTGAGCGGCATTCTCCCCGGAAAGAGACCGGCAGGTCTCTTCGCGGAGTTGCTGAGCGATTGCGGGGCTGAAGTAAGCATTCCCTTTCCTCACCTCGCGAATGGCTTTGACGAGATCGGAAGCGGCGGTTTGCTTGATGAGGTAAGCCGCCGCCCCGGCGGCGATGGCCTGACGGATGTGGTCAATCCCGTTGTAGGTAGAGAGGACGAGGATCTTTGCGGACGGGGTACCTTTGAGGATTTGGCGTGTTGCTTCCCAGCCGTTCAACAGCGGCATCGCCAAATCCATAATGACGACCTCGGGGTGGAGCTGAGCCGCGAGTGTAACCGCTTCACGGCCAGTTTGGGCTTCGGCAACGACAGTGATGTCGCTTTCCGCGGTGAGCAAGGCCTTGAGGCCCTGACGAACGATGTTATGATCGTCGGCGAGCAAAACGGTGATGTTTGACATAAATGCTGTCGGTGAGTATCGGCTGATTTGCTGTTAAAGAAAATAAGGTATAACCCGCCTAAGTTAAGCGCTATTTTTGCGAGCGCATGGGGTGTTTACCCCAAAACGCTATCCTCTGCTTGCCTTCGGTTGTAAACGCGTTATTGTCGGCCATATTCCACTGGCACGAGGTGAGCCATGCTACAAAATCAGATCATTTTACTGGCTGAAGATGACCCCAACGACGTCCTACTGATCCAAAGAGCCTTTCAGAAAGCCGGCTTTCAAAACTCACTGAAAGTCGTCCGCGACGGCGAACAAGCCATCGAGTACTTAAGTGGCGTCGGCAATTATGAGGATCGCAAGCGTTATCCGCTACCCTTCTTGCTTCTGCTGGATCTTAAGATGCCCGGTACGGATGGCTTTGAAGTCCTGCAATGGGTTCGCGCCGATCGCGAGTTGAAACGCCTGCTGGTCATCGTTCTCACTTCCTCCAATCTGCAGTCTGACGTCGACCGGGCTTACGAGCTAGGCGCCAATTCTTACCTGGTCAAGCCTGTCGAGTTTGACGAGATGGTCAACATGATAAGGCGCTTCGAGGCCTACTGGTCCGAGATAAACCGGACGCCAACTCCCCCGACGCAGGGACAAGCCTTGCAGGCGCAAACCAACCTGACTTAAGTACCGCACGTTACTAACCAACTTGCTTGGACCGATACCATGCAACCCGCGAGAAACCCAAAGTCCAAAGCTGCACGCCCCGCTCGTTCTTCACGCCCGGCAGGCCCAACACGCCCAATACCCACTGCATGGATTCCCTTACTGCACGTTGAAGATGATCTCAACGATCGCGACCTGCTCCAAGCGGCCGTAAGCGAAGCTGGGGTCCCTTTCCGGGTCTTCAGCGCCATCGATGCGGAGATGGCAATGGGATATCTCAGCGGCGCGGGGATCTATTCGGATCGTAGCCGCTATCCGGTGCCGTCGCTGATTCTTTTGGACCTCAAAATGCGCCGCGTAAATGGCATAGAATTCCTCAAATGGATGCGAGCGCAGCCCGACCTGGCACATTGCCCCGTCATCGTGCTTTCAGGATCCGCTTTAGAAGAGGACGTGCGGCAGGTTTACGCTTGTGGGGCCGATGCCTTCATTGTTAAGCCGCTCGGTTTTTACGCCCTCGTCGAGTTGGTGAACAACCTCAATTTCAGCTGGTTTGTCGCGCCACAAAATGGTCCGACAGAAACTAACCGGTTGTTCCCAGTGTAGCTTGGTCTCCCGAACTTCCCCGCACGAGAGGCGAACTGGTATATCGCTGCCGTGTCAGCGTTTCACCGCCGGTTGCATTGATTTTAAAACAAACGGTTCGAACAGACCGTAAGCCACCGTGCTGTAGTCCTTCCCCGGAGGAGGCCCCTCCTCAGGCGCTCGATGAAAGCTGCCCGGCCAAGCAGTCCCCAACGGTGGATTCCCATGATGTGGTCCCAGCGTATTCTTCAACGTCCCAATGACGATAACATCGATGGTATTGACGCCGCTCTTAAGTCGATCCGTAACGTCGCATTGATACGGTGGTGCGTCGATAAACCCCACTGACTGACCATTCACGCGCACTTTGGCGACGCTGCCGCGCCAGCGTGTTAACCCGACGAAAAACTGGGAAGCTGATTTTTTCACATCGAATTCTTCGCGATAACGCACTGCTCCCGAGTAAAAGGGCTGGCCCTGTGAATCCCAGCCCTTTTCTCCGCCAGCCAGATGCAGAGCGTGGTCCTGGACTATCGCGAACCCCTTGGCGACAGGCTCCAATGCAAAATCTCCCAGCACATAGGCCGGTTCTAGTTCGTCGAACATTGTAAAGGGAGCCGCTTTGATCGTGAGTACGTTCTCACCCGAACACGCCGCCGCCGAAAGCGACAGGCGGCCAAATGCTTTGTCCAGCCACCACTCATTTGGCCGGACGTGAACAGGCCTGTCGTTACAGGTGATTTGGTAAAGATCCGGTCGTTCGATAACGAATTCGAGATTCTTGGGCACCTCACCTTTGATCACAAATCGGTAACTGGCTTCAAACCCGCTGGTCGCCGGGAATTTTCGCGAAATGAACTCGTCTTTAAATTGGACGGCGCTATCCCACGGATCGCGCTGGAGGCCATTGGCTTTCCAGGCGAACTGGTTGGCCTGATACGCATAGATATTGGTCCTGCTTTCGCCACCAGCCGTAATATCCACATAATCGAGGGTGAGCACATTCGGCCCCAGTCGGTCGATTTTGACCTGACCGCGTGGTTCGATGGTTTGCACGATCGACTCACGACCAGTTGAAGGGGCCGGTCGTTGACTCAAGAACAACAACAAGCTGCCGCAGGGAGGCACATCGAACCGCGAGGAAATCCCCGCAGCACCCGACGTAAATGAGAACGGTTTAGCCTCACCGGAATAGGGATCCCACTTTTCGACAGCCTTCAGGCTGGAAAACAAAGTGCCGCGAGCTGGGTGTTCGGCACTCGTGTTCACAAGGAACAACAGTTGGCCGTCAGCAAGCTGGCGCCGGTGATGGAATAGGATTCCCTGGTCGTCAGCTTCACGCTGCAGGCAAAAACCATCCGGCGCCGTTTGGTCGCACAAACTGGCGACAACGTTCTGAATCCAATCGACGACATTGGTTACGCCGGGTTTGTCAGGTGGGCTCTGAGTCGTTGATACCAATGAGCCATCGGTGCGGACGGGACCGCCTGCGGGACGAATTACGGTCACACTTTCGAGCATTTGTTTGGTGGTGCGATTCAGGTTTTCAGTCAACGGCGGCAATATGACCTGAGAATAGGATCGATTTCCGATTTTGAGTTCATTCCCGGTAACGCTGCCGTGTCGGGCAATGACATCTTCACAACCGAGGTCATATTCAACTTGGGCGGCCTCAAGCGCCATCAACAGCTTGAAAAATGCGTCTCCCAACGCCAGGAGGTTTTTGTCCTCGCCCTGGTACATCCAGGCGGTGGTCGTTGGCTCCAAGACCAGAAGGCGGTTTATTTGTTGTCCTTGAGAGAGCGCGGCAGAAAGGCGGGCAAAATAGCTTGCCGAAACGTGATAAGCCTCCCACCACGGCTCGTGATAGGAGAAGGATTGCGGATGGTCGCGTTTGCGCGCGCCACGGATGGTCACATATGATAGATGCTGGTTGATGGTGTTGACGCCCAGCACCTCGAGCCAATCCCCAATGCGTTTCATGTCCTCGAACCGCAAGTCCCAGCCGCCGGCGCCGTAAGTTTCGCAGAGTGTCCGCTTATTGCCGAGCTGATTGGCAACACTGGAGAGTTCCTTGACCATGCGCACATTCCCGAATTGAGCGTGGGTGTGCTCAGAGTACTGATTCATGAGGCAGTCAATGGCGGGACGCTGATGCCACGCGTACATAGCCATATTATCAGGCACGCCAATGCAGTTGGGCCATTCATGGTCCCAGTAATGGCCGGTCCATTCAAGGTGGTTGCTCTGGCAATAGTCGTGATAGGGCTTGGACCAATGTTCGATGAATTGCTCGTTCAGAACTTGAAAGTAATTGTGCCTAACCTTCCGCCAGTCACCGATCGGTTGTCGCAGGCTGGGTAAGCAATCGAGCAGGTCATAGCCCCAACGTTTGCGAAACTCTGGCGCAAGGATTTCACTCCACGGGAATTGGCCCGCCGGGCGGATGTTTGGCTCATCAGTAAACACACCGGGAATCCGCTTGCCAAATTCTGCGCCGAGCGCGCGGCGATACGGCTCGAGGGTTAACTCCAGAAACTTTTCAGTCACCCCGGGCGAAAGGAGATTGACGTAGCAACGGTTCGCGTGCCAGGGCGAGTTTTCAGCACGAACCTCAGATGCAACGAGGTATCGTCCGTCAGGGAGGCTGCCACTGCGCCGGAGTTCCGGCGTGAGGTTTTCGCAGGACTCATTATTGACGCGGTAAACTCCAATGATTTGCGGCGTCAGCTTTGGTCCGGTTGTGATTTCACGAAGGTCCAGACCGCGCCCTCGCGACTCCGGCATGGTTTCCGGGACCCAGCCGCCGGCAAATCCCGAAGGATAAGAGTTCTCGTCATATATCCAAACGGTCATCTCGAGTTTCTTGGCTTCTCGCAAGGTGACTTGCCAAAGATGAAACCAATCCTGGGACAGGTAGGGCGTCATCAAGCCCGGCCGGGGATGGACCCAGACTTGTTTGACTTCCTGGCTCGCCAGGTCATGCAAGGTCGACCGAATCTCCTCTTCGGTTAGCAGGTCATTCCAGACCCAGAGTGGTCCCGTGCTGTATTCCGCAGGCGGATGCTTGAAGAGATGCCTCACCCGCGAAGAACTGGCTTCATCCGCCAGGCCCGCGGCTCCCAACATGGAAATGCAAACCACGAAGAGGGAAAAGATTTTCAGGGCGGCAGAGGGGCGAGTTGCCTTCATAGCTCAAATACTTAAAGCGTGGATAGCGGAACCTAGCATTTGAGTCAAGTAATGTAGCACGCGAGCACGCGAGTGCGGTTGACCTTCATTGGCGTTCGTGCGAACGTCGCGACAATGAAGAGGGTCGCCTGTTTTGTTGCTTTTTTGATCATCGGCGCAACTGGATGCCGCAATGTGGTTTACTCGACTTACGAAAGCTTCGGCATCTATAAACGTGATTTGCTCAAAAAACGAGTTGTCGCCGCCCGCGATGAACAAAAAGAAGCCCAGCAGGAATTCAAGGATGCCCTCACTCACCTGAAAGAGATCACCGGATTTGAGGGCGGAGAATTAGAAAAGCGTTATCGCGTGTTACAATCCGATTACGACGCGGCAGCGGCCCGAGTCGCCGCAGTTCACAAGCGGGTCAAGGAAGTCGAGACCGTGGCCGGGGATCTCTTCACTGAATGGGAGAAAGAAAACCGCCAGATTGAGACCACTTCGTTGCGCCAAACCAGTCAAGCGCAGCTTACCGAAACGAGACAGCGTTACGAAGAAATGGCCACGGTTTTAAAACGATCTGAGCGCAGCATGGACCCGGTGCTGCACAAGCTGCATGACTACGTATTGGTGCTGAAGCATAGTCTCAATGCCCAGGCGATCGCCAGTTTGGGAGGAGAATCTGCAAGAATTCAGTCAGAAGTTGCCAAACTGATCGAAGAGATGAACGCCTCGATTGCCACGGCCGACGAGTTCGTCCGCCAAATGCAGAAGTAAAGAGTCCCGTTCCGGGTTCAACGCGCAATTGGTCGATGGTCCACCCGGTTTTGGAGTGCACCAGTCCACACAGGCGCTTTTCGAAAGCACCAAAATGGCCACACGGAGTCTGCGAGTGAATGCCAGCGTGGCTTTCAGGCGTTTTCGGTTCCCGAATCAACTTGCAACGAGGCGATGTCTGCTGATGTAGTCCGGATCAATATCCACCCCCAGACCAGGACCGGTCGGAACCGTAATCTTCCCCTCGACGACCTTGAGAGGTGAGGTCTTGCATTCAAATTGCACATTGGTTCCAAGCCCCTTGAATTCGTGGTGAGGCATAGCATTTGGTAAAGCCGATACAAAGTGCATCATGTAAAGCAAGCCCAGCCCGCCGCCCGACATGTGCGGCGTGCAACTCTTGCCAAACGCGGCGGCCATGCGCGCCACTTTCATGGAGCGAACCACGCCACCGAAATAGTAGTTATCCGGCTGCACGATCTGGATGGCGTCATTCGCGATCAGCCAACGGAAGCCGTACAAACTGTATTCCTGCTCGCCAAGGGCGATCGGAAGCGAGAGTGCTTCGGCCACCTGTTTGGTCTCCTCCCGCCAATCGAACATGACAGGCTCTTCGAAGAAACCATAGCGGTATTCCGTTAGCAATTTACCCACGCGGATGGCTTCTGGGACTGAATAGAACCCATTCGCGTCAGCATACAACGCCATTTTATCACCGAAAGTTTCCCGGATCAGCGGGATGATCGTCTCGGTACGTCCCTTGGGTCCAACCGCATTGATATCAGTCGTCATGAACATGAGACCGCCAATCTTAATTTTCAGCGCGCGGGCGTTGTACTCGGCAACGTCATGCTTGATGAGCTCCAGAGATTCCTTCACCGATTTCTCGCGATATTCAGTCGCCTGGTAGACCGCGACTTCCGCATGATGGATTTCCCCAATCAACTGACCGATTGGTCTTTTGGCAATGCGTCCCAGCAAATCGAGAATGGCGAATTCGATAGTGGCCAGTGGAGTGCCGATCGAAATTCCATTGAACCTGAAGTTAAAGCCAAAGATAAAAACCTTTTCCAGGAGCAGGTCCAAATCCCGCGCATCTTTGCCGACAAAAAACGGCTGCAGTTTGTAAAGGAAAATCGGATACAGTGCCTTCAGTTCGCTGTGCCCGACCGACATGCCCTCCGCGCCGTCACGAGAACGCACCCGGCAAAGAAAATTATCTTTGTATCGCAATAATTCGAGCGTCTCGATCACGACCGGTGAGGGAAACAACTCGCGCTTCAGCACCGGTTGACCGAGAATTTCATCCAGTTTTGCATACCGCGGATTTTGACTGGGCTCAGTGAGACGCGATGTGTCTGCGCCGCTAACAGACAGTGGCAAACTCGCTCCCATTCCCCCGAGAAGGTTCGACTTAAGGAAGCGACGTCGATTCGTTTTCATGCAGGATTTCAATCACAGCACGAGGGGCGATTGGTTTCAAGCACGCACTCGTGACTGCCACAGGCTGATCAAGTAAAATCAACTTGCATTTCCGCTCGACCAGGGTCACTTCAAGGCACACGATGCGCAGCGTAGTATTATGAAAGGCCCTGGAACCACAGCACGAGCTCGGCTTCTGAAGCGCCTTTTCCCCCATGGTGTCCCTCGACTGTGGTGTCCACCTTTGACCCACTACGATCGAAATGGCGAAATTGACGCCGTCCGTGCCGCGGCGCATTGGCGATCCTTATCGCCGTATGTAGGCGGAGTTTTGGTCCCTGGCTCAACTGGTGACGGCTGGGAAATAACCAAGGACGAGAGGAGACAACTCTTGAGGATTGGGATCAAACTCGCCAGCAAGCTAAATTTCCAAATTCTCATTGGCACACTCCATCCAGATGCCGATGAGACGTTGGCTTTAATTCAGGACGATATGGCCTGGCTCAAGGCCGAATTTGGCCAGGGCGATGCGATCGACGTACTGCAGAAAGCGAACGTTTGCGGATTCACCGTTTGCGGCCCACGCGGCAAGGAACTAACACAGGAACAAATAGGCCGAGCCTTGAACTCGGTTCTGGAGTTGGGTCTCCCAACCGCCGTTTACCAACTGCCCCAAGTTACCCAGAACGAACTCAGTCCTGAACTTGCGGCTGATTTGGCGCAACAAAACGAGAATTTTATCTTCTTCAAAGATAGCAGCGGTTCCGACAAGGTGGCGCTTTCCGGCAAGAATCTCGAGGGGGTTTTCACCGCTCGCGGCGCAGAAGGAGATTACGCTCGCTGGTTAAAGATCAATAGCGGCCCGTATGAGGGTTTTCTATTGGCGTCAGCAAACTGTTTTGCACGGGAGTTGCAAGAAGTGATTGCGCATATCTCGGCCGGGCGACTGGATGCCGGGCGCCAGTTGTCTAACCGCTTAACCGCGGCGATCGGCGATACTATGAAGTTGGCCAGCGGGTTGCCCGACGGAAATGCTTTTGCCAACGCCAACAAAGCAATCGATCATTTCCTTGCTCACGGTCCCAAAGCTGCCGGTGTCGCGCCGCCTCGACTGCATGCGGGGACTGCGCTACCGCTGGATTTCCTGCGTTCGACCGAAGCAATCCTGCGGCGTGAAAAATTACTGCTCGCGACAGGTTATCTAGAGTAACTCCTCAACCGAAGCTCAAACCGGCCTCGTGTCCAACCTTAAATATGTGCTCGCGTGCGCCGGCATATTCCTCGGCCGTGGAAAGATGCTCGAGCATGAGCGGTGGATTCTGTGGCAGGCGGGCTAACCGCCGCAGATAGGTGTCATAATCAAGCTTGCCGTTCCCGGGTGCAACTTCGCGGAAATGGATGTTCATCTCCACATCCCACGTCAAATCCTTGGCGTGGCAACTAACAATCCAACGACCGAGTTTGTCGAAGCATTCGTTCAGCAAGGTCGTGTTGTCGTAGAATTTTTCGGGAGAGTTGACCAGGTTGCACGGATCGAGGTGGACTGAAAATGCTTTGCGATCAACCGCCTTTATCATTTTCAGGTAATGATCGGCGCTGTCCGGCCATGCCCAGCCCATTACCTCATAACAGAAGGTCGTACGAGTCGGTTTGACAGCATCAATAATTTTGCGCGCATTTTCCACACTCGCGTCGAAATGCTTGCGGGAAAGATTTTCCGGGTCAGGTCCAAACCAGGATGTGGGGTTATAGGAACCCGCGATGTCGACGCAACAACGTGCCCCGATCGCCTCCGCAAGGGACAACCCATCTGTGACGATTTGCAGGTTTTCCTGTTGCTTCGCCGGACTGGCCTCCAGCAGATTAACCCAGCGGCCAACTTCGGCGATGGTCACATCGTGTTTGGCAAACGCATCCGCGTAGGCGCGAATCTTTACTGAGTCATTCAGGGCTACATTGGGACAATACGCCGCGCGATACCCTAATTTTCGATGAGCCAAAGCAAGCTCCTCCGGATCATTCGTATTGGCAAAGGACGGGCCGCCCAGGCGGATCGGCAGATTGGCAGGGCCCGAGGCGCCGACAGCCTGCCGCACAATGCTGCTGCTCGAGAACAACCCGGCAGCCGTAAGCATTCCTGATTGACGGAGAAAAGTTCTACGATTCTGGAGAGTTTCCATGGGTCCGTTTCTCGCATGATTTCGATAGAGTTACAAGCCGGTTTGCACCTCGATTTCACGCTTGTCCTCTGGCACGATGACAGCCATGAAATCCCGACTTCTCAATCTCGTTTTGCTGCCGCTAACAATTACGATTGGTGAGACGGCTGATCTCGCAAAGGCAAAGCAATTGAGCATGACGGAGATCCTGGACGCCTCAAAGTCCGCCGATTGGCGGCCCTTAAATCCGGAAAACACTCTCTATCTCGACCTCCCTGCCGGACGTGTCGTCATCCAACTCGCACCTGATTTTGCCCCTCGCCACGTCGCCAATGTCAAGGTGCTTGCACGCGAGCATTACTACGACGGTCTCGCGATTGTGCGTTGTCAGGATAATTACGTGGTGCAGTTGGCAGACCCGGATGCGGAAAAACCTGAGTTGGCTCGCAAAATCCAAACGGGGAGCCGCACTTTACCGGCAGAATTTGAGCGCGTGCTTGATCCAAAACTGCCCTTCTCGAAACTCCCGGATGGAGATGTTTATGCCGCGGAGGTGGGTTTCTCGAACGGACTGCCCGTCGCCCGTGATCCGAAAACCAGAAAAATGTGGTTGGTCCATTCTTACGGAATGGTTGGCGCCGGACGCGACGTCTCCATTGATAGCGGCGGCGGAACGGAACTATATATAGTGATCGGCCACGCGCCGCGACACTTGGACCGCAACGTGACTCTGCTTGGGCGCGTCGTCCAGGGCATGGAACTGCTTTCCAGTCTGCCGCGCGGTACCGGCCCCATGGGCTTTTACCAAAAACCGGAACAGCGAATGCCGATTAAATCGATTCGAGTCGCTGCTGATGTTCCGGTCGCCGAGCGCACGCCCCTTGAGATCCTGCGCACCGACACACCCCTTTTTAAGAACCTGATTGAATCACGACGCAACCGACAGGAAGAATGGTTTCACGCGCAAGCGGGGCATATCGAACTAAGTAATGTGCCGATTCCGGTCCGCTCGTCGCAGCCGTTGAAATAAAATGGCGAAGTATTTGGGGCTTCCAAAAGCAGTGACCTGTCGCGCTGTTATAAGAAAATAAGAGCCTGTTCCCCAAGGTCACTCCTTCCACATTATCTCCCTTCTAAACTCCGCACTGAGCGACTACATTGCTGACAGTGCCAGACACGCTGTACGATCTCATCCCACGCGACCAGCACTTCAGCAACGACGTGCTGCTCGGCCGGTTCCTGGATTACACCGAGCGCAAAGGGCTCCACCTTTATCCAGCTCAAGAAAGCGCCATTCTGGAGTTGTTCGAGGAAAAGAACCTCATTTTAAATACACCGACCGGTTCAGGAAAATCGCTGGTGGCGGCGGCGCTCCATTTCAAGGCTTTGGTACAGGGCAAACGCTCGGTCTACACTTGCCCAATCAAGGCGTTGGTGAATGAGAAGTGGATGGCGTTATGTCGTGAGTTTGGACCAGACAATGTCGGATTAAGCACCGGCGACGCGTCGGTGAACCGCGATGCACCCATCTTGTGCTGCACTGCCGAAATCCTGGCCAATATGGCCTTGCGCGAGGGAGCGCAAGCTGGCTTCCAGGAAGTCATCATGGACGAATTTCATTACTACGCCGATCGGGAGCGCGGCGTCGCCTGGCAGGTGCCGCTATTGACCATGCCCCAGGCACGATTCCTGTTAATGTCAGCGACGCTCGGTGATACCAGCTTTTTCGAAGAGGAACTTACAAAACACAATGGTCGACCCACGGTTACAGTTCAATCCAACGAGCGTCCGGTGCCGCTCGATTATGCTTATTCGGAGATTTCCCTGGCGCAAACCCTCGAACGGTTGGTGAGTGAGGCCAAGAGCCCGGTCTACGTAGTGCATTTCACGCAGCTTGAGGCGGCGCAAAGCGCACAGGATTTTACGAGCATAAATGTTGCAACGCGCGAAGAGAAAAACGCAATCGGCAACGCCCTCGAAGGATTTAAATTCAGCAGTCCATACGGGCCCGAGATTCGGAGGTGGTTGAAGCACGGGATCGGCCTGCATCATGCCGGCCTGTTGCCCAAGTATCGCGTATTGGTCGAGCAACTCACTCAGAAAGGATTACTCAAGGTGGTTTGCGGCACCGATACGCTCGGCGCCGGGATTAACATGCCGCTACGAACCGTCCTCTTTACGCGTCTCTGCAAATTCGACGGCCAGAAAACGGCCATTCTGAGCGCGCGCGATTTCCATCAAATTGCAGGACGCGCCGGGCGCAAAGGCTTTGATGACCGCGGCTGGGTAGTCGCGCAGGCGCCCGATCATGTCATCGAGAACATTAAACTCGAGGAAAAAGCGAAGGACGGCAAAAAATCGGTGAAGCGCAAGCCGCCGGAAAAAAACTTCGTGAATTGGGACAAACAGACATTTTTGCGATTGATTCACGCTGCGCCAGAGCGACTAACCTCCCGCTTTCACGTATCGCACAGCATGCTGCTGAATGTCCTGAGCCGGAAAGGGGACGGCTGCCGCGCTATGCAGCGTTTAATTCGCGACTGTCACGAGACTCCCAAGGCGAAAAAGGACCATACCAAACGCGGGTGGCAATTATTTCGCTCGCTGGTTGAGCGCAAGATTGTTGAGTTTATTCCCACGACGCAAGAAGGCGCGTATCTGCGAGTCAACGTCGAGTTGCAGGATGACTTTTCGATGGACCAAACGCTGTCTTTGTATCTGCTGGAGACCATTCCTCTGATCGATCCGCAGGCACCCGATTATCCTCTGGTATTACTGACCCTCGTCGAATCAATCCTGGAAGACCCGGACATCATTTTGCGCAAACAACTCGACAAAGCGAAAAGCCAGAAGATGGCTGAAATGAAAATGGCGGGCGTCGAATATGAAGAACGAATGGAAGAGTTGGAAAAGCTGGAATACCCCAAACCGAACCGAGAGTTTGTCTATTCCACGTTCAATGCTTTTGCGGATAAACATCCCTGGGTGGGACAGGAAAACATCCGGCCGAAATCAATCGCGCGCGAGATGTTCGAGAATTTCCGCTCATTCTCTGATTACATCCGCGATTACGAATTGCAACGGGCCGAGGGCGTCCTCCTCCGGCATCTCAATTCGGTTTATAAGGTTCTGGCGCAAACGGTTCCTCCCGGTGCGAAAACAGAGCCGGTGCAGGAAATGGAACTCTATTTGGCCAGCATGATCCGACAGGTCGACTCCAGCCTGCTCGATGAGTGGGAAAAGATGCGTGATCCAAGTTACCAGCGCGCCGAGGCGAAGGAAGTGCGGCCTCCCGGAGCAGAGGAAGCCGAACGCGACATTACGCGCGACACCAAAGGCTTCACTGCCCTCATACGCAATCGAATCTTCTGTTTCCTGCGGGGATTGGTGAATACCGATTTCGAACAGGCGCTCACTTACCTTTCCGCTCCGCAAGATCCGCAAGGCCAACCCTGGACGCCCGAGCGCTTGAAGCAAACCCTTCAGGCCTATTCGGCCGAACACGAGCGTATCTGCCTCGACCCAAACGCTCGCAATCTCCGGCACACCTACGTCCTTCCTTCCGAGGACAAGCGCACCTGGCGTGTGCAGCAAATGCTCGTCGATCCGGAAGAGCACAACGATTGGGTCGCCGAATTCGAAGTCGACTTGAGCCAATCCCGCCAGGCGGCCGAGCCCTGGTTGCGGCTGCGGCGAATCGGAAGCCTGACGTAGCACCGCCGTAGCACACAATTTCAATCTGCGCTACGTTTCGGACAGTATTCGTTTAGGGGTGCTTACTCAATGCGTCGACAACAGAGCGCACGATCCTCTCATCCGTCGCCTTCCAACTGAACTCCGGCGGCCGCAGTGTCCCGCCCATATACACTCGAGAGTTGCGGTGCTTCATGCCGCTCTCAGTTGTGCTGCGCGCACTGAGGTGAACTTCAGTGACTGCGGTGCCGGCAACGATGCGCTGAATATTACGCGGCGTGATCCCTCCACCGGGCATGATGATAATGCGGCCTGCCGCTTGCTTCTGTAGAGCGGCGATTAATTCCATGCCTTCAAGACAGGATGCCTCCTGGCCTGAGGTCAGCACCCGATCTATTCCCAGCGAGATCAGCTCTTCCAAGCCTTTGTGCGGGTCGCGGCACATATCAAACGCGCGATGGAAAGTGACGTTCAGTGGACGCGCCAAGGAAACTAATTTCTGAGTCCGCGCTATATCGATATCTCCTTCGGCGGTCAGGCAGCCAATCACCACCCCATCCGCGCCAAGCTCCTTCGCGACTCGAATGTCTTCACGCATCACCTCCATTTCGTGTTCGTCATAGAGAAAATCCCCACCCCGCGGGCGAATGATGACCTGAAGTCCGATTTTCAGGCCAGCTCTGGCGACCTTAATCGTGCCGGCGCTGGGAGTCGTGCCGCCTTCGAGCAGATTATCGCACAGCTCTACTCGGTCTGCCCCGCCACGTTGCGCGGCAAGAGCGCCCGCCGCTGAATCCACACAGATCTCGATGCGCATAGGTCTTATAGATCCTATAAGTCCTATCCCAGTGTTTGCAGTATTTGCTCCGCTGCCCGACGTGGGTTTTCCGCGGCATAAATGGGCCGGCCAATGACCAGCCAATCGGCGCCCGCCGCCAGCGCTTCCTTCGGCGCCAGCGTGCGCTTTTGATCATCTCCGGGTTCTCTTCCCGTGCGGATGCCGGGTGTCACTAGCTTCACATCTTCAGGAAGAAGCTGTCGCAGCATAGTAATCTCGAGTGGCGAGCAAACTAAACCGCGCAACCCCGCCTTAATCGCCATGCTTGCCAGCCGCTCGACCTGTTTGCCGACGTTGGCTTCGCACCCAATCGAACTCAGCGCGCGGCCATCCATACTGGTTAAGACCGTCACACCTAACACAAGCGGGGCGTTCCGGCCGGTCTGGCGAGCCGTTTCCTGGGCCGACACCTCCGCCGCGCGCATCATCTCTAATCCGCCGCTCGTATGCACCGTCAACATCTGCACATCCAACCGCACCGCCGCCTCGACGGCCTTGGCCACTGTGTTGGGGATGTCGTGAAATTTCAGATCAAGAAAAACCGATCCACCCGCGCCACGCACCCGGCGCACGATCTCGGGACCCGCGCTGGTGAAGAGTTGGCTGCCGATTTTAAAACCAGCAACAACTGGCGCCAACTCGCGGGCAAGCTTCAATGCCGCCTCTTCGGTGGGGACATCCAAGGCTACAAGAATTGGATTACGCACGGCGCAAATTGAACGGGAAATAGCTGCGGGCAACAAGAACGGAGTTTACGGCTCAATGCAACCAACGTCGTTTGGTCAGCGCGGCACACGTGCCGACGCCAAACAACAGAAAACTGCCAATCACCGCCAGCAAACCACTTGGGGTAGAATGGAGCGAACCGGCACCGGAACTACCAGGCCCGGAGAGGAGCACGATCCCGGCAGAAATTGGGACGAGCACCGATCCCCACTTACCCCCAAGCCAACGCGCCACAAAATAGATTCCCAGAACCGGAACCGATACGGCGCATGCCATCCAAAACGCCCCGCCATCCTGTATCCACCAAAAAGTGTGCGCCACCCAACCAATGCTGGCAAGGAGGCGCACCGCGCCGGTGCCTTCATGCTGGTTGTCGGTCCAGCGCAAGCTCTGCACCAACAAAAAGGCCAACGCACTTTGAATTCCCCAATGGAGGCCGGAATGGCTGGCCAAAACACTCATTACCGTCAAGCCGACCATCAGCGCGCCCAAAAGCCCCACTTTCGGATTGCGGGAGAATGCTGCCAATAAAACAAAATATATGGCCGTGCTGGCCGCAATGCATTTCGCGCGAGTGAATTCCGGGATAAGATTGCACGCCCAATCGTCCGGCAGACCAGCAATCAACGCCAGAAGCGAAATAAGCAGCAGGTGTCGCGTGAATCGATCAGTTCGCAGCACGCTGAGTCTTCCGTAAATCGCAACGTTCAGAATCGTCAGGAACAGAAAGACTTCGTTGCCGGGTTCTGAGACGCCGATGAGGGTTGCCGCCAAGGGCAGCACGATGAGGCTCCGTTCCCAAAGCCGATTGAGGCCCGGCACAAACTCCTTTAAGCGATGATAAAGAACCCACACCAGCACCCACGCCGTAGGGGCGACCAGTTCGCCCCGCAGGGCAAAGTCGTACACGTAACCAAGGCAATAGAGGTGCACGATTGTGCCTATTACCCATAATGAAAAGAGACCTGGTGGGATCCAAAAACGCTGCGGAAGCAAGTTCCCATTTGCAGATCTTGCAGGGACGAAGTTAGCGAGCGCACAGAGCATCGGCAATAGCAACAGCCAGGCGAATTCATTTGTAAGATAGGCTGCTCCCGTTGTAGGTAGCTTGCCGATTTTAAATTCATGCAGAATGCGATATGTGAGTGGCAAAAGCACGTTCACCACCAGCACTACAAGTCCGATTTGGATCAACCGAGTCGGAAAGTTCAGTTCACTGACAAACCGTTTCAATGCGCTGGAGCGAACTACCACTGCCGCGCCTGCTACCAGGCACATGGCCCAGACCCAGCGGATTTCAATCAATGCAGCCTGGCTAATCAGTATGAAAGGAACCAACACCAGCAAGTTCTCCACCCCGACCAGCAACGTCGAATCATACCAAATTCTCTTGCGCACTAGAAAAATTGCTGTGATTACCAGCAACGCTTCATAAAACTGCAACGCGGTGAAATTGAAAAACAGTTGCGAGATTTCCTGTCGCAGAAAATTCGGATCGACCGAGACAAGGTAGAATCCGTACAAAAGGAGTGCGGCGCTAATTAGGTAGAATGGATTGCAGTCGAGGAACCGTTTTATCCAGCGCGCTGCGGACCGCGACGGGCCAGGGTGATCACTTAAGCAATGGAGTGGATCATTTAACGCAGCTGAGTCATCTTTCATAGGACCTCCACCGGGTTGGGATGTCACATCCGCATTCATAACCAGGCAACCGAGATATTCTAGAGCATAGCTCGCGCCAATGGTCTCAAATGGAGGGTTCCAGCACACAGAGCAGGTAGCGCCATCTTCTTCACTCTCTTCATAGTCAATTTTCACGCATAATGCGTGATTTTCACGCGTGTAGCGGTGGGCGTCTCGCCCGCCGTAGAGGGCGGCGCCCCGCCGCCCGTGAGCCGTTCGGTTCTTTGTAGTGCTCAGTGCCTTGAGCAAAAAGTTGGTCAAAGACCCACCCGCCGGGCAAGATGCCCGGCTCTACGTCAGGGGGACGCCTGACGCTACCATGAAATGTCAAACTTGATAACCAGGCCGCCTGCTTCTAGCCTGCACCACTATGAGAGTGATTCGCTTTGGAGAGGCTGATTTTCAGGCGCGCTTGCAGGAATTAACCGCGCCGTCCAGCCTTTTTGACCCCGAAATTGAAGCAAGGACCCGCGCGATTCTCGCAGATGTACGCCAGCGCGGCGATGCCGCTCTCATAGAACTTACCGAGCGATTCGACGGCCCAAAACTTACACCCGATCAACTCCCGGTCAGCCATGCCGAGTTGATGACTGCTTCGTTAAAGGCTGACGAGTCTCTGCGCGACGCGGTTAACGAAGCTGAAAAAAATATCGCTGCTTTCGCCAAAAAATCCTTAAGGCGAGCCTGGCAGACACGCAATTCACACGGCGCACTGGTCGGCGAGAAGTTCGACCCGTTTCGTCGCGTTGGTGTCTATATTCCCGGGGGGACCGCGCCGCTGGTTTCCACTGCGTTAATGACGGTGACGCTGGCCAGAGTTGCCGGTTGCCCGGAGATTGTCGTTTGCACGCCTTCGGGACGCGACGGCACCATCAACGCGGCGCTGCTCTTTGCCGCGCGTGTGGCCGGGGCGACCGAGGTGTATCGCGTCGGGGGAGCGCAGGCGATAGCTGCAATGGCGTATGGCACAAAAACGATTCGGCGCGTCCAAAAGATTTTCGGCCCGGGCAATGCGTATGTCGTCACGGCCAAGCGTTTGGTGGTCGGATACGTTGCAATCGACCTATTGCCAGGGCCAAGTGAATTACTGGTCCTGGCAGACGAAACCGCGCAGCCGAAATACATCGCGGCGGATTTGCTCGCGCAAGCCGAACATGGTTCGGGTCACGAACGGGTCTGGTTAATCACCACCTCTGGCGGATTGCTTAAGGCTGTGGAAAAAGAAGTCGCCCGCCAACTAGCCCGGCTTCCACGCCGTGAATTCATCCAGGCTTCCTTGAAAAATGCCTGGTTGATCCAGGTCCAAACAATGGACGAGGGAATTACTCTGGCAAATCAACTAGCCCCTGAACATTGCGAAATCCTGGCCCGTAACCCCCGCCGGTGGTCGGAAAAAATTATGAATGCCGGAGCGATATTCCTGGGAGGCGACTCTCCAACTGTCCTCGGCGACTACGTCGCCGGTCCCAGTCACACCCTGCCGACCGGCGGCGCCGGTGCCTCATTTGCCGGTCTTACCGTAGACCAGTTCCAGCGCAGGACCAGTCTGGTCGAGTACAATCGTGCATCACTCAAAAGGGCATTGGGTCCAGTCACCAAATTTGCGGAACTTGAGGGTTTGGAAGCGCACGGCAGGAGCGCCCAGTGCCGTTTTAAACAATAAACCAGGACGTAACTCGCTGGATTCTAATATTTGGAACATTCCTCGATAACCAAGCCCACAGCGCGTCTCACTTGACCCGCATCCCCGGGCCGATTATTAACACTACTGGCTATGCCGACATACGAATACATCTGCGAAAAATGCGGTCATCAATTTGAACAGATCCAACCTATTTCTGCCAAACCTCTCGAGGTTTGCTCGAAAGAAGTTTGCGCGCAGAAACGATGGGGCAAAGGCCGCGTCAAACGCGCTATCAGTGGCGGCGCCGGCGTCATCTTCAAGGGAAGCGGCTTTTACATCACTGATTACCGCAGTGAAAAGTACAGGGAGGCCGCCAAAAAGGATTCCGCTCCTGCCAGCACCGATGCCAAATCGACTCCGGCAAAGGATAGTAAACCGGCAGCCACCAAACCCGAAGCCAGTGCCAGCAAATCCTCCGCAACAAAGACTTGAAAAGGTCTGGGCAGGCAGGCTCCCGTCGATTGCTTCTGTAGCGGGCCGCGGAGTTGCCTTGTCGGCGCTAAAATGCGGGCTGCTACTCCTCGCCTTTGTTCAGACGGTTTTTTCCCAAGGCCTTCCTGCCGGAACGTTTCGCACTAAAAGCGCCTCGGCCCAGTTTACGATTTGCGCGTTGCCGTCAGCCACGCCCGCCTCCTGGATCAGCAATTTCGAAACAAACCAGGATTATGCCCGCCTGGTAGGAACACTGCTGCCAGTCTCCTGCGAAAGAATTAAGCAACTGCTCTGGCGTCAATTGGGCGAGAGCGGCCCATGGCGGGGAAGAATATTTGTGGTCCTGGCACCGGCGGCCTCCCCGGATCAGGTCATCACCATTACTTCGGACCAGTTCCGCGATGCGTGGCAATATCGTGTGGAACTGCCCGATTTCGTCGAGCGCTCACGCTATGTCCGTGCCATCGTGCAGGTCTTGTTGCTGGAACTGGCCAATCGCACCGCCGCCGGCCACTCGGCTGAGATCCCACCTTGGCTGCTCGAAGGCCTCGCCCAGCAGTTGTTAATCTCCAGCAGCAAGGACGAAATCATCCTGCCACCACCGCGAGCTGCGTCCGATAACCAACGACCCGCTTCAACCTATACCTACGTTAACGCGCGATTTGAGAACCCGCTTCGCCAGGCTCACAAAGAATTGACCATAATCACCCCGCTTAGTTTTCAGGAATTGAGTTGGCCGGGACCGGACCAACTCGATGGACCGGCCAATGGGTTGTACCGGGACAGTGCGCAATTATTCGTCGCCCGGCTCATGACGTTGAAGAATGGACGCAGCTGCCTCCATCAGATGATCGGCGAACTGGCACAAAACTACAATTGGCAGTTCGCCTTCCTCCGCGCCTTTAATTCCTATTTTCCCCGTCCCCTCGACGTCGAAAAATGGTGGGCACTACAGGTGGTGCATTTTACCGGACGCGACCTGACTCAAAGTTGGCCCCCCGAAGAGAGCTGGAAAAGATTGGACGATATAGTCCGCTCGCAAATCCAGGTGCGGGTTAGCACTAACGAACTGCCACTGCGGACCACTGTCTCCTTGCAGACCATAATTCAGGAATGGGAACCGGAGCGACAAATAGCCGCGCTAGAGGACAAGATGCGCGAATTGGAACTGCTTCAATCGCGCAGTGCGCCGATCTTGGTGCCCTTAATCCGCGAATATAATCGGGTGCTCTCCGCATACCTGCAGAACCGCAGCGCACGGTCTGCCAAGAAAGCTGTGCCACGGCATCTCGTTCAGCAAACCCTGCAGGAACTGAATGCATTGGACCTGCAGCGCGTCTCGGTCAAACCGGCCACGCCTTCCAAGCCGGCTCAGCCGCCCGCGGAGGCGTCCCTCACCTCGAGCCCGGCGCCACCCGGGCTGTAAGCCAGCGAGTCTTCAATTCACGCACGAGAGCCCGGGAGGATGGGATTTGAACTGCCGGGCGTTGCCGTAGCGCGAGCGTTTCAAGGGCGTTTCAATCACGTCCCAACACGGGCTTGACCTTTTGATGATTCAAGGCACATTACCCGGCTCGGTTCGCTAGGGTGCTTTGTCCTGTTTGCCGCATCCCTTTTGCGAATCGCAGCTTTCGAAGAACTGAATGCAGCATATACGTAACATCGCCATTATTGCCCACGTCGATCACGGCAAGACCACGCTGGTGGATTGCCTGCTCAAGCAGTCGGGCACCTTTCGCGCCAACCAGGCCATCGCCACCGAAGAACGGATCATGGATTCAATGGATTTGGAGCGCGAAAAGGGAATCACCATCAAGGCTAAGAACGCCGCATTCAAGTATAAGGATTACCACGTCAATATTGTTGACACGCCAGGTCACGCGGATTTCGGCGGCGAAGTGGAACGGATCATGAATATGATCGACGGTGTGTTGCTGGTGGTCGATGCCGCCGACGGTCCGCAGGCCCAAACTCGTTTTGTGCTCCGCAAGGCCCTCGAAGCCGGCGCCAAACCCATCGTCGTCATCAACAAGGTCGACCGTGACAATGCCGACCCACACAAGGTGCTCGATGCCGTCTGGGATTTGTTCGTCTCGCTGCATGCAACCGACGAGCAAATGGATTTTCCAGTCATTTATGCCAGCGCCAAGGACGGTTACGCAAAAGTTGATCTAAAGCATGTCAGCGGCACGATGGAGCCGCTGTTCGACGCCATCATTAAGTACATTCCGCCTCCCCGTGCCCATGCCGGCGAAGGCTTCAAGCTGCTTGTCGCCAACCTTGATTATTCGGATTACCTGGGCCGTATCGCCTTTGGCAAAATCTACAGTGGCAAAGTCAAAGTCGGCGACACCGCCGTCTGCATTCACGGTGACGGCCGCAAGACCAATGCTAAAATCACTGCCATTTTTCATTTCGAAGGCCTTAAGCGGATTGAGATCCAGGAAGCCCACGCCGGCGATGTCGTCGGCTTAACCGGTTTCGAGGATGTGTTCATCGGTGAGACCATTACCGATTCGGAGGAGCGCGCACCGCTGCCTTTCGTGCCGATTGATCCGCCCACTATTCAAATGCAATTCGCCGTCAATGATGGGCCGCTGGCCGGCATTGACGGTCAGCTCGTTACCGCGCGACATATCTGGGAGCGCCTCGTTAAAGAAGTCCGTACCAACGTCGCGCTTCGCATCGAACAGACGGAAGCGCCGAACATCTTTAATGTCAGCGGCCGTGGCGAGATGCAGATTGCCATCCTGGTCGAGCAGATGCGGCGCGAGGGCTACGAAGTCCTCGTCTCACGGCCCGAGGTCATTTATCGCAAAGATAAAAACGGAAATCTTCTCGAGCCCATTGAAAGGATGTTTCTGGAAATCCCCAAGGAAGCGATGGGCGCCGTGATGGAGAATCTGGCCGGCCGCAAGGCCGAAATAACCAACATGAATCACCATGGCAATGACGTCAGCATCGAGGCCCTGGTCCCCACCCGCGGTTTGATTGGCTTTGAAACCGACCTCGTTAACCAGACCCGCGGACTCGGCGTCATGAGTCATCTCTTCCATGAGTACGGCCCTGACCGCGGTGAAATCGCCGCGCGCAAGAACGGGTCGCTGGTCAGCATGGAAAGTGGCGAGGCCATGGCCTATGCCTTGAACATGATCCAGGAACGTGGACGCCTGATGGTCGAACCCGGCGACCAGATTTACGCCGGAATGATCGTTGGCGAAAACGCGCGCGAAAACGATATCCCGGTAAACCCATGCAAGGCTAAAAAGCTGACCAACATGCGCTCGCAAGGCGAAGGCAAGGGCATCCAGCTTAATCCGCCGCTCAAAATGTCCCTCGAAAGGGCCCTCGAGTACATCGGGCCGGATGAGTATGTCGAAGCGACGCCCAAGAATCTGCGGTTGCGAAAGAAGTTGCTCGATGAGACCCAGCGCAAACGCGCCGCCCAAACTAGAGCCGCCAGGGTCGTCGCGGCGGCATAAAGTGAGCCTCCTGGCTCCAAAGAATCATTGACGTAAAATATACGGGGAGTTAGCCTAAAGTAATGGCGAATGTGAGTAAAAAAAAGAAGGGCCGCGCCGCTTTGATGCTGGGACTCGGCTTTGACAGCGATGGTCATAAGCGAGTGACCACCGGCCCCAACTTCGTTCTTTTGGGTGGTACCAAAGAAACTCACGAGGTCATGACCGAAAAGGCGATTCGTATTAACGAAAAGCTCGCATCTAAAGGGAAAAAATTGGAGGAGATATCAGGCGAAGAATTTGATGATATCGCCCATTCCGTAGGGCTGCAACGCGAAGGCCAAAATAAGGAGCGGTAACGGGCCCCGCCGTCCCCTCGTAGTTTCCTAACCCCGTCTTCACCCTCGCGGAGATTACTCCGAACGGTGGCTTCCTTGACGGCTTTTGGCTCGACGAGTACGCTGGCTTATGCTGGACTTAATGAAAGCAAATAATGTCGACTGAAAGCCATCCTTACTTATTCATCGTCCTTCTCATGCTCGGCGCCGCCGGTTTTGCCTTAGTCCCACTGGCGCTCGCGTGGCTCTGGGCAAAGCTGTTTTCCCCGCCCAAACCCGGCAAGGACAAGAACGCAATTTATGAATGCGGCTTGGAGTCCAAAGGCGATGCCTGGCTGAAATTTGGTTCAGAGTATTACCTCTATGCGATAGTCTTTTTGATTTTTGACGTTGAAACGGTCTTCCTGCTGCCCTTTGCGGTCTCCTTCGGCGGGCTTCCCGTAGGTGCTTTCGTCGGCATGATCGTCTTTCTGCTGTTATTAGCCGAGGGTTTGGTGTGGGCCTGGCGGAAAGGCGTGCTGAGCTGGAGATAATCCCGGTATGGACGAAGGTTTGCGCAGCGAGTTAAGCAAGCAAGGGATCTTCACGACGACCCTGGAAGACCTCTACAACTGGGGGCGAAAGAATTCCTTGTGGCCGCTCGGGTTTGGCCTCGCTTGCTGCGCGATTGAAATGATTGCCACCTCGATGGCCCGATATGACCTTGCCAGGTTCGGCGCCGAGGTATTCCGGCCTTCACCGCGCCAGGCAGACCTGATGATTGTCGCCGGAACTGTCACCAAAAAAATGGCGCCGCAGGTAGTCCGCCTCTACAACCAGATGCCCGAACCGAAGTACGTCATCGCGATGGGTGCCTGCGCCATTTCGGGCGGGCCATTTAAACAAGGCTACAATGTCTTGAAAGGGATCGACCGGTACATCCCGGTGGATGTCCATATTCCCGGCTGTCCCCCACGCCCCGAGGCTTTGCTGCACGCGTTGATGACCCTGCAGGCCAAAATCCAGGAACAAGCCTTGACCGGAACCGACCGCCCGCGCCACCTCGACGCCGACGCACCCGCTCATTATCCTGTTCCGTCGCACGGAGAGCACGATTTGGTGCCGACGAGCAACCCTGCGGTTTGGCAGCCCCCTGCTGTTAAATTGGAAGCGAGCTGAAACACATCCGGAAAGGGAATCTGTTCAAATCCGAAGACCCAAAAACCGAAGTCCGAACGAATTTCGAAATCCGAAACCCGAAACAAGCAGACCGCGCTGAAAGTGGAAATACTCCAACAGATTAAGACTCGCCTCGAAAACGCGATTAATGGCGTGCACCTGGAGATCATTCCGAACGGGAGTCCGTCGGGACAATTGTCGCTGCTTATCGATGCACCACATGCGGTTCAGGTGGCGAAATTCCTGCGGGATGATCCGCTGTTGCGCCTGGACTATGCCTCCAACGTTACTGGGATCGATTGGCCGGATACTGTCACCAAGGAGGTGGTGAAGACCAAGCAGATCATCGAGGGCGTGGAACGCGAAATTGCCGAAACCATTGAAAAAAAGAGACCGGGTTACCTGGAAGCGGTCTACCACCTCTATTCAATGGAATTGAAACACGGCCCAGTCATTTTGCGCCTGCGAAGTGGCAACCGGTCCGAACAGAACCATTTGCCCTCGCTGACCCCGGTCTGGCGGGGAGCGGAATTTCAGGAACGCGAGATCTATGATTTGTATGGAATCATCTTCGACGGTCATCCCGATCTCCGCCGCATCCTGATGTGGGAAGGTTTTAAAGATCACCCAATGCGGAAGGACTACGTCGAGCCTGACGATTACGAATACGAGCCGACAGCTCACGACGAGGTGCTCGAAAAGGCCAAACGGCATGCCGCCCCCTGACGAGGTATACGCATTGACAGTGGAAGCCTGGTAAGAAACATTTTAGTGATAACTAAGGAAGAACTTAAGACGAGATTGCAGGCGCATCCATTCCAGCCGTTCAAAGTGCAGATTGCAGGTGACGGCGAATATGATGTCACCTCTGGCGATCACGTCAGCTTACATCCAAACGGCAGGCTTTTGTTTGTTCATCTCGACTCCGATGGCACTGCGATCAGTGATGTGCCACTGATCAGTTCGATCCACGTTAAGGAGACAGTCTGAACGCATGAAAGACGGACCGGCTCCCCCTTTGACTCCCGCCCTCGATGCGGTTTTACCCCCGCAGAATTATGAGATCCTGCCGAAGGTTTCAGTCAACGGCGAGAGTGACGGCGATTTGCTCGAGATCTCGATGGGGCCCCAGCATCCTTCGACGCACGGTGTGTTCCGCATGGATGTAGTGCTGGATGGCGAGCGCGTCGTGAAGCTCAAGCCGATTTTCGGCTACCTGCACCGCAATCACGAAAAGATCGCTGAGGGAACCACGTACCTGGCGTCAATTCCTTATACCGACCGGCTTGATTACTTTTGCTCGCTCACCAACAATTGGGCGTATGCGCTGGCGGTCGAAAAGCTGGCCGGTTTGCAGGTGCCCGAACGCGCCGAATACATCCGCGTGATTACCGCGGAATTGACTCGACTCCAAAACCACACCTGCCTGGCTGGGTTCCTATTGCAGGACATGGGCGCTTCCGGCACGCCGCTCATGTATGCGTTCCGCGAACGGGAACGCATTCTCGATTTGTTCGAGTCATTAACCGGCGCAAGGATGATGTGCAACTATATGCGCTTCGGCGGCTGCCGTTGCGATTTGCCGGCCGGCTGGCTAGAGCAAGCCACCGCAGTCGTCGAGGAATTCCCCCGCTTTCTGGACGAATTTGAGGCGCTGCTCACCGAAAACGAGATCCTGATGTCGCGCACCCAAGGCGTCGGTGTGTTGCCGCGAGCACTCGCTGTCAACGCCAGCATCACGGGGCCGATGCTGCGCGCCGCTGGCGTTAATTATGACCTGCGGAAGGTAGATAAATATGGGATTTACGACCGTTTCCAGTTCCGCGTTCCCTTGGGAGAGCATGGTGATGTGTACGATCGCTACATGATCCGGGTCCTGGAGATGCGTGAATCGCTAAAGATTCTGCAACCCGCCCTCCGCGACATCCCGGCGGGACCAATCATAGATCCCAAAGCGAAGTTGCGCGGTTTCCGTCCCAAACCAGGCGAGGCTTATGGGCGCATCGAAGCGCCCAAAGGAGAACTTGGCTTTTACTTGATCAGCGACGGATCACCCAATCCTTATCGCTACCGCGTTCGCCCACCGAGCTTAATTAATCTCACTATTCTGGAAGACATGTGTCTGGGACAGCAAGTCGCCGATGTGGTAATCATCCTCGGCAGCGTCGATATCGTCCTCGGCGAGGTGGATCGATGAAAATCCCCCACTTTTGAACTACCGTTAGGTTCGTGGCACTAAGATAATATGTTAGGCGAAGGCATCATTAAAGGCATGGCCGAGACGGCCCGCAATTTTGTGGGCAGCTACGTCAGCGAAGACCGGCTCGTCACGGTGCAATATCCGGAAGAGCGGCTGCCCCAAAAGGAGGCCGCACGCAATTTTCCTTTTCTGGTCTATGATGGCGACGACTGGCAGAAAGGGTTGCGGTGCGTCGCGTGCCAGATTTGTGAGAAGGAATGCCCCCCGCAGTGCATCTTCATCGTAAAGGATACGGCCAAGAAACCCGATTACATCGGTAAACTGCAATTTCAACCCAAGGTGTTCGACATCGATGTTTCGGTTTGCATGAGCTGTCAGATCTGCGTTGAAGTCTGTCCCTTTGACGCGATCAAAATGGATGTCCAATACGAGTTGAGCACCAGTGATCGTTTTGGAGAGCTCTTATTGCACAAGCAGGAGTTGGCGAAGGCTAACCAGTACTATCGCAGTATCCATCCCACCGAAGCGGCTGAGGTCGACGTACGCCTTGCCGCTGAGAAAGCCAAAGCCGAAGCTAAAGCTAAAGCCGATGCTGAAGCCAAGGCCAAAGCCCAGGCGGCTGTCCCTACAAAACCGGCCGCCGTGCCTGGCGCGAAAGTTCCAACTGATGCTGCGGTAAAGTAAGCGGTATGAACTGTAGGAGACGTAAAGGAGACTCTGATCGATTGGCTTTTCGCCACCCAGAAACTGATCAGAGTCTCCTTACGTCGTCTCCTACAAGATCAATCGCGAGCGTTCAATGCATCACCTCGTTCGGAGCGCAGCCGTTCGGTGATCTCATCCAGAGTCATCGCGTGAAGCAAGGGATACGGGCTGCTGGCGGGCCGTTTCCGCGCCATCGCCTGCTCGCTTTGAATGACGGCCGCTTCCGCCTCGATAATTTGGGCCAGGACCTTCGAGGATCGTTCCGCCATGCCAGTGCAGTAGCGCAACTGCACCCCCGCCTGGGCCCAACCTTTCTCTCGTAAGAAAGCGCAATAATCCCTGTATTCCTGCCGTTCGGCTTTTCTTTCATCAGTCCAATCGTCCCGCGAGTTGCTCAACAATCTGAAAAACTCATTGACGTGACGAACAAAGGAGCGGGATAAAATGACTCCTTTGCTTTGCTTAAGCTTGTCCACCGCAAAGGCCGTTTCCTGGAGTAGATCCGAGAATCGCGTGTAAGTCATTTCGGGACCCAGCGCCTCATGAAGTTGTTTCATCTCTTTTACGACTGATCGGTAAACCGTCGCGGCCTTTTCCGAGTTCGGAAAATCGGCCTCTTCAATATCGTCGACAATATTGAGGCCGTGATTGCGCCAGTAACGTTCGATTTTTGCCTTTTCATTCGATGCCTTGCTAATGGCCGCCCGGGTATCCTCGGGTGGATGCAGCACAAAATCCTGGTCCTTCTCGGATAAGACAGACAAGGCCACCTCGCAGATCACCCCGTCCGAACGGCGCAGGACAACTGCGTTTGTGCCCTTAAGGCGTTGGAATTCGGCATCGATCCGGCCTCCCTTTTTGAACGACCATGTGCCGGCCTGGGTTTCAATGCTACCATCCTGAACGAAAGTCCAGGTGTGAGCGCCGGCTCCCACAGAAAGCAGGCACACGACCCAGATGGCCCTTGTCACGCGCGTTAACATCACTGCGTTCACCATGTGGGAACGAACTGGCGGAGAGACTGGGATTCGAACCCAGGGTTCTATCTTCACCACAAAATATGCGAGTTTACTAGGAAAATAGGGGCAGTGAGCGGTAGTGAAACATAATTCTTGCACACGTTTTGCTCACGGTCTATAATCGCTTTCACTATGGCATGGTTATATCAAAGGCCGGATTCGGGTCAATGGTGGATCGGTTACCGCCAGAACGGGACGCAGGTGCGCAAAAGCACCGGACAGACGGACAAGGCTGAAGCAGAGCGGGAGCTTGCTAAGGTTGAAGCAATGCTGGCCGCTCAGAAGGCAGGCGCTTTGACCGTGGAACTATTCCAGGCAATCAGCGGGAAGCAACTCCCCGCAAAAACGCTCAAGACTGCGCTTGAGGATTGGATTAGCGAAGCCAACGCGGCGGCGGGTCCCCGAACCGTGGAAAAGTATCAGGGGCTCTCTGATGCCCTTATGGCGCATTTCCACGCTACGGATGAAGGCCCCCTCGCTTCCAATCTTACCCGCGAGCAATTACAGGACTTTTTGAACCAGAAGCGGGCTAAAGTTTCAGCGTCAACGGCCA
>DATJGF010000162.1:0-91871 GCA_035495315.1 Candidatus Limnocylindrales bacterium
GCTCGTTGGGCAATGCCGCGCGGGTCGCGGATATAGGGCTCGTGCGTGCCGGTTTCGGCGATAGTGCAGGTCAGCGATAGGGTCGGCTCCATCATGAACGGGTCGATAAACGCGGTATCCGGGTCGGGCATCGCCAGCATGTCGCTGGCCTCGATGCTCTTCCAACCCCGGATCGACGAACCGTCGAAGCCCAGGCCTTCGCTGAAGATTTCTTCGGTCAGTTCGCGGATCGGACAACTGAAATGCTGCCAGGTGCCGAAGGTGTCGACAAACTTGATGTCGATCATCTTGGCGCCGGTCTTCTTGGCTAGTTCAAGTATGTTTTTGGGTGTGCTCATTGACGGAGTTATCGGGTTGTGGTGGTATCAAAAAGCTAATGAGAAGAAACCGCGACGGCTCAAACGGCCGCTTCACCGGTCTCTTCGGTCCGGATACGAATGGCGTTTTCGATGGCCGTCACGAAGACTTTGCCATCGCCAATTTTTCCGGTTTTGGCGGCTTTCACGATCGCATCAACTGCTGAGTTGACCATGCTATCCGCCAGCACAATCTCGAGTTTGATCTTGGGCAGGAAATCTACGGTATACTCGCTGCCTCGGTAAATCTCAGTATGGCCTTTTTGGCGTCCAAAGCCCTTTACTTCCGAAACGGTCATACCTTCGACCCCGAGACCTGAAAGAGCCTCTTTCACGTCCTCGAGTTTGAAGGGTTTAATGATGGCCTCGATCTTTTTCATTGCGTTGTTTCGGTTTGCAAAAACGGATACTAACAACCACTCAAGGGCTGTAAACAGGAATGTTGAAAAAAAACAGCGCTCAGAAAATCCTCAACCAAATTCATTGAGAAGAACACCGACAAATCGGACACTGGCATACAAGCTCATTCAACATTTGATCACGCGCCCCGCAATGCTCCTTAACTTTGGTTGCTGCCGAACGACGCTGTGGCTGGGCCTTGGCGTGTTCTCGGCGACTAACTGTTGGCCTCAGACCGATTCGTCGGATTCTGCGGACTCCCGTAACACTATGAGTCGTCTTGAGGAACAAATCACGCAGAGCCGAACCGGCCACATCCTCACCCACACGAGCGTATGGTCGCCAGATAGCCAATGGATTGTTTATGATAGCCGCTCCGACCCGGCAGGAACCAATTTTGATGGCGCGCGCGTTGAAATGGTGAATGTGAGCAGCGGTGAAGTGAGAGTGCTCTTTGAAGCCAAGCACGAGGCCCATTGCGGCGTCGCAACCTTCCACCCCTCTCAAAATCGAATCATTTTTATCCTCGGGCCGGAGCGACCCACCAGCGATTGGCAATACTGTGCGTGGCATCGGCAAGGTGTCATCGTGGAGATCACTAAACCCGGGCTCGCACACAATCTCGATGCGTGCGATCTGGTTGCTCCGTACACAGCGGGCGCATTGCGCGGCGGCTCACACGTGCATGTCTGGGATGCTGCAGGGCAGTGGGTCAGTTTCACATATGAAGACCATGTGCTGGCTCAACTCACCGATGAAGTCGGCCCACACGAGCAGAACCTGCGAAACGTTGGAGTCAGTGTGCCCGGCCACAAGGTGCGCGTAAGCAAAAATCATCCGCGCAACCATGATGGCGATTACTTTAGCGTCGTCGTGACGCGCACGACGGCAAATCCTCAGCCTGGTTCCGACGAGATCCAACGGGCTTGTGAGGAAGGTTGGATTGGAACAAATGGTTATGTCCGGGCCGATGGCTCTCGGCAACAACATGCGCTGGCATTTCAGGGCCAGGTCAAATCGCACAGGGGCGATGTCGTCTCTGAAGTGTTTTTGGTGAATCTGCCGAACGATTTAACCCTGATTGGCGACGGGCCACTGGCTGGAACCGAAGTCCACATGCCGCGTCCCCCGCGCAGCACTACGCAACGTCGGCTCACCTTCACCAGCGAACGAAAATTCCCTGGAATTCAAGGGCCGCGGCACTGGCTCCATAGTTCTCCCGATGGTCGGCGCATTGCTTTTTTGATGAAAGATGACCATGGAGTAGTGCAATTATGGACCGTCTCGCCGAATGGCGGGGAACCCGTTCAAGTCACGCATAATCCCTGGCCAATCACCTCCGCTTTTAGTTGGAATCCCGATGGCCGTTTTCTGACCTGCGTCATCGATAACAGCGTCTGTCTCACGGAGATAGAAACTGGCAAATTGACACGCTTAACACCGCGACGGGAGGATTCCACTGCACCACGGCCGGAGGCATGCGTCATTTCTCCGGATGGAAAAAAGATCGCTTTCGTGCGCCAGGTCGAATCTTTTAACCAGATATTCGTCGTGAACACTCAGTAAATGGGCACTCATAGCTCAACGCTCAAAAGCTCTCCTTCGACGACCGGCCCAAATTACAAATGGTGGGTCCTGGCAATGTTATGGTTCGTCTGTTTCTTCAACTACACCGATCGTCAGGCGATTTCGTCAGTATTCCCGAAACTAAAAGATGAGTTCGGGTTCACTAAGGTCCAGTTGGGGCTGATTGGCTCCGCGTTTATGTACGTCTATGCGTTTGGGTCACCCATCGCGGGCTACCTCGGCGATCGCATGCGGCGCAAGGATTTGATCCTGGGCGGATGCCTGTTCTGGAGCGCCGTGACTGTGTTGACCGGTTGGTGCGGCAAGCTGTGGCAGTTCATCACCGTCCGCGCACTGACAGGCCTCGGGGAAACTTTCTATTTTCCCTCAGCGACCTCTTTACTCAGTGATTATCACGGGCCGAAGACGCGATCGCGGGCGCTCGGGATTCATAATTCGGGGGTCTACATCGGAACCATCGCGGGCGGCTGGCTGGGCGCATGGTTCGCTGAGCACATCGGGTGGCGTCGGGGCTTTTATTGTTTCGGAGCGGCGGGCATAGCACTGGCTCTGTGTCTTTATCGAGGGTTGAGGGAACCGATGCGCGGCGCTTCAGAAGCTGCGCTGAGCGAAACTCAAACCGTAACGAATCTGAAACCACTGTCGGTCAAAGAAATGGGCCGGGCGCTGCTGCAAAGGCCCGCTGCGCTGCTGTTGCTGGCTGCGTTTATGGCTGCGAATTTTGTCGCGGCGATTTTCCTGGTCTGGACGCCTACTTTTCTGGTCGAGAAGTTTCATTTTCAGCTCACAATGGCCGGCTTTTCGGGGAGTGTTTTTATCAATATGGCTAGCGCGTTGAGCGTACCGTTTGGCGGCTGGGTGGCGGACCATCTGGCAGCGAGAAAGGCTGGTGGTCGCATTTTGGTGCAAGCCGCGGGGCTGTTAGTCGGGTCGATCTTTGTATTTGGGGTCGGCTGGACCAACAGCGCCGGATTGCTGTTGCTAATGATGAGTCTGTTTGGCGCATGCAAAGGCATTTATGACTCGAATATTTTCGCGTCGATTTTCGATTTCATCGAGCCGCACGCGCGCGGCACCGCCGCCGGTCTCATGAATACTGTTGGCTGGAGCGGTGGCGCTTTAGGGCCGCTCATTGTAGGTTGGCTCAGTCAGCACGGACGGCACGCGACGGAGATGGAAAACATGAGCGAGGCGATAACCTGGTGTTCGGGAGTTTATGTTGCCGGCGCCTTGCTGCTATTGATGGCGGCATTCCGAGCAAGCAAAGATTTGAAGCCGGCGCAATCGAGACTCAAGGAGAGCAATGCGATTTAACCCGGAGGAGCATCCGCATCGTCGATACAATCCCCTATTAGGGCAGTGGGTATTGGTTTCACCCCACCGGACCAAGCGTCCCTGGTTGGGCCAGGTTGAGCGTGCTGCCCGCGAGGATCGGCCGAGCTACGAGCCTCAATGTTATCTTTGCCCGGGTAACAAACGCGCCGGAAACGCCATCAATCCGAATTACGAGCATACCTTCGTCTTCGTCAATGATTTCTCCGCGTTGCTGCCCGACACTCCGGTCGATGGCGCAGCGACCGATTCTCTCTTCCGTTTCGAGCCAGTGCGCGGAGAATGCCGGGTGATCTGTTTTTCGCCCCGGCACGATCTGACGCTGGCGCAGATGCCGGCCGCAGAGATTCGGCAGGTGGTCGATGTCTGGGCCGAACAAGCCACCGAGCTTGGGCAGAAATATCGCTGGGTCCAGCTATTCGAAAACAAGGGCGCGATCATGGGCTGCTCCAACCCCCACCCGCATGGCCAGGTTTGGGCCGGGAGCGCCTTGCCGAACGAACCCAACGCTGAGGATAGACAACAGCGAGCGCATTTTGAGCAAACGCGCACGCCGATGTTGCTCGAAATTGTTCGCCAAGAAACGGAACTCGCCCAACGGGTCGTCGAGCTAAACGAACACTGGGTCGCGGTGGTGCCGTTTTGGGCGATATGGCCATTCGAGGTCCTGCTGCTGCCGAGACGCCATGTGCTGCGTATACCCGATCTGTCGAATGTGGAACGCGACAGCCTGTCTGAGACTCTGCGGCGCGTGCTAACGCGTTACGATAATCTCTTCGAAACTTCGTTTCCTTATTCCATGGGTTGGCATGCCGCACCGAATGAGCCCGGCGATCAATCTCACTGGCAATTGCACGCCCATTTCTATCCGCCGCTGCTGCGCTCAGCGACGGTGAAGAAGTTCATGGTCGGTTATGAATTGCTGGCCGAGGCGCAACGGGATCTCACCCCGGAACAGGCGGCCGAACGATTGCGCGCGTTGAGCACGAAGCATTACCTGGAAAAATGACGGTGTGGGTGAGAGATCTTCATCCCGTTCGGGATGGCACTGATTTTCATGCCGTACGATTACTCGCGTTACCGTTGGTGGCATGTTGCACGTTCCGGACATTCCTTGATGCCCTTTACCTCCCAAGTTTACTTCGTCTCTTTGACCCGTTTGACACGGAAATAAATACGAGCTTGCCCCCGGCCGGAACCCGTTAGGGTTTTTGAATTTCCGGCAAACTGGCAGCCGCCACGGCCTGTCCATGCCGCTTGTCTTTCTCGTCAGGGATGTGGAAAGCGATCTTTCCAGCCAGCTCGGGGAACTCGGCCTTTAATACGTCCTGAGCATTTTGTATTATAAGGTCGCCGCCTGGCCCGGAGGTGACGCGGCCCAGGATCAGCACGGCTTCGAGATCATAAAAGTCGGCGAAATGCGCAATGCCATAGCCCAGGTAGACGCCGATAGTCTGATAAATCCTGCGCGCACGCTCATCGCCTTTCTCCATCAGACCCTGGACATGCTTGAGTTTTTCCGGCAGCGGCAGCTTCGGGTTGAGCTCAATTCCCGCCGGCGCCAGCAAGCGGCCGACACATTGCTGCGAAAAATACTGCGCACCGCAGCCGTAGTCGCCTGACCACTCATCAACCGGCGCCTGCGGATCATAATCGAGCGGCACGAACGCCAACTCATTTAGCCAGGAAGTGATATTACCTTCGGCATTCACATAACCACCGGCGGTGCTGGTTCCCAGAGAAATCCCAAGGATGCGGTTTCGTCCAAGGGACATTGAACCGGCTAGAGCGGTGACTTCGCCATCGTTTACGACTTCAAAGGGAATGTTGTTCCATCGTTTCTTTATTTCAAAGAAGAGGTCTTTGACGCGGCTCTCGAACAGTTCCTTGGCCACACCACGAAACAGTGACGCCACTTTTACCCGATTGTTCACATACACGCCGGCAGCGCTGCCACCAATCGCATCGACCCGCGGCAAATGCATTGATGCGGTCTTGAGCGAGTCCATGATACCGTCATAGTGGTACTGAGGATCGTTTTGAAAATAGGGATCCCAAACCTTTTCTTCGCTGAATACCACCTTACCCTCGATGACCGCCGCAACCTTGCGATCACTTCCCCCTAAGTCAAAGCCGATGCGGCATCCCTCCAAATGCCTGCCCAGAGAAGCTGTGCGGCGGCGTTCCGGCGGCAATTGTGCTGTTGGCACAACTTCGATCGGACGATCAAAAACGCGCTCGCCTACCAGATTGGAATCAAACCGGCCGGTCGCAGTCTCCCGGTAATGGGCCCCAAGCCGGTCGGCCAGCACAGTCGGCCCCGCAAAATGCACACGCCACCCGCCGCGAGACCAGAGAAGGAATTTCACAATCCGCTCCAGGTAAGTGAAATTGCCGGTGGCGCGGGGATGATCTTCGGGAAAAATCTGAGTGGAAAAATGAGACACGCTGCCATCAGTCTGCTCGAGGGCTACCCCGACCGGCACAGCCATAGTCACATCGCACAGTTCCAGGCGAAACCGACGATTGGCCAGAACCGCTGGCCTGAACTGGGTGTGGAGTAGCGGCGCAATGCGAGGTGATACCAGCGGCAGTCCGTTATTAACATCCATAAACCAAAAGCCGTTGTAACGGACCCTAAGGGAGGCGGCAAGCTCAAGTGCTTGTCAATTCAGGCAGAATACCGTTCGTCCGACCGAACGGCGAACGCATGGAGTTGCGACCTCCTGGCTACTCGCCCTTCCCATGGCGCGGGGCGGCACTGCCCAACAACAGCCGCAAGCTGTTCATCACGACGACGACGGTGCTGCCTTCATGGCCAACCACACCTATCGTAAGAGGAATTCGCCCCAGAAGCGCAAAGGTGACCAGCACGACCACCGTTCCGAGCGAGATAAACAGGTTCTGTCGAATGACGCGACGAGCACGCTGGCTGAGGCGGAAGGCGGCCAGGAAATTCTCCAGCCGGTCATGCATTAACACCACATCGGCCTGCTCGAGGGCGGCATCCGAGCCTCGCGCGCCCATAGCGACGCCGATGTGAGCCGCCGCCAGGCTCGGCGCGTCATTGACCCCGTCACCCACCATAGCCACTTTCAATCCCTCGCCGGTCAGTGCTCGAATCGCGGAGACTTTTTGTTCCGGTTTTAGTTCGGCCCGCACATCTTTGATTCCAAGCGCGCGTTGGAGTCCTTCGGCGGCGGCTTTGCGATCACCGGTGAGCACGACCGCATGCAAACCTTCCTGGTGCAGTTCCTCGATGAGACCTTTCGCTTCGGCGCGAATATCATCACGCAGGACAATTCTTCCCAGCAGATCGCCGGAGTTGAGCCACACCTCGGCGAGGCCTGACTCGGTTGCCGGCACTTTGGCGATCGTCGTCGCAAGCGGGACTTGCGCAAACCATTCGCGACGCCCGAGCCGGCATTCCTGTCCCTGGTAATTGGCCCGGAGACCGTGCCCGGTGATCGATTCAAACCCCTCCAGCTCGAGCTTGGAAAAGCCCTGCTGTTTGCCGAACCGAGTGATCGCGCGCGCCAGCGGGTGCGTCGATAAGCGTTCCAAACAAAACGCCAATTGCCCGACCTCGGCTTCGCGACCAGGCGGAAAGCTTTCTATCCTCTCAACTGCCAATTCGCCGGTAGTCAACGTTCCGGTTTTGTCCAGCGCGACCGTCGTAACCTCGGCGAGCTTTTCAACGGCTGCGCCGCCGCGAAACAGGATTCCGTGACGCGCGCTCCACGCGATGGCGGCGAGCACGGCGGAAGGAATGGACAGCACGAGCGCGCAAGGCGAGGCCACGACCAGCAGGGTCATCGTATGATAAAAAGCGCTATGCTCGACGCTGCTGGAACCGAACGGTGCCTGGCCAAAACCGAGCCACCAGACAAAGAACATCGCTGCGCTAAGACCCAGCACACTATAGGTGTAGTAGGTGCTGAAACGGTCGGTGAACTGCTGGGCCGGGGCCTTTTGTCGCTGGGCTTCCCGGATCAGCCGAATGATCTTTTGCAGCGCGCTCTCGGTGGCAGAACGGAGTACGGCAACCTCGACGGCGCCCCAGAGATTCATCGTTCCCGCCAGCACACTGTCTCCAACGGCTTTTTCGACCGGCGCCGCTTCTCCCGTCAGGTTGGATTCATCACTGGCGGTTTGGCCTTTAATGACTTCTGCGTCGACGGGGAATTGAGCGCCCGGTTTGATGAGCAGGCGCATACTGGGCCGAAGACTCTCGACCGGCATTTCACGTTCGTGCCCGGATTCATCCAAGACAGTGGCGAACTTGGGCGCGTCACGAAACAACGAACGGATCTCGCGCTGGGTGCGCCCCAGGGCATAATGTTCGAGCGCGCCGGAAAACGAAAAGAGGAACAGCAGCATCGCGCCTTCACCCCAGGCGCCAATGCTCGCACTTCCCACCGCAACCGCCAGCATCAGGAAATGGACGTCTATCGTGCCCTTTTGCAGACGTTCCCAGATTTCCTGGACCGTGTACCATCCGCCGGCGACGTAAGCCAAAAGATAACCGAGCAGCGCATGCGGCGAGCCGGATAGGTAAGCGCCTAAACCGAAAACCCCGCAAAGAATCGCCGCTGCCAATTGCGGTTTCCACTCGTCGAGTTCTTCGGCGTGCTCAAGGAATTCAATATCGCGCTGGACCAGTTTCGGAAACGGAATATCCCGCCATCGCCAAAACTTCGGTGCGGTCGGACAGGTTACTCGGGCAATGGTCGTTTTCTCGCCGTCGTGCTGGATCAGAATCTTTTGCCGCTGCAGGTCCGGGAGCGGGTCGACGCAAGTTCGGCACTCGCCGTGGCCCGCCAGGAGTGTGCAGCCGCGTTCGGCTTTTGTTGATTGGGCCCGTTCGAAGGTTCTGCTGATACGCTCGGTCAATTTCGGTACATCCGCTTTACCCAGCGTCGCGACCGAGATGGTCTTGCGTTCCCGGTCAATGGTTACGGCTTCTAGTGTGGGATCCTCCGCCAAGGCATCCACCACCGAACGCGCCAGACACGGTTTCGTGCCAGGCTCAGGGGGACAGTCATGTTTGGAACCCGAAGTCATAGCGTAACCTGGCACCAAGATAGCCTCTCTCGAAGACCCTTTCCAGGCAATACTCGCCACCGATCGGGCGTATCCCGCGGCGGATAGACCATCAAAAACGAGTTATTTGCCTGCCTCAGACAATGACTTCCGTCCTTCCGGAACGATTGAAGCCCGCTTTGCCAAGAGCCACCGAGTCTAGGCTAATCGCACAGTGAGGACGGGACAATGCGCGTGGCGAACAATCCGCTCGGCGGTGCTGCCGAGGAGGACATGCTTCAATCCCGTATACCCATGAGTACCAACCACGATGAGGTCGGCCCCAAGCGCGCTGGCCGTATCTGGGATTTCAGAATGCGCTCTCCCCATGCGCACGAGTGTCTCAGTTCGCAAACGCGTGCCAATACGTTTTTTGCCGAGCGCGGCCAAACGTTCGCGCCCGGCTTCGACAAGCGTTTGATTGGTTTCGTCCAATGGTGGCGTGACGCCGAGGTGGCTTTGTGGGTGCGGCGTTGGTTCGACGACGTGCAACAGTGTGAGTTTGGCACCGAAAGACAATCCCAGCGCTATCGCGTAATCCAAGGCGCGCAACGAGCAATCAGAGAAATCAATCGGCACCAGGATCTGTTTAAAGGCGGCCGGTGCAGGCGGATCGGAATGCACCAGGCGGGCAGAATCTGATGACGGCTCTTCCGGACCGCGCGGTTCATTGGATCTGGTTTTCATAACAAACAGGTTGTACCATCCCGGTAATGGTCATTTGCCCTACGAGCTCACACAGCCGAGCCTTTCGGCAGGTTAGAAACGTCCCGGCGCACAGGCTTTGCGTGGTTTGGCAAATCCGCAACGTTTCTTGGTGAACAGAAATTGAACGGGCTTGACAATTCTTGTATTCTATGGCCTGATGTACATCTGGTGAGTCTACTTAAAAACTTATTTAGTCGTCACCGGCAGGCTGGAATCACCTCGGCAGCTTCATGGAATTGGGCAGGTCAGTCCGGAAAAGAGTACCTCTATGAGATTTATCCCCTAGACAGTGCTTTCGCCGCGCTGCCCGGCAATTACATCTACGCTCAACAGGCCGAGGATGGGAGTTGGATCCCGATCTACATCGCGCAAACGCGCGACCTGCACCAACGTCTGGAGGGACACGTGAAATTGGAGGACGCCATTCAGAATGGTGCCACCCACCTCCACGCCCACTACAGCACGTCTGGGCAGGCCTCGCGGTGCAGTGAGGAACGAGATCTAATCCTGAACTGGAAGCCGGTGTGCAACGAGCGGCTCGAAGACTGAGCTGAACCGACTCAGTCGAGCGGCAAGACATTGCACAGCCACAACAGGCTGTGCTCAAAGGAAGGGTGTATTGCGTCTCAAATGCAGACCGGTATAGTGCTCAACGGCCAAGTTCCCTGAGCTACGGTTCAGCTGTAATGGCGATCAGGAACGGCGCCGATTCGGACACGGTTGAGACATAATCGATAGTCGTGATTTCAGTTTCGGGGAAGGGATTGAGCCAGGTAGATTTAAAAAGGCGCACAGACAAAGGCGCCTTGTTGACTGCGCTCCAAACAATTGTCCCACGTTTTAGTTCAATGGTGGAATCCGCGCCGGCATTCCAATCCCGGACATCCTCGCCGTAGATAATGGGAATAGTCTGCTCCCTGCTATCGGCATAGTGAACGATATAATTGCCGATACGCGTGCCATCTTTGGTGTGCCAACCGGCCGCATGGAGAAACTGAAGCTGACGGCATGCTTGAGAGACGGGGATCCCAACAACTTTTTCCGGGTACACGCGACGGCCACCGCGCTGCAACTCCTTACCCGCGAGTTGAACGATGCCACGGACATCAAAAACTGTTCCGCCCAACTGGAGCAACCCCGGTGGAAGAACATCGAGGCTGTTGTTGCCCATGCCGGGGTGCCAGCTTTGGACCAGAGCAGCGTTGTAATGCTCGGACAAATCGATGCAGTTGCGTGGGGCCTGCGGCAGCCGCGCCGGAATGAATTGCAGGAACTGACGCTTGGCAGAGGCCAACAGCGAAAAATTCGGCAGGGGCAATTCCAAATGTTCAACCAGACGCGCCCTGGGTGCTTCATTAAAGCGGAAAACCGATTCAGGGTTGGTTGGGGTCAGGATAGATTTATGAATTTCGGTTACCTGCAGCGTAGTAATCGGTAAATCCATAGAGCGGCCACACAACTCCTCCGCCCAACCGGAGACATCTGCGCTGATCTGCAGCACCAGATGGCTCGAGCGACTCACCCACGCTGTGATTGGAATACTGCTGTGTTCAGGCGGGGGCCGGTGGAAAGCTGCAATGCCGGCAAACGCTCGCGCATTGTGCTCCCACGAAACAATCCGGACAGAGTCTCCGTTAAGCTCTCCGTCCCCCACATAATGCAGGTTCTGTGCATCGTCGAGGAATTTCTCGACGGAAGGAGCATTCAGCAGCAGTCGGTACAGAGGCAAGGTACGGGCGGGCCCAAGGTGTCGCGCGATAGGCGGCGGCAAATCGAATGGACTTGGCCAAAAAGGACCTTCGAACATTTGGAATTGCTCGAGCGATGGCACATAAATCCAGGAACGTCCGCCGTCGCTTACGAGCTTGATTTCAACCTCTGGCCGGTTCAGCGCGCTACGCATCGCCAGGCTCACCTTGTTCGGCTTTTCAAACAGGAGGTGCCCGGAACCTTTCACGGGTACATTTACGCCGCCAAGCCCGATATCGAAGGTAGTTTCGAAGGTGTCTTCATACGCTTGCAGCGAACGATAGGTGTCTTGCACCTGCTGCAGCGTTCGAATCGCCCGTTGCGCTGCCCGGTACCGGGTCCACGCCGGATGAACCAGCAGGTATGCCAACAAGGCAAATAAGGCAATACCAAAGCCGATTAACATACCGCGCCGACCGGCACGGCGTTGACGACGAACCTCGGCGGCAGGCATGTTGGTTTGCACCCAGTTTAGATCGAATACCTGCCAGTAAATCCGATTCCTCACCTGTAGATAACCGTTTACACCTCGGGTGATACCTGAGAGACGAAGAATGCTCACCAGAGAGTTGGTTTCATCATCGAGAACAAGCTGACCTCCGTGGATTCTTCGGTACAGTAAGAGCAGCCCGGCCACATCCACGTCACTCCGCAGAAGCCGCTCCCGCACGAAGATCAGATTATCATCCCGATCGCGCGCCTGGCGCGTCAGAAACAATTTGTCGGCAAGTTGATCCACCGTGCGCAAGGTGGGCAGCACCGGGGGCATCGGTGGCGCTCCAACAACCTCGCTCTGGGCGGGTTGATAAATGGTATCGGCAACCGCTCGACAGAGTCGTTGTGTCAGGTAGGGGTGGCCGCCTGTCCAGTGGAGAATCCGCCGAAGCAGGGTTTGCGCACTTTGCTCGTCGGCACCCATGCCGCGGGCGAGTGGCGCCGCCTCGACTCCGGTGAAGTCGTTCAGTTCGATGCGACGCCCTATATTGAAGGGCGTCATTTTTGTATCGCGAATCAGGTCGGTGGGCGTGGCGACTCCCAACAGTCCGAACGCCAGGCGGCCGAACGCGGTCTCTCGGGACCGGCGATTGTGGCACTCGCGTATTCCGGCAAAGAATTCATCTGTCGAAAAAGGCAGACTCCTGACCATATCGATCTCATCGACAAAGATGACGACCTTGCCGGGGATCCGTTTGAGCACGACTCCTTCAATAGCGCTCAACCAACGCTGCAGGGGTCCCAATTCCGGGTGCGCAGCAGCAAAGGCGAGAATCTCATCTTCGAGATCCAATTGCTGGCCCAGTCGCGATAGCAATCCGTCATACCACTGCTCAATCGAAAGGTTCTGACCGATTGCGGTGAGGTCAAGCACAGCCACCGCGACCCCTTCCTGGCGCAGACGCCTGACAGTCCGCACCATCAACGAAGATTTGCCCATCTGGCGGGAGGTCAGAACATAACAGAATTCTCCACCCAGCAGACCGTCACAAAGCTCACGATCGGCCTGGCGTTCGACATAACTGGGCGCATCGGGCCGAAGAGTACCGCCTGTGACGTAAAAGTCGCCGCCGGCAAGGGTAATAACGAAATCGGCGGGTCCGCTGGTCATATCACCTTCACGTGAGGTGCCGGCGAAGATACATCGTGTAAAGACGGCAACGCGGGCGGGCTTCCTGTGGGAAATGACCGGTGACAAAACCGGCACTGCGCAGGCGCTCGAAACTCTCCGGCGTCGGACACGGCTGACCATCAATTACGCCGCGCATGACGCGGCTCAATTCCGGATCGCGCGCCAGCAGGACCAGCATGCGACGCAAGTGATCCCCATAAAAGAACTCGTCCAGGGCCGCCTGATTTTCAAAGGCATCAAACGCCAGCTTGCGTGACGCTAATTCGTGCAAGCCTCGACGAACAAGGTAAGGGTGGCCCCCGACCAGCCGATAAAAGCGATTGAGTTCGTCTTGGGATTTGATGGGATCGTGATACCTCCGGTTAAGGTCGGCGACTTGTAACGGCGTGAAATCCTCCAGCACGAGCCGGGTCCCTACATTGAACGGAGATTGATTGAGGTCCGTGATAAAGAGGTGAGCCTCCGTCGCATAGGCAATGGCGATAGTCAACCGCGACCACGGCCCGGTCGGATCGAGCGCGCGTTCATTGTGCCACGAACGAAGCAGGCCGAACACCTCGCTGCCGAACGGAGTCGCAAACAAGCGATCGACTTCATCCAGGCCCCAAACCAGCGGCGTCGTCAGCCGGCCGAGCACCTCTTTACGCAGGAAGCGTTCGAAATTGGCGTTGGGCCCCCGCCGCGCATCCCAGGTGACCGCAGGGTCGCTTTCGATGTTAAGCTGGTCGGCAATGGATTCAGCCATTGTCTGATAAAGCCGATCCACTGATTTGAAATTCTCGGCATTGAACTTCTGTAAGTCAGTTGAAACGGCAGGCACCCCCTGCTCACGCGCATATTGAAGTCCTCGCGCCAGCATGGAGGTCTTGCCCATCTGCCGCGCGCCTTTAATCAGCACGATGCTGTCGCGCTTGGCGATAGCCGAAAGCAATTCACCATCGGCAATCCGCGTCACGTAGAACTCCGAGTCGAGCGGAACAGCCCCGCCGATGGCTTCGAGAGCTGGCGGACGAGCCTGGGCCGGGGTGGGTGAGGCTGGTTGTGCGCCGGGCTTCGGAGTCGCCTTCGGACTTTCCGCAGGTTTGGCTTCTGCGGTTTCAGGCAAGTGCTTCAGCGCTTCCTTCAGTTCAGTGGTCAGCCCGAGATTGTCTTGTTCGCCTTCCCAGAGAAAATATTGAATTGGATCCAGAATACTTGCCAGCGGCTCGGGGAGCGGTCCGGTGTAGTTGACCCGTACTGGCAAGAGCAACGGGCGGCCCTGCTGCAATTGGGCCGCTTCGTGAGCCGTCTCGATTTCAAAGCCCAGCATTTCACTGTAAATGGAATCCGGGGAGAGCAGCGGAATAACCGCGTGGGAGGACCGGATCTGCTTCTCGATTTCTCGGGCCCAATCCATACCCATGGTCAAATGCCGGTCGATAAACACGGAACAACCGTTTTCAGCAAGCTGGCTTTCCAGAAACTCCACCAAAGCAGTATCTGGCTTGCTTTCTCGCTTATACAGGAGCACCACCTCGCGTTTGTTCGTTGCTGTCATAAGAACGCTGAATATTGCGCACAGTTCCCATCACACCCCGGCTGAGCCCATCAGCAGGTCCAGCCTCAAGTACCGATAATACTCGGCCTCCGGCAGGCTTCAACGAAATAAGGCAGGGAGAGGGGAGGAAGATTAGGCTTGAAAGCCTCGAACGTGCCGGCCAGGTCCATCCAGGAACTAGAAACCATGTCATAAATGGCGGGGCCCGCTCGCCGAGCGGGCCTTGTGCAGAAAAACTGACGGCTCCGCGAACCGCCCTACCCCGAGAAGCTCAGTGTCGGAGTTTATGAAATGAGTTCTAATCCCGTACAACAAAAAGGCGGCCCCACTCAGGGCCGCCTGAACCTAACTAACCACCATTACAAGGAACCGCAGCTAAAATAAATCGGCCCCAAAATCCTACAATAGGGTGATCACCCTAAAGACCCGGCTCGAGCATTGGGCGGACACATTACGCCTGATGAGGGACCGCAACATCGCGAGATTTAGCATATCCTCCTTAAGCTCTTTGCCTTTAGGAGTCTCAAGGCAAGCGGGGCTTTTGCAGAATCGGGCGTCATTGACCACGTGTCGGAACGCCTCGAGACCGAGCTTGCCTTGTCCAATGTGGGCGTGTCTATCAACCCGCGAGCCCAGCTCAGTTTTTGAATCATTGAGATGAAACGCGAGAATTTGCCGAAGACCTATTCGGGAACCGATGCACCGAAGGGCAGCGTTCCAACCGCGCTGAGTGCGAATGTCGTAACCCGCTGCGAATAAGTGGGCTGTATCTAGACAAATCCCAAGCCGCTCCGGCTTTTTAACACCCTCAAAGATTGTTACCAGATGTTCCAGCCTGTGTCCGAGGCAAGTTCCCTGTCCGGCGGTGTTTTCCAATGCGATCCGCACCCGGCATTTACGCGTCGCGCTGAAGACTTCATCCAATCCCGCGATCACGTGTTCGAGGCCGCACTCTTCGCCCGTACCGAGGTGAGCTCCCGGATGCAATACCAAAAAAGGCAAGCTAAGGGCCGAGGCTAATTCTATCTCCTGTATCAGCGAACGAATGGAGCGATCGCGATTATCGGAAGGGGGAGCGCCAAGATTAATCAGATAGCCGGCATGCGCGAAGACGCAACAAAAGGAGCCCGCCTGGAACTCTTTGGCGAACAGATCCTGAGCTTCGGCTGAGAACGATTTGCCCACCCATTGCATGTTGTTCTTGACGAAAATCTGAACCGCCTCGCATTGGATGCTGCGACCGCGCTGCAGCGCCGTCCAAACGCCGCCGCTGGTGGACATGTGAGCTCCAAATTTCAAAGCACAAAAACTACGGTGAGATTGCAGGAGTTGAACACGCAGCAAATCACCAAGGATTGCAGCAACACGAAGTGGGACTTCAGAGGGAATCAGGCTGGGCGAGCAGTTGGGCAATTCGGGCCAGAAGCCGGCCTGCGGCTCCTCCGTCCAGCACGCGGTGATCGAAGCTGAGAGTTACGTTGGCCTCCATTACCGGCACGAATTGGCCAGCGGCTTCATCCCATTGCGGCACGCGATGCGCGGCACCCATTCCGAGCACAAGGGTCTGTTCTGGCAAGGGGATTGGCGTCGCCCAGGTCAGCCCAAAGGTGCCGAAGTTGGTGACCGTGGCAATGGAACCGCCAGTCGCGTCTGCGGGAAGCTTGCGTTGATGCGCCCACTCGATGAGTTGATTATAACGCGGGACAAGCTCCTTGAGTTGCCGCTTATCCGCTCCACGAATAACAGGCACAAGCACTCCATCTTCGGCTTCCACCGCAAAGCCGACGTCAATCGCGGAAGGGTGTACAATTTTATTGCCGATCAGACGGCCGGCTGGGGCGCTGTTTTCTGAAAGGGCGACAGCCAGCGCGCGCAAGGCGTAAAGCGCTGGCCCTGGTTTTGCATCGCAACTCTTGCGATGTTTTAAAAGCGGATCGAAGCAAACCGGCAATGCCACCGTTGCCAAAGGTCTTGTCCAACTCCGCCGCATCGCGTCAGCGACTGCTACACGCATGCTTGAAGCCTGACTGAGACGGTGCTGCTCCAGATTGGCGATGAACTTCTCAAAATCCTGGATCGTCACTCGACCCGCCGCGCCACTCCCGGGCAATCCCGCCAGGTCCGCCGCATGCAGGCCCAATTCCAGCATGCGCGCCTTCATCCGCGGTGACATATAACTGGCACCAGCGGCGCTGGCAGGCACCGGCAACCCGCGCACGGTCGGTTGAACTGTTTTCCGCGGCGGGTCGGCTGAATGTTGGGCAGCAGTCCCAGAGAGGGTCATTTCCGTGTCCTCGCCATTCTTATCGGATCGCGGATTATCCAACCCGAGCCGAACCGCATCCGCAACACTGGCATCGAGGTAACCCAACACCGCCCCGACCGGGTAGCTTTCGTTCAGTTTAACCAGAAACTTCTCGACCCGGCCGGGACAAGGGGCCGTGACAGTCATGGTAGCCTTGCTCGTTTCAACCTCAATGATGTCTTGATCGGTCTGCACCTGATCGCCGATCCGCACGAGCAAATTGAGAATCGTCGCCTCGGCGATCGACTCGCCCAGTTGCGGCATGATGATGGGAATGGAAGGCATACCTAGTCGGAAGCGTTTCGGGTAACGCCAAGCAAAGTTCCACTCTGCGACGGTTGCCACGCCGGAAAACGCGGCACATCGCTCGTCGCGCGGGCGTCCTCGCCTGCGAGTTTCGGCAGCCTCTCGCTGCGGCCGGGACAGGAATCCGCGACGCTTCCCGCGGCATTCATGCTAAATATGTGCACAAACTTCATAACCTCAACAATCGTCGCGCTGCGGCGGCAATGCTCCGAGCAGTCGGCCGGTGCGCAGCCCAGAGGCTGGGATGGAACGGAACAGGGGTATCTTTTGCGTTCAGTCTTTGCGGTGGTGCATCGAGTAAACCAAATCCTTCGCTCGCCACTCGCGCAATAATCTCGGCAGTGACACCACCCCAGGGCCAAGCCTCACCCACGCACAAAAGACGACCGGTCCGGGCCACGGACGCCATCACGGTATCCGTATCCAAAGGTTTTATCGAACGCAGGTCCACAACTTCAATTTCTGTTCCTTCAAGGGCAAGCTCCTCTGCGACGGCCAGTGCCTCGTGCAACATAGCGCTGTAAGCCACCAGGGTTATATCGCGTCCAGCGCGGGCGATCCGGGCCTTGCCGACCGGCATGGCCTGGGTTGGCAATTGCTCGGCCTTGAGGTGGTAATAGAGATATTTGTGCTCGCAAAAGATGACTGGATCGTCAATCGCCACCGCCTCCAGCAGCATGCTATAGGCATCTTCCACCGTTGCCGGGGTCATTACGATCAAACCGGGATAATGCGCATAGACGGCTTCCATGCTTTGGCTATGGAAGGGGCCGCTGCCGGAAGTGCCACCACTCGGCAGCCGCACGGTGATAGGACAGGGCACCTTTGTCCGCCAGTGCAGGGTTGCAGCCTGGTTGACAATTTGATTGAAACCAACCGTGGAAAAATCGGCGAACTGCATCTCGATGATCGGGCGCATGCCTTCAATCGCAGCACCGACGGCCAGACCGATCATTGCATCTTCACTGATGGGGGAGTCGATAACCCGCCCGGGAAATTGTTGGGCCAGATTCTTTGTCGCCTTAAAAGCCCCACCGAATGCGCCGACATCCTGGCCATAAATGAACACCCGCGGATCTTCGGCCAGCGCCCGGGCCTGCGCTTCGCGAATGGCGTCCAGATACGTTATGCTCATGTGTAAGTGTGAATTAATCGCGCAAGCCGAGGCGTCGCGCGCAAATGATCACCGCCTTTAGACCGATTCATGGCCTTCGCTTAAGTGTTTTGAAGCTAAAGCGCACCAATCTTCTTTGTAGGGATCAGGAGTGGCTTCACGTTGTACCTTGGCCACTGCTTCCTCGACTTGCTGAGAGATCTCATTCCGCCATGTCGCCAGGGTCGCCTCGTCCACCCATCCACGTTCAAGCATCTGCTGCTGGCTAACGCGAAGGCAGTCTCGTCCAACGGGGGAGGCCTTCAGTTTGGGATCAACGTAGCTTGCGTCGTCGTGTTCGCCGTGACCACACAGGCGCAGAAGCTGCGCCACCACCAGTTGTGGGCCGCACCCGTTTCGCGCTTTGTTAACTGCGTCTCCGATGACCTCCAGACATGCTTCAAGATCGGTCCCATCAATTGTTTGGCCAGCGATGCCGTAACCGGCAGCCTTATCGAGCAGCGACTGGCAGGCAAACTGCCGCTCATTCGGGGTCGAATACGCGTATTGATTGTTTGCGACGATGATTACAGTGGGTAACTTTTCCACAGCAGCCTGGTTTAGGCTTTCGTGAAAAGCACCCGTCGATGTGCCCCCATCTCCGATTGACGTCAGGCCAACAGTTTGGGTTATCCCTTGAAAGCGCCGGGCCAGCAGGGCCCCGTTGACGACAGAAATCATCGCGCCAAGATGACTGATCATTGCCAACAAACCCTCGCGCGGACGGCCTCGATGCACATTTCCGTCTCGCCCACGCATTGGACCTAGAGAAGAGCCCAGGTAAGTGCGCACTGAATCGAGCAACGGTTCACCAAATGCCAACCGGCCGGCGGTGTCGCGTATCAGCGGCGCAAATATGTCTCCTTTTCGCAATGCCAAGCCTCCCCCGACACTCAGCGCCTCCTGGCCGCGACCCAGAAAAACGCCTCCGTGGATTTTGCCCATGCGATAAAGACTGACGAATTTGTCGTCCAGGATGCGCGCCAACAGCATCAGGCGGTAAGCCTTGCTGTATACTTCACGAATGGAGGAAGTTTCGCCCAACACGCCCTGGCCGAGCAACGTGTGAACCATGCAGTAATTAAGCAGAGTTCCAGTTGTTTCTGCAACGTTTCTTTGTGGTCGATATAAGCAGTGAATGTCTGATTTTGAGACAGATCTGTCGTTAAGTAAATCGCTCAGCCGTCGTGCGGCCTCTGCCGACGGAAAACCGCGCTACCCAACCTCACTTCACTTTATCCCCTGGGCCTACAGGAAGGTGCTGCGACGCTTGACAATTCACGTCAAAGGAAGCTAAACCAAAGATTGGGGTAACCAGAGTAGCATCCGGCGTATTCAGCCGGCAGTTGGTGCCGAATGTGCTTAATGAGCACTGACTTAATACCGATGCATTACTTGTTCGCAAATGTGGTCTGAGAGCGCCGGAAAATGAATTCGCCTCAGTCTCAAGTTCTGTTGGTTGAGGATGATCCGCGGATGCCCGACGTGCTGGCCGCGCTTCTCCAGGACGATCGTGTCGTGCTGTCGAGCGCCAAGGATGCACAAGAAGCAATCCGCTTGCTGCGCGAGAAACCTTTTGATCTGGTTTTACTCGACTTGGGATTACCTGGGATGAACGGGTTCGAACTACTCACCCAGCTGAAGGAGTTGCCCGAAACTCAGGCCATACCTGTGATTGTCCTGACGGCTTGGAACGGCACAAATGATAAGCTGCGCGGGTTTGAGTTGGGGGCCAATGATTATCTGACCAAGCCTTTCGAATCAGCCGAACTCCGCGCCCGGTTGCGAGCAGCTTTGCGAGGCAAGCATTTGCAGGATGAATTGACCCAAACGAATCGCGAGCTGCTGGCGGCGCGTGTGGCTGCTGAAGCCGCTTCGAGAGCCAAAGCGGATTTTCTGGCCAACATGAGCCACGAAATCCGCACACCGATGAACGGAATCATCGCGATGGCGGGCCTGCTACTGGAAACACCTTTGAACCACGAGCAGCACGGTTACCTCGAGACCATTTATTCCAGTAGCGAATCGTTATTAACGATTATTAACGATATTCTGGATTTTTCGAAAATCGAATCCGGCAAACTCGAACTGGAACGGCAACCCTTTGATCTCAGGACGTGCATCGAAGAGGCGTTGGATCTTTTGGCAGCCAAGGCGGCGGAAAAGAAATTAGACCTCGTCTATCACGTTGAAGATAGTGTGCCGTCACAGGTGATTGGCGACGTAACCCGATTCCGTCAGGTGCTGGTCAATCTCTTAAGCAATGGCATTAAGTTCACCTCGATTGGGGAAGTAGTCGTCCAGGTCAAACTGCTTTCAACACCCAAAAAGGCTCAAGCTAAGGCCGACCCGCTGCATCTGCACTTCTCAGTCTCAGATACCGGCATTGGGATTCCCGTCGATCGACTTGCCCGGTTATTCAAATCTTTCAGCCAGGCAGATGCCTCGACCACTCGTCAATACGGGGGGACCGGCCTGGGATTGGCGATCAGTAAACGCCTCGTCGAGATGATGGGTGGGAAAATGTGGGTCGAAAGTGTTCCCCATAAGGGTTCCACCTTCCATTTCACACTCTCCTTGGAATGCCATACCGCCACTCATCCCGGTGCGGAGGGGGCGCAGCCGGAATTTAAGAATCTGCGAGCTTTGATAGTGGACGACAACGCCACCAGTTGCCGATTGATCAGCGCCCAAATGACCAAATGGGGCATGGTACCGCGAAGTGCGCAAACTGCCAGCAAGGCTCTGGAATATGTGCGCGGCGAGCGCTACGATCTGGCTTTGCTGGATATGCAAATGCCTGACCTGGATGCTTTGGCGCTGGCCAGCGAAATTCGCAAACTCCCGGGTGGAGCCACCATGCCTCTAATCCTGCTGACCTGCGTCGGGGTGCGAACCGATAACTCCGATATTAGCGCTATTTCTTTTGCAGGCTGTTTGACCAAGCCGATAAAGCCCGCCCAGTTGCACCAGGCATTGCTGCGAGTTGTTTCGGGCCACAAACCCGCAGGCCCTAAAGCAGCATCCAAACAAAAATTGGATCCTACTTTGGCGCAACGTCTTCCCTTACGCGTATTGCTGTGCGACGATAACGCGATTAACCAGAAGGTCGCCTTGCGTTTGCTGCAACAAATGGGCTACCAGGCAGACCTTGCGGCCAATGGTCTGGAAGCTCTCGTCGCTTTGGATCGTCAGGCTTACGATCTGGTCTTTATGGACGTGATGATGCCGGAGATGGGAGGATTGGAAGCGACCCGTTTGATCCGGCAACGGCAAAAGCAAAGATCTCAATTCCCAAATTACAAGCCTTCGATTATCGTGGTAGCAATGACCGCTAACGCGATGCAAGGTGATCGTGAAAAGTGCCTGGCCGCCGGGATGGACGACTATATCGCCAAGCCCGTTCGGCTCGAAGACATTCGAACCATTGTGGAGAGGTGGGGAGCTATCGCGAGCGGTGTCGACGTCAATGGATCCGCCAATCCGGCTGAGGCGCGCCCGCAAACCAACGCCACTGTTGCGCAGCAAGGCCAACCAGTCACTCCGCCGGTTAACGCGCCAGTAGATATGGAGCGGATGATTGAATTCACCGATGGCAGCGCCGATAACTTGCGTGAGTTGATCACTCTATATCTGGATCAAACGACCGAACAGATGGAACAGTTGGACGCGGCAGTCGCTGCCGGGTCGGCAACAGAAGTTCGGCGGATAGCTCATAGTTGCGCGGGTGCCAGTTCCACGTGCGGCATGCGAGAGCTCGTCCCACTGCTGCGGGAGTTGGAGCGCCAAGGCTTTGAGGGCAAGCTGATCAATGCGGCTCAGCTGTGCGAACAAGCCGGAAGGGAATTTGCACGCATTCGCGCGTTCCTCGTGGCTTATATGGCCGGACACGCCGATCTCGTGTCCAAGCCGTAGCATGAAGAAAATTCTGATTATCGAGGACGATCAGATCGTCGCGAATATCTATCGGAACAAGTTCTCGGTGGAGGGGTTCCAGGTCGAAATCGCGAGCGATGGGCCGAGCGGGCTGGAGACATTGCGCAGCTTTCAGCCGGACGCTGTTATTCTGGATCTCATGCTGCCGGGCATGACGGGCGTTGAGGTGATGAAAAAGGTGCGGGCGTTACCCGAATACCAGAAACTTCCGATCATTGTCTTTTCAAATACCTACCTGACCAACATGGTGCAGGAAGCATGGAAAGCTGGAGCTACTAAATGTCTTTCCAAGGCCAATTGCACACCGAAACAATTGATTGAGGTAGTTCGCAATTCAGTTGCCAGTAACGGCGCCACCACAACTGCTGCGATGCCAGCGGAATCGCAAGCCAAGTCCTCACCGGCACCGCACCCTGAACCACCCCAGCCGTCTCCGGCTCACCGTCGGCCAGCGGATATCCAGACAAATCCATCAAATTCTTTCCTCGAAAGCCTTCCGGCAACGTTGACCAGTTTGCGCACGCTTTTGCAGTCGCTCATCAAGGCGGAGGATGAGACTGGGCGGGCGAAACAGATCCACGAGATGTATCGACGTATCCATGGCTTGACCAGTAACGCGGGGTTCAACGGCATGTTGACCATTGCTCACATGGCCGACGCACTGGAGGCGTTGTTGAAAGAGCTTTACGAAAAGCCCAAGAATATCAACGCTTCCACCTTACGGACCGTTGCCTCGGCGGTTGATTTCCTCGCAATTCTCTTCGAGCGACGTGCTGTGTTGGACCAAGGCGAAAAACCCGCGACTAACGTGCTGGTCGTCGATGATGAAGCCATTTCACGACGAGCGGTGACTTACGCGTTGGAAAAGGCGAAGATCAAATGTGTCGCAGTTGAAGATCCTCAGGTTGCTTATCAACTGCTTGCAGAAAAACCGTTCGACCTCGTGTTTCTCGATGTCGATATGCCGGGCATGACCGGTTATGAATTGTGCTCCAAATTACGGAATTTGTCCGCGCACAAAAAAACTCCGGTGGTGTTTGTCACCGGGTTGAACGATCTCGAAAGTCGGGCCAACTCCATGGTCAGTGGCGGTAACGATTTCATTGCCAAACCTTTCCTGTTTATCGAACTGGCGGTTAAGGCCCTGGTTTATTTGCTTCGCGGCCAGATCCCGGCACCGAAAAAGGTCGCTTCTTAAATCAGAAAATTGGCCCTCGCACCGCTTCATGGCGTTGCATGGTCTAAATCCGCAACTCGGAACGCCGAGCTCCGCGGAGCTCCGCAAGGCCTCAGATTCCCTAAAACCTCTCGGAGTACTTCACCCTCGCGGATGTTGTCGCCTAGAGGAGCTCGGGTTCCCGACGCCTTGCCAGTTTTTGACTTTGACTGGTTCTGTTTATAGTGTTTCCTGATGGAATCGCTGCACGCCCCCTGGCGCATTGAGTATATCCTTGCACCTAAATCACCACAGACGCAGAGCCTTTTTACGACGATCGCACAATCAAGCGACGACGAGGCGAATTATGTGATTGCGCGTGAGCGAACCTGTTATGCCCTGCTCAATACCTATCCATATAATGGAGGTCATTTAATGGTTGTCCCCTACAAGCAGGTCCAGGATCTTAATGGGTTGACCGACGAGGAAATGACAGATCTGATGCGCTTGACGCGCCGGTGCCAAAATGCGCTGACGCGCGTGATGAAACCTGATGGTTTTAACATCGGAATCAATCTCGGCAAAGTTGCTGGTGCAGGAATTTACGAACACCTCCATGTGCATGTTGTGCCTCGCTGGCAGGGCGACACCAACTTTATGCCAGTCCTGGCCAACACGACCGTGGTTCCTCAGGCTTTAACCGAACTGGCGGCCAAATTGCGCGCGGCTTTAGAGAATGAATCGGCTCCAGCACGATAACCTTGCGCCCTGCAGGCAACGACGTAGGGAGACCTCCATGCGCGCACGGACAGGCGATCGGATCCTGTCAATGAACGATCCACGCAAAAAGGCAATTCCCCTCACCGCCACTCTTCCCAGGAAGAATGGAAACCTGCGCCCACTCGGCAAAGCCCGGCGGTGGCCGCGCGTCTTCTGGACGGCAGAGCCTCCTTACGTCGACTCCCACATTGACCGGGCCGATTCGCCACTTCGCACGTCGATTCCGATATTCATTTGCAACTCCAGATCATGCCCTTAGAGACACTCCATTTTGAAAATGCTCGCGTGGCCCAGCAGCTTTATAACAATGATCCACGCAACCTTGACGCCATCGAACAGCAGCTTGGCGTCAAAGCGACCTCGCGCGAAGGCTGGATTAAGCTCGAAGGAGAACCCGACGGGCTAGAAAGAGCCAAACATCTGTTTTTAATGCTCGAGGATTCGCTCAATGCCGGCACGCCGGTGCGCCAGCGTGAATTCTCGCATGCCCTAAACATCGTTAAGCATGAAGGCGTGTCGATGTTGAAGGACATTCTGAGTGATCGGATTCAAACTTCCGATAAAAAACCGAGCGTCACTGCTAAAACCGTTGGGCAAAAGAAGTATTTGGATGCGATCCGTCGCAACGATGTCACTATCGGAGTCGGTCCCGCAGGAACCGGCAAGACCTACCTGGCGGTGGCGATGGCCTTGGCCGCGCTGCGCGAAGGAAGGGTCTCCCGGATTATTCTCACTCGACCCGCAGTCGAAGCGGGCGAGGCGCTGGGTTTTCTGCCAGGCGACCTTTACGAGAAGATTATGCCTTACCTGCGGCCGCTGCATGATGCGCTGCATGACATGTTGCCCGCCGAAGAGATCCAAAAGCACACCGAAAGAGGCGTTATTGAGATTGCTCCTTTGGCGTACATGCGCGGCCGGACCCTCAACCATGCCTTCATTATCCTGGACGAGGCGCAGAATTCGACTACCGAACAAATGTTTATGTTTCTCACACGGCTGGGCATCAGCTCCAAAGCGGTGATTACCGGCGACGAGACGCAAATTGATTTGCCCCCTCAAAAACGATCCGGCTTGCTGGAAGCCCACCGCGTGCTGCGCCACATCGAAGGAATCGCGATTATCGAGTTCACCCGCCGCGATGTCGTCCGCCATCCACTCGTGCAGCGAATAATTGCGGCGTACGAGGAGCATCGCGGAAAAGACCGCCGCGGGCGCCGCGGAGAGGAGGAGTGACGCGCCAACTTACGGTTCGCAATCGCGTCCGCCATTATCGGGTGGATCTCCGGCTACTGCGCCGGATTATTCAACGCCTGCTAGCGGAGTTTACCGCCCGTATGGTGATGGACCTTGGGATTTATCTGGTGGGCGAGCCAGAGATGATTCGCTTGAATGAAACGTTCGTCCGCCATCGAGGCTCAACGGATGTCATCACGTTTGATTATTCAGATCCAGACGAGGCCCTCCGCTCAGGCGAAATCTTTGTTTGCCTGGATGAAGCCCGCATCCAAGCGTCGCGTTTTGGCACAACCTGGCAGCACGAATTGGTCCGATACATCGTGCACGGGTTGCTTCATCTAAACGGGTACGATGACCGCCGGAGCCGCGAACGTGACCGAATGAAGCAACGGGAGAATCGGCTCGTGCGAGCAATATCTGAGGAATTTCATATAGAGAAACTGGGACGCCGCCCCTCGCGCGCCAAACGCAGCGTCACTGCTGCTTAATCCGTTTGGCCACACACCCGGCGGCATTTTAACGAGGCTTTGCGTCCCTGCCGCTTTAGGCTACTCTAGAACCAGTGAAAAAAGACCTCTTTGCGCGCTGGCAGGCTAATTTTTGGGCGGGGCTGGCGATTGTTTTGCCGGCCGTGATCTCGGTGGCGGTCTTGGGCTGGCTCTTCGGCACAGTGGCCAATATCACCGATACGCTTCTGATCTTCCTCCCACACCGGCTCACTCATCACGATCAAGGAAACGGCCCCATGTACTGGTACTGGAGTTTGTTTGCACTCCTGTTGGCCATGTTTTTGATCGGCGGTGTTGGTTTACTCGCCCGCAACTACTTCGGCAAACGCCTCATCGAATGGGTCGATGCCGCGTTGCTGAAAATTCCGCTGCTCAACAAAATCTACGGGGCGACCAAACAAGTTAATGACGCGTTTTCCTCGACGAACAAGACCGCGTTCCGGACCGTTGTGCTGGTGGAATTTCCTCGCTCAGGAGCCTACTCCATGGGCTTCATTACTAGCGAGCAACAGGATGAATTCCAGGCCAAGACAAAGGAGAAGCTCGTTTCCGTATTCATTCCCACGACACCAAATCCGACCTCGGGTTTTCTTGTCCTGGTCCCGGAAGACGAAGTCATCAAGCTTGAGATGTCGGTAGCCGATGGCATTAAGTACATCATCAGCCTGGGTTCGATCATGCCTGACTACACGCCGGAAATGGGGCGACAGTTCAAACCTGCCGCGATTGATTTAACGTCCGCGGGTCATGGTTGAAACTGCGACCGGCCTGGTATTACGGACGCACCCGCTGACGGAAACGAGTCTGATTGTTCAGTGGCTGACCAGAAACCACGGTCGGCTGGCCACTGTCGCCAAGGCAGCCCGCCGACCACAATCGCCCTTTCACGGGAAGCTGGACCTGTTTTACCTGGCGGATTTTAGTTTCTCGCGCAGCCGCCATTCTGCACTGCACACGTTGCGCGAGGTCACGCTGCGCGACCCACACAAACCGCTTCGCCTAAACCTCTCTTACCTCGAGCAAGTCTCGTACTGCGCGACGCTCATCGAGCAAGTCACCGAGACTGACACACCGCTTGAAGGAATATTCGAATTATTAAATGGATTACTGAATCATCTCCCGGCACAACCAACCCAGGCTCGCACGATATTTTCATTTGAACTCAAACTTCTGCATGAGCTCGGCCTCAGCCCCGATCCTTCCTCGGTTAGCTTGAAATCCGAAACCAAAACGCTGCTTAAGGCGTTGGAACAAAATACCTGGTCGGATTTGCCGCAACTAAACCCCAGCCGAGCTCAGGTCAGCGAACTCAACCGTTTTCTCCACGGATTTCTAATTTATCACCTGGGCAAGATTCCTCCGGGCCGCCAGACAACCTTGGCCCAGAAGCCAGCGAGCAGGAGGCCATGACACAGGTTGAGTCAGACATACCGGAACACCGGCGGAAAGAGGATCACGACCATCGCCGCCCATGCGGCATAGACCGGTAGGTAATCAGTCTGCCATTTTTCAAGGGGGGTGAGCGATCCACGCCCTCTGAGAAAACGAAGGTAGAGCACGGCGGACCACGCCAGATTGACGAGAAGAATCACGTTTTCGCCCAACGCAGCAACCCGGTTCGGGCTGAAGCCAAAATCGGTGATTCGCGCGGCGATGGCCCACAACGCGACCGCGTCGGCTAAAAGCGCACTCAGCACCAGAGCGACTTGTAGCACATCGAAGGCCCCGGGCCGCGACCGTGGATCCCGGGCAGATGCAGAGTAGAGCAGCAGGGCGATAACGACCACCAGAAGCAGGTCGAACGCGATGAGGACGTTCCGCTCGATGTCGATGCCCCGTCCGGTCCACAGTACGGTCCCTAAAAATGTGATCAGCATGGCGGCGAAAAGGGGTGTGAAGAGGCGCGTCAACACGGGTGCCATGTTCTCAATCACACTCTGCTTGGCCTCTACGAGCCAGGAGCCGACCAGGACGGCGCCGACCGCTCCGCACGGCAGCAGCCACGACTGGAAGAAGTGCTCGACGTCGATCCCGATGGCCTTGAAGATCATTCCCATGAACGCCGTGAAGACACCGCCGCCGAGGGCGATCAGGACGTAGTAGATGAACAGTTCGCCTGAGAATCGAATGAAATCCATGCGCCCCTCGACTTGGCTCCAGCGGCCACCGGCGTACGCGATACCCACCACCAGCCAAAGCGCGATTGGTAAATGTAGCGCAGCGAGCACCTCCGTGCTGCCGCGCTGCGTAAAAGGATAGATGTTAGCGAATACGCCCGCCACGACGAATACCACCGCCAGCCATCGGAGAATGCTCATACCCAGTCGCCGTTTCCAAACGAAATAGCCGGTCAGGAGAGGCAGTACGAAGAGACTGAGGTTTCGGGCGTAGAAGCCGGTGTCCTGCTCCAATTGGACCCCAAAAAGCGCCGGCACTTTGATGGCTACGGCCGCTGCCAACGCGAGGCCGAAAGCGACGATGGTATCGGTTCGGGCGCGCGCTCGTAAGTCTCCGGATTCCGAGGGCACAACAACGAGCTGTTTCCAGAGACGCTCCGAGTGCTCCCGCGCGAACTCCCGCGAGAGGGCGTCGAGATTGCCCATTCGTTTAACCGCCACCAGGAACGCTTCATCGGTCGCGAGCCCCGCGTTGGCCAGGATCCCGACCTGCTCGCGCAGATGATCCTCGAGTTCCGCGATATCCACCAAGTGGATCGCCTGCCGATGACGGAGGTAACTTCGCCACTGGTCGATCTGTTCCTCCAGCGATATCGTTTGACCTGGAGATTGCATCGTCACGATTCCTGTACCAGCGCCGCGGCTGACACCGCCTGGGTAGCCGGATTCGCAATGCAGAGCGCGTGCCAGATGCCCTTCAGTGTCGAGTTCACTGTTAGCCACTGCTTGCGCTCCTCGGCAAGCCGAGCCCGGCCTTGCGACGTAATCCGGTAGTACTTGCGACGGCGACCGCTCTCCGCGATTTCCCACCGGCCCTCGACATAGGCGAGCCGTTCGAGCCGATGCAGGACCGGGTAAAGCATCCCGTCGGTCCATTCCATTCGCCCACCGGACAACTCCCGAACTCGCTGGATGATCGCATAGCCATAGCTATCGTCTTCGGCCAGGATCGCCAGGACGATTGGCGTTGAGGAAGCGGCAACCAAATCTTTGTTGATTTCGAGGACTTTCACACCTCGGGCGGAGCAAATGAAGTTGAACCGGCGAGTAACATAGCAGCACTATACATTGTAGTATTAGGCATGTCAAGCGGATGAAGGGCAATCATCAAAGCTCAATGTCAAGCTTGTTTAAAGAAGAACCTCCGGGGGTTTTGCTTGCAAGGCGGGCACTCAGCAATATCGAATCCCGTTCGATATTCCCTTTTCCGTCGAGACCGAATTCTACTCTGCACTACGCTAAACAGGGACGCCGCTGCCGTTCATAGAACCACCACTTCCGGCGTCGCAGGCTCCATCCACTTGCCGTGTTCCTTAATTAGATCGACCAGGCGGTCGACGGCTTCGGCTTCTGGAATATTGAATTTGATCGGTGTCTTGCCGACGTAAAGGTTGATCTTCCCGGGGGCTCCGCCGACGTATCCAAAATCAGCATCCGCCATCTCGCCGGGTCCATTAACGATGCAGCCCATGATGGCAATTTTGACCCCTTTAAGATGTTCGGTCCGGGTCTTGATTCTGGCGGTGACCGTTTGCAGATTAAAAAGGGTCCTACCGCAGGAAGGGCAGGCGACATAATCCGTCTTGAATGAGCGACAGCCGGCCGCCTGCAGGATATTATATGCCAGGCGCAAGGATTGTCCGGCGCCACGTTCGCCGCGCACCAGGATCGCATCGCCAATCCCATCTGCCAGCAGCGAACCAATGACCATCGCAGCGCGAAGCAGCGCGATTTTAGGTTCGAGGGCTTGCTGTTCAAATTGGAGACAATCCTTCAGCAGGATGGGATTGTTGCGGCCCAACCGTTTTAATTTGGCCACCAGCAGACGGAACGCGGAAATGGGCGGCAACTTCACCCCGTCTTTTACCGTTACCAATTGAGTATCGCAGGCGACCGTGAAATCGAGGGTCGGATCGATTTCCTGGATGTTGAGATCCTCGCAAATCGCCTCGGGTCTCACATCGGCTTTCGGACTGATTTTGGGCGCAACCCGATCCCACGTCGCGCGAGTGACGACGACGCGGACGGTCTGGCCTCCCCCACATTTGACGTCGTTCGCCAACTCGATCTCCGGCGTCACGCGCCGTGTAAAATTGAACGGGTCGAAGGGAAACGAGCCGGGTGCAGACAACGCGGGCTTTGAATCCGGCGGAACCGTCATCGAGGGAATCTGCGCCAGTAAGTCGCGGCAGACCTCAATCTCGCGCGGAGAATCCTCCGTGAGCGAAACACGGATCGTATCTCCGAGCCCGTCGCACAACAGCGACCCGATGCCGATGGCGCTTTTGATCCGGCCATCCTCGCCTTCGCCGGCTTCGGTAACGCCCAAGTGAATGGGATAATTCCAGTCCGGTCCTTCCTGCTCGAGCCGGGTGACCAGCAACCGATAGCATTCGATCATGATCTTCGGATTGCTGGCCTTCATCGAGAACTTGAAATTATGGAAGTCGTGTTTTCGGGCAATTCGGGCAAACTCAAGCGCGCTCTCGACCATTCCCAAAGGCGAATCGCCAAATCGATTCATGATGCGGTCTGAGAGCGAGCCATGGTTGGTCCCAATTCGCATCGCGCGTTTCAACTCTTTGCAGAGCTTCACCAAGGGCGTGAACTTCTCCTCGATCCGCGCCAGTTCAGCGGCGTACTGAGCGTCCGTGTATTCTTTGACGACAAACTTCTTCGAATCGGCGTAATTACCCGGGTTGATGCGAACAACTTCAACCCAGCGTGCCGCCTCCAGGGCGGCTTCGGGCTTAAAATGGATGTCGGCCACAATCGGGACCAGGCATCCGCGGCCGCGCAGTTCGGCGATGATATGTTGCAGGTTGGCGGCGTCTTTTACGGTGGGCGCGGTAATCCGCACAAGTTGGCAACCGACGGCGACAAGTTCGAGGGTTTGCTTCACGCACTCGGCCGTGTCCATCGTATCGCAGGTGATCATCGATTGCGCGACAATCGGGTGGTCGCCGCCAATGATCACGCCTCCGTGCGCCGGATCGCCAATGACAACTTCGCGGGTCCGGCGACGTTTATAAACGAAGGGAGACTCGCAATAATCCATATCTATTTCTTGGGAGCGAAGACGATCGGCTCCTGGTGATTCTTACGCGCACTGCGGACCCAATCTCCCGTATCAAAGAAGGCAATGAACAGCATGAAGCCGATCAAAATAACCGCGCAAGCCGTCTGCAGGTACTGGAGGACCGCAGCGCTGACGGGACGCCGGCGGACGGCCTCGAACAGAGCCAGCGCGACATGTCCGCCGTCGAGGACCGGGAAGGGAAGTAAATTCAGCAGCGCCAGGTTCACGTTGATGACCACGCTGAACCACAAGACCAGCCGCCAGCCGTTTTCGCTTTCGAACAAATTTGTGTAGAGCCGAATGATCATCACCGCTCCGCCCAATTGTTGGACCCCAACATCGCTCTTATGCGAAAACACGGTGCCGAGCGTCGCGAATATCTGCCCGGCGCTCTCCCGGAGCTGGCCGATGGGACTGGGATGCGAAAGGCTGATATTGGTGTTGCCTTGCCAGGCGATGATACCGAAAGAGGGGCCGCTTTCCGCGGGTCTTAGCGGCTTTTCTGCGAGCAGAACTTTGTCGAACTCTTCCGAGCCACGGTGGATGGTCATGGTAATGGGCCGGACAGGCCCGTTGGTCATCTCCTCCTGCACGTGGAAAATGGGCCAATAGCTGTAGATCTTCTCGCCATTCAGGGCAACCACTTCATCGCCCGGGCGCAAACCGGCAATCGCCGCCGGACTATTGGTTGCGACTTCATCAATGATCGCCTTGTGGGCTGGAGAGATTAGAACTTGGCGCAATGCCTTGCGTTCGTACCAATGCGTCGGCCGCCGATAAGGGGTGGCGAAACCCGAGTACTCTTTACCGTCACGCAGATATTTAATGGCGATGTTCGTGCCCTGGCTGGTGATGATCCGCCAGGTAATACTGTCCTGTGAGGGTGGAGCAAAATGATGAACCTGATGTCCATCAATCTCGACAATCTCGTCGCCCGGTCGCAAACCGGCTTTCCAGGCGGGCCCACCGGGTTCAACCCAGCCGACAGTAGTGGAATTATCGTCCTCACTGATGGGCCGACCGACGGCGAAAACAATGAGGGCAAAAAAGGCGGCTAAGAGAAAGCTGAAGAGAGGCCCGGCGACAGCCACGATAATTTTGTCGAGGGCCGATATCGGGGGCAGGTTCTGGCCAGAGCTTTCACCTTTACCCTCAATGACTTCCATGGTAGCCATTTGGGGAAGAGAGACATATCCGCCCGCGGGGATCGTGCCTAAGGCGTATTCGACGCCATTGATTTTGGCCTTCCAAATCGGCTTGCCGAACCAAATCGCAAACCGATCCACTTTCAGGCCTCGCCATCGTGCTGCCAGGAAATGGCCGAGTTCATGCACGAAGATCAGCAGGTTGAACAAAAGCAACACTTCCAGAAAAATTAAAATAAATTTCAATATGGACATACACTTAGCGCAATACCTAACACCAGGACGCGCAGGAATATAGCAGTCCGGAGGCCAAAGTCCAAAGCTCTAAACTGGAAATGCAGACTGACCTGGAGCGAAAGTCAAATCAAAACGTAATTACAGTTCTCGGCGCACAACCACGGTCTTGAACTCAGAACGCGCGTGCAGCACGGCAAAAATAATCCGGACTATGAATTGAACGCTGTGCAAGTTTAAAACACTCCGGTATGGCACGCTTATTCAAGCAGCGGCGTGTTTCCTGGCCCAGGCATCGGCTTCAAGGATTTGGCCAAGGTTGGGATGCGGCGCGACCTGATGCGCGTTCATAGTGGCGCAGACCCTTTCAGAAATCTGTGGAAAATTGATGCGCCCATTGATGAACCCCTCAACAGCAACCTCGTTGGCAGCGTTGAGCACTGCTGGCATCGTGCCGCCCGACTCTGCTGCCTTGCGAGCAAGATTTAGTGAAGGGAACCGCTCCGGGTCGGGTTCTTCGAAGGTCAAGTTGCCGAGCCGGGCCAGATTAGTCTGCACGCGCTCGCTCGAGGCACGTTCCGGATAAGTGAGCGCGTACTGGATGGGTAAGCACATGTCCGGCGTTGAGAGTTGGGCCAACATCGATCCGTCGACAAATTCCACAAGCGAATGCACCACGCTTTGAGGATGGACCACAACTGACACGCGTCCGATCTCGATATCAAACAGCCACCGCGCCTCAATCATTTCGAGGCCTTTGTTGAACAGGGTCGCCGAATCGATAGTAATCTTTCGTCCCATCACCCACGATGGATGTTTCAACGCCCGTTCCACGGTGATAGTCGAGAATTCTTCTTTCGGTGTGGTGCGAAACGGCCCGCCGGAAGCCGTCAACCACAGGCGCCGCACAGAACCGGGAGGCTTGCCATCCAGGCATTGAAAAATAGCCGAGTGCTCACTGTCGACAGCCAGGACACGCACCCCGTTTTGGCGAGCTTCTTTCATGACAATCTCGCCCGCCATAACCAGGATCTCCTTGGAGGCGACCGCGATGTCCTTCCCAGCGCGGATCGCTGCCAGGGCTGGCTGTAATCCAGCCGTTCCAACAATCGCAATCAGCACGATGTCCGCGCTGGGCAGCGTCGCCAGTTTCACCAGTCCCTGGGTTCCGGAATATACTTTAGTCGAAGTCCCAAGCAGATTGGACAGTTCGTTGGCTTTGGCGGGGTCGCTGATCGATACCGCCTCGGGAGCATGTCGGCGAGTTTGTTCGAGCAGCAGCTCCAGGTTGTTGCCAGCCGCCAGGCCCACCAACCGGATACGGTCAGGCAAGTCTGCGGCGACTTTAACCGTGCTCGTGCCGATCGAGCCAGTGCTTCCGAGCAAAACGACTTTCTTCATGTACGATTTACGAGTGTTCCGTATTTTCGATTTATCCTACTTGTGGATTTGCAGTGACGATTCACGAGGTGCGTTCCTCATTGATGACTGGGTCTCATTTTTTCTTTCGTCATATTGACATGCTTCAGGATTATTTTTCTGAATTCACGAATATGCTAAACTGCACCTGTCTGTCCTCGTAGTACAAATTCGTATCCATAGCTAGCGCGCTTCCCACGCTCGTAAATCGTAAATTATCTGGTGAGCACATGCCTCAAGTACAGATACATAATGGGTGCATTAAACAACAGGCTATCCAGCAAATCGAGTATGCCTCCAATGCCCGGGAAGAATCTTCCGGAATCCTTCACCTCGGCTTCGCGCTTAAAAATAGATTCAATCAAATCGCCTACCACGGCCCCGATGCTGAGCACCACCCCAAGCACAATCGCGTGGAACCAATTCATGCCAAGCATGCTCGAGCCCAGGAAATGGACGAAGATCAAGCTGGCCAGCACCGAGCCAAGGATCGCTCCACCAAAACCTTCCCAGGTCTTGCCCGGGCTGATGCGAGGAATCATCTTGTGTTTTCCAATGAGTGAGCCAACGACATACGCGCCCGTGTCGCTGAACTTGGTGATTAAAAGAAAATACAGCAGGTAATAATGGCCTTCGACGCCAGGAAAAAAATTGATCTTTTGAATAAAATTCAACAGCCACGGCACGTACATTAACCCGAACAAAGTAGTCGAAATCGCCAGGATCCCAGCGGTGTTGCTCCGGGAAAAGAATTGCCTCAAACAGAGTCCAAGCACGAATAAAATAAGGAAGCTGGTCTCAAAATCGTTCACTCGTGCCGGGGAGCCGGAAGTTCCGATGACACCGGTCAGGTTCAAAAACGTGCCGATCATCAACAGAATGCCTCCCACCAGTCCCCACCACTTGAAGCAGACCATATCCCTCTTTTCAACGAGGCCGTAAAATTCCGCCAGGCCCGTGATCGCCAGGAAGACCATTATGAAAAGGAAGACATAATCCGAGACCGCGCGATTGCGTGAGAACAACGCGACCAGGACGATTGTCCACAGCACGACAAAACTCAGCAAACGCCGCAGGAAGGTTTTTAGCTTGGAAGGTGAAGCAGTTGCTGGTGATGTCTTTGCCATGTAGGAAAAACTCCTTGCGCCTTTACCTCAGAGCCCTCCAAACCGGCGGTGGCGCCGATTATACTCTTCCAGCGCGGCATACAGTTGGGGTTTGCGGAAATCAGGCCATAAGGTGTTCGTCACGACAAGCTCAGTATATGAGATCTGCCAAAGGAGAAAATTGCTGACCCGCATTTCGCCGCTCGTGCGAATCAAGAGGTCGGGATCGGGGAGATTGCGTGTATAGAGATGCTGCGCGAAGAGTTGCTCGGTTATATCTGGCGGGTCCAACTCGCCGGCCTTTACCTTCTGCGCCAGGCTCCGCACCGCTTCGACAATCTCGGTGCGTCCGCCGTAACTTAGAGCCATCACCAGGGTCAACCCATTATTCTTGGACAAGGTCGCGATCGATTTCTTGAGGTGCTCTTGCACCGCGTCGGGCAGGCGATAGACCTGGCCAATAATTTCGAGGCGGACGTTGTTTTTATTGAGCTCGGAGGTTTCCGTCTTGAGATAATGGACCAAGTACTTCATCAACGCATCAACCTCATCTTTGGGCCGATTCCAGTTTTCGACCGAAAAGGCGTACAGTGTCAGGTACTTGATTCCCAGTTCACCGGCGGTGCGGATGATAACCCGGGCGGATTCAGCACCTGCGCGGTGGCCCTCGATCCGCGGCAAATGTCGCTGGCGCGCCCAGCGGCCGTTTCCATCCATAATGATGGCGACATGCCGCGGCAGCGAGGCCATTGCTTCTGGACTGAGATGGACGTTTTGACTGCTCATGGTCAGGTGCTGGAGTGTACCGGTCGAACGTGGCGAGGAAAGGGCAAAACCCAAGTGTAATTTGGATCCAGTCAATGTTAGGGCGATCCGCAAGACTGTTGGGCTAAATCCGCAACTCTCAGGACTCGGAAGGTCGAGCTCCGCGAGGCCCCCAAAAATCCCTCTAAAAACAATAGGAGATATCTGGGCCTCGCGGAGCTACGCGGAGCTCGGCCTTCCGATAAACGTTTAGGCAACGGTAGAGGCGGGGCGCGTTGACTTGGCGAGCAACCGGAGCTTATACTGCGATGATGGCAGACGCGGTAAATACCGGCGCCAAGCAGCGCTTCCTGGAATTCATCGCGCGGAAAAGTTTGCGTCTGACGGCTCAACGTCGGGCCATAATCGATACCGCGTTCAGCACTCACCAACATTTCACCGCCGAACAACTGTTGGCGTGGGCGCGTCGTCGGGATAAATCGGTTTCGCGCGCCACGGTTTATCGCACGTTGCCGCTCCTGACTGAAAGCGGGCTGGTTCGGGAGATGGATTTCGGTAAAGACTACAAGTTCTACGATCCCAATTACGCCGAACATCCCCATCACAACCATATTATCTGCCAGGACTGCGATAAGATTGTGGAATTCGACAGCGATAAAATCGAGCAACTCGAAAACCAGATCAGTAAGCGCCTGGGCTTCTCGGTGAAAAGTCACCGGCTGCAAATCACGGCCAATTGCGAGGAATTCCGCAAGCTGGGGATCTGCAAGAAGAAATCTTAAATCTGAACCAGGTGTTGTGCTCCTGACCAGCCGGCCTGTGGCTAGGATTTCTCAAAGCGACGCCATTATCCTGCGCACGGATTCGCCGGAATCATTCCGGGCCGCGGTGTTGCGTGCGACCGAGTTGCTTCGTGCGGGCCATGTGGTGGCAGTCCCTACCGAGACCGTTTACGGCCTTGCCGCCAATGCGTTTGACGCCCAGGCGGTGAATCGAATCTTCAAGATAAAGGGCCGTCCGGCTCATAATCCTATCATCGTGCACGTCAGTAGCGTGTCGATGGCTAAACGGTGCGTCAGCTCCTGGCCGTTGCTGGCCGGCAAACTGGCCCGCGCTTTTTGGCCTGGCCCCCTAACTCTGGTGCTGCCGCGCAGCAATAGCATTCCCGAAATCGTAACGGCAGGGGGACCGACTGTCGGCGTACGCTGGCCAAGTCATCCTTTCATGCACTCCTTGATCCGGGAATGCGGTTTTCCACTCGCTGCCCCAAGCGCCAACCTATCCAATCGAGTTTCGCCCACCAACGCCGAACATGTCCGCAAGGCTCTCGGAAACAAAATATCCCTGATCATCGATGGGGGACAGGCGCAGGTTGGGATTGAGTCGACTGTGCTGGACCTGTCTGTTTCTCCACCTCAAGTATTACGGCCGGGAATGATTCGGGGCAGCACGTTGCGGGCTGCAACCGGCCGACTGGGAGTGGAGGAGCAGCGAGGACAGATGCCCAAGAGCCCCGGGATGTTACGGCAACACTACGCCCCACGCGCTCGGCTTGTCATCTGGTTCTGGCACACCGAGGAAGAGCTTCGCCAACGTAGCGCCGCCTTTGGCGTAAACCCCCGCTCAGTTCATGTCATCGCCCATGACCGAATCCCGTCGGGACAGGGTTTTGGGCGGGTATCGGTTATACCGCATGACGCGGAGGCATTTGCCCGGTCTATCTACGCGGAATTGCACCAGTGCGATGAAAGCGGGGCCGAGTTGATAATTATCGAGCAATTGCCTCAGACGGATGAATGGAAAGCAATTACAGACCGTCTGAACAGGGCAGCGGCGGCGGGCTAGCCGGGAACGCTGGCCTATTTAGAAAATTGAAACAAACCGTCCGGCTGACGGGTCTAGTTGGCGATAACGGGTCTGACTCGGGAACAGTGCCCGGGGATAGTGCATGGACCGTAGTGCACGGGCTACGGCGAGGTGCCGACCCGACGCCGATCCTTTGTTTGACGAAATCTGTTGAATTGACCAATCTTCGCGCAAGATGAGACTGCTCAGAATTCTGTTGGTTTTGGCAGGCGTACACACCGCCGCCCTGGCGCAAACAAATACGACCGGAGAGGCCCGGCCACTCACGTTGCAGGAGGCTATTGAGCTGGCGCTCAAACACAACCTCGACCTGCAAATCGATCGCTATAACCCTCTGGTTTCCTTTTATGGCCTCAAGGCCAATTACGGCGACTATGATCCGACCTTGAACCTGCAAGGCTCCCATAGCCACAATGAAGCCGGGTCTCAACTTCTGGGTGGCGGATTCACGATTCCTGGATCGGTCAGTGATAGTGATACTTTTCTAGGCGATCTCGGCGGCAAAGCCCCTTGGGGAATGACTTACGATATCAGCGGCAATGTACAGGATACGTATGGCCATAACTTTGGCGTTGATACCAACGGCCAAATTTTCAAAATCCCTTTTGAGAACAGCCGCGGTAATGTTAATCTTAGCGTTACCCAGCCCCTACTGAGGAATTTCTGGATAGACTCGACTCGTCTTAACATCCACGTCGCGAAGAACCGGCTGAAATATTCTGAAGTCACTCTCAAGCTGCAGATCATGCAAATCCTTACTACGCTTGAGCAGGCTTATTACGATCTGATTTACAATCGTGAGAATTTGACTGTGCAACAAAAGGCCGTCGAATTGGCCGAGCGATTGGTGATGGAGAATCGGAAGCGTCTCGAGGTAGGCGCGCTCGCGCCACTGGATCTCCAATCGGCGGAGGCCCAGGCCGCCTCCAGCCGGGCTGCCGTATTCGCCGCCAAGAGCCAACTTGATACTCAGGAGAGGCTGGTCAAATCCTTGATTACGGATCGATATCTCGACGACTGGTCTGCGATCACACTCGAGCCAGTGGGAACCCTGACCGCGGTTCCTCCAGTCGTCAATCTGCGCGACAGTTGGAGCAAAGGCCTTAGCCAACGGCCGGAGTTGCAACAGGCCAAGCTCGATATCGAGCGCGCGGGATTACAGTTGAAATACGATCGCAACCAACTCTACCCGGAACTCGACGTCTTTGGCAGCTACGGCTTTAACGGTTCCGGATCGGAATTCAGCGACGCACTTTACGATATCCAACGAACGGACCGTCCCGTTTGGAGCTACGGCGGCAAGATCAGTATCCCCTTGGCCAATCTTCGCGCACGCAACAATTACAAGTCCACCAAAGCTAATCTCCAACAGCTGACCCTGGCACTCAAACAACTGGAACAGAACACGATGATTTTGATCGATAATGATATCGGCACCATCCGCGCCAATTACGATCAGGTTCAGGCGACCCGCGCCGCCCGGGAGTTCCAGGAAGCGGCACTGGCGGCCGAGCAAAAGAAACTCGAAAGCGGCAAAAGCACCACTTACACCGTTTTGCAGGTCCAGCGCGACTTGACCAGCGCGCGCGGCAGCGAAATACAGGCGCTCGATGCCTACAACAAGAGCCTCTCTCAACTCAGTCTCCATGAAGGCACGACTTTGCAACGGCTGAACGTTAATCTCGAGGTTAAGTGACGGAGGGTAGCGTTGTAGCATGGCCTCCTCGCCTGCGAGTCTTAGCCTCTGTAGGAGACGACGTAAGGAGACTCCGTTTATTCTGTGCCCTGGAATCCCGTTTGATCAGAATCTCCTTACGTCGTCTCCTACAATGAGAGTCTGTTGTCATGAATGAATGGAGGCGGGCGAGACGCCGCTTTAACTCGGAGGTGAGGACGCCGCGCCGATCACTTCTACCGCTTGCACGGCTTTGCTGGCCATGCTATTCCCTTCCAGGGAATGATTGAATTCAGTCGCACTCCCGTCTAAACACTCATGGCTGTTGCGGTGGCTCCCCGTCGGCGCGCAAGTGTAGACGGCAAATTCTTCAGGCTTGGCGAAAAGAAATTTTACGTCAAAGGGGTAGCCTATGGTCCGTTCCGTGACAATGAGCAGGCCAAGCCGTTCGCGTCGAAAGAGCAAACAGCCGCTGATTTCGCTCAAATCCGCCAACTGGAAGCCAATCTAATTCGCATCTACGATGTCCCTCCCAAGTGGTTCCTTGACCTCGCATTGGAACACAAACTGAAACTCCTAATCGACATTCCGTGGAACAAGCACCTCTGTTTTATCGACTCCCCGGCCGAGCAAGACCGTGCCCGTCAGGCCGTTCGCAATGCTGTTCTAGGATGCGGCGGGCATCCGGCGATTTTCGCATTTAGCGTCGCCAACGAGGTCCCTCCCGACATTGTTCGGTGGAGCGGAACCCAAGCCGTTTCGGATTTTATTGACGAGCTGGTTCAGGAAGCCAAACACGCCGACCCGCAATGCTTGTGCACGTTTACGAACTTCCCTCCGACTGAGTTCCTGCATCCGGCGTGCGTCGATTTCGTTTGCTTCAATGTTTATCTGCACCAGGAAGCCGCTTTCAAAAACTACCTCGCCCGACTGCAAATGCAGGCCGACTCCAAGCCGCTAATATTGGGTGAATTCGGAATAGATTCCATCCGTGAGGGAGAACAACGCAAATGCGAGTTGCTGAGCTGGCAGGTTGAAGCGGTCTTCCGGGGCGGACTGGCCGGCGGTATCGTCTTTAGCTACACGGACGATTGGTGGCGCGGTGGAGCACCAATCGAAGATTGGGCGATGGGGTTGACGACACGTCAGCGGCAGCCCAAGGAATCGTTTTATGCCGTCCAAAAAGCCTTCCGAGTTGCGCCCTATTTTCGCTTGCCCCGCTACCCGCGGGTTTCGGTGGTGGTCGCGGCCTACAACGCGGACCGTACTTTGAAAGCATGCCTGGAGTCGTTACAGCAACTGAAATATCCTGATTACGAGGTCGTCCTTGTCGATGACGGCTCGACCGATACTACCCCGCAGATCGCATTCCTGCAAACATACGTCCGGCATGTGCGCCACGAAAGAAACCTGGGACTTTCCGCGGCTCGCAATACCGGGATTGAAGTCGCTTCAGGCGAGATAATCGCTTTTACCGACGCCGATTGCCGGACTGACGAGGATTGGCTCTACTACCTTTCAGCGGAGTTGATGACAGGCGAGTTTGCCGCCATGGGTGGTCCAAATCTTCTCCCACCGGAAGATTCCGCCGTGGCGGCCGCCGTCATGGCCTCGCCTGGGGGCCCTGCTCACGTCATGTTGTCCGATCGGCAGGCGGAGCATATTCCCGGCTGTAATATGGCATTTTTTAAGTGGGTGCTGAGAGAGTTGGGCGGATTTGATGCGGCGTTTCGCCGCGCCGGCGATGATGTGGATCTCTGCTGGCGCCTGCAGCAGGCCGGCTACAAAATTGGGTTTAGCCCAGCCGCATTTGTGTGGCATTTCCGTCGCTCGACGGTTGTCGATTACCTCAAACAACAACACGGATACGGTGAAGCTGAAGCACTGCTGGTCCGAAAACATCCTGAATACTTTAACTCGTTTGGCGGTAGCATCTGGAGGGGCCGCATCTACACTTCATCCAAATTCGGACTCCTGCTCCGAGGTTCCATCATCTATCGCGGCCTTTTTGGCAGCGCCGGGTTCCAATCGCTCTATGCCGCCGAACCCGCGCTTACCTTGATGCTATGCACTACCCTCGAGTATCATGTGCTGGTGACTCTGCCGCTTTGGATTTTGTCGGCAATTTGGGTGGCGCTGCTGCCGATCGCGATCACTACACTCCTGGTGCCGCTCGCCGTCTGCTGCGCCGCCGCTGCCCAGGCCACGTTACCTCGAGAAAAACTGCGTTGGTGGTCGCGGCCATTGGTCGCTTTGCGTTACTTCCTTCAGCCCATTGTTCGAGGGTGGGCTCGATATCAGGGCCGCCTTTTTTTCCGCCCGACCCCGCTGGCGGCGCAGCAGACCCTCGAATCCGTCGCGCTGGGTGAAAGCGGTCAGTCTGTCGATCAAGCCGAATATTGGAGCAGTGAACCCATCAATCGTCTGGCGTTTGTCGCCGACGTTTTGCGGCACCTGGATCGGCAAGGCTGGCCAAATAAATCGGACATAGGGTGGTGTGATTACGATGTCGAGATTTACGGCAGCCGCTGGAGCAGTGTTCAGTTGACAACCGTCGAGGAGGAACACCCACGCGGCCAGCGTTTAATTCGTTGCCGTCTGCGCCCGCGGTGGTCACTGGCCGCAAAGGTCGCTTTTGCATTGTTAGCCGGATTGGATTTCCTGGTCTTGGGATTTGGCGCGCATCGAGTCCCCTGGTTTGCTCTGGTGCTGCTCACCTTGCCGCTCTTCGCCTGGCTCATCCACCGCGAACAACGCGCCTTGCAAAGCCTCTTAATCATTTTTCTGGATGGACTCGCCGCCGAGTGGAAAATGACCCGGACAAGCCCTCAATTTGCCCTTTCCCAGCCGGCGCCGGAGACCTCTGGATCGCTGCCATTGCCCGCCCGACCACACAACGCGCTGGCGCCCGAATCTCCCGCCCCGGAGAAGATTCCCCACGCGACCCACGAATGAAACAGTATCTCGATTTAGTTCGAACCATTCTGCAAACCGGCACCTGGCAGCAAAATCGTACCGGTGTCCGAACCATCAGCATTCCGGGTGCGATGTTGCGTTTCGATTTGCGGGGTGGCCTTTTCCCGGCCATTACAACGCGCAAACTGGCATTCAAATCGTCGATCGGTGAGTTGATCGCGTTCCTTCGCGCTTCGCGCAAAGCTTCCGATTTCCGCGCCCTCGGTTGCAAGGTATGGGATCAGAACGCCAACGAGAATGCGCAATGGCTCGCCAACCCCTATCGCGAAGGCGTCGATGATCTGGGCGACGTCTATGGAGTACAGTGGCGCCAGTGGCCCGCATGGAAACTGCTCGACGCAGGCCGGACCGCGCAGATCGAGAACGCCGGCAAGAGCGGTTATCAGCTAATTGCCCGATTCCAAACGAAAAAAGGGGAGCAGGTTCTGCTTTACAAGGCGATTGACCAGCTCCGGCAATGCCTCGATACGATCATGCGGAACCCCACCGACCGCCGCGTACTGTTCCATGCGTGGAATTGCTCCCAACTTGATCAAATGGCCTTGCCGCCCTGCCACCTGCTTTACCAGTTCCTCCCTAACGCCGCCAACAAGGAAATCTCGTTGTGTCTCTACGTGCGTTCCAACGACCTCGGGCTAGGCACAGGTTTCAACCTCAGTGAGGCTGCCGCGCTCCTTTACCTCGTCGGCCGGTTGACCGGTTATACCCCCCGCTGGTTCACCTACTTCATCGCCGACGCCCACATCTACGAAAACCATCTCGACATGCTCAGCGAGCAACTCAAACGCGACCCTTTCCCAGCGCCCAAGTTGGTGATCTCCCAACGGGTCCCGGAATTCTCACGGACCGGCAAATACGAACCGGAATGGCTGGAAAAAGTCGAGCCGACAGATTTTTCGCTCGAGGGTTACCAGCATCATCCGCCTTTGACCGCGCCAATGGCAGTATGAGGAAGCCCACTGACGAAGCCCTGCGCCTTCTTCGGAAGGCCGAGCTCCCCCGTAAAGAAGTTTGACATTCGTATTCAGATCACCACAGGATCCAGCGCATGCACAAGGAGCAGGCATTATCATTGTTGCGCCAGATGCTGGGGGCCGACGCGGATTTTCGAGATGGACAATGGGAAGCGTGGCTGAGCACCAACCTCTGGCGCGACCGATTTAAAGAATCACACAATGCAAGTTCACGATGTATTAAGCAGTGACGGCCAGGTCCTGGTCGCCCTCTGTTCAGGTTTGGGTTTGTCATCCAAAGACCAAGGCCAGGAGGCGGCACCATTTACCCCTGCGGCCTGGAATCAACTCGCCAAACAAATTCAGAATTCTGCGCTAAAGGAACCCAGCGCCTTGCAAGGCCTGACCGCCACCGAACTTGAACGGCCTTGCCGATTACACCATCGTTGTCAGCAGCGAGTTCAAAACTGGAGGCACATGGGCGGGCGCTAGCGAAGCCTTAAAGAATCGTTCCTGCCCAGTCTTCGTTCGCGACGCGCCAATGGCGCCTAAAGGCAACGGCGAGTTGATTAAATTGGGCGCCAATGTCTGGTCCGAGAACGACCTCGAGGGAAACAATAACCTGCCCCAATGGCTGCAACAACACACACGAGTGGCCCCCGTAGAACAAGATTTGTTCGCCCAGGCCTAGCGCAGAGTTTTACTCTATGAGCACCGCTTGGAAGGCCCCAGCGTTTGTTGGTTTCGCGGCGCTAGTTTGAACCGCAGAGGCGCGATGCCCGCAGAGAAAAGCACTCATCCACTGCGGAAACTGCGGGGTCAAAAGTTTTTTTCTGCGTCCATCGCGTCTCGGCGGTTCATTGCTGATCGGAGGAACGCTTGGCAGATTCAACAGCTCGGCTAGCGTTGTGCCTCCCAAACCCAATCACCTTCTGTGAGACTCTTGCCTGCCTTGCCATCGTCATCGGTTTGGTTCCAACCGACGGAGTATAGCAGGAAATGTTGAGGATCAACCCGTCGGTACCACATCGACTCGCCGGTTATCACGTCAGTGGGGACCCTGGCGACGAATTCAGGCGAGACCGCCGCAAGCCTTTCAGGGTATTCATTACGAGCGAGGTGGTATCGCTCCAGCGCACACGCTAACAGGGCCTGGTTCGCTATTGTTTGTTTCTGGGCAACCGTTTGGGTCGCCTTCAGAAAATTGGGCATCGCGACTCTCGCTAAAACAGTGTAAGGCGAGGGGTGCGTGACCCATGCTATTGCCTCGCCACCGATTTCATCCGCGACGTGCGCCTTGATGGTATTCTTAGTTGGGTCAATGGTTTCGAGGAACGCTTGTTCCCGCCGCGCTAAGGCAGCCATATTTTGAAAAAACCAGCCGCGCGGCATACAGCGCAACGCCCAAAAAGTTGGCTCCTGGATTTTTGCCCAGAAGCTTGGTTTGTCTCGGCCAAAGACGAAAATAGTCTCCAGGTCTGCCACCCTGGTCGTCTCAAACAAGTGACATGCCGAAACTCGCTCGGTATCCATTGCTTCAACCAGTTGCGGCAGCAGTTGGATTTCTTCCAATTGCTTTTGCAGGACGACCAGTTGTGGCTCGCGCCAGGCATGTAACCGCAAACCATCGCCAATAATGCTCGTATACAGACCGCAAACGGCAACATTGATCATTGCCCCAACCAGCGTCATCGGCTTGCTATCGAGCAGCCTGGAAAGATCATGGAGCAGCGTCAACTCCCGCACCGCAGCCTCCGGTTTTCCCAGCAGCAGATCGCATTGTGCCCTCTGCGAGAGCACTTGAGCCACCATTCGAATGGTGATGAAATTCTGGATAGGAACCGCCCATGTGTGTTCGTAATCGCCCTCTCTCCGCGCATAGGGGCGCTTCAGAGCGCTTCGCATCTGATCGAATTCCGGCGCCAGTGCGTCGGTGCACGCCAGATAATCAGCCGCCCAACAAACTTTCGGGTTACGTAGAAAAACATCGAATTGATTAGGGCCTTTCGGCTCAACTCGCAAACCGCCTCCACCAGGAAACAAATCAGCGATTTCCTTGGGACTAAGAACCTTGTCGGTGCAAACGGTGATCCGCACCGTGGCCACAGGTAAATCCGACGGTCTGGCTTGCAGAGTATAATCCTGTGCGCCCTTCAAACTCGGCGCATTCGATGCTGCGGCCGCGGGCGAAAGGGAATCATAGACAACGTGGCGCAGCTTGTCAGTCTGCGCCGGACCCACACGTAATGACTGGGAATTCGTAATAATTATATCCGCACTCGCAGTTAGGGTCTCTGTATTCAGCCCCACTATTGTGACTTCGGCAACCGCATTGCTATTTTGCCGTCCGATACACTCCCCCACCCCCGAATACTTCCTGGATAGCTCGTTGGAACTTAAGTCTTGAGCTACCACTGCAACCAGCTTTGTTGTTCCTTTGGTTTTGGGTTCGGATTTTATGAACCAATCGGCAATTCCCGGTGCCTTAAAAATATTCTCTTCATCAGGGACCGGGGAGGGGATGCGGGCAGCCCAATTCAGATTGACCCCTTTCGCCTCGAGTTGTTTTCGGCAGTTGTTCCACGTCCGCCGACCACGCCAATTCTCTTCGGCATAAAAGATGGCCAGGAGCGTGAGGAGACACGCCGTGACGAAAAGCGCCCGTGGCAAAACTCGCCGGGGTCTAGGCGTCGGAGCAGAAGTATGCGGCGAATCAGACATAGCTCGGGCCCATTGATTGAACCACCCGCGGCGCGCCGGAACGCTCGCTCCGTGGCGAAGGCGCGGGCTGCCTTGAGGGCTGTATGCTTGCTGTTTTGGCCGGCTGGATCAATTCGGTTAAAATCCGCTGTTGTTCCTTCCACGCCATGATCATGCCCGAGGTAGCTTCTGCTCCTGAGCTTGCGATGCTTTCGGAACTGTCCTTGGCCGTATGATTTACCGTAATCAGTAGCACCCAAACCGCCGCCAGCCCGACCCAAGCTTTGGGAGAGGGCCAAAGCAGCACCGCCAGGTAAGCCTTCAGCGAGGAGACTGGCCTGCGCGCAGAGACCACACGTGGCGCGTAGCCTCCCTCGGTCGCGGCATTGGCGGCCGACAAAATATCATTTCGCCATTCGGCGGGCAGCTTGCGTAACGGTTGTTGATGCAGCCACTCCTCAAAATCATCGCCTTGCATAAAGTCGCTTCCTGTTCATTTAATCTCGTCAAATAGAGGACGCAGCCGCTGGCGCAATTTGTCTATCCCATAGCGATAACGGCTAGCAGCTGTATTCGCCGGGATCTCCATGAGTTCGGCGATTTGTTGAAAAGTTAGTCCCTCCCAAAGCTTCAAATGCACCACAGCGCGCTGTTCCGGAGCCAGATCGCCTAGAGCAGCCGAAATGGATTCTCGAAAAGCCCGCTCGTCGGGTTCGTCCACAGGAGCAAATAATGGCAGGGTCTCCCCAGCCCATCGTTCATGGGTCCGTAACCTGGTTTCACGCCGTCGGATCAGGTCAATCGCAAGATTATGAGCAAGCCGCAGCAGAAAGGCGCGCGGTTCCCGCACCTCGCCGGGCAGGTGCGGCGATTTGGCCAATTTGATGAACAGTTCCTGCAGTAAATCGCGGGTATCGGCCTCATTTCGGGTAAAATTAAGCAGAAAAGCGAACAAAGCCTGGCCGTGTTCATCGTACACCTTCTCGAGGGTTCCAGGCGCTGTCATCCGTTTAACCTATGACGCGCCCGGCGGCCAAATTTGTCTAGAACAGAATGTGAATAGTCTGTGAGTAACTACTAATAAGTTATTCTCGACCTCAAACCCCGAGCCGACCATATACGGGCCGGAAAACCAGCCTTATGAGGGTTCTTTTGTACGATGTCGAGTCCAGCCGCTACTTCCAGGCCCCGGCAGGGTGGACTGCGGATCCTGCGTCAGCGCATGATTTGCAGGGCACGGTTCAGGCGGTATCCGTCGCGTTTCAAAATCGCCTGAAAGCTGCAGAAATCATCCTGGCATTCGACGAGCGCCATTTAAGAAACATGCACCTGCCGCTCAAGGTCCAGGACTTCCCTACTTGCGGACCTCCTCTCTCGATTTGAACTAAATTCGAACGCAATTCGTAATCCTAACGGGTCGCCTTTCGAATTTCAAACTTATCGACCACTTTTCTCTTCCGGTTCCTCGGCTTCCCCGGCATTCAGCTTGTCCACCAACGGTTGCACGCGTTCCCAAAGTCTACGTGGCACTTGACTCCTCTGACTGCTGGTCTCAATTTCACCGTCAAAAAGCAAATTACCTTCTTTGTCGTGAGCCGTCAGATGTAACTTCGGTTTGGTGACGATTACAATCGTCCCTGAATCGTCGGTATTTACCAGGCTTTTGACCCCTTTGCCCGAACTGCGCACAGTCACACTGGCATTATTGTCCACGGCGACACCTGCCCCGACGAGATCCTCGAATATTTTCCGCACTGTGCTCGTTGCGGGGTCGGAATTGGTCATGCCGCGCAACGCCTCACGAAGCGATTTGCGCGCCTCTTCCATACCCTGGCGAATATCCTCTTGTACTTTTGGATCCATCTTAAGGTTTCCCAACGCATCCCGCGCCACTTTCAGCTGGTCTCGGATCATTTCTTCCAGGTGCAGATCTTTGAGTTGCTGATGCAATTCATGGAACCCGTTTTCCAGATTGTGCTGGCCTTCTTCGAGATTGGCATAGTGACGGCTTCCGTTGCCGAGCGTCACTGAAACAGTGCGCGCCTTGGCCGCGCGGTAATATCGGATTTTCACAGCGTCGCCCGCATTTCGGCTTCGAACCAGCTTGCGCAATTGAGCCGGATGCACCAGGGACTGATCGTCAAACGCGATGAGGACATCGTTTTTTTGCAATCCGGCTTCTGCTGCGGGCCCGTTGGTCACCACATACGTCACCACCAACCCAATTCCGTTCTCGAGATCCAATTGCGAAACCAGTGCGTCGGAAGGTTCGGTGGTGGAAATACCCAACCATCCAGCCGTTTTGGATGGGGACTCTTCATCCGGAGCCGTAGGCTCAATCTTTTCGATCGAAATGGCTTCGGCTTTGGCTGCCGCTTGTGCTGCCGGTGGGGTCGAACCGGTGTCCTGCTCGGCGGCCGCTTCAACTACTGCGCGCGGCGGTATAGCGTGGGATTTGAGGAGCAAAAATGGTGTAAGGAGAAGCGCTAGAGCGCTGGCGAGCTTTATCTGCGGGTAATATCTCTTCATAGGACCGGAGTGTTTAGTAAATGTCATATCTCACGGGAGTCACCTCGAGCCTGGGACTCTGTCGTTCAATCGTTACGCCGCGCGCCGAGTCGTGCAGCACTACCTCGTCGCGCCATTCACGACAACGCAGACGCACTGGGACGCCGTCCGGGAGTCGGGCCACGGCATCGAACGAGGCGACCAATTGCTCATCGATCTCCACCAAATCTGCTTTCAGCACGGGTTTGGGTGAACTAACCGTGCTCCCGTTTTCCAGTCGAGTCTGGGGCTGCGGCTCGGGCTTATGAGCCAATAAGCTGAGCAAGACGGCGGCGGCCACTGCTGCGGGCGCAAGCCAACGCAGTCGCTGCCACCAGCAGAAGGATTGATATCGACTTTGGGACTCAGGCCGGGGTGTGAATGCACTCTCCCGAGCCGCTTCGGTTACCCGGCGCACAAACTCTTCCGGAGCCTTGGCCGGCTCAAGCTTCCTTAATTCCTTCTCCAAAAGTTCCGGATCGAACTGGCTCATAGCACCACTTCCCGCGTCAATTTCCGCAACTCTTCCAGGCCATAGCGATATCGCGAGGCCGCTGTGTTGGGGGGGATGCCCAACGCATCGGCGATTTCGGCAAAAGTTAGTCCCGCCCAGATTTTGAGCGTCACCACTTCTCGATAAATTGATGGCAAGCGGCTCATCGCACTCTGCACCAGGTTTGCTCTTTCACGCTCCTCGACGGTGCTATCGAACCAGGCTTGTGGGGTATCGTCGTGAGCCGCCAATTCACGTCCCAGACGTCGATCCTCGGCGCGCGCCCAATCGATTGCCCGCCGGTGAATCGTTGCATAGACCGCTGCCAATGGCGGAGGCAGGCCTTTGCCGCCGCGTTGAGCGGCCTCGAGGATAGCTTCCTGGACCAAATCCTGCGCGTCGGCTTCGGAGCGCGCCTTTTGCCGCGCAAAGAGCAGAAACCGGGACGCATGGTCATCCAACCACCGCCGCCATTCAGCTTGGGCACTCGATTCATCCATTCAACCGCTCTCCGCGATTCTATATCTTAAAGCGACGCCCAAGCTCAGAGTTGTCTAAAAATGTCCTTAGTCCGTCGGCAACCCAAAAAACAGGCAAAGCCACGGCTTTAAATCAGGAAATTCCACCGCTTTGCCGGTCGAAATCAGGAACAACTTCATGTTCTCAGTAAACCCGGCGCCGTCGAAAACCACCAGCCCCGGGATCGGCCAGGCGGCTATATCGTTGATGATTGACGGAATTTTCTCCTCTGCGGTCCCGGTAACCGACTGAAATTTGCATTCGATTCCCAGCGTTTTTCTCGTTTGGGGGTGAATTACGACCACATCGATGTGGCGAACTGCTCCCCAGATACGGCGCGCTACCCGAACCTGTTGTTTGGACTCCAAACCCAAGCCAGTCGCTAGCTCTGCTACCGCCTTCACCAAATCGTCCCCATTTGCAACCGCGACGCCTTTTCCGGGCATAACATCCTCTCTTAATTGCTATCGCTCGCTCAACACGATGACCTCGGAAACCAATCCGCGCTTCGCCCCGTCGCTGTTGACCGCCCGCCGCGCATTGACCGTCTTAAGACTAAAACCTGTATAGAGCTTGCGAATGAATGGTGTGTCGGAATTCGAGAGCATCAGCCTCACGCCGCGACGCGCTGCATCCGCAAATAAAGCTGCTAACTCTTCTTGTTCTGGTTTGCCAAAGTCTTCTTTCGTATAGGAAGTGAAGTTCGCCGTCGGGGAAACCGGAAAGTAAGGCGGATCAACATAAACGAACTGGCCAGCGGAAGCCGCGCCCAAGGTTTGCCGGAAGTCCTGCACCGTGAGCTTTGCCCCCTGCAACTCGCGACTCGCCGCCAGCAGGTTCGATCTGTCATACAACGAGACCTTCTCCGGTTTGTACGACCCGACGGGGACATTGAATTCGCCCCGACCGTTGACCCGCCACAAGCCATTGTAACACGTCTTGTTGAGGAAAATCATCCGCGCGGCCCGCTCGAGCGATTCGCTGAGTTGATGTTGGCTGCGAACCAGGTAAAAATACCGCTCGCCTTCTGCCTTAAACCGTTTCAAGTGCTCATCGAGCCGCTGCATCAAATCCACCACGCGGTCGCGCACGATTTCATAGCAGTTAATCAGTTCGCCATTGTTGTCGTGCAAACAGGCGCGCATTGCTGGAAAGCGCGCTTTCAAATGGAAGAAAACCGCACCGCCACCCAGAAAGGGCTCGCAATAGGAAGTAATTGAGTCCGGGAAATAGGCGTCGAACTGGCTTAACAGTTGCGATTTACCTCCCGCCCATTTCAAAAACGGCTGAGCTTCAGTCAACCCGTTGACTGATATTTGGCGAGCATTACCGAGCCGCGACGCTCGAGCCGCCTTCGGCGAAGAGAGTCGTGGCGGGGATGGACGCCCGTGCGCTGATTCTGACATTGTTGGATCGATCCCTGAGCCGACGCCAAAGATCAAGATGATTGTATTGTAGGAGACGACGTGAGGAAGCTGAAAGATTGAACCTTGAACATCGAACTTTGAACTCCGAACACGATACCGGCAACCGTCGCCCGCGAGAGTTAGCTTGCGGTTTTGGGCATTCTGCGTTCAATGTTCAGAGTTCAGCGTTCGATGTTCGATGTTAAGCGCCGTTCATCTCCGTTCTCCGCTGCGAGTTTTGCTCAAAGTCTCCTTACGTCGTCTCCTACATTGCCTCCTCAACGCAGTGCTTTGAGATGCGTCAACGGCTCGCGATCCGGCAATTGGTCCCAGGCCAGCGCCTCGTCTGCGGCGGGCACATAGCGCTCGGGTAATCCCAATTCCTTAAGAATAATATTTCTGGCCAAAGGAATGCCGGTCGTTTTGTAAAACGCCAGATGCCGATTGAAACCCTGTCGCCCGAACCCGCAATCCGTCGACAGGATCAGTTTGTCCGCAGGGATGTATTCAAGACTTCGTCGGATACGGTCCGCAATCACGTTCGGAAAATCCGCTTGCAGCGTGCGATGGCTAATCACACCGACCGCAATCTTCTTCTTGAGGCTATTCTTAAATGACTTGAACAGCGGCAGCTCCTTAAGGTTGTTTTCAGTAGCTTCGATCGTCCACACATCGCCTTTGAGGCGTTCGAGGTAGATCTCGATTGAATTGGCGTACGATTCGTCGCTGAATACCTTCTGCATATTCGGATTTCCCCAGCAGGTGTGAATCCAGACCTCGACATTCTCCAGGCCTTCGACTTCGCGGTTGAAAGCGTCCACCAGGAAATTAATGAACTCCTTCTGATCGGGATTGTAGCGCGCCATAAAATGCAACGTCGGTTCCTCGACCTGGATCACCTTGCAGCCCGACGCCGCGAGTTGGCGCAGCTCGCGGTTCATCGCCTCCGCCATATCCCAAATCAACTGCTTCTTGTCTTCCAGCGGATATTGCGGGGTATGGCTATCCAGAAAAAACGCCAGTACCTGGGCTGAACAAGTTCCGAATTTTACCGGCTTGCCAGCAGCCGCCGCCGCCTGCTGCGCAATCCGCCAGATTTTGGCATATTCCAACGGATTTTTCGCATCGTGTTCAACCTTGCCGACCACCCGCGGCCATCGCCACGTCTTGTAAATGGAATCGAGCATCGTCCCCACCGGATACGAAAGCAACGGCGAGCGTGTCTTCTCGGTTTGCAGTTCTTCGTGTTCGAATCCTTTCCAGCGTTGCAGCATGTAATGATGCCAGGAGCGACCCGCGACATCCTCATCCAAATGATAATCGCCAGTCGTCACGATATCGAGCCCGGCACGCGCCTGGTCCGATACGACCACTGTATGAGCATCCGTGAATTGCTCGCGATACCACGGATCCATCATTGCCGTATCGAGAGGCCGTCCCCACATATTGGCGGTGTACCATCGTGGGCGCGGCCACGAGCCGGTGACCGTGGCCGGCAGCATCAAATCCTTAGTCGCAGTGAATGCCATACGTCCTCCTGTTGGTTAAACCGAGTTGCCTGAGCGCGATTCTTGTGGCGAATAGGATAACCACGCTCGCGCTTTGGTTGGATCATGTCGTACTCTTGTCCGAACCAGCCCTCTGCGACAAGCTGTTTTTCGGAAGGACGTCGTACCTGCTCTCATTAACCCCCAGCTTCAGCTGGGGGTGGCGCACGCGGAAATCGATCGGAACTGCTTCATGAAGCGGTTTATGGGGACTGACTGCCTGAGTCCCCCGCACCAGCTGAAGCCGACTGCGCTTCCAGCCCCAATTCCTTCCCCACGGTCTGCATTGCCGTAATCACGTTTTGGATGTGTTCGTCCAAAGCCAACCCAAGCAGTTGCGCACCGGCCTCGATATCCTCGCGCTTCACTGCCGCGGCGAACGATTTTTGCTTCATCTTTTTGCGCACACTGCTGGCGCTCATGCCCGCCAATTTTTCCGGCCGGACATACGCCACCGCCGTCACAAAACCACAAAGTTCGTCGACCGCGAACAAAGTCTTTCGTATCGGACGATCGCGCGGATACTCGGCCTGGTTCCAATCGGCGTGGGAAAGGATCGCGCCCACTATCTGCTCATCAACTCCGCGCTCGCGCAAGATACGCGCTCCTTCACGCGTGTGGTCCGGCGGATTAGGCCAGCGTTCGTAATCGAAATCGTGCAAGAGACCCGTCGCACCCCAAAGCTCAGGATCCTCGCCAAAATGCGTCGCGTAATGCCGCATCGCCGCTTCCACCGCAAACGCGTGTTTGAGCAGCGACTCAGACTGCGTGTATTCCTTTAATAGAGTTAATGCCAGTTCACGATTCATGCGATGGGTCGACGTTGTTTAACTTGCGTTGATACCATGAACTGTAGGAGACGACGTAAGGAGACTCTGATCGGTCCGATCTTCTGCCAACTGCGCTTGATCAGAGTCTCCTTACGTCGTCTCCTACAAGATTCATGCGAAGAAATAAGGCGCAAGGTATTGCTGGAGTCGAAACGACAAACATCAAACAGGAAAATTGCGGAGAAAAATATATTTCTGTCCGGGAATTTTTCTGTCCTGAGCTCTAGCGCCGCGGTTCGTAGCATTTTAATTCCAATTTGTTTTCGGGCTTCGGATTTCGGATTTCGGCTCGCTATTGACTTCCTTCATTGAAATAAATCTTCACGTTCTTCGTCGCCCGACCGGAGGCCACCACGTCCAGCTTGCCGTCGCCATTCAGATCCGCCAGACAAAGGTCCTCGCAAGCCATCGCGTTGTCGTCCAGCAGAGTCTGGGACCATTCCTTCCCCTGCTTGTCACGAGGCATGTAAACCTTGATGCCCACTTTCCCTTGAGCATCCTGCCCGCGCCAACCAACAACGACCTGATCGAAACCGGCACCCAACATGTCGCCGCAGGCCACCGCATGGCCTTCTTTGAGTGAGGAATCAATCACGTGCCGGTGCCATAGTCCGCCACCACCGCCCTCCGGCATTGTATAGATCACCACTTGGTTTCCGTGCATCGGTTCAACCGTTGCAAGAAATTTCTGACCGTCGGGCAGTTTGCCGTCACGCACCTCGCCCGCGCCGGCAAACCCGGATTCCGAACTGTTGGTCCCCGCCAACTGGTCCGACTTCCACCCGTTTTTCTCCTCGATGAAATGGAAAACGCCCTCTTTGCCGGCTACCAGGAGCTCGGCCTTCTCCGGTTGGTTCCAGTGAACCGGGTTCAAATTATGCGTCATGTGCAGGGAGTCATTGACGACTTGGGTGCCCCACGGCTGGCGAACTTCAGCGGGCATCTTGTATCGCAGGATTTTGACCCCAGCACCTTCGCCGTTTTTGTTACCCCGCCCGTGGAGAGGAACCATGACGAGATCAAAACCGCCCGCGGCGTTCTGTATCCAACGCATGCGATGCACGGTCGGCTCGTGCGGCAGGCGCACCGGTTCCCACCGCGTTGTCCGATCAGCCGGTGGAATGAGATAAAACACCGCGCCACTATTGACCGTGTCTCCGGGATTCCACTCCGCACCTACGGCGACCTCAGCCTTCCCATCCTTATTGATATCCGCCGCCGCAATGCAGACGTCGTCCTGTGGCGTCAGGTTTTCAGCAATGACAAATTTTTCCCAACCGGGATTTCGGTACCAGACAATCTGCTTTTTATCGACCACCAGAATGTCTGGTTTTTGATCGCCATCCACATCAGCAACCGTCACCGCGTAGCCTATCGCGATCTTCGAATCAATCTCTACCGTTCGAAATTTCGGCAGCGCCAACTCGGAGCCGCTCAAAACCATGCTGGAGCATAGAGTTGCCACAACAACAACACTGGGTTTCATACAGGTAGAGCTAAGGCAATTCCCTCGAAAATGCAAATCGCTGTATACCTAAGGGATTGAATAATGCAGCCCAGGGTTGCGAGGAACGAGCTACCCTGGGTCACGTTACCCAACGATCAGCCCCAACCACGAAAAGGATTCCATCGCCTATGACAAATATGGAATCGTGAGCGGACCTTGCGGTAAAACCCCAACCCGCGCGCCGTTCTCATTGGAGCTCAACAACTCCTTTACGGTTTCGCCAATGTTACGACAGGGCACCAGGTGTGCGGCGCGAACCACCTCGTCCGGCAAAGAGCTGTAGAGCAGCACTCGACTGGTCCGTTGAATCAGCCCTTGGATTTGTGCCTGCCACTGTTCCGGCACACAACTACCGGACCTCGCCAGACCGTCCAAAATCTGTTCCGGACTCGCCGCCCCTCGCAAAATTCGATCAAAGCTCGACTTGAACGGAACCCCGTCACGGCATTCGCAAGCCAGGATCACCGTGCCACCCGGCTTGACCACTCGCGCCCCGGCACTCATTCCTTTGACTCCTTGATACAGGTTCTGATCAAGCGGATAACCACTGTTGCTTGTGACTACAATGTCGAAAGGCGCCTCGACTTTCTGCATCGCCGATTTCCTCACGAATTCGCAACCAACTGCATGCGCCCCAATCAAGTCACCGGAAAAAACGCCCGTGATCTCGCGGTTTTCATTCAACGTCACGTTCATCAGAAAACTCGGCCCCGCCCTCAGGGCAATGTCCCGCATCTCTTCCCAAATCGGATTGCCTCGCGTCTTGCCGAACGTGGCTTTGGGATCACTGATGTTGCTCGTCCCGTGATTGCTCATGATCGTCTTGAGCCCTGCCACGCCGGGCATAACCCCTTTAGGTCCGCCGCTAAAGCCGGCGAAGAAATGCGGTTCGATAAAGCCGGTCACGATGCGCACGTCGGCCTCCACAAAACGGCGATTGAGCAACGCAGGTGTCCCATCGCGAGTCGTGCCCAGGGCAACAAGTTCGGCCGCGTTCTCCGCCTCATGATTTACAACCCGGTACCGCCGCGTCACGGCGGGTGTCACCATCTCATCGAGTTCCGCCGCCGTATTGTGGCGATGCCCACCCAACGCATTGAGCAATGTAATGTTTCCCGGCGGGACCTCCGCCAGGTATTCCAGCAGCCAGGGAATCAACCGCTCATTGGGCGTCGCCCGCGTGATATCCGTGAACACGACGCACACGTGATTTCCAGACTTTATCCAATCGCGCAAAGGGCGCGCCTCGATCGGGTTCCCCAACGCCTCGATCACCGTGCGCCTCTCATCCTTCAAACCTGGCAAGAACGACGGCTTGATCACCGTCGTCTGTTGCTCCGGCAAATCAACCTCGAGACATCCTTCCCCATATGCAAGTTGGACATTCATTTCATGAAAGTGGTCGTCGCGTCATTTCTCGCCCCGTTGCACGAAGATAGCTCGGCTCATCCAACTTCCTGGGGCGCTTTTCTAAGGCGCTGGGTCGACCCCACCCCATGTTTCCATATGCGGCTCATGATCGTTGTTCCACCTGCAACGTGCGCTATCCGTCGCCACAATCCACTCAGCCTGCTTGTGAAACTCAACGTGCCCGTCGCAGAAAAGACCGTTGGCTCCGCCAAGGTGGCGCGAAGCAGGAATTCCCGTTGCCGACGCACCCGTTTCGAACCAAACAAATCGGTTTGTGCCGTGCGGCGAGAGGCAAATGGCGCCAGTAAAAACATCCCCATAAGCAATCATTTCAGCGGGGCATACAACCGTTTCTTCGTGTACCTCCCTGGGCTGCGTTCCGACAGCCAGTCCTAGGCCCAGGTCCACAGAATTAGCCGTGCCATTTCCGTTTAGCGCATAACCCGACAGCCGGTCGTCATCCCCAATTGGGTAAGTGTGACGTATCGGACAATCCTCCTGCACCGGACAATAGAAGATTTTGTGGTTTTGGCTCAAGTAAGGCATCAGAGAACCACTTTCCATTACCGATTCCCCCTGCATCGAAACTGAACTGACACTCATCTCCCAATTGATCGGATACCGCCGGAAATCGGCCAAATACATCTGCGCCGCCAGGCCGATTTGATGCAAGTTGCTCCGGCAAGCCGTGCTCGACGCTGAAGCTTTCGCTCGCGACAGTGACGGAAAAAGAAACGCAGCCAGCAGCGCAATGACGGCGATTACCACCAGCAGTTCTATCAATGTGAACGCAAAGCCTCGCCCGGGCTCCGGATTCTCACCGAAGCTGATGGCGTGCCCTCGATTACCGCCGGGCTGTCGCATAGCGCTCTCCTGCTCTCGCGAGTTTACCTCGTCACCACCACAATGCAACACGACACGCAGCCCAATAGGCAAAGTCTGTGAATTTAATAACAAATCACCCTTCTCTGGCCTGCCGACTTTACTCGTCCTCGTCGTCGTCCTAGTTCTCGCAACGAATCAGAGTACCGCAAACGGGGATCGTGATCTCTTGATGCTTTCGGTGTGTATCAGAGATGATGCACAGTGACGCCATTGAACTTGATGTCCCTCGCATTCACTCGACCTTCCTCTGCCTTCTCTTGGCGTCTCTGCCCTTAGCGAGTCCCACTTGACTTTTTCTGACCCTGAAATTACTCCTCCGATCCCCGTATTTTGAACGAATCGACCGCCAAGCTTGACTGTTATATGTCTGTGAACCTTAGGAACCAATTGCCTCAAACGAATGTCGAGCCGCAGGCGTCACAAGCGCCGGAACGGCTTGTTATCAATTCCTCTTTCTGCCCTTTCTCTTTACGAAAGCCGCTCACGCGAACGGCGCAGTATCTCGCCAGGCTTCTATTCTTCAGCACGGCCGTGACTTTGTTCGCCGCTGAGCCCGACATCCGCCGGGACGCCGCCGTCATCGCCACCGAACAGGTCATTCCCTGCGTCGTCAACATCGCCACCGAGACGGTCATCGAATACCACGAGTGGTATGATGACCTGCTTCGTCAGTTCTATGGCTGGCCAAATACGCCTGTTCGCCAGGAGAAATCCATCAGCCTCGGCTCCGGAGTCATCGTGGACGAAGAGGGTTACGTCCTTACCAACTTCCATGTCGTCCGCCGCGCCAACCGGATCCAGGTCAAGCTCTGGGACGGCCGCGAGTACGATGCCGACGCCGTCATGACCACCGAGTCGAGCGATGTCGCCCTCCTTAAACTCAAGACAAAACCCGGCGAAAAATTCAAAGCAATCCGGTTCGCGCCGGACGATGACCTGCTTTTAGGAGAAACCGTATTGGCGGTCGGAAATCCCTACGGCCTGGGAGGCGCCGTCACCAAGGGTATCTTGAGCTCGAAAAATCGGCGGCCGTCGACCGGCAAAGAGCCATTGGATGTCGAGGATTGGCTGCAGACCGACGCAGCGATTAATCCCGGCAACAGCGGCGGCCCCCTGGTCAACCTCCGGGGAGAGTTAATCGGGTTGAATGTCGCGGTTTATCTCGATGAACGTGGGCAGCGCGGCCCCGGCGTCGGGTTCTCAATTCCCGTAAAGCAGGTTTCCGCAGCTTTGTCGCGATACTTCACCCCCGAGCAGACTGACTCGCTCTGGTTCGGGGCACAGGTTAAATCCGGGCCAGGACCGCTGGTCGTCACCTCGGTGCAGGCCGGCAGTCCCGCCGCCAGGGCGGGACTGCAAGCCGGGGATCAACTCCTCCAAATCAATGCAGAAAAACCGCAAAGCCTTATTGCCGTCAACCGCTTGCTCGTGAGCGAAGCCGAAAAGCCCGTCGCTATTGCCATCGCCCGCGGCAGCGACCACAAAACCGTTAAGGTCCGCCTGATGCCGCTGGAGGATCTCATCCGCCAGAAACTCGGGCTAACATTATTGGAGGCGACGCCGCGAACCGCCCAGCGCCTCGGCATACGTCCCGGGGAAGGTTTATTCGTCGAAGAGGTCGAAAAAGGCGGGCCGGCGGACCAGGCGCAATTGCAGCGGGGCTACATCGTGACGGCAATTGAAGGCCAGAAAGCGACTCATCCAAGAATCGTGGCGGTCGCGCTCGCCGAACTCAAGAAAGGGGATGCCGCCCACCTGATGGTCATCGTCCCGCGCCGCATCGGCAGCAGCTTCGTCGAATTCCATCAAGGCACAGTCGAAGTTGAAGTCCGCTGACACCCCATTCGGAAGGCCGAGCTCCTCGGGCCCGATTCAATAAAGAATGCAAAATGCAGAGTGCAGAATGGCGCCTCGCGGAGCTCGGCCTTCCGAAAAGCGTTTCGCCAACACACTCTCCGAACGCACCGTTAACATCGTCAGAGTCTTGAAATCTTCGATTGCGGGAGTTTAGTCTTTCTTTAGTCAGGACCCATTGATTAAACTGCAGTTTGGGTTGCTTCAATGAGCGACGATTTAATGATAGAAGTAACCGGTCTGACCAAGCGATATGCCGGCCACACTGCGGTGTCGAACATATCGTTTACAGTCAGGCGCGGAGAGATTGTGGGGTTGCTGGGTCCTAATGGAGCCGGCAAGAGCACCACGATGCGCATTCTCTCCTGCTATCTCCCCGCCAGCTCCGGCACTGTCCGTGTCGCCGGACTCGATGTCTTCCATCACTCGACCGAAGTCCGCCGGCGTATCGGTTATATGCCCGAAAACAACCCGCTTCACTTCGATATGCGCGTGCGGGAATATTTGAAATTTCGCGCGCGGTTGAAGGGATTGAGCCTGAAGCAATCGCGAACTCGGGTGGATACTGTCATGGAGCAGTGCGGCCTGACCGATGTCGCTCGGCGCATCGTGGGGCAGCTCTCCAAAGGCTATCGCCAGCGTGTCGGCCTGGCCGACGCCCTGGTGCACGAGCCGGAGCTAATCATCCTGGATGAACCAACCATTGGGCTGGATCCTAACCAGATCCGTTCGGTGCGCCAGCTCATCAAGAGTCTGGCCAGCAAACATACGGTGTTGATCTCCACTCATATCCTGCCCGAGGCCGAAATGACCTGCAACCGCATGCTCATTCTTTACGAAGGTAAGATCCTCGCCGCCGATACTCCCGACAATCTCCAGCGCTTGATGAGCAGCAACAGCCAGGTCCTTGCCGAAATCGCCGCGCCAATGGCTGATCTTCAGGAATCCTGGGCCGCAATGCCCGAAGTCGAAAGTTTCGATGTCGCTGCCGCTGAAGGCGAGTATTATCGCTGCGCATTGACTCCACGCGACGGCCTTGATCTCCGGCCCCGCATCTTCGAATTGGCAAGACAGCGCGGCTGGGCTTTGCGTGAACTCACCCGCAGCCGCCACTCGCTCGAGGATATTTACGTGCGATTGACCCGGCCGGACGAGGAGGAAGAACTCTAATGGGCCCTTACCTGACCCTGATGCGACGTGAATTGTCCGGTTATTTCCTGTCTCTCACCGGCTATGTGATCATCGCGGCCGCCGTCTTCCTGCTTGGGTTCAGCTTCGTCGTGTTGCTCGTCAATCTGCAACAGGAAGCCACCCCCATGCCGCTTACCGAGCTCTTTTACATCACCCCGTTCTTTTGGTTCATTCTGCTGCTCTCGACCCCCGTCATCACGATGCGGTTGTTTGCCCAGGAAAAATTCTCCGGCACCTTCGAAACCTTGATGACTGCGCCGGTCACTGATCTGCAGGTCGTCCTCGCCAAATTCAGTGCCGGATTGGTCTTCTACATTCTCATGTGGTTGCCCCTCCTCGGATGCTTGTTCATTGTCCGGCACTTCGCCAGCGACCCCGCTGCCCTCGATCCGGGCGCCGTCGCCGGAACCTTCATCGGTATCCTCCTCCTTGGCTGCCTCTTTATTTCGCTCGGTTGCTGTGCCTCGGCCTTAACCCGCAGTCAGGTCACTGCGGCTATGATCAGCCTCGTCTTCGGCGGCAGCCTCTTCATGATCGGCGTCCTGGCCGACCGCATCCCGCTGCGTATCACCTGGCAAACCGAAGTGCTGTCGGCCCTCTCCTTTTTCGACCAGATGCACGATTTCGCCCGCGGCGTAGTCGACACCCGCCCCATCGTGCTCTACTTGAGCCTGACTTTGCTGTTCCTGTTCCTCACCTTGCGGGTCGTCGAAAGCCGACGGTGGAAATAACATGGCAGACCCGACCCCCGAAAAATCAACCTTCTCGCCCTACCGGAAATGGGGTATCGGCCTGCAGGTCTGTCTCGTCATCGGCCTGGTCCTCTCGGTCGTGGTGATGATTAATTACCTTAGCCACGATTATTTCTTCCGTTACCACCTCAGCGCGCGCGGCAGAATCCCGCTCGCGACACGCACGGTGAAGTTTCTCGAATCAGTAACCAATGATGTTAACGTCACCATTTACTACGATAAAAACGACCCCCTCTATACGATGGTCGCCGATCTCCTTAAAGAGTACAAACGCATCAACCGCAAAATAAATGTCCAGACCGTCGATTATCTTCGAGACGCGGGAGCAGCCGTTCAATTAAAACAAAAATACACTTTCCTCGCCTCGCCCAACGCCAAGGATATCATCCTCTTCGACTGCGGCGGCAGGTATAAAACCGTCAACGGCAACGCCATCGCTCAATACGTCACCGAACGGATGCCGAATGAGAAGGAAATCGAGTATCGGCGCAAGCTCGTATCGTTTACAGGCGAGAAAGCGTTCACTTCCGCGGTGATTTGGGTGACGAACCCGAAACAATTCAAGGCCTGCTTTCTCCAGGGAGACGGTGAACATGACATCGAAAGTGGCGACGAGACTCTGGGGTATCTGAAACTGGCGGCCGTGCTCCTGGAAAATTCCATTCAAGCCGAGAAGATCTCTTTGCTAGGCACCAATGAAATCCCAGCCGATTGCAACCTCCTGGTCATCGCCGGGCCGACCGTCGCCATCCCTGACCCAGTCCTCGACAAGGTCGACCAGTACCTTAATCAAGGCGGCCGCTTACTCGCCCTCTTCAATTTCTCTTCGATTCACAAAGAAACCGGGTTGGAACGAATTCTGGCCAAATGGGGCGTCAGCGTAGGAACGAATACCATTCAGGACCTGCAAAATACCAAGGCTGGAACCGACGTGATAGTGACTAGCTTTGCGGACCATCCGGTGGTTGCCCCGCTTCAAACGCTGGCCCTTCAACTAATCCTGCCTCGCCCCATCGGCAAATTGCAGAGCGCCCGACAATCGGCTGACGCTCCCCGTGTCCAGGAGATCGCCTTCACCGGTTCTCATGCCACGATCGATAAGAACCCTCAACTCGGTTCCGGCCGCTTCCCGCTCATGGTTGCCGTCGAAAAAGGCGCCCTCAAAGATGTCATCACCGACCGCGGCACAACCCGGATGGTTGTGATCGGCGATTCGATTTTTCTCGTCAACCGCCAGATTGAGTCTGGCGCCAACAAGGATTTAGCCGGTTATGCTGTCAACTGGCTGCTCGATCGCCCTCACCTCCTGGAAGGACTCGAACCGCGGCCCGTCGCCGAGTACCGCCTGGTCATGACTAACACCCAATTACAAAGTGCCGAGTGGTTGCTCCTGGCAGGCATGCCCGGCGCCGTGTTGGCCCTCGGTTCCGTCGTCTGGCTTCGTCGCCGCGGGTAACCGCCTCGAACATCGAACATCGAACTTTGAACCCCGAGCCCCATCCGCTTAGCTTCGAGTGTAATTTTGTTCGAAGTTCAATGTTCGGTTTTCGAAGTTCAATGTTGCGCCCCTGTTTTACCCGGTCCAGCAAAAGGAGATCCTGGTTGCTTGCTCCAAGGCTTTTCCTTTCACCCGCATGAATTCCCGCAACACCTGGATCTGGCTCGGGCTGGCGGCGGGCCTCTTTGCGTTCATTTTTTTTTACCAGCGGCACGTTCACAAACCTCCCGCAGGACCGGCCAGAATTCTCCCGCATGTAAAGCTCTCCGAAGTCACCTCGATCCAGGTCCGCCCGACCGCCGCAGGTCAAGCCCAGCTGGAAATTCGCGCTGAGCACACCAACAACACCTGGCGTTTGACCGAACCGCTGCCCTATCCGGCACAGGCCGCCAGCATTGAAGACCTCATTGCCGCGTTGGAGCAACTCACGCCCGCGATTTACATTACCGAAAGCGAATTGAAGGCGCGCCCAAAAGCCGACCAGGAGTACGGGTTTACAGCGCCTCAGGCTTCGATCATCCTCATGCAGGGTGATTACCGGGTGCATCTCTTGATTGGCGCAAAAACCAATCCCGGTGACCAGGTCTATCTGCAGGTCGTCGGTGTCGAAGGCGCCTACGTCGTCGATGCCGATTTGCTTACCCACATTCCCCGTTCTGTCAATGATTGGCGCGATACTGCCGTCATCAATTTCGCACAGACCAGCTTTGACCGGATCGCCGTCACCAACAGTGCTACCGCCCTGGTGCGCCTGTTACTGCAGCGCGATCCCACTAACCGCCTCTGGCGTATGATCTGGCCCCTCCAAGCCCGCGCCGACAGCCTCCGCATCGAGGATTCCCTCCAAAAATTGCAGAACCTGCGGGTCCGGCAATTTATTTCCGACGACCCCCGGGCCGATCTGGAACGCCTCGGCCTGACTCCGCCGGAACTGGAACTCAGTTTCGGCCAGAGCACCAATCCGCCCACCTTGTTGCAGTTTGGGAAAAGTCTCACCAACGATCCGGGCAAGGTGTACGCGCGCCGCGCCGGACTGAATACCATCTTCGCGGTTAGCAAGGAGCCGCTCACAGGATGGCGAGCCGCCGTAAACGACTTTCGCGACCCGCATCTGTTGACCCTCCCGGACCCCGTCGAAGCGATTGAGGTCGTTGCTCAGGACGGGACCTTTTCCATCCAGCACCAAACCAATGACACCTGGCGTGTCCTGCCGGACGATTTGCCCGCTGATAAAGGGTTGCTCCAGGACCTGGTCGACGTTTTGACCGGCGCCCCGATTGCCGCGTTCGTGAAGGACGTCGTCAATGCGCCCGATCTACCCGACTTCGGACTGGCGTCTCCGATCCGCAAGTTCATCGTGCGTACGAAGCCGAACAATTCGTCGCTCCTGGCCTCCAATGAGGTCTGTTTTGGCCTGAGCACCAACCAGCTTGAGAAAGTCTTCGCTAAAACTACCGACGAAAACTCCGTCTATGCGATCACCACCAACGACTTTGCCCGTCTGCCCACCGCCGGCTGGCAATTGCGTGACCGCAAATTCTGGCATTTCTCAGAAGAGGACGTCACTCAAGTGACCATTGCTCAGGGCGGCAAAACCCGTCAACTCCTGCGACGTGAACGCTTCAAATGGTCGCTTGCCCCCGGTTCCCAAGGTGTAGTTGAGGACCTGCCCACTGAGGAGACGGTGCGGGGACTGGCGCAAGCCTCGGCGGTCGCGTGGGTCGCTCGCGGAGAACAGGAACGCTCCCGCTGCGGTTTCAGCGAAAAAGGACTCCAAATCACACTCGAATTAAAGAACGGCGACAAGGCAAGCATCGAGTTTGGCGGCCAGGCTCCTTCCTCCAATGTGTACGCCAGCCTGCTCCTCGATGGACGTGTTTGGATTTGCGAGTTTCCGTGGTTGCTCTATCGCGACGTGTCGACTTATCTCTCCATTCCGCCGGGTTAGTTGCCGATTATGGCCACGCGTCCTAAACGACGTTTCTGGCGGAGTTGCCGCCTCTACTTTCGTCGCTTTCGCATCGCGTTCTGGTTCTTTCTATTCGTCCTGCTCGCCACATTCGTCTATTTGAACCAGGTCGGTCTGCCCGGGTTCGTCAAACAGCCGCTGCTCAAAAAACTCCATGCCCGCGGCGTGGACCTCCAGTTCTCCAGAATCCGCTTGCGCTGGTATCAAGGTATCGTCGCCGACAATGTCCGTTTTGTGCAAGCCGACGAGCCGTTGAGTCCGCAACTCACGCTTGGTGAAGTCCAGGTGCTCTTCAATTTGAAGGCGCTGACCCGCTTGAAATTCCAGATCGATGCCCTCGCGCTGCGTCGCGGACGCCTGGTCTGGCCTTTGGCTGGCACCACCCCCCCCGCCCGGCAACTTTCAGTCGAAAAGATTGAAACCGACTTGCGGTTCCTTCCCGATGACCAGTGGGCATTGGATAATTTCAAAGCCGCCTTTCGCGGTGCCAATATCCGCCTCTCTGGCCTGGTTACCAACGCCTCGGCAATACGCGATTGGAAATTCGTGCAACAAACCCAGCCGGTTCAACCCGTCTCACCCGCTTCGTGGCAGGAACGTTTGCGCAAACTTTCTGATGTCCTGCAAGCAATCCGTTTTTCTTCGCCCCCGGACCTCATTCTGGATGTGCGCGGTGACGCGCGCGATCTTCAAAGCTTCGGGGTCATGATGTTACTCGCCGCCCCCGGAGCTGATACTCCCTGGGGTAATATCTCAAGAGGCAACCTTAATGCCCGGATTTTTCCCGCCGCGACCAACGGCATGTCACGCGCTGAACTGCACCTCGAAGCCCTCGACGCCCGGACGACTTGGGCCGCTATCACTAATTTCGGCCTCACCATTCAACTCGTCTCTTTCCCCAGCCAAACGAATGTTGTCGAAGCCGACCTTACCCTCTCAACCCGCAACGCGATGACCCCGTGGGGCAGCGCCAATAATGCACGCCTGGCAGCTCATTGGGTGCATGCGATGAACGACCCGGTGCCGCTCTCAGGGTACGGATGGCTTGAATGTGAAAATGCGCGGACAACCTGGGCCAGCGCTCGTCAACTCAGCGTTTCCACGGACTTGAAACGTTCCAATCGAGGCCTTGACGTCGATCCGGCTTGGGCATGGTGGACCAATCTTGCCCCCTATTTGCTCGAATGCCAATGCCGCATCACTCAGCTCGAGCATTCGAATCTGCTCGCCCAAACCGCCGCGTTCAACGCCAACTGGCGCGGCGCAAGCCTGGCCCTTACAAATCTCGACCTCCACCTCTACAATGGCCGATTCAACGCTAATGCAATTTTGGATGTCCCCACCCGCGCGCTGAACCTGAGCCTCACTTCTGATTTTGACCCTCAAAAAATCGAAGCCGTTTTACCGCTCCCAGCGCAACGATGGTTAAACCAGTTTTCCTGGAACTCTCCGCCCCGACTCAAAGGCGATCTAGCCGTCGTGTTGCCTGCCTGGACTAACCGGCAACCGGACTGGCGCGCCGAGGTGTTGCCGACCTTGCAATTGCATGGTGAATTTAACGCCGAGCGCGGCGGCGTTTATCAGAAGAAGCTTCAGCTGAGCAGCGCCCGTTCCCATTTCACTTACTCCAACATGTGCTGGCACTTGCCCGACCTCGTCCTCGCTCGCCCCGAGGGCGCTGTCAACGCGGAGCACCGGGCCAACGACGTGACCCGGGATTTTTATTGGCGCGTTGCCAGCACCGTTGATGTTCGAGCGGTGCGCCCGTTCCTTCAGCGGGATCAACAGGCAGCATTCGATCTCTTCACTTTCACGCGGCCACCCGTTGTCCACGCCGAAATCTCGGGACGTTACGAGGACGAAAAGCGTACAGGCCTCAAAGCCGACCTCGCGCTCACCAACTTCACCTTTCGTACCGACGCTTTCAGCGGCTTGCAGGTCAGCCTCCAATACTCGAATCAATTAATACAGTTCTTTGAACCACGGATCCAAGTTGGTGCACGAGACGTCCGCGCCGATGGCTTGGCCGTCGATTTAAAGGCCCAACTGGTTTACCTCACTAACGGTTTCAGCACCGCCGCTCCCATGCTCATCGCGCGCGCGATCGGGACCAACGTCGTCAAGGCCATTGAGTCGTATCGATTCCTCAATCCCCCGGTAGCCCATGTGCAGGGCACCATTCCTCTCCACGGCGAAGCAGATGCCGACCTTCATTTCGATCTGGATGGCGGCCCTTTTTTCTGGTGGAAATTCAAACTCCCGCACATTGCCGGTCATGTCCATTGGGCCGGCGAGTCGCTTAGCCTCTCCGATATTCGAGCCGATTTCTACGGCGGCCAGGCGGCCGGTGCTGCCAAGTTTGATTTTAGACCCAAGAAAGGCACCGATTTTCTCTTCGCCGTAGGTGTCACCAATGTGCAATTGCACCCATTGTTGAGTGACTTGTCATCTTCGACAAATCACGTCGAAGGCGCACTCAGCGGAGCGCTTTCAGTGACCAAAGCCAATACGGAGAAGTGGCATTCGGTTGAAGGCTATGGCGAAACCAGCTTGCGTGACGGATTGCTCTGGGACATCCCGCTGTTCGGCATCTTCAGCCCCGTTTTGAACGGCATTTCTCCCGGCCTTGGCAACAGCCGCGCCAGTGCCGCCACCTGCAGTTTTGTCATCACCAATGGCGTCGTTCTTTCGCAAGACATGGACATCCGCTCGACGGGCATGCGGCTCAAATACCGCGGCACGGTCGACCTGGAGAGCCGCCTCAATGCCCGTGTTGAGGCCGAGCTGTTGCGAGACATGTGGGTCGTCGGCCCGCTGGTCAGCACGGTCTTATGGCCCGTCACCAAGATGTTCGAATATAAAGTTCAAGGGACGCTCGAAGACCCGAAAACCGAACCGGTGTTCATTCTGCCCAAGATCATGCTGATGCCGTTTCATCCTTTCCGCGCCTTGAAGGGCTCCCGGCCCGAGGAAAATACCCCGCCGCGTTTTGACGAGCCGCCTCCACAAAATTAAGACTCTATTAGTCCTATCTGTCCTATTCCTCGAAAACCGCCAACCACAACACCTTGACATCACCCGACTTTAAGCGTACTCGAAACTCGGAAGGGAGCGCGAGATTGGGTAGCAAAACTTTGAAAGTCTCCTTGAAAGCGCCAAGTCGACGGCTGAGAGCGTGCGCGTTCACATTGATCGAGTTGCTGGTCGTCATCGCGATTATTGCAATTCTTGCCTCGTTGTTGCTGCCCGCTCTCAATAAAGCCAAGGAAAAGGCGCTGCAAATCCAGTGCGTCAGCAATCTCAAGCAACTCTCCATCGGGGTTCATCTCTACGCCGGAGATAATCGCGATTGGTTGCCGCCGATGCAGGATTTGCTGCCACGCGGTTATGAAACCAGCTGGCGCTCCTACATTTTCGAACACGTCGGCAAGGTTCCTAAACTCTATGACTGCCCTGCGGAGAAAGAGGAATCGTACGCCGCAGGCGCTCGCGCAAAGCCCAAAACGCCCAGACCCGAGATCGCCGGCAAGGCTGTCGACGGCGAGATCGAGTTGCTGAGCGGCATCGGCGCCGTTGACGTTCATTGGACTGACCCAAATTCCGCCCCGCCCTTCGGCCGTCCTGCGGGCTACGAAAATAATGTGTGCCGCTGGCCGAAGATACAGCGGCCGACCCAACTGATCCTCCTCGGCGATGGCAACAGTGACATTTACAAAGTCTGGCCCAACGACCGCTGGTGGATTTGGAAGGAGATCGGCAACGCCGCCGCCGCCGGCTTTAATCGCGCGGCACAGCGCGACCCGGGTGCTTTTCGTCACAATCGCCGTTCCAATTATGCGTTTGCCGACGGCCGCGCTCAGACGGTCGACCCGGGAAGAATCCCCTGCAACGCGGAAGCCTGTTGGTGGTCGGCGACCGCCCAACCCCACTGACCCATCACATGGACCGAGCTTCGGCCATCAAACTGGTTGCGATCACCCTTTTATTGCTCGCAGCTGCGGCAATGATTGTGATCAGCATCCGCACCCGCATGAGTCACTCGGATGGCATGGTTTATTTTTATGACCTTAGCCAGCAGAAGCTCTTTCCTGCACCGCGCTCATCAGTCCCTCCAATCCGTGGGATTGACAACGATGAGTTGGACGGCGTCCGCGCGATTGTCATCTCGGAAAATGGCAATCCCGCCGACCGGAAACATCGGCGTATTGCCTACCTCGAAAAGTATACGCCCCAGCTCAAAGCCCAGTTCGAAGCCATCCAGAAAAACGGAGCCACTGCCAGCACCTCCATCCGGCGTGAGGACGTTCCGGCCAGCACACTCGTGCGCCGCCTTACCGACCGGGATTGGTACCCGATGGACTCAGCCGAAGGTGAAAAGATCGTCGCGGAATGGAATATCCCCGGTCCCGATGGCAATTACCCCGTCGTCTGCGTCCCCTGAAGCTGCTTCGGTTGAGCGCCGAAAGCGCCTCTCTTCCAGGCACATTCGCAGATCGGAGTGTTGAACTGGTACCGGAAAACGTAAAGCGTGAAACGTAAACGGAACAATTAATTTCGCATCCATCATTACGCTTTACGTTTCATGTTTTATTTATGTTTTACGTTTTAGGCCCCGTCACACCTTCTTGTTCTTCCGAGATCCCGTATCTTCCGATTGCGCCGGCTGGTTGTGCCAGGCCAGACCATAGAGAACAGCCAGAACAACTATAACAATAACTTTGGTAAGCATATTTGAACCTTTCAGTGTTTTCCTGCACGTGGCGCCTTGGTTTTGGCGGCGGCTTTCGCAAAGAGCTGTTCGCTATTCCACCCGCCACCCAGCGCCTTAATAAGTTGAACGGTCGTAATCAATCGCTGACCCGCCAGTTGAGCGTTGGCCCTTTCGGTCTGCAGCGCGTCGCGGTTCGCATCGATCACCTCGACATAGGAAACGATGCCGGAACGGTACCGTTGCGTCGCCAGGTCAGCTGCCCGTCGCGCATTCACCACCGCGCGTTGTTGGGCCGCAGATTGGTCGGCCAAATGCCGAATTCCTGACAGACTATTTTCCACATCCCCAAATGCCACCAGCACCTGTTGCCGGTATCGTGCCACCGCTTCCTCAAATGCCGCTTGTGACCTGTGATAATTCGCCAGGTTCCGGCCGCCGGCAAAAATCGGCAACGAAACGCTTGGACCAATTGACCAAACGCGGCTGTCCCAGTTGAACAGGTTCTCCAGTTCGCCGCTCAAGTATCCGCCGGAAGCGGTTAAACTGACGACCGGAAAGAAAGCGGCTTTGGCGACACCGATCCGCGCATTGGCCGAGGCCAGCAACCGCTCCGCTTGCGCGACATCCGGCCGCCGTTCCAACAATGCCGCTGGCAATCCAGCCGGTATCGCTGGCGGAACCGGGTTCCAATTGGTCGAAGTGTTTGTCGACAGACGGAAAACGGCCGGATTGCTCCCCGCCAGGATAGCGAGCGCATTTTCAAGTTCCGACCGTCTTTGCGCCAGCGACGCCGCCTCCGCTTCAGTCGTCGCCAGTTCCGTTTCCGCGCGCGCGATGTCCAATTCATTGCCGATGCCACCCTCGAACCGGCTGCGCACCAGTTTCACCTGTTCTTTGCGCAAGTCCACCGTTTGGATCACTGTCGCGATCTCGGCGTCCAGCGCGCGCAATCCGAAATAATTCTGGGCGACATCTGACTGCAGCGTCAGCAGCACGTTGTAGTAATCCGCCAGAGAGGCCTGAGCGTCAGCGCGCGCGCTTTCGAATCCACGACGGACCCGGCCCCATAAATCAATTTCGTAACTGAAATCGAGCGGCACACTGAAACTGTTCGCTGTGATGTTGCCAAAGCTCGGTTCCATGTTGGGTGAGAAGCGCTGCCGCACCCAACTCGGGTTCAAGCTCAAGCTGGGTAGCAGTTCGCTGCGCGCAACCCGTGCGGTCGCCCGCGCCTGATTCAGCCTCGCGACGGCGATTTTCAGACTCTGATTTGCCGCGACCGCTTCACCCTCCAATCGGATAAGTTCCGAATCATTGAAGACCTCCCACCAGTTTCCCTTCGGCACCTGGTCCAACGGCTGGCCCTCTTTCCACGAACCCAGTTCGGCTGCTTTGTAATCTGCCGGAAAAGAATTAGTCGGGGATTTATAATCCGGTCCAACCGTGAGCACTCCTGCGCGCGCGGAAGAGCTCGCTAGCGTGAGCGCCACCACTAACGCGGTGAGCCCTTGATTCAGTTTTGCACGATTGCTCGTAACCTCCACACGCCAACCAGTTCTGACCTCGTCCACCACCCGAGGTTCCTCCTCATTGACCCGCACGCGGCGCGCGAGCCAATAACTCCCAATCGCACCAGCGACAGCTAGCCACCCTAGCCAGTTGTAATGGAGCAAACCGCCCGAAGGTGTTTGCACCACCACCCAGCCGGCCAGACTGCAACTCACGCCGGAGGCGATATCCCGCGCGCAGCCGGTGAGGCTCATAAAAGCCCCACGGCGAGAGGCTGGCACCGCCAAAGTCATGATCGCCTGTCCCGGAATAAATCGCCCGCTGGCAAAGATGAAAAAGAGACCTGCCAACGCCAGGATAACCCAGACCGGGGAATGCTGTATGTTGGCAATTGCCAGGGTCACTGCGCAGGCGATTGCAATCAGCCAGCCAAGCACTCGCACCCGGCCAAGCGTATCGGCCAGTTTACCAATGAGGGGCGCGCTGAAGACGGTTAGCACTCCGCCGGTGAGATAAACCAGAAAGAGATCGTGCTCCGGCAAACCCAGATTTCCCACCAGGTACGGCGGCAACAGCGGTATAATGGCAAAATGGCCAAACACCAGCGTGCCCATGAAAAGCAACGCGCGAACAGCATTTGAATCGCGGAGCAGTTCCAGGAAAGCGCGCGCCGGATTTCGCTGAACATTTTGAAGATGGCCACGGAGAACCGGCAACTGCACCAGCGCCATAACCCAGATCAACAAGCCAAGCCCAGCCAGGAAATAGAATGGGGCTTCCCAGCGAAACAGTTGGGCCAGGCGGAGGCCGAAGGGGACCCCCAAAGCTGCGGCCAGCGAAAATGCCGTCATGACTACACCCACGCCGGTTGCGCGACGTTCGGCCGGCACGACGTCACCGATAATCGCCAGCACCATCGAGCTCGACAAACCGCCGAACGCTCCGCTCAACGCGCGCGCCGCCAACAGCGAGACGAAGTCTTGAGAAAGCGCGCAGGAAACGGTCCCGATGATGAAACCGCCGTAGGCCAGAAGCAGAACGTTCCGGCGATCAAACCGATCGATAAACGGCGCCGCCAAGAGCCCGATTACTCCCGAACTGATCGTATAAGCAGCTACCAGCGCGCTAAACTGGCCCGGCCCGATAAAAAGATTCCGCATCAGCTGCGGGCCCAACGGCATCAGGATCATGAAATCCATGATGTGCGTGAACTGCACCGTCGCCAGTAACAGCAACAATGAACGTTCTGAAAATCGATTCATTTCCATTCCCTTATTTGCTCTAAGCCGAGGTCGCACCGCTTTGCACAAACCCGACCGGAGGTTGAGACTCGACAACCATCTTCTGGTTCCGCTTATGGCCCAGCTTCATCAAAGTGACATAGAATACAGGCGTCAGGAACAACCCAAACAGCGTTACCCCGATCATTCCCGCAAATACGGCGACGCCCATTGCCTGCCGCATCTCCGCGCCGGCTCCGTGTGATTTCACCAACGGGAACACGCCGGCGATGAACGCAATCGACGTCATCAGGATCGGCCGCAGCCGAAGCCGGCAAGCCTCGATCGCCGCTTCCATTGGGGATTTGCCCTGGTCCTGATGGTGCTTCGCGAACTCGACGATCAAGATGGCGTTTTTGCACGCCAACCCGATCAGAACAATAAACCCGATTTGCGTGAAAATGTTGTTGTCGCTCCCCTTAAGCCACACCCCGGTGATCGCAAAGAGCAAACACATCGGTAGAATGAGGATAATCGCCAGCGGCAGCCGAAAACTTTCGTATTGCGCGGCCAGTACGAGGAACACCAGCAATACGCACAATGGATAGACATAAATAGCGGTATTTCCTGCGAGGATTCGTTGATACGTCAGATCCGTCCATTCGAACTCAAGCCCACGCGGCAAATTCTCCTTCACCAGCTTCGCAATCAGCGCCTCGGCTTGTCCGGAACTGAATCCCGGCGCCGGTCCGCCATTGATCTCCGCGGCAGGGTAACCGTTGTACCGCATTGCCCGATCCGGCCCGTACGTCTCTTTCACTTTCACCAACGTCCCGAGCGACACCATTTGGCCTTGCGCATTGCGGGTCTTTAACCGGGTGATGTCTTCGGCGTGTTGCCGGAACTGGGAGTCGGCTTCGGCAACCACCTGGTACGTTCTGCCGAACCGGTTGAAGTCATTGACATATAATGAGCCCAGATAAATCTGCATCGTTTCAAAAAGATTCTGCAATGGCACACCTTGCTGTTTGGCTTTGACGCGATCGATCTCCGCATCCAGTTGCGGTACGTTTACGGTAAAGGTGGAAAATACGCCCGCCAGTCCCGGCGTCTGGTAGGCTTTTCCGATCATTGTCTGAAGCGCTTGAAAAAGGGCGTCATAACCCAGATCCGCTCGGTCCTCCACAAACAACTTGAATCCGCCAATCGTCCCCAGCCCGTTGACCGGTGGCGCCATCACCGTAAGCACGAAGGCATCTTGAACCGCAGCAAATTTTTGATTCAACGCGTCAGCGATCGCTTGTCCACTCAAATTAGCCGTTGTGCGCTCGTCAAACGGTTTCAAACAGAAGAATACGATCCCGGCATTCGGCGCGACCGTGAAACCGTTAATGCTCAGCCCCGGAAAGGCAACTGCTGATTCCACGCCCGGCTGTTTGAGACCAATATCCGACATGCGCCGGATGACTGCATCAGTGCGTTCGAGCGATGCCGCATCCGGTAGTTGCGCAAACGCAACCAGGTACTGCTTGTCCTGGGTCGGAACGAAACCGGTCGGCACTTTGTTAAAGCTCCAGCCTGTCAGCACCACCAGTCCGCCATACACTACCAACGCAACGGCGCTCTTGCGAATCACGCTCCCAACACCAAGCGCATACTGGGCCCCTGACCACGCAAACACCCGATTAAATGGGCGAAAGAACCAGCCCAAACCTCTCTCCATTACGCGCCCAAACCAATCTTTCGGAGCATGATGATCTTTCAGCAAGACGGCACAGAGAGCCGGCGACAGCGTCAACGAGTTGAAGGCTGAAATAACTGTCGAGATGGCAATCGTAATCGCGAATTGCTTATAAAACTGCCCGGTGAGTCCGCTGATGAAAGCCGTCGGGATGAAAACGGCGCAGAGCACCAGGGCCGTCGCGACGATTGGTCCGGTGACTTCGCTCATCGCCCGCCGCGCCGCGTCGAATGGCGACAACCCCAACGCGATATTCCGCTCCACGTTCTCGACCACCACGATCGCATCATCAACGACAATGCCGATCGCCAATACCAGGCCGAACAGCGACAGGTTATTGATCGAAAACCCAAGTGCCAGCATCACCGCGAACGTCCCCACCAATGAAACCGGCACGGCTGCCAGGGGAATGATCGATGCCCGCCAGGTCTGTAGAAACAACACCACGACGATTACCACGAGCAGAATCGCCTCGATCAGTGTATGCACCACCGCTTCAATCGAGTGACTGACAAACACCGTTGGGTCATACACGACGTCATAATCGATCCCCTCGGGAAAGTTCTTCTTCAGCTCTTCCATCACGTGACGCACGTTTTTCGACAGCTGCAGCGCGTTGGCCCCAGGGGTTTGAAAAATGGGGATCGCAACCGCCGTGCGATTGTTCAGCAGTGAACGCAATGAATAACCGGACGCGCCGAGTTCGAGCCGCGCGACGTCTTTCAACAGAATCTTCTCACCACCGGAGCCTGTTTTGATGATGATGTCGCCAAACTCCTCGGGTGAGACCAGGCGGCCCTTGGCGTTGAGTTGCAGTTCGAACGGCACCGGTTGGCCGACTGGTGGCTGACCGATAGCCCCGGCCGCGATTTGAACGTTCTGTTCTCGTATCGCACTGACCACGTCACTGGCCGTAAGGTTGCGCGCCGCGATCTTGTCCGGATCCAGCCATACCCGCATCGCATAGTCGCCCGAACCAAACAGACCCACATCGCCTGCTCCCGGAATCCGCGCCAGGACGTCCCGCACTTGCAAGCTGGCATAGTTCCGCAGATAAACCTCGTCGTAACGATCATTGGGTGAGAACAAGTGCACCACCATGGTCAGGTCGGGTGACTGCTTAGTCGTCGTCACCCCAAGCCGCCGGACATCTTCGGGCAACTTCGGCAGCACCTGGGAAACGCGGTTTTGCACTTGAACCTGGGCCTTGTCGACGTCCGTTCCCAGCTTGAACGTCACCGTCAGCGTCATGACCCCATCCGGTGTCGCCTGGGAAAACATGTAGAGCGAATCTTCAACGCCATTGATCGATTGTTCGAGCGGCGACGCGACAGTCTCAGCAATCGTCCTGGGATTTGCGCCGGGATAAGTCGCCTTGACCACGATCGTGGGTGGCACAACCTCGGGATATTCGCTAATCGGCAGCCGCCACATCGACAACAAGCCCAGTAGGAAGATCACTGCAGAAAGTACACCGGCAAAAATAGGCCGCCGGATGAAGAAGTTGGAGAAGTTCATAAGTAAAAGGTGATGCGTGAAGCAGGATAGATCCTATAGGTCGTATAAGTCATATCTCAAAGAACCGACTTTCCTGCTGCAAGAGCGGCGCTTTGTAGAAAACTCGGACTCCGAGTGACCGGACCCCAAAAGAAGGGACAAACCCGGCCGAACGCATCGATTCGAATTTCGGTCTTCGATTCTGCCTCGGGCCTCGCTTCTCGGCCTTGAGTCTTAAGCTGTGTCTTATGAATGAGTTCATGGAACTTTTCTCCGCGAATTGTCAGTTTTGCTTACCGCTTCGCCAATTGAGACTGTGAACCGGCCACCTCGGTTTGCGGTGTTACCGGCATTCCCGGACGCACCCGTTGCAGGCCGTTGACCACCACCGCATCGGCACCCGAAAGACCGGAACGAACCACCCGCCGGCCATCCACTACCGGACCAAGTGTCACCTGTCGGTAGGCCACCGTGTTTGTTTGCGTCAGCGTAAGGACAAACTTCTGTGCCTGATCGGTGCCGATCGCGCGCTCCTCGACCAACAGCGCCGGGTGCCGGTCACTTAGCGGCACACGAATACGCGCAAACAATCCGGGCACAATACGTCCATCGGCATTGGGAAAGATCGCGCGCAGAAGAATACTCCCCGTCTCGCTATTCAGCCGGTTGTCGAACGATTCAATATAGCCGCGGTGCGGGAAATCCTGTTCGTCAGCGAGTTGCAGTTCTACGGGAATTTTGCCCTCGCCAACGGCCTCGAGCTTCTTGGAACGGGCGAGGGCGTTGAACCGCAACAAGGAGTTCTCATCCATATCAGCGTAAACATAGACCGGATCAACCGTAACGAGCGTGGTGAGCAACGTCGCCGCCCCGGCGACACCACTGACGTAATTGCCTTCCGTCAATAGCGCGCGACTCACGCGGCCGGCAATGGGAGCCCGCACTTGTGTATACTCCAAGTCGAGTTTTGCTGAATCGAGCGCCGCTTGGGTGGCCATCAACGCGCTCTTCGCTTCTTGATAGCGCGATTCTCGAGCATCGGATTCCTCAGTCGAGATGGCCTTGTTGGCCAGTAATTGAGGAGTGCGTTCCGCTTCCCGACGGGCATTGTCCAGCCGCACCTTCGCCTGCGCGAATTCCGCCTGGCGCTGTTCGAATGTCGCCTGGTGCCAGCGAGGATCGATCTGGAAAAGCACGTCGCCCTTTTTCACCAGCTGACCTGATTGGAACTTCACTTCCTGGACATATCCTGATACGCGCGGTCGAATTTCGACGGTCTCGACCGGCTCGATTCTCCCGGTGAATTCGTCGCGTTCGACTATCTCACGTTGTTCGACCGGCGCGACTGTAACCGTCGGCAGTGGTGGTTTTGTTGCTGTCGGCTTCGGACTGCAACCCATTGTGCCGAAGACAATCGCTCCGAAAGCCAAACCAGTTGAAACAACATTCCGAGTCTTAAGTTTCATAGGCAAAAGGGATTTGAGGTTGAATTCTTGGTGGCGCTAAATCACGCAGCCACGCTTGCGAGGCTGCTACCGTGCAGCATTGCTTCCTGTCGACGGTTCCACGCGGCCACCGCTTCCACTTTCTCGCGGGCCAGTGTCGGATACACCAGGAGAGGAAAACCCGTTTCATGCGCCAGCGCTTCAGCCTCGGTGAGGGCAAGCTCGGCCATCTGGCCGCGGGCTCCCAGGACATTGCGAAACTCGCTTAAAATCGTCTCTTTGGTCATCTCCATTCTCCGTAAGAATTTCTGGCACGACATTGAGCAGGCATTAATGAAAGCGCGAGTCGCCGAGGGGTTGTCGTTATTGAGTTGGCACGAATTCATAGCAAACATTCCTTTCCACTAGTTGTCTGTTTAGTCAAATATTAGTCCAAAAAAAATCTATGCCGCCACCATCCCCGGAACTTTCATGCCCAGAATCGCAAACGCGCCCGGCGCCGCTTCCCGCAACACTTCAACGTCATCCTGAATCCGAGCCTGCGTAAGCAATCCTTCGTAATACGCATGGATCATGCGCGCCTTGGCGGCAGCGTCCGGCGCATCAATTAAGCCAGCTGCGTGGGCGTCGCGAATAGCGGACTCCAAGTACTTGAGTTTGTAACTAAGAATCTCCTGGATTTTCTTCTGCAAGGCGTGCTCCTGGGTGCAAACCTCGGAACCGAGCGAAAATAAAGGGCACCCCAGGACATGCCCATATTTCTGCTTAATTTCACTCTGAAAACGGTGGCCCATGTCGAAGTAATTCTTAAGCCGCTGCAGCGGGGGCACGGTGGGTGAGAACAACGAATCGGATTCGGCACGATGCTTTTGCCATTGCGCCTCAATTGCGGTGACGGCCAAGTCCGCCTTGGACTCGAAGTAATAATAGAAACTACCTTTACGCACGCCTGCCTTGTCGCAGATCTGGTCGATGGTCGTGCTGCCGTAGGAGCAGCTCCAGATCAACTCCAGGACTGCATCCATCAGCTTATTTCGGTTGTCACTCACTCGACCCATAGTTCAATCTCGCTACCGTAATTGGAGGAGAGTATCCCCTCGCAACAACAAAACCATATCAAATTAGACTAAACAGTCAAATACTTTCTGCAAAGAATCTTCACCGGCCTGATTCTTGACCAATTGTGGCTGCATAACTCCCTGAGTCTAAGAGAGCAACGTCGCGTGAATTTATCAGCTAAAACCATTGACTCGTGGTGCACGCTGCGGATTTATTGGCTCATGCTTGCCCGGTTTTGTTTAAGGACCACCATCCATGTTTGCGCTTTATCCGCCGCAGCTTGGACGTCGCTTGCCGTCGGAGAGGAGAGTGTTTCCGCTGAAAACATCGATCACGCTGGAATCATCACGCGTTGGGATGAACAGAGCCTGGAGCGCGGGCACAAGCTGTTTCTGCTGGCTTGCGCGCCCTGTCACGGAACGAACGGGATACAAACGATCAATCCACAGTCGCGGCCCTTTGCAGTCGATAAGTTCCAAAACGGCAGTGACCCATTCAGCATATTCAAGACGATTACCGGCGGGTTTAAGAATATGCCGTCGCAAACCTGGATGACGCCGGAGCAACGTTACGAAGTCATTCAGTACATCCGCGAAAGTTTTCTCAAAAAGCTGAACCCGACGCAGTACTTTCCTGTATCCGAAACGTATCTGGGTTCGCTCCCAAAATTCGACCCCGCTCGTGCGGCAAACATCGCGGCGATTAAGAGCGGACAACGCGACTTCGGGCCTGTGTTGGAATCGCAATTGGGAACTAACCTTGCCGATGTGCTTACCTTCCGCTTGCAGGACAATGTCACTTTAACTTACGACCTCCACCACATGCGACTGGCAGGGGCGTGGCAGGGGGGATTCCTTGATCTATCTCACACAGGACATTTCGAACAGCGTGGCGAAGGGCAACCACAACCTCAAGGCACACCGCTGCGTGGCTTGCAGCATTGGTATTGGGCCTTCAACGGACGATTCAATTATCCAACCGAAGGGCTGCTCCCGCGTGGACCTTTACCTGCCGCGTTGATGAGGTACAAAGGACACTATGTCTACAATCGCCAGGCCATCCTCTCTTTCACCATCGATGGCCGAGATATTTTGGAGTTGCCCGAAGCCGAGAAAGCGGACGATTCGGTAATTATTTCTCATACGCTGCGCATCGCCCGGGGCCCCGCGCAGTTACGGCTTTGTATGGGGCAAGGCGAGAAGTCTTCTCAGCAAAGGTGTGGCCTGGTTTTGCCCCAAGGCTCTGCTCCGGAAGGACAGGGCGGTCCCGTTCGTGGAAGGCTCGTGGTGGCCGCATCGGTTATCCCCAACGGCGATTTACCCCAAGGCGGCCACTCGATCGGCGATTTTGTTGCTGCCGGCGCCTTCGGTGCCACTGAAGGGTTGACTTGGGAGGTGGATGACCAACAGAGACTTATTCTGAACATTCCGGGAGATGGACAACCGCGTCTAGTGCGCGTTCTCTGTTTCGCAGGCAACGGAACAGCCGCGCTGCGGAAATTTGGAGAGCGAATCCACCAAGCGCAGCCCGAAGCGATTGTTGACCCGGAAACCCTAACGCATGGTGGCGCGCGACTCTGGCCGATGGCACTCGACGTTCACGGCCAGCTTGGCAAAGAGTCCAACGCATATACCCTGGACACCATTCCCGTGCCGTTCAACAACCCATATGGCGCATGGCTGCGCACCAGCGCATTGGCTTTTTTCCCGGACGGCCGCGCGGTGGTGACCACTTATGGCGGCGATGTGTGGCTGGTGTCGGGTCTCGACACGCCGCTCGAACATGTCACGTGGTCGCGTTTCGCATCCGGGCTCTACGAACCTTTTGGCGCACAGGTGATCGAAAACCAGGTCTATGTTACATGCCGCAACGGTATTGTCCGCCTGAAGGACATCAACAATGACGGGGAAGCCGATTACTACGAAACATTTTACGCCGATACCGACGTCTCGACGTTTTTCCATAGCTTTAATTTTGACCTGCAGGTCGATCGCCACGGGCGTCTCTATTTTATCAAACCCGGTGAATACACCGATTACAAACTGCCTGGTGCGCTCGTCGAAATCTCCCCCGACGGCAAGCGCGCCGAGGTGTATTGCACCGGTTTTCGCGTACCGAACGGACTAGGACTGCTGCCGGATGGCCGTCTGACAGCTAGCGACAATCAAGGCAACTGGATGCCCGCTTCCAAAATCAATTTGGTCCGGCGCGGAGGATTCTACGGCTATGTGCAGAACCTCAAAGGCGGCGGTCTTTTCGGCGATCAATGGGCACCCGACGGGGGCCGCATCGATGCCGACAGGATCAAGCCACCTACCAGCTTCGACCAGCCAATCATTTGGATGCCGCAGGAGTTTGATAATTCAAGCAGCGGACAACTTTACGTTGAGGATCCTCGATTCGGTCCCTTATCCGGTCGCTTGCTGCACACGAGCTTTGGCAAAGGCTGGATGTATTACCTCATGCTGCAAGAGGTCGGGCCCGTCGCACAGGCAGCGATCGTCGCTTTGCCATTTCAATTCGACGCCGGACTAATGCGCGCCCGATTCAATCCTGCCGACGGCCAGGTTTATGCAACCGGGCTTTCCGGCTGGCAGGGCCCACCCGATGGAAAGGACGGCTGCCTCCAACGCCTGCGGTATACCGGCAGGCCAGCCAAACTGTTGGACGATCTCAAAGTGCAACACGATGGATTGGCTTTGCGCTTTAACTTCGAACTCGACAAGGCAGCCGCGCTCAACGCGGCGAATTACCAACTCGAACAATGGAATTACCTCTGGAGCGCCAATTACGGTTCGGATCAATATTCCGTCGAACACCCCGGTCAAAAGGGTCACGATCGGGTGCCGATTCAAGACATCAAACTAAGCAACGATAAACGTCAGGTGTTTCTGACCATTCCGGGACTCCGCCCAGTCAACCAGGTCGAAATTCGACTAGCGCTCCAAGCAGCCGACGGAGCGGCCTTCAAAGAGTTGGCTTACCTCACGATTAATGCGGTACCAGAGCGATGAAGCCCTGAATCTCTATCTGGCGATTAATTCTTTCAATTTGCCCGAAGCCAGGCCGCTGTCGATCACCTCGGCGGCGATCTCCCATCCATCGCTCAACGTGCGGGCCCGTCCCGCAACAAACAATGCGGCCGCAGCGTTCAGCAGCACGGCATCGCGCTTCGGGCCCCGCTCGCTGCCGGCCAGGACCTGACGGATTATTGCGCTGTTCACCTGCCGATCACCCCCGCGCAAATCCGCCAAAGTTGCCGGTTGTATCGGAAATGCCTCCGGTGAAAGAAGCGAGCAATTTAAACCGTTCTCCTGGTAAAACTCAGCGACAGTCGTTGGACCCAACGGGGACAATTCATCCAGCTGTCGCACGGCGCCCGATTCGTCCGTTACCGTGCCACAGACCACCATCGCCCTGCGGACACCCAATGTTTGCAGGACCCGCGCCAGAGGCTCGCAGAGTTCCGGCCTGGGCACGCCGATCAGCATCGCCGATGGGCGCGCAGGATTAAGCAGCGGACCGAGGTAATTGAAAATAGTCGCCTGGCCGCGTTCCGCGCAAAGTTTACGCGCCGGAATTATATGGCGAAACGCCGGATGATACTTTGGTGCGAAGAAAAACGCGAAGCCGCGCTCACGAAGCAAGCGGACTGATTCCTCCGGGCTCACATCAAACGGGATGCCCAATGCCTCAACGACATCGGCGCTTCCAATAGTCGACGTGCTTGCCCGATTGCCATGTTTAGCCACCTTTACCCCCGCCGCGGCTGCCAGCAATGCGACCGTCGTCGAGATATTAAACGTGCTTAACCGATCGCCCCCGGTACCGACAACGTCCAGGATCTCATTGCGACGCAACTCGCCATCAATCGGAGCGTTCACCGCGCGCGAGCGCATCTCCCGCACAAAACACGCGATCTCTTCGGCGGTCTCGCCTTTCTGCGCCAAACTGCTCAAAAATTGGGCCTTTATTTCGACTGGAACAGATTCAAGCACCAACTGTTCAACGGCCGCCTTGATCTCCACCTCAGCAAGCGCCCGTGAGGAGCTCAGTTCGTGAATTAAATTTTCGAGCACGGCGGGATTCTAAAGTCCAAAGTCCAAAGTCCAAAGGCCAAAGTCCGGCATGTTACTTAACAATCGAGGAACACAGTACGGCCGAACGAGAAGAGGTTGACTCTTTAGGTAGAGTCGCGGCTCAAAATCAGCACAGTGACCCCTACGATGACAATTGTCACTGCTGCCGCAATTAGTTGATGGCTGGTTCTCACCGCTTGTGTGTAGGGGACGGCCGCAGCATTTGCCAAACCTGAAGCGAAAGTCGCCGTCACCAGGCCGAAAGCGGCTCCCCCGAGCGACCAGGCTACCCAGTTCCGACGCGACCTGAACGCCAGCAAACCGAACCCCACAGCTGCTGCCAAAGCCAAAATGAACGGCCACAATGGATGAGGTGTAAGTGGATCATTCATATACATCGCGGATTTTGCCAGCACCACGCCGCCAGGTCAAATCGATGTCCCGGGATTGACACTTAATTATCCAAGCTGATTATGGTGGAACGATATGCTTACGGAAGACGAAGTCAGGAACGCCCTAAAGGCCGTCAAATATCCCGGTTACAGCCGCGATGTAGTCTCCTTTGGTCTGGTGAAAGAAATCGCGGTTCGGGAAGGCGCCGTCAGTGTCATTATGAACCTCACGAGCAGCAACCCGGAGGCCGCGCGCCAGATCCGCACCGAGAGCGAACACGTGCTCAAAGCTGTCCCGGGGGTAAATTCCGTTTACGTCGAAGTCAACCAGCCCAAACCGCCACCAGGTGCAAGCCCGCAACCGGGCCTGCCCCAACAATCGCGAGTCCCTGGACTGCACCGCATCGTCGCCATCGCCAGTGGTAAGGGAGGCGTGGGCAAGTCGACAGTATCGGTCAATCTGGCGTGTGCTTTAAAGGCGCTCGGGGTTCGCGTTGGCCTGCTGGACTGTGACATTTATGGCCCCTCGATTCCTTTGATGATGGGCATTCACGAAAAGCCTACGATTAGCGACGCGGAAAAGATGGTTCCACCTGTAGGTCACGGGGTTAAGCTGATGAGCATGGGCTTTTTGGTCGAAGGCGATCAGCCGGTCATTTGGCGCGGGCCCATGATCATGAAAACCATCCAGCAGTTTTTTACTGCGGTCGAATGGGGGGAGTTGGATTACCTGCTGGTGGACTTGCCGCCAGGCACGGGCGATGCCCAACTAACGTTGTGTCAGACAGTCCCGTTGGACGGCGGGGTAATTGTGACTACCCCACAGGAAGCTTCCCTGGGAGTTGTCCGCAAAGGCATCGCTATGTTCCAGAAAGTCAACGTGCCAATCCTCGGAATTGTAGAGAACATGAGCTATTACACGACTCCGACTGGCGATCGAGTGGAAATCTTCGGTCACGGCGGTGGGCATACCGAAGCCATGCGCCAAAATGTCCCGTTCCTTGGCGAAGTGCCTATCTTCACCGAAATTAGAGAGGCTGGAGATCGTGGCGTTCCTGTCGTCGTCTCGGCGGGGGATAAACCGCCCGGACAAGCCTTTCTCAAAGTTGGCGAGGCATTACGCGCAAAACTTGGCTAAAAGCCTGATCGCAAAAAATATGCTGCAATTGCAAAAAAATGTTGGAATCCGTCTCAATCTATGAAAGAGTGGTTTAGTGCCGATGCACAAAGTCATTTGGCAATTATCGATTCAGGCGCAAGTTGGTTTAAATACGCTACTTGCGCCTGATAAAATGCAAATTGAGATTGTCAAGACCGCTAAGTGATGCGTAGTATCTGCCTCTCAGAAGAAATTTGAGTGCGCGATTATGTCTGACGAAACGAAAGAGCCTCTATCGGCAAACGAATTGCTGAAGAACTCTTCGCTCTACAGGGAATTTCAAGCGGAACGTGAAGAGATCCTGAAGCACAAATGGATCGAATCAGAAAAGGCAGGGCGTGACATAGGATTTGAGCGGGCGTTGACCGATTGGATCATTAAGCACCGCTCAAAATGGCGCAAGAGCCGGCAAGCGACTAGCCACTGAAATCCCTGCTAAGTCCTTTAAGGCAGCCCAGTGAGGTTGCCAAGGAACGATGAACCAGAGCGAAGCGCAAAGCGCGAAGTGGAAATCCCGGGGCAAATGGTTTACCCCCCTTTGTCTCGGATGGAGAATTCTCCGATCCCCCAAGACTCTATCCCCGACGGCAGATTTTTCTAAGGCAGAACCATCTTCTAAATTCGTCCGATTGACTCCGTTGCACTTCGGGTGGGAAGCTCCATTGGGTCGTCTTCGGCAAACCCTGCTTTTTATTCCCCTTATCCATGCCTGAAACAACCGTCATTTTGAATGGTGCAGCGATTCAGCGGGCGCTGACACGGATCGCGCATGAAATTGCTGAGCGAAATGTAGTCAGCCAGGAGGTCGTCCTGGTGGGAATTCAGAAGGGAGGCGTTCCGTTAGCCGAGCGTCTGGCCGGTTTGCTGGCGGGCGTTTGGGGCCAACCGGTCCCGATGGGGCGGCTGGACGTTAGCATGCACCGGGATGACCTCGACCAAAGAATCGCTCCCGAGGTACATCCCACCGTGATTCCCTTTGACGTGACGGGCAAAACGGTTGTGCTCGTCGATGATGTGCTGTTCAAAGGACGCACCACCCGCGCGGCCATGGACGCACTCAATGATTTCGGACGGCCGAAGCAGATCCAATTGGCGGTTCTCATTGATAGGGGTCATCGTGAGCTGCCAATCAAAGCCGACTTCGTCGGTAAAAATTTCCCGACCTCCGAAACTGAAAACATTCAAGTCAGACTGAACGAGGCAGAGCGCGAAGACGAAGCCGTGCTGGTGCGGCGGTAAATCTGCTGTTGCGCGAAGAAACGCGGGGGAGACGGGTGACGAAAGGTGCAGGTAGGCCGATGATGAGTTGGAACCGAAAACACTTACTCGATATCGAGTCGCTGTCGGTGGACGAAATCAACACCGTGCTCGACACCGCTCGCGCGTTTAAGGCCGTCGGTGAACGGGCCATCAAAAAGGTCCCCGCGCTGCGCGGCAAAACCGTTGTTAACCTGTTTGTCGAACCTTCGACCCGGACTCGGATCAGCTTCGAGTTATCCGAACAACGGCTATCAGCCGATATCATCAACTTTACCGCTGAGGCCTCCTCTCTCAAAAAAGGCGAAACCCTGAAGGATACCGCGCGCAATCTCGAAGCGCTCAATACTGATTTCATCGTCATGCGCCACAGCGCCTCCGGCGCGCCTCATTTCCTGGCGCGCGTCGTCAATGCCAGTGTCATCAACGCTGGCGACGGCGCCCACGAGCATCCCACCCAAGCCTTGCTGGATACGTTTACTATCCGTGAAAAGAAGGGCAGGATAGCCGGGCTTAATGTCACCATTCTCGGAGACATTCTGTACAGTCGGGTGGCGCGATCTGACATTTGGGCGCTGACTAAGCTGGGGGCCAACGTCACCCTTTGCGGGCCGTCGACCCTCGTGCCGCGTGTCTTTGAACAGATGGGCTGCCGCGTGACGTACAACGTCGAGGAGGCAATTCGCGACGCCGACATCATCAACCTGTTGCGGATTCAGCACGAGCGGCAACGCAAAACGATGTTCCCCAGCCTCGGCGAATACACGAGTTTATTCGGATTAAATAAAGCACGACTAGCCAAGACGAAACCGGACGCCTTGATCATGCACCCCGGCCCGATCAATCGCGGCGTCGAAATCGACAGCGACATCGCTGATTGCGGCCGCTCCTTAATCCTCGAGCAGGTCACCAATGGCCTCGCCGTCCGCATGGCCGTATTATTCCTCGTCAACGGTGGCAAGGGCCCCCAGGAAGTCGTAGGCTGAGTCCGGCCCGCCGACTCAGCCTCCCCTTATTCCGCGGGCAGTTGCCGTCGTCCTGCTCTCATTAACCCCCAGCTTTCAGCTGGGGGTGGCGCCTGCGGAACCGATCGGAACCGCTTCAGCGGTTTTCCGAGGTGCTCAGTTCAATCAGGACCATAAACCGCTGAATGAAGCAGTTCCGATCGGCGCCACCCCCTCCCTCAATCTCGCTGCCCCTCCCCCAATCTCAAATCTAGAATCAACTCGACCCCTGCCGATCATCGCGACTAAGCTCTTTGCGGTTCCGTTTTCATCTCGATGCGAGCCACGTCCGCTACCTACCGCGCAAAACCGAATTAGGTTCGTTTGGCCAATTCACCGTCAGAAAAGACTACGCCAAAATGCCAGTGACGATCTCGCCAGTGACATCTGTGAGCCGACGCTCCAGACCGTTATGGTAATAAGTGAGGCGTTTATGATTCAACCCGAGCAGATGAAGAATCGTCGCGTGCAGGTCATGCACTGTGACGATATCCTTTACGGCCTTATAGCCGAATTCATCAGTGGCGCCGTAGCTGAACCCCTGCTTCACGCCGGCACCCGCCAGCCAGCAGGTAAAGCCTTCCGGGTTGTGGTCTCGCCCTTGCGCGCCCTTTTGAAACGTCGGCATGCGGCCAAATTCCGTGCACCACACGACGAGTGTATTTGCCAGCAGCCCGCGTTGCTTTAAATCAATCAGCAGACCCGCGGTCGGTTTGTCCATCACCGGACCGTGGACGCTATATTGATTGAAGATATCTTTGTGCCCATCCCAGTTACTGACGCCTTCGCCACCGGTTTGGTAAGCCCCATTGAAAAGCTGCACAAACCGCACCCCTCTCTCGATTAACCGCCGCGCGAGGATGCAGTTGCGGGCGTAGGCGGCCCTAAGGTCTTCCACTTTCGACCCGCCTTCACTGGCGCCATACAGCTCGAGAATATACGGCGGTTCACTGGAGAGATCCGCCACCCCCGGAATCGTCAGCTGCATGCGCGCAGCCAATTGATAGCTGGCGATACGCGCCGCCAATTCCGTGTCGCCGGGAAACTGCTGGGCATGGCGCTCATTCAGGCGACGCAGGAAATTGCGCGTGGCCTCATCCCGCTGCTCAGAAACCGAATCGGGCCGGGCCAGGTTCCGAATCGGGGCCGTGGCGCTGAATTCGGTGCCCTGGAAAGCGGCCGGGAGAAAGCCTGGCGCCCAGTTGTTCACGCTGTTCTGAGGTTTGCCCCGTGGATCGGGAATAGCGACGTAGGCCGGCAGGTTTTGGTCTTCGCTGCCGAGCGCGTAGGTGACCCAGGCCCCAAGGCTCGGGAAACCGTCCAGCGTGTAGCCCGTCGACATGAAATTTTCGCCTGGCCCGTGCGTGTTGGTCTTTCCCTGCATCGAGTGAATGAAGCAGAGTTCGTCGCTCAGCTCCGCCAGGTGCGGCACCAACTCGGAAACCATCTTGCCGGTCTGCCCGTGGGGTCGGAAGTCCCAAGGACTCTTTCTCAGAGCCCCTTGCGCTCCCTGGAACGTGATTACTTTTTCGCTACCGGGCAAAGGCTGCCCATCGCATCGAATCAGCTCGGGTTTATAATCAAACGTGTCCAATTGGCTGCACGCGCCGCTGCAAAAAATGACCAGGACCTGCGTAGCACGCGGTGTGAAATGAGGCGCGCGCGCGGCGTAGGGGTGTCCGGTATCAATCGCCGGGCGCAGTGGCGGCTGCCCCGAGACGGTCGCCGCCAGCAGCCCCTGGCGGCCCAACAAATCAGTCAACGCAATTGCGCCAAGCCCCAGGCCGAGGTCGGAAAGAAAGCGACGTCGATCCAGGAATGGGCTGCGGGGCCAATGCGGCACTGAGTTCATGGGATGAATAAAAACTCGTTGGCATTGATCAATGCGCGGCAAAGCGCCGGGAAGCCCTCGGATTTGGCAAATGAAACGGCTTCCTGCGATTCGTCAGCAGCCGGCGCACGATTGAACGCCAACTCCCATGCCCTCAAAACCCGTGCGTCCGTGTCCGATCCCGATTCGCGTTGCACCCGCTCGGCAAAGGCCCCCGCTTGTTGCAAGATAAACCGACTGTTGAAAAGGTTTAGCGCCTGGAGCGGCGTAGTCGACACGCTCCGTTTTGGCGTCACCAGGCTTCCATCCGGACAATCGAACGCACCGAACACACCGTCCTGCTCCATCCGCACTTTAAACGCATAAACCATTCGCCTCGACTCTGGCGCGCCGAATTCGTCTTTCGGGTAATAATGATAGACGTTCTCGCGATTCACGTTGTGCAGGAAAAAGCTTGGTCCTCCTACGGTTCGATCTAGTTGGCCGCTGACCTCAAGTATGCTGTCACGAATCGCCTCCGCCTCGAGACGTCGCGGAGGAAACCGCCAAAGCAAGCGGCTCTTGGCATCAATCTTCAACGCCTCTTCGCGCGGCGCATTGGATTGGCGCCAGGTGGCTGAAGTGAGGATCTCGCGTTGCAACGCTTTAATGCTCCAGCCTTTCGCGACGAACTCGGTGGCGAGCCAATCGAGCAACTCCGGGTGGGTTGGACGCGCACCGTTCTTCCCGAAATCATTAGGCGTGTCGACTAACCCTGTGCCGAACTGATACTGCCAAATGCGATTCACCAGAACGCGCGCAGTTAGCGGATGGCCTGGGTCTGTGATCCACTCGGCCAATCTCAAGCGCCGCTGCTGTTCCGGCATATTCGTTGCCAGCGTCAAAGGTCGGAACAGGTCGAGCGTCGCCGGTGGGACGACTTCCCGCGGCTGCATCGGGTCGCCGCGGTTCAAACGAAACGTCGGACCAGGTTCGGAAAAACTTCCGGCGTAAACCATCGGCGGGTTCTTTAGCGTCTCGTACTGCTTCCTAGCGCTTTCAAGGTCTGCCAACCACCGCTTCGCTTGTTCCACCTTGGCCGCAGGCCAGCCATTAAACCGATACACCGGGTCTACCCGCTCGCCGGCTTGCTGATATTTGACTCGATCCTCAGAACTGGCCACCAACTGCAGCGCATTTGTGTCCAACCCCGCCTCGATCCGATACGTAGTCGCAAGACGGTCTTTGAACACGCCTTCGCGGTCGCGACTCCAAACAACCCGGTCGATGCGTTCGGGTTTGGCAAATTCCAGTTGCACCCAGCCGCGGCCGTTTTCATTGGAAATCCAGGAACGACTATTCCCCACCCGCCCGTCGTTGATGTGTTCCAGTTTGTGGATCTCGTATCCCGGGAGCGTCCCGGAGGCCGTAGGCTTCGTCCCGGCGCTGGCCAGTGCGATGTTAATGTCGCCGGAATAAGCCTCCAGCTCGTCCAGGCATGGTTCCCCGCCGCTGGTCTCGAGGATCGTAAATCGCAGAAACTTGGCACTGACGGGAGTGAGTATCTCCTCATTGCGTTGAGCATTGACTGAGGACCGCAGCGCTTTGCCGCCACTCCCTCCTTGCTCCTCCGTGGAAGTCGCTGCAACGCGGGAGGTCGCGTTTTCCTTAAAAGGTGCGAGACTTTGCTCAAGTTCGCGGATGCGAGCTTCCAGCCTGGCGAGATCACTCTTCCGGTCCTCCGGCGTAGGCAGTGGCCGCTCTCCATGATTCACTCCGGAAAAAACGGCCGCCATTGAGTAATACTCGTTCTGCGAAATCGGATCGAACTTGTGCGGATGACAACGCGCACAACCCAACGTCACTCCCAGAAAAGCGGTCCCAGTCGTTGCCACCATGTCATCAAGTTCGTCGGCTCGTTGCTGGGCGGTCAGGCGGACATCGGGGCTTTTTACGATATCAACTGGGCCACCGACCAGGAAACCGGTGGCGACATCAGCGCCGAGGGCGTCGCCGGCAATCTGCTCGCGAACGAACTGGTCATACGGTTTGTCTGCGTTAAACGTCGCAATCACATAGTCACGAAACCGCCAGGCGTTCGGGCGTTCGCGGTTGGTTTCGAACCCGTTGCTTTCCGCAAAGCGGATTACGTCCAGCCAATGGCGCCCCCAGCACTCACCATATCTCGAGTCCACAAGCACGCGATCCACTAAATGCTCAAACGCGTCCTTTCGTGGATCCGTCACAAACGCTGCGACCTCTTCCGGCGTCGGTGGCATCCCGAGCATCACAAAATACAAACGCCGGATGAGTGTGCGCCGGTCGGCTTCCGGCGAAGGAGCCAGATGTTCGGCTTCGAGCCGTGCCAAAATGAACCGGTCGATCGGATTTCGCGACCAATCACCGCGAGTTACCGTTGGCAGGACCGGCCGGGTCGGCGGCTTGAAAGCCCAATGCTCTTGCGCCCCGGTCGTTGCGGTTGGGCCTGCGTTCCCGGCGTTGCTTCGCACTGCCTGAAGCCCTGACACCAGCAGCAGGCCGCAGCTAAACGCTCGGTAGAAACGCGAACAACAAATGTTCGCAAGTCCGCTAAACCGGGCCACAGGGTTCATCGGGAGAATCTATTCCAAAGACCAAAACTGACAAGCCTTATGGGCAGCTGGCACGAGGCGACCTCGTCCTGGACTTCGTTCTCGCGGCTCATTTTCTGCGTGTCTTAGAGCTGCTCGACAAATATGCGGATCGGCAAATGCAATTAGCCGATGCGTGCCTGGTTTGCATGAGCGAGTTGACCGACTCCTGCCTGATCTGGACCGCTGACAAGGAGGACTTTCGCGTTTACAGAAGGCACGGGCGCCAGGTCGTCCCCTGCGTCTTTCCAAGAGGAGAATGAATCCGGGAGGTTAGCAATTGAAGCGCGGCTAAGGAGCGAAACAACCTTGCCGATCAAATGGATTGCAGGACGATTGGAAGGGGACTTACAAAGCCGAAAGCATGCTGCATCACAAGATGCCTTTTTGTCATCTGCATAATCCTTGATTTGGATCAATCCCCGGCCTCGGACACTGCGCTATCTTGCCTCATGAAGACGAATTCTTTCTTTCCGCGGACGGTGCTCACGGGAGCGCTGGTGAGCATGTTTGGGCTTGTGGCCCCGCGCGCCTTTGGCCATTGCGACACTATGGATGGTCCCGTAGTCCTGGCCGCCAAGGCGGCTCTCGAACACAAGGATGTCACGCTCGTTCTCAAGTGGGTAAAAAAAGACGACGAAGCGCAAATCAATGCTGCCTTCGCACGCACCTTGGCCGTGCGCACCAAAGGACCGGAAGCTCGCGAATTGGCGGATCAGTTCTTCTTCGAGACACTGGTCCGCATTCACCGGGCCGGGGAAGGCGCACCCTTCACCGGCCTCAAGCCGGCCGGAACCGAACTGAGCCCAGCCATCGAGGAAGCAGACAAGGCTCTGGCCGGCGAGTCCGTCGATAAAGTGGTCAAGCTGCTGACCGATGAGGCTGCGGCCGGGATTCGCCGCCGCTTCGCCGACGCCCGCGAAAAGCAGGCCCATGCCGGGCACAACGTCGAGGTTGGACGCGTGTTCGTCGCCGCCTACGTGGAATACATCCACTATATCGAGGGCCTGCACCAGGCCGCGCAAGCCGCCGATCCTCACCCTGAAGCCAGCCACGAAGACCCTCCAACGAGGTCAGCCCATAATGAATCGACCCCGGCGCACAAACACTAAGGGGAGGAAGGACACGAGGTAAGTTGCATTCACGGCGAACGCAGGCGAACGTATCAAACCGCAGTTTCGATATGAGCAGGTTAAACGCAACGCCGAACGCTTTCCCTCTGATTTTGCTTTTTTCCTGAAAGAAAATGAGAAGTTCGAGGTGGTCGCAAATTGCGACCACCTTGCGCGTCTTAAGTTTTCGCCCGTTTTGCCCCGCGCCTTCACCGAACTTGGCGCGATTATGGCCGCCACTGTCTTGAATAGCCCGCTGGCCGTTCAAATGACCCTCTTTGTTGTGCGCGCCTTTGTGCGGATGAGAGCAACGTTCAAAGATAGCGCCGCATGACGCAGAAACTTGCTTTGCTGGAGAACGAGCTCAAGATTCGACTCAACATCCACGAAGCCGCCATCGTGGACGTGCTTCAACGCATCATGCGCATCCTTGATCCGCCGCCCGGATTACCCGAGCCGCCCAAACCCGAAATCGGTTTCCACATCAAAGAACATGCCATGCCGTATCGCGTCAAACCCGTTTAGACAGTGAATAAGCCTCGACCGATTGCAGGAAAACGGCAAGCAGTGGATTCACTGCGAGCGAAGGCGATAGAAACGGCTCGTATCGTTTGTCCACTGCGGATCGCTGAAATAGAAATGGTCAGCGCTAAGCGTGTTTGTTGCCAACCGGAACCAGGTGGGGCTACCCACGTTCGTGGACGCTTCAATCACGAGTGTCATTCCGCTACCGAAGTTTCGACTACCCTGAATTCCCTGTCTCGTTCACCATCACCACTCAGGATGAAACAGATTACAGGCATCACTACGGGCATTATTCACGTCAGTTCGACGCGCACAACTAATCTGACACAAGCACATCAGTTAGAGGGTTACGCTCGGCGCAACAAATCGAAAGTGCTCAACTCTGCACTGGCTATTGAGAACACGCTCTCAAGCATTCTGAGCTATTACTTTTACGGGGCAACGCACGAGCGAAAAGGCA
>DATJGF010000163.1:0-4390 GCA_035495315.1 Candidatus Limnocylindrales bacterium
CATCACGAAGGCTGCTCCGTTATACGCGCTTGTCGCGTTCGCCTCGGGAAGGCTTTTTCGACCTGGCCGCGCGAGTGGGTCCGGTTTGTGATCATGAGTTAAATAGGGATTATACTCAGTCTTTCTGCGGACTCTGGTGGAAACTACTCACTCCCCCAACCCTGCTCCGCGGGTTTATTTTGATTCATGGTTACATTCCGAATCGACATCGAGGCGGTCACCGATGACCCGAAGGCGTTGAACATCCTGCTCAAAGCCGAGAAGAACCAGGCGGCCGAAGCTGAGGAAACTGCTGCCCAGCGTTTGCTGCCGGCGCTGCGTAACCTGCTGAAAAACCGCTTTGCCGATAGCGACGAGTCTCGAGAACCCGTCGCCGAGGACGTCAACTCTCCCCATTGAATGGGTAGGGGCTGGCGATTGCACAATTAAACGTCAGTTGCTCGATGCGAGACGTTACTATCGTTGCTTGCAAGATTTCCAGATCGAGATCACCTCGACTTTATCAAAGCCTATTGTAGGAGACGGGCGCATATCAATTTCTGCGGGGGTCGCCTTGAAGGGTGTGTGGGAATAGCAGATGCCAACGATTGTTGCGCCAGAAGGTTTCCAGACACATTAAGCCTTCATCTCCCACACAACTCCAGAACTGTCCAGGGCGTTTGAATCGACACTGATACTGTCGACAGGTCGACTCCATGGCGCCGCTGCCCTGGGGTTCTCCGGCGCGCCGTGCAGCAGCGTAGTCCATTCGCTGCCGGTGGCTTTCCAGATACTTCAGTTCGGATTCAACCGCTTGACGCTTCTTACTGCGAAGCCGCTTGGCCAGAGTCTGCAGGTCGTTGAGCAGCGAGGTCGACCGCCCTTGTTTGAGTTTCTTGATCAGCGGTTTGATCCAAGCCCGCGCCGCAGCTTCATCTTCCGGATGCAGCGCGTGCGCCACCGCCCACAGGTGCTGGCTGGCGTGGTAGTAGTCCAACCGCTGTTGGGCCTGACCAAATCGGTCCGCTGTCAGATTCCAAATCCACAAGGCCCCATCGGCCACAACCAATACTTTGGAGGCCTGCGCCAGACCGTGTCGTTGCGCTTCGGCAAAAAGCTGTTCACGCAACTCATCGACCCCGCCGCGTGTCATCACCGTGCCCCGACTCAATATGCGCGCCCGACCCCCTTCACCTTCGACCCGTTGGTCTAAGCGAAAGCACGTGCCTCCATAGGCCCAGTGCCACCGTTGCGGCTCCCGGCCCGCTGCACGCGCTCGTGCGCTGTGTCCCCATTCGTCCCGCTCGCGAATGTTCCAGGCGTCCAACTCAATGACCAGCGTGAAAGGCTCTTTAGACCCAGCAAGTATCTGTTGAACACCTTGGGCTCCAGGCATTTGTTCATCCAATTGCTTGCGTTTCCTGTCGGCACGTTGGCCTTGGCGCCGAGCTTCCCGATCCAGTGTCGCTGGCGGCAGTTTCACGCCCGTCAACCGTTCAATGACGGCGCTGGCTTCTTTGACAGGCATCTTGCTCACCGTCAGTGCCGCCATTTCCTGCACCGACGGCGATGCGCCACCGGTGTCACTTAAGCCCATCGCCCGGTCGGCCGGATAGCGCCACTGTTTGCAGCGCCGACACCAACCCCGCAGCCGCTTGACCGTCACTGGCCCAAAGCGTGTGTGAAAGGTGCGCGCATGATCGTGCGTGCATCGGCTCAATTTATGGCCACAAACAGGGCAAACCGCTGGAGTTTGATCCGCCTTCTTTTGGGCCGCCTCCTCCAGGAGTTTGCGCTCCAATCCCTGGGTCTGACGAAGAATCTGCTCCTCCATATCACCCAGTGTCTCATTCGAGGCCCGAATGCTTTGATCCAGCCCCGCCGTTAAGCGCGTCTGCCAATCAACCACAGCCTTGGCAAACGTCTCGTAACTGCCGTCGGATTGAGGAACCGATTGCAAACAGCAGTTTTCCATGTCCCGTTTATATCATCGCGCCCATAAAATTACCCCCTCAAATTTTGATATGCGACCCACCATTGTTATCAGCCAGAATTGAGAGTGAGATTGCTTTCCTAAAACCCTATCGTCGCAGGTTGCGAAACTGGCTGTTCCGAAATCCAGGAATTGTTACAGTGAGCACGTGTTTTTCAACATTTGTTGTAACCGCTCTAAGCTGCGCCCATTAGGTCCGTTCCGATCAAGCGCGATTACAATTCTCGCTACGCTGTCGGCGATTATCGGGGAATCAAAGAGTGCCTGGTTTATCGACGGTTTCCATGGAGGGGTGTACGGTCATTATCCGGCGGGTTACACCGGTTTTCTTGTCGAGCAACTGAAGAAAAATCCTGATTGGAAGATTAATCTGGAAATTGAACCCGCGACCTGGGACGTGGTAAAAGCTAACGAACCTGAAGCCTACGCGGATTTCAAAAGGCTCATGGAGGATCAGTCGGATGCGGGTCGCATCGAAATCGTGAACCCAGGGTACGGGCAGAGTTATTTGTTCCAGGCTTCGGGCGAGAGCGTGATACGGCAATTTGAGTATGGCATCCGGAAAATACGCGAGCACTTCCCGAATGCCGTCTTCACCACTTACTCATCGGAAGAACCTTGCTTCACCAGTTGTTTACCAACGGTGCTGAAGTCCTTCGGCTTCAAGTTCGCGTCACTGAAGAATCCAGACACCTGCTGGGGCGGCTACACCGCGGCCCATGGTGGAGAATTGGTGAACTGGATTGGTCCTGACGGCAGTTCGCTGTTGACCGTGCCGCGCTATGCATCCGAAGCGCTGCAATCCAATTCAGTCTGGCAGACGATCGCGTTCCGCAATGTACCCGAATATCTCGCCGCCTGTCGCGAGCAGGGCATTGAGCATCCAGTCGGGATGTGTTTTCAGGATGCCGGATGGCGTGGCGGTCCATGGCTTGGGAAGAACAGCGCGTCGCAATACGCAACCTGGAGTGGTTACATCCGCCGCGTTACTTCGGGCAAGACCGACGACAATTGGCGTTTCTCACAGGAGGACGTGAAACCCGGCTTGATGTGGGGCGCGCAGGTTCTGCAGCGAATTGCTCAGCAAAGCCGGAAGGCCGAATATCACCTCCTGACCGCTGAAAAACTGGCGGCGATGGCTTTCATTGAAACCGGCAGGCCAGCGCGAACCGGAGTTTTTGACGAAGGGTGGGAAGACGTCCTGCTCACTCAGCACCACGATTGCTGGATCGTTCCTTACAACGGCCGCAGAGGAAATACCTGGGCCGACCAGGTCCAACGATGGACCACCGCGGCAAACGCGATCAGCGATCTCTCCATACAAACTTCTTTGGAGGCGCTGGTCAAAGTCGAACGGGGTCGCGGAAGGCATGTGCGCCTGTTCAATGTGACGGGTTCGGCGGTCGATGCCGCCGCCAGCGTCCCAGTACCCGAAAATTGGAGCGCATCCAGACTGGTCTCCTTCGATCCGACCGGCCGTCGCTTCGCCACTCAACTCGTCTCATCCGAATCGCCTAATCAAAGCGCGCTACTCGTTCGCGCTCATGTTCCTCCGATGGGTTATGCGACCGTCGAACTTCGTGACGATGTGCAAGCGGACGGGGTCCCGGTGACAGCGGTCACGTCGAATAGAATCGCGGTTCTGGAAAGCGATTTTTATCGGATTGAATTTGATCTGGCGAAGGGCGGGACGATTCGAAGTTTGATCGTGAGAAAGATGGGCAATCGTGAATTTGTCGACACGAAACAGGACCGCCGGTTCAATGAGCTTCGCGGCAATTTTTACGAAGAAGGCGGCTTCCGTTCCAGCGCTGATCAACCGGCGGCAGTGACGATTCGCGAATCTGGCCCTCTGCGAGGCACGGTCGAGATCTCCGGGAGCGTCGCCGGCAATGGTTTTGTTCAGCGCGTGTCAATTGCCCAGGGCTCACCTGTCATCGATTGCTCTGTGCAAATCGATTGGAAAGGCAATCCGCACATTGGCGAGTTCGAGGAAAAGGACGGTTACAGAAATCGGCGACGGCCGGTTTACGATGACCGATTTAAATTGCTGGCTCTATTCCCCGCCGCATTGAAGGATCCAAAGATCGCCAAGGACGCGCCGTACGATGTGTGCGAAAGCAAATTGAAGGACACCTTTTATAATTCGTGGGATGAAATTAAGAACAATGTCATCCTCAACTGGGTTGACGAAACCGACAGCTCGGAGGAGCACGGCCTGGCGCTTTTCACGGACCACACGACCAGTTACGCGCATGGGGCGGATTTTCCCCTTAGCCTCACCCTTCAGTATTCAGGCAAAGGTTTATGGGGACGCGACTATCGAATCGATGGAGCGAATGAAATTCATTATGCCCTTATGCCACATGCCGGGCGCTGGGATACCGCAGGCGTCTGGTCTGCGGCAGCAAACTGGCA
>DATJGF010000164.1:0-86886 GCA_035495315.1 Candidatus Limnocylindrales bacterium
GTGATGGACAAGCATTTCCAGGATGAATTGCATTTGAGCAAATCCCAATCGGCGTGGGTTCAATTTGCGCACTATCTTGGTTATTTCCTCATGTCGATGCCGGCGGGTTTGCTGGCAACACGGCTGGGCTATAAAGGTGGCATCATTGCTGGTCTGTTAATGGTAGCGGTCGGTGGTTTTTGGTTTATTCCAGCGACAAAAATTGCGGCGTTCTGGGCGTTTTTACTCGGTGTTTGCGTGATCGCTTCTGGACTGACTTTTTTGGAAACAGTTGCCAATCCGTACACAACCGTACTGGGACCTTCACGCTATGCGGCCACGCGTATCAATCTGGCGCAATCCTGCAATGGGGTGGGCTGGATATTTGGACCGATTATCGGCGGGTTGTTCTTTTATTCTAAAGATGCAGCCGGTCACAGTACCGGAAGCCAGACCTTGTACATTCCCTATGTGGGAGTCGCCGTAGTGGTTATAGTGTTATCCGCGGTTTTTTTCTTCGCCGATGTGCCCGACATCAAGACCGAGGATGACTATCATCTGGATGATAGGACGCCGGGAGTCTCTCGCTCGATCTGGTCACACCCGCACTTTGCCTTGGCCGTCGCTGCCCAGTTTTTCTATGTGGCTGCTCAGGCAGGAATATTCAGCTTCTTTATCAACTACATGACGGCCGAAGTTCCTCCCATTCCTGATTCGTGGAATTCGGCGTCGGTGCAAGGTTGGTTTGAGACGAACAAGAGCGGCGTACTGGCGATCAGTGACAAAGGGGCGGCAACTCTCGCCTCGGTGGGTTTCTTTTGTTTTCTCGTCGGTCGTTTTACGGGGGCGGGTTTGCTGAAGAAGTTTGCCGCCCACAAAGTGTTGGGACTATATGGTGTGGCGAATGTGGTGGCGTGCCTGCTGGTCTTTTGCAAACTCGGCTGGCTGTCCGTCGCCTGCGTCTTCTTAAGCTATTTCTTCATGTCGATAATGTTTCCAACCATTTTTGCTCTCGGCATTTTTGGCTTAGGCGCCCGGGCGAAGAAAGCGTCTGCGTTTATTGTCATGGCTATTATGGGCGGAGCAATCCTGCCGAAGTTGATGGGCTATGTTGCTGACAAGTTTGACATGTCGCGTGGATTTATCGTTCCCCTTGTGTGCTTTTGTTTTGTTGCCGTTTACGGTTTTCTCTGGCCCAAGCTCAGCCACGCCCAGAGTTTGCAGAGCAAAACAAAAACTTTGGAAGGCGCAACCACAGCGACTCATTGAGCGAGAGGACCGCGACAAAATCGATTTTCACTCAACCACGGCCTGCAAGGGGGCGACGTGTCCGTCCATGAAGACGACGTTCTTGCCAGACTTGGGCGAGCGCGGGTGAAAGTCTTCGTAATCGAGGAGGAGGGGGGTGGTTTCCGGGGGGAATCGGAGGACCAAATTCGTGTTGGTGTTTTCGATGACGTCACCGTTGATAACGACTACTTTGACGATGTGCAGATCGCGGGATTGGGTTTCGTCGATGCGATGTCCATTGAGTTCCGAATTCCACTCATAGCTTGAGCCCTCGGTCGCAAAGAGGTTGTAAGCGTCTTTCGGGCATTTGAACACGGCAGAGCTGTTGGTGCCGGCGGCTTTGCCGACGTAGGGCGCCAGCACATCGCAGATACGGGGCAAAGGTTTTTGGGGATCGATTGGCTCGGTCGGCAGGATCTCGGCGCTGGGCAATTTGCGATCGTTGTCTTCAGAGTAGACGCGTGTGGCAATTCCCAGTTGGCGGAGCTGGTTAACGCAGACGGTGTTTTGGGCCTTGGCCTTGGCGCGAGTCAGTGCGGGCAGCAACATGGCTGCCAGAATCGAGATGATGGCCAGGACGACCAGCAGCTCGATTAAAGTGAATGCGACATTTGCAGTTTTAACGAAGGAATTTTTGGTTTTCATAAGGAGTTTGAAATTTTTCTTGAATCCGCGTCTGGACCGTGACTTGTAGGAGACGACGTAAGGAGACTCTGATCAGCCCGATTTTCCGCCCAACACGCTTGGTCAGAGTCTCCTTACGTCGTCTCCTACAGGTCATCGAAAGACGTCGCTTAGTTTTGTTTTGTGCTTAACAGTTCACGCGCTCGCCGGACCCTCTGCTTCGGGGTGAGGCGCTCGAAGACATTGTTTCGGTCCTGGAGCGCGGCTTCTTCGAAATCCGGAGGCGGGCCGCTTTCGATGGACACATTCGCCAAATTGGTGCCGGGGATTTGCGGGCCGGGACCGCCGCGCATGAATCGATGAAAGGGCGGACCGCCAAATGACAAGCCGAAGGCCGATTTGCGAAAGGCGACATAGCTGGTCCAACGGCCATTCACCTTTCGCGCGGTTTCCGTGGCGGCAGTGGGGATCTCATCGTTAGGTTGTTCGTTGCCAAGCCGTGTTTTGAGGCCGGTCTCTAGCACTAGCTCCTCCGGCGTCCAGACTTCCTCCTCGACGCCGCCGCTGACGTCTCCACCTTTTCGCATCACGCGGATCGCTTTCGGAGCATGGAACGCGGCATCGGGGCGATTGCCTTTGATTTTCGGACCGCCAGGGGTTGGGTTTTTGATCTCTATGTCGTCCGTAGCAGTGACAACACCGCCGGCTGCGAAATCGGGAGGCAGCTTTTGCACTTCCATGTTCGGCCCTGGTTGCGGTTGATACCCGAGATCGATCGGTTCCTGCAAGATAGGTTGCTCCGGCGCGATCTTGGTCCATCCGGCGGGTTCGAGTTTGCCGTCGCCGCGCAAGGCGGCTTCGAGCTTATCCAGCGCGCCGCGGTTACTGTACACGGCGTAGACCGTCGACCATCTGGAGCCGGCCTGTTCAGCAAGCCTGTCGAGGACGTAAGCAAGGGGTTTGTTTACTACGTTTAGGGTGATCCGAGCATCAACCCCTTTTTCCGATTCAATTTTCTTCCAGGTTTGGCGCTCGATTTTACGCAGCACTTCCGCCAGGGGCACGTTGCGAACGTGCAAGGTGACCACTCCGTGATGCACGCGCCAGGCGGCACGCGCGAACCAGACTCCGGCAAGCAGGATGAGCGCGCCGGTCAAGAGCAAAACATATTTTGTTTTCATCGTTGTTGTTTTTCGCGTTTTTGTTCGCCCTATTCTCGACCGGCTAGTGGCGCTTGCGAATGGAATGTGACGAAGAACCGGCAGATGCGGGACGAAGAGGCTAAACCGGCGGACGAGAGTCGTAGCGCAGAGTTTCACTCTGCTGTACCGCCGACTTGTAGTCGGCATTGTTTGTGAGAGAAGGATTCAAATGGGCCTCGCGGAGCTCGGCCTTCCGATGTGGTTCATGCCAACAGCTCAAGCTCGGCGAGGGGGTCCTGGTGTGGGGCGCAGAGTGGAACTTTGCGGTACAGCAGAGTAAAACTCTGCGTTACGAGGTGCGAATGAAACGCGCGTTGCGGGGAGCAGTCCGCGCTAGGCGAAGAAATTGGTAATGGCTTTTGCTTTGACGAGTTCGCGTGGCTGCTTGAGGTGATTGTAAACGATCGTCTCGGGGGCGATGCCGAAGGCGTGGTACATCGAGGCGAGCAGTTCCATTGGATGGACGGGATCTTCGGCGGGACTGCTGGCGGTCTGGTCGGATTTACCGTGGACGTAACCGCGTTTGACTCCGGCGCCGGCCATAATTGCAGTGTAACAGTAGGGCCAATGATCGCGGCCGTCGGAGCTGTTGCGGTTGCCGGAAGTGCTGACACCCTTTTTAGGGCTGCGGCCGAATTCGCCGATGGCGACGACGAGGGTTTCCTTGAGCAAGCCGCGCTCCTCCATGTCAGCGATGAGTGTCGACAACCCCTGGTCGAGCATCGGGCCGGACTGATCGCGCATGCGTTTGGTCAGGTCGACGTGATGGTCCCACGAGTGGTTGTCTGAGTTGGCGACTTTAGGCCAAATGACTTCGACGACGCGAGTTCCCGCCTCGATGAGACGCCGAGCCATGAGACAGCTCTGGCCGAAGGTATTTCGTCCATACCTATCGCGGGCCTTATCGGGTTCGAGGCTGAGATCGAACGCGTTTCGCGCGCGTCCCGAAATGATAAGGTTCAAGGCACGCTGGTAATAGTCATCGAGGTTGTAGTTTTCAACAGCCTTGTCGATTTCGGGCATGGCTTCCTCAATGGCATCGCGCAGGCGGGCGCGGCGCTGGAGGCGAAGGGCGAACACTTCGGGGGGCAGTTTGAGATCATCGATGCGAACATGATCCATTTTGTTCATGTCCATGTCATCCCCCTCGGGGTACAGGGTATAGGGATCGAAGGCTTTGCCGAGGAAGCCGGCGCTGCCGCCTTTGCCGATGACGTTGGATTCCTGGAGGGGCCGCGGGAGCATGACGAACGGGAGCATCGGCTCAGTGAGGGGACGCAGGCGAATGATTTCGGAACCGAAGTTGGGGAAATCCTTGGGGTCGGGCGGTTCGAGTTGGCCAGACGGGCTAACCTTATCCGTGGTATACCCAGTCATTATCTGGTAAATGGCGGCGGTATGGTTGAACAGCCCGTTGGGGGTATAACTCATCGAGCGGATCATCGTGAACTTGTCGTTGACCTTGGCCAGCCCCGGCAAAACCTCGGTGAAATTCACACCCGGAATTTTAGTGGGAATGGATTTGAACGGGCTGCGAATGTTGTCGGGAACATTTTCTTTTGGGTCCCACAAGTCAAGGTGGCTGGGGCCGCCCTGGAGGTAGACCAGGATGACATTTTTGGCGCTGCCCCAACCGGGGCCACCCACGGGCGCGGTGGCTTCGGCAGCGCGTGCCTGGAGCTTGAGCATGGACCCGAGTGACAAGCCGAGGATTCCCGCGCCGCCGATCCGGAGGAGATCGCGCCGGGTCAGTTTCAATTGGGGATCACAAAGATCAGAGCAAGTTCCGCCGGGTATTTTGATCATAAGGCCTATGGGTTAGATGTTTTTGCGAGAGAACAACCATCAATGATTGAAGAGGAATCCGGGGCTGTTAATCAGCGCCCAGGCGAGGTCCTGTACGACGACAAGCCGTCTATTTTCGAGTTGTTCGGCGCTGGTCTTGGCGTCTTCGCGCAATTGCACCAGACGCGGGTCGAGGCGAATCGGTTCTTCAGCTTTCGAGAGGGCATTTTTCAATTCGGTAAACTTCGGATCGGCCGGGAGTGGCTCGGAGGCTTTGATGACGGCGTCTTTGCGTTTCCAGAACTCGGCATCTGACGCGCGATAATGAGCGACGATAGCGGCGGCCTGCTCCGCCGTGCGCTGGCCGGCGGCAGCGCGGGCGGCCTGAACGACGGTCTCCGGCATGCCAAAATCCAGCGGGTCATCGGAAGTGGTGAGATAAAGGCGGAAGCGGCCGAGGAGCAGGTTCTCACCGAAATGCTGCTGCAAGTTGAAGCGAATCGTTGCCCCATTGGTAGTGACGATGGGGTCTTCGAGTTTGAAGGTGGCGGTGTGTCGCTGAATTGTGGGGGCACCCCCGACCGCCCAACCGTTCCTGCCGCTGAGCACCTTCCCGTCGATGGCCTGGTTGACGGGGAAATCGTTTTGAGAAAAATCGGCGCGCGCATCAGAGAATTTGGCTGTGGTATCGGGGAGATTGGTGCCCGCAGCCCAGGTGAGTTCGATTTCGCTGAGGACGAAATTGCCATCGTCGTTACGGCCGGGACCGAACCGCGGCAGTTTGTCGTCGGGCAACGTTTCGAGCATGACGCCGGTGATATTGGTTAGAGGCGAGTGGACCAGGAGAAGGTAATCGGAGGCGCCTTTGGGGCCGGTAGCAACGATGCATCCATCCAGCTGGTGGACAAGTTTGTTCTCTCCGCTGGCGGACATTTCCGCAGGCTCGACCAGGGTCCAAGTGGTCTTGGTATCGGCGGGGTGATTTTTGCTTTCCCAAAAGGCGGCCTGAGCCGGCAGAAGTTCTTCGTATTCTTTGAGCTCTTTTTCTGCTGAACCGATTTGTGACTGGCGGCGCTTATCGAGTTCGGCTTTCAGGGATTTGGTCATTACGTCATACGTAGCTAAGTCGGCTTTAGCTTTGGTGATGGCTTCCTCACGTTCTCGTTTAAGGTCGGCAATGACTGGGACCATTTTTATTTCGAGCGGACCGAGTTCATTGGTGATGGCGACATGATCGGAGTCAACTGCAGGAAGCAAGGCCAGGGTTTCGTCGACTTCCTTCACGGTCGGGGGGCGATTCAGAACGCGCAGGAAGACATCATTGACCAATTTGTGATCGTCTTTCTCGGTTTCGACGAGTTTGGCGAGGGCGTTGGTTGGTTCGTCAATCGCGCTGGAGATGGTGGAACCGCTGAGCAAAGCCATAACCGAACCGAGGCGAAGGTCGCTGGTGCGTTCGCATTCGCACGCGCTTTGCCGGGCGGGGCGGCCGAGGGTGGCGAGGAGGCCGCTGCTGGTATCCATGGTGACATCATCGAGTTGGGCGGCACGCTCGCCGGGTTTGGCTCCGGTAATATGCGGAGTGGCGCCGGTAACTTTGTAGACCGCATCGAAAAGCGTCTCCGCGGGCAACCGGCGCGCCATGGCGTGGGAATAGTTGACCTTGTCATCCTGATTCCATTTGTTGGGAAGCAGGGAAAGCTGGTAAGTGCGCGATTTACAAATCAGGGCCATCAAGTGACGGACATCGAACTTGCTGTCGATGAATTCGTGAGTGAGATACTCCAACAAGGCGGGATTGCGGGGTGGATTGCCGGCGCGAGTATCGTCCAACGGTTCAATAATGCCGACGCCGGTGAGATAACCCCAAAGCCGGTTGACGTAGCTGGAGGCGAAGAAGCGGTTGTCGGCACTCGTGATCCATGCCGCCAACTGGTCGCGTCGTGTCGACTTCTCTTTGACTTCATATTTGGCCGGATAAGCAAATTCGGGCGGTGAGACTTTCCCGGTGCGGAGGTGTTTTACGTCACCCTCAGTTCCATCGCTGACGACTTCATACAGCGGCTTGGCGCTCTCGACATCGGTGCCGCCGACCTTTTTGCCTTCGCTGGCAGGGTCTTCCTTGAAGGAGACCTGCGCGAAATAAGCCGCCATGTGATAGTACTGATCCTGGGTCCAGCGCTCGAAGGGATGATCGTGGCATTTGTTGCAATTGAAGCGCGTCGCCAGGAAAAGGTGAGTGGTGTTTTCCATCGTCTCGCCGGGTGTGCGCAGGATTTTGTAGTAACTGGCGGCGGGATTTTCACGTGTGGAGCCTGAGGCGGTCAGGATTTCGCGCGCAAGTTGATCGTAGGGAGTGTTTTTCTCGACCTCCTTGCGAATCCAGGCGCGGAACAGTTCGGCGCCTTCGGTACCGAGAAACTTGCTGTTGCATTGGAGCAAGTCGGCCCATTTATTGGCCCAGAAATCGACATATTCGGGGCTGCCGATGAGGTGATCGATGACCTCGTCGCGTTTGGCGCGCGAGTCGCGCTCATCATCTAGGAAGGCATTCATTTGTTCCGGAGAAGGCGGCATGCCCGTGAGATCCAGGTAGACGCGGCGAATGAATTCGAGGTCGGTGCAGAGGTCGGAGGGTTGGATTTTCATCCGCTGCCATTTAGCGGCGACCAGTTCGTCGACGTTGCCCCATGTCGGCGGCGGCTGCCAAACGAACCCGGAACGATCGCCCATGACCGTCAGAGTGGTGGCGGCGTAATTGCCTTCATAGCGCGCGAGGACCGGCGCTTCTCCGCGACGGAGAGTCAGGAGGAGACCGACTGTCTCGGCAGCAGCGACATCAGTGTTGCCACTTTCGATGAAGGCTTCGGCCGTGACATCGCGGGTCGCACCGTCAGCAAATTTTGCGACGACGCGCATCTGCTGGCGGGCCCCAAGTTTCTGGACGACCGGGTTTTCGGGCAAAAGCTGGATGCTGGTGACGCGAGGCGATTTGGCATCGAGGGTGCCGCCGGAGGCGATCCACTGACGGATGATTTGATAGTACTTGGAGTCGACGGTCGTGCGGCGGCCACCTTCATGAGGGACTTCGGCAACGGCCTTGAGCAGCATGAGGCTTTCATCCGGCGAAGCAAAATTAACACGGCGTGAGGCGAGATCGTCGGTGAGCGAACGGACATCGGTTTCGGGGTCATAACCGCGCAGTGAGAGTTTGAATCCATTTTTGCCTTCCTTGGCGCCGTGGCAAGTGCCGGCATTGCAACCGAGGTGAGAGAGGACCGGGCTGACATCGCGGACGAAGTCGGCGCGATAGGGATGGCCCATGCCACCAATGGCGAGGGGGAGTTCCGCAGTTTTCCCTGAAAACGAGATTATCAATTTGGCGCTGCCATTGGTGAGCGGCCGCAGGATTCCCCGCGGCGAAACCTCTGCCACCAGGGGCTTGAGTGTGAACTTCGCCAGGCGAGTCACGTCAGCGGTATCGCCGGAATCGAGCCGGGCAGTAACCAGGAGTTGCACATAGTCGTTTCGACTAGAGAGGCGCACCTGCGCGGGCTCAATCTCCAGACCGACAACACGAGCACCTTCCGGCAGGGTTTCGGCTTCTAGTCTTTCCATTTGTTTGCCGCCCATTCCCCAAGTAGGTTGGACCGTGGCTATCGGACCTTTGCTGAGAGGGACAGAGGCGAATTCTTTGATGACGGCGCCGTTGGTGGCGTTGATAAGGCGGATCATGCCATCAGATCCGGCGGCAGCGACAACATTGCCGTCGGGCGAAAAGGTGACTCCATAAATCGCGGACTGCGAAATAGCGGCGCGAGCGAGTTCCCGGATGCCCTTCTTCTTGTAGTCATCCAGTTGCTTCTGCTCCTCCGGCCGGCGGGTATCGGGCACTTTGCCCATCAATTTGCGAAGGCTACGGGGAACGTCGTTGGTATAGTCGTAGCTGCAAATGAGGACCTCGCCGGTGCCATCAAGGCCGCTGCCGCAAGCGATTCGCCGTCCGTCGTCACTGAAACGAACACTGAAGATGCGGCCCGGCATGGGAAACAGGTCGGCGATGAATTGGGCGTCGTCGCCGATCTCGCGCGCGATCTCGCGGAAGATGCGATAGACCTTCGGCACGCCATCGGAACCGGCGGCGACGATGTGCTCGAGCCGTGGATGCGTAGCCAGGGCGAGGACCCCGCCTTTCAGCGCGCCTGGAGTAATCGAGGTGATGTTATCGATGAAACGCTGTTCGGAGACTTCAGTCAGCTTGACGCTCATGTCCCGTCCGCCCGAGATAACGTGGTCGCCCTTAACGGAGAAGGTGGTGGAAAGCACCCAATCACTGTGGGAACCCATTTGCAGAACTTGTTTTCCGGTGGCGGCCTCGATCGCGCGCACCGTGTTGTCAGCGCAGCCGAAGGCGATCAACTTGCCATCGGGCGACCAACTTGCGCCATAAAGAGTGTCGTAGGTGATCGGAACGGAGATAGCGAGTTTCAGCTTGCTAACATCCCAGACCTGGATTTCGCCCAGGCGCCCCGGATCGCCGCCGGCGACGGCGAGGAACTGGCCGTCGGGTGAGAAACGCACGGATTGGACCCGCTCAGAGAGCCCAATCAGCCGGCCGGCCAGGTTGGCTCCCTCATTTTCATAAAGCAGCACTTCGTGAAATCCGGCGACGGCAAGGAGTTTTCCGTCAGGGGAGAAATCGATTGAGGTGACGACTGGCGGGCGGGAGTAGATCGGCGGATGCTCGGCGTCGTAATGCTTTTTTGCATCAGCGGGCGTATCGTCCTCGGCGCCTTGTTGAATCCAGGTGGTAATCAGAGCGACCTCCGGGTCGGCCAGGGGGGTTTTGCCTTTGGGCATGCGCACCTCGCCATCCTTGGGAGTAATCATTTTCAGGATGGAGCTTTGGTCGGTATGGCCAGGAACTACCGCGGAGCCTTCATTATCGCCACCCGCCAGGAAGCGCTTGAACTCGGTCATAACATAACCGCCCTTGGCCTTGGCCGGTTGATGGCAACCCTGGCAATTGGCTTGCAGAATCGGGCGGACGTCGCGGTAGTAGCTAACTTTGGATGAATTGGCCGCAGAGTTTTCGGCCCCGACGACGGGAATCGTAAGCGCGGCAAACAATAAGTTTGGAATTAGCATGCTGCGGACTCGAAGCGCAAAAGGACGGAGACGCCTGGAAACGGAGCTGAAAAAGATGAATAATGAAGTAGGGTTTTCGGCGTGCCAAACGGGGACATTCATCGAACAGTTAATTTAAAGAATTTAAGTAATTAATCAAGAGGATGAGTGAGGAGATCTGTCGGGTCTCTTGCGGATAGAACCGGAAGCTCGCAATGAACCGCACAGACGCGAAACCCGTACAGAAGGCACGAAGCAGAGAAAAGGGTTGTTGATTTTGCGGTTTCCACTGACGAGCGGTCGCTGTTCTCTGCGGGTTTCGCCTCTCTCTGCGATTCAAGAGGAGCTCTGCGAGGCAAAAAGATGAGTTGTTAGCACTTTAAAGAATTAGCACAAGTGCCACCCGAACAATGGTAAGAATGCGGTGCGGAACGCTTACATAACAGGCAGCGATTTGTAATGGGATTGGCGGCATTTGCGTGATACAGATGACTTGGAGCAGGATTACGATTAGATTAGGATTGCGATAAAGCGAGATCGGAAAGGCGACAGCTATGACAACAACGGCAATCGCGGATGTATCGGTTCAACCCAGAGGCAATGACAAGATTTGGAGCATGTTGAGTCATCTCTCGGCGCTGTTCGGGCTGGGTATCATTTTGCCTTTAGTCGTCTACCTGGCGATGCGAGGCGAGTCCGAATACGCAGCCTGCAACGCGCGGGAAGCTCTGAACTTTCACATTTCAGTGATTATTTATGCGCTCTGTTGCATACCGCTGATGTTTGTTTTAATTGGTATACCGCTCGCCATCCTGATTGGTCTGAGCTCGGTAATATTGGCGATCATTGCAGCGGTGAAGGCTTCCAAGGGTGAGTGTTATCGCTATCCGCTGACGTTGCGGTTGGTGAACTAGACCAAATTGCCCTTGGGTTACATTCCCCATACCCGCCAGTGAGCGGGTGAGGTACAAAACGTATCAGCCAACAGATTCTCAGCCGCCTTTCCAAGGAGGGGCGGCATTTTTTTCGCCTATATGCAGCAGATCGGTTAATCCAACACGGAAAATAGGGTACTTTGTTTTTGCTGCCTATTGCACCAGGATGACAAAGCCTACGCCGACGCTCCACACATGATCGCCGCAAGACATTGGCAAGGACACACGAAGGCCAGACAAAAACAGTCAATCAATAAACGTGACATGACCATTGACTGACAGTTCTTCTTCAATTAGGAAAAGGTGGGTGTGTTGAAGCACAACGATTGGGATCCCCATTTGCGTCTATCGGATCGTGTCGGCAATGGGCGCACGCGACAGAATATTCTTTTGGAATTAGCTGTCGTGCTCTTTGGTTTGAATGCCACAGCTGCGACGCCGGTGGCCTGGTGGAACTTTGAGGATGCTGACAATCCTCGTCTTGATTCGGTGGGCGGCAACAATGCCATTTTGATCGGCAAGCCGCCACCCACAGTCACTGGAGGCCATTCCGGCTGGGGGGCAATCAACCTCAACGGCAACGGACAGTATCTTGCCGTGCCGGATGCGCCTGCGTTGGACATTACCGGCCCGTTGACCGTTATGGTTTGGGCCAAGGCCAATGCGGTCGGTGCCAATTACTCGTTTGTTTACAAGGCGTCCCGTTGGGATGATGGCCAGATGGCCTACGGGCTGGATTTGCGGTTTCCCGAGGGGTTTTATCCTCGTTTTTGGGTCAGTTCTGACGGCCACGCCACCGGTTTTAAGGAAGTGGTCAGTCCTGTCGCGCTACAACCGGGCGGGTGGCATCTGATTGCTGGGGTCTATGATCGCCGCAACCTCAACATCTACGTCGACGGACGGTTGCGGGCGAGCACCCCGTACCGCAGGAAAATCAAGGCTGGCAAGGCTCCCCTTTACATTGGATGGGATTGGAACACGACCTGGAACGGTGCTTTGGACGACGTCCGCCTTTTCAATGTCGCCCTGAGTCCAGAGCAAATTTATGCACTGTACAAACTGGAATCGCTTTCTGTGGACGTTCACCTTGTCGGTTCGTTTGGAAGGGTGCCTGTCGGGCAAACCAAAACCAATAAAGCGGTCTTCACCAATTTAGGAACCAAGGATCTGGCTATAACTGCGACATTAAGTGGACCGGACGCCGACAAGTTTCAACTGCTCACCCCGGCAGGAAATTTCATCCTCCATCCTGGAACGAACAACGCCGTCACCGTGCCTCTATACTTTCAACCGGACGGTACCAGAGTTTTCCTTGGCTCGCTTTCCGTTACCAGCAGCGTCAACACGGTGCGGATTCCGTTGGCCGGCCAAGGCGTCACCAACGCGTGGCGCCCGCTGAGCTTGGATTTGCAGACACGCAATCCTACATCTGGCCGGATCCTCCATGCGAAGCAAACGATCAATAGCAGTCAAATGGCGATCCTGGTCGTTGACATGTGGGATTCACATCCCGACCCGGGTGAGGCCTCAGCAATGGCAGGCTTGATTCCAATGATGAACCAGACGCTGGATGCAGCGCGCGCGCAAGGCATTCCAGTGATTTTTTGTCCCAATGAGGTGCCGCTGCCGGATGAGGCGGATCATTCCATCTTTGGAAATCTACGCGACGTCCCACAGAGAGACAATGGCTTCAGTCCTCCTTTGCCGCCCTACATTGGAGCTGTTGCAGGGGACATGGTGCCGATTCCTTATCATGCAGCTTACGCTCCGACCTTCTCCTATCCGACCAGCCAGCACCCTCACTTGGTGGTGAAGCCGGGCGACCTCGTTAGCATCAGCCGGCAGGAGATTTGGAATTATTGCTCTGCTAACGGCATCCACTACCTCCTTTACATGGGTGTCGCGGCGAACATGTGTGTCAGCTTTACTCGCGAAATGAGCATGATCCCGATGAAGCGATACTGCGGTTTGCAGCCTATCATGGTTCGGAACCTCACAGATTCGATGAGCTTAAATGGGCGCCTAAAAGGAGGTGATGATGACAGGGAATCGAACATTGATGGGACAATGACGCCGAGCAGAGGCCACCGCAAGGTGACCGCGAGCATCGAAGCTTACATTTGTCCCACAATTGATGCCCGTCAGCTCACCCAGCACTGGGATCCAGCGAAGTATGCCAATCTGATCACCGGCCAATCGAACCTGATGAGTTACTGGCGGATGGATTCCCAGGCCAGCTACCAGCAGATTGTCGATATGCAACAGCTGCAGAGTTGTTGGTGGAATAGAAGCGATTCCAATCAAATGGCGGGACTCATTTTCGGTATCCCGGGGGTTGTCGCTGGCGACCCGGATACGACCGTGAAATTCAATGGCGCCTCGACGCTCCTGGTCAGTCCAATTTACCGCGTCCATATCCCGACCAACAGCCCTTTGACAAGCCTGAGCGCAAGCAACTTCTCAATTGAACTCTGGGTCCGGATCGATCAGCTCAACAACTCGAACCAGTGGTTTTATGCGCACGACGATGGCACCTCCGCTGGTGTGGACGTCCTTTTGGGAATCAATGCCAGCAACCATTTCGAGTTTGTTGTTGGCCGGAACGCAAGCGGCGACGGATTTGGAGATGTGGTTGCAAGCTCGAACGTGGTGACCCAGGCCGATGTGGACTCCCATCGCTGGTTTCATCTTGTCGCGGAGCACGACATGACCCGTAGAACCATCGGCTTGTACGTCGATGGGGCCGGGCGAGTGACTGCCCCGCACAACTGCACTCCAATGGGCCTCGACGCCGCTCCTCATCTGGGCAGCCGTGGCTTGGTAGAGATGGGAACGGATGGATACCTGAGCAGTCTCGGCTTTGAGGGTTTCTGCGGCGCGTTGGACGAAGTCGCGGTCTATTCATCGGCGCTCGACGCGGCCATCATCGGCACTCACTACAACGTCGCGAGGGAGAACTCAACGTCGGAAGTCGGTCCGTGCGTAGGGTATGTCCGGGTGCCGTTCCCTGCACCGCGGTTGACCGCTTACCTCACAAAAGACAATAGGGTAATCGTTTCCTGGCCTTCTTCCGGTGATGGCTTTGTGCTGGAGCAAAACCTGCCCGCGGTTGGCACTAATTGGACAAGCGTAGCGAAAATGCCAATCGATGATGGTTTAACGAAATCGGTTTTAATTAATTCCGGGGGTGGTACGGTGCTTTTTCGGCTGAAGAGGACCAACCGTTGAGTGGCTGAACCCGGGAGCTGATCAGTTGCTTTAGCGAGTTGACAATGGGACGGCCCCTCGGGAAGTCCAAATGGTGGTCAGCGGCCGACCGATGTATTTTTGTCCGGCGGTGAGCATTCAAAGTTTCAGTCCACTCGGCGTGCGGCAGCAGTAACATCAGGAGGCGGGCTGGAGACGAGCGGTTAAGGTCACAGCTTTGCAGGAGAGGTTCGTCTGCTTTTTCTTCTCTGCGTCTTTCGCGTCTCTGAGGTTGCTCTCTGGTATCCGAGTGGCCACATAAACCGCAGAGACGCGAAAGACGCAGAGAAAACGAACAGGAATGAAGCATAAAAACGTCAAACACACTGTCTTCTGCCGCATCGCTGATTGACCGAAGGCCAAACGCCAGGCGGAAGCCGTCTTGGAAGAGATCGGGCTGAAACCACGAGCCGCATTGGAACTTTTTTATAAACAGATTATTAAGCGCCGGGCAATCCCGTTCCCTGTCCAGGCAGATAGCCCGGAAGATGACGTGTTGAGCCCTGCCACCCGCCGCAATCCGCTGGCTGATGAGTTTTAAGCATGAGAACTGTCCCGTTGCGCGGGGAAGTTTGGTTCATTGACTTGGGGATGGTTGGCAAGCCGCGTTATGCGCTGGTGTTGGCGGCTCGAACTGATGCCCGCCTGGCCCTGGCCAGCGTGGTTCTGATCATCAGGCAATTTGAAGACAGCCTTACGAGGTCACATTGCCCCGCGTACCGTGGCTGCGGGAGCAAAGCTACATCAATGTCCAGAGCATCCAGCCGGTGAAGTTCACAGAATTCGTCCGCAAAGCTCCTGGAAAATTTGATGCTCGTGTCATTAGCGAAGTGGACGCTGCCCTCAAACGCTGGTTGAAGCTGTAGGAATCCCGCCCGCGCTTAAGGGGGATTAGAGTCTGCCACGAACGATCGATCGCAAAAGAAATCCCCCTCACCCCTATCCCTCTCCCCAAGGAGGGGGGAAACCTGCGGACGCCTGGAGAAGTTGGTTGGCTTCATGCCGCCCAATAGGGGATTAGAGTCTCCTGACGTTGTCTCCTACAATGGGCGGAGGCGGCGGGAGCGCCAGAGATAGAAGATGGCGGGATAGACGGCGAGTTCCATGACCGTGGAGGTTACGACGCCACCGATCATGGGGGTGGCGATGCGCTTCATGACGTCGGCACCGGCGCCGTGGCTCCAGAGGATGGGCATCAGGCCGGCGATGATGACCGCGGCGGTCATGGCTTTGGGACGGACGCGTTTTACCGCGCCGTGATAAATGGCGTCGCGGAGGTCAGTGTGATTTCGCATTCGCCCCTCGGATTGCCAATGGGAATAAGCGAGGTCGAGGTAGAGGAGCATGACGACGCCGGTCTCGGCATCGAGTCCGGCCAGGGCAATTAATCCTACCCAAACGGCAACGCTGAGGTTGTAGTTCAAAAGGTACAGGACCCAGACGGCGCCGACGAGGGAGAAGGGAACCGCCAGGAGGACGATGGCGGTTTTTACGGCCGAGCGGGTGTTGAGGTAAATGATGAGGAGAATAATCAGGAGTGTGAGCGGGACAACAATCATGAGGCGCTTTTTGGCACGCATCATATATTCGTATTGGCCGCTCCAGAAGATGTTGTAGCCGTTGGGCATCTTAATGTTGCCGTCAGCGATTGCCTGCCGAACCGCGCGTTGCGCCATCTGGACGTAGGTGCCGATGTCGATGTTTTTGACGTCGACGTAAATCCACGCATTGGGGACGGCACCTTCGCTTTTTATGCCCATGGGAGCGCGCACGACATCGATGCGCGCGAGTTGACCGAGGGGGACCTGGGCGCCGGATGGGGTCGGGACGATGATCTCGCGCAGGGCTTCCAAATTTTCGCGGAAATCGCGGTTGTACCGGAGATTGACGGAATAGCGTTCGAGGCCTTCGACGGTGGTGGTGAGGGGCATACCACCGAGGGCGACTTCGAGGACATCCTGGACAGCGCCGAGTGAGAGGCCGTAGCGAGCGATCTCGTCGCGATTGATGTTGAATTCGACATAGTTGCCGCCCATAACGCGTTCGGCATAGACGCTGGCGGTTCCCTGGACCTGGCGGATAACAGGCTCGATTTCGGAGGCGAGGCGCTCGAGTTCGGCAAGATTGGGTCCGGCGACTTTGATGCCGACCGGGGTTTTGATGCCGGTGGCCAGCATGTCGATCCGTGTTTTGATGGGCATAGTCCAGGCATTGACCAGACCCGGAAACTGGACGGAGGCATTCATCGCATCGGCAAGCTCATCGGGAGTTCTGCGGCGATGGGCAACGACTTTTCCGTCGCCGTCGCGAATGTCGACCTCGGGCCATTCGGTTTCGTCTTTGAGTTGGATGGTGGTTTCGACCATGTCCATAGGCGCGGGGTCGGTGGCGGTTTCGGCGCGGCCAATCTTGCCGAAGACGGTGCGCACTTCAGGGAAGGTGCGGATGATCTTATCGGTTTGCTGGAGGACGTGACGGGCCTGGGTCGGACCGAGGCCTGGGAAGGTAGTCGGCATGTAGAGCAAATCGCCTTCGTAGAGGGGCGGCATGAATTCCGAACCGAGATTTTGATAGGGAAAGAGGAACGCGAGTTTTTGAGCCCACTGTTTGGCGGTGCCGTCAGGAAGGCGATTTGCGACGAGCCAGTTCCAAGGCAGAAAGACCCAAGTGACAATCACGACGGCGGCGACGATGACGGCCCAACGCCAGCGGATGACGAAATCGATCACGGGATGATAAATCCAGATCAGGAAGCGGTTGATAGGGTTTCTTTCTTCAGGCAGCAATTTTCCGCGGATGAAATAACCCATCAGGATAGGCGCGAGAGTGACGGAAAGCAGAGCGGCGGCGGCCATGGAATAGGTTTTGGTGAAGGCGAGCGGTTTAAAGAGCCGGCCTTCCTGGGCCTGGAGCGTGAACACGGGAATAAAGGAGACAGTAATGACGAGCAGGGAATAAAACAGGGTCGGGCCAACCTCGATCGAGGCATCGCGGATGATTTGCCAATGCGGCTTTTTACCGGCGTCATGCTCCATGTGTTTGTGGGCATTCTCGATCATGATGATGACGGCATCGACCATGGCGCCGATGGCAATCGCAATGCCGCCTAGCGACATGATGTTAGAGCTGAGCCCCTGGCCATACATGATCAAGAAGGAAATCAGAACCGCGATGGGGAGGATGACAATCGCGACGAGTGCGCTGCGGAAATGCAGCAGGAAGAGAACGCAGACGAGCGCTACGACGGCGCTTTCTTCGAGCAATTTTTCTTCGAGAGTTTTGACGGCGCGCTGGATGAGGGCAGTGCGGTCATACGCGATCGAGTACTGGACATCCTCCGGCAAGCCTTTCATGGCCTGGTCGAGCCGGTTCTTCACATCGAGAATGACCTGGCGGGCATTGGCGCCGTAACGGACCACGACGATGCCCCCGACGGTTTCACCCTCGCCGTTCCACTCGGCAATACCGCGCCGCATATCTGGGCCGAGTTGCACATTAGCGACCTGGCCGAGGAGGATGGGCACGCCGTTAGGCCCCGCGCCGACGGCGACTTTTTTGAGGTCGTCCAATTTTTGGATGTAACCGCGGACGCGAAGAATGAATTCTTTTTCGGCCATCTCGATGGAACGTCCGCCGACCTCGCCATTGCTGCGTTGGATGGCCATGCTCAAGTCGGAGAGGGCGAGTCCATAGGCGCGGAGTTTGGTCGGGTCGACGGTGACCTGGTACTGCTTGACGAAGCCGCCGACAGAGGCGACCTCGGAAACGCCTTCGACTGAGGTGAGTTGATACTTAAGGTACCAATCCTGCATGGAGCGCAGCTCAGCGAGGCTGCGGTTGGTCGAGTTGAGCGAGTAGATGAAGGCCCAACCGACGCCGGTGGCATCGGGTCCGAGGGTGGGGGCGACATTTTTCGGTAGCTGTGTGCCGAGACCGTTCAGGTATTCGAGGACGCGGCTGCGGGCCCAGTAAGGATCGGTGCCGTCTTCGAAGATGACGTAAACGAAGGAGAAGCCGTAGAAGGAATAGCCGCGCACGACCTTTGAGTGCGGGACGGAGAGCATTTTGGTGGTGATCGGGTAAGTGACCTGATCCTGGACGATTTGCGGGGCCTGACCTGGCCATTCGGTGTAGATGATTACCTGGACGTCAGAGAGATCAGGGATGGCATCGAGCGGGATGTTTCGCACGGCATAGATGCCGCCAAGGACGAGGGTGAGCGTGCCGATGAGCACGATGAACTTGTTGCGAAGAGAAAAATCGATGAGGCGCGAGAGCATGGGGAATTATTGTAGCGGCAGGCATCTTGCCTGTCGTAGAGGGCGGCGTGCCGCCGCCCGGAACGAAATCAGGATCACTCCAACGCCAACGGGCCCTCCGCCGGGCGACCCGCCGGGCAAGATGCCCGGCTGTACGGCAGGCAAGATGCCAGCCGCTACGAGATTGGATTTTGGGCGGGAGAACATTTGCACCGTGTTAGTTATGCATTGTCCCCGCGTGCTGTTTGCGCCAACGCTCTTCGGCGGTTTTGCCGTGGGGAACGGAGCTGGTGGGCACGAGATCCATGTCGCACTTTGGGCATTTGCCGGGTTTGTCGGAGACGACATCGGCATGGCTGGACATAGGGCACGTGAACAGCGCGGGCAGATCCGGGGAAGGCGGGGGCGGAGCATGTTCGGAGACATGATGGGCAAGTGGCGGGCTGCTCATCACCGGGATTAAGGTCATTCCGCATTTGGGGCATTTTCCGGGCTTGTCAGAGCGCACATCGCTGTGTTCGGGCATCGGGCAGGTATAGTAGAGGACTTGACCCCCCGGCTGAATTTTGTGGAGAGCTGAGGCAGAGACGGGCACAAGAGTCATTCCGCAGAGGGGGCACTTGCCCGATGATTCGTACTCGATGGCGACATGCTCGGGCATCGGGCAGATGTACTTGATCTTTGTGTCAAGCGGGACATTCGTTCCAGGTGCGGAAGGCACCGCGCGGGGCAATTCGTGCGCGGAGCTCGCGGCTTTTTCCATTTCGCCCGGCTTTCGCATTTTCTGAATCGCCTCCCGCAGCTGGCTTTCTGAGTCGAGCAGGAATTGGCCGGAGGTGACGACTTTTTCTCCCTCATTCAATCCAGTCAGCACTTCATAGGAATTGTCCTCGCCGCGCGCGCCAATTGTCACGCTGCGCGGCTCAAATTGTCCGCCGTCGCGGGCGATGAAGACGAGATTTTTTTCGCCGCTGCGCAGGACGGCAGAGTCCGGAACGAGCAACGCTGAGCTTGATAGTTCGGCGCTGAGCTCGACGGTGGCAAACATGCCGGGCTTGAGGAAAAAGCCCGGATTATGAAATTCCATGCGAACGCGTGCCGTGCGGGTTTTATCGTCGACGGTTGGATATAGAAAGGTGACGCGTCCACGGAATTTGCGGTCGGGCAAATAGGAGAGGCTGACGGTGGCTTCCTGGCCGAGGCTGACGAAGGGCAAGTCTTGTTCGTAGACCTGGGATTGAACCCAGACAGTGCCGAGGTCGGCGAGGCGATACAACCGGATGCCGGCATCGACCATTTGGCCCTCAACGACGGTCTTCTCGACGACAATGCCGTCGCGCGGGGCGATGACCTGCAAAGTCTTTTTGACCTGTCGTGTTTTTTCCAATTCGGCGATCTGTTGTTCGGAGATGTCGAAATAGCGGAGTTTGTCCAAAGCGCTTTTGCGGATCAGGTCAGCGCCGATGCCGCCGGGGGCGACGGTTTCGTTCATGGCAAGGACGTACTCGGTTTCGGCGCTATAAAGTTCGGGCGAATAGACTTCAAAGAGCGGCTCGCCGCGATGGACCTGTTGGCCGGTATAGTCGACGTACAATTTTTCGATCCAGCCTTTGAATTTGGTAGTAACCTCGGCGAGGGAGGCTTCATCGAAATCGACGGTGCCGACGGTGCGCACCGTTCGATGCAAAGGGCCGCGCGAGATGATCCCGGTGAGCAAACCCATATTTTGCACCGTGGCGGAATCGAGGGTGATGACGGATGAATCCATGGTGGCGCCGGCGATGGCGTTTGAGGAAGAGGCGATGCTGGGCTGTTTGCGAATCGGGGTGAGTTTCATGCCGCAGATCGGGCAGTTGCCGGGCTTGGATTGAATTACCTGGGGGTGCATGCCGCAGGTGTAGAGGGTTTCTTCGGTGCTCGCGGCGGGGTGCCGGTCGCAGGCGGTAAAGAGAAACAGGGCGGAGAACAGGAGCAGGGAAATCAGAGCGAAGGTCGTTTTGGTGTAGAGCCGCGCGTGAATGGCGCGAGGGGGCAAATGCGCGGCGGAGTGCAGGTTGAAAACCTGCGATACAGCAGAGTGAAACTCTGCGCTACGAGGAGTCGTCTGACCGCTACGAATGGGCCAACGTGGGCGGGTTTCAGCAGATTGGCGTTGTGATCGCATAAATGTTCACTTCGACACCGGTAAATTCTCAAACAATGGTGGTTGTGCCATGGACTTTGGACTTTGGGCTTTGGACTCTGGACCCTGGGGTTTGGCCTTTGGACTTAAACTGGCCTCGGGTGGCGTGCCCAGGATCAGCAAAGAGATTTGAGCGGAGGCGAGTTCGCGTTGATTTCTGGCATCAATTTGGTCCAACTGGAAACCGAGCAACGTCCGCTCGCTGTCGCTCAGGTTAAAGAAATCGAGGCGACCGGAAAGATAGGCAATACGCGCAACTTCGAGGGATTGACGCGCCTTGGGCAGGAGTTGTTGATCGAGCAGGAGTAAATTGCGGCGAGCTTCGCGGAGCATGAAAGATTTCTCGGCCAGATCAACGGCGAGGGAGATTTGCTCGGCGGTGAGTCGGGCTTCGGCGGCGCTCTTATTGGCTTGGGCTTCGGCGATTTGGGCGGCGATTTTGTCGCGCCAGATGGGTAGGGTAACGGTGCCGAGGGGCCGATAGAGGATCGGGTTAAGTTTGACGTCGGCCATTAAGCCGGCGCTGAAGTCGGGGATGCGTCCTTTGCGGGCCAGGGCGATGGCGGCTTCGGCCCGGCGCACGTCGGCTTTCATCGCGGCAATGCGGGGGTTTTGTGCGTAGGCGGTTTCGAGCAATGCGTCCGTGTCCAGGTCCACCGACGCGGTTTCCAAGTGTTGCGGGACCGGCGGGTCAGCCTGGTCAGCCTGCAGACCAAGAGCTTCCTTGAACCGCGCTTTTAGCGAGGATTTGGAGTCTTCGAGGTTGGCGACCTCAGTGGTGAGACGGTCCTTCTCGATTTGAGCGCGTAAAATGTCCTGGAGGGTAACTTTGCCGACCGCATTCTGCGCGCGCGCAAGTTTTTCGAGGTCCCCTAACAGCGCAAGGGTTTCACGATTCACGCGAATCTTTTCGTCGAGGAAGTACAGCTGAAAGAAGGACTGTTTGACCGCGAATGCAGCGTCCAAAACAGCGGATTGAAACGCAAAATACCGCGCGTCGCTTTCGGCCGAGGCGACATCGGCGCCGGCCCGAAGTTTGCCTGGGCCGGGAAAGCTCATCATCAGGCCAGGCATAATCGAGGTAACGATGTTCTGGATATCCATCTGGAAAGTGATTTGAGGGTCGGGCAAAGAGCGCGCCGTGGTGATTCGTTCCACCGATGCCGACCAATCGAAGTAAGCAGCTTCGATTTTAGGGTGATTAAACAAGGCAAAGGTAAGGAACTCCTGGAGAGACGAGTTGGCGGTCAGGGTGGGAAGGGCGGGTTTGTTACCAGAAGGACGATACGCGGCGGCAATATCAGCGGCTTGTTGGCGAGCCTGTTTTTCGCTGGCTGTGGGGAGGCCTTTGCAGCCGACGAGAATGAGGGCAAGGCCGATTAGCAATCGGCGATACAGCCGACTACCAGTCGGCGCTACAAGACAATTCGCCGGCGATACCGGGCTACCAGTCGGCGCCCTAGTCGGGCCTGCGGGGCCGGTGCTAAACAGCGGCCTTGCGAGTTTTCGAATTACAACCGGCAGATTCATTCGAATGAGATGAGTACGTTCAATTTTTCAGATAGCTAAGGAAACAAATGACCTCAAGGAACGAGGTCGCGAGAAAAACGCCCCAAGCGCGCCGCTTCAAGGCACACTAAGGGCGTGCAGAACAGAAACTCAGATCAGGAAAGAGCACGTCCGGGTGTACAGGGGAACGAGCTCGCACGAAAGCAGCAGACGACTGGAAGCGGAAGACTTAGGCGGTTGCGGGGCAGTTAGACAAAGGATGAGGGTGCCGCAGGGCGCGATCAGTTGCAGCTGGGTGGGCGCAGAGCAAACCGGGTTGGCGGAGAGTGGAATTTGATGGTGCGGCTGAGCACTGCAGCAACACGCTTGGTTGCATGAACAGTCCGGGTTTGGAGTTTGGGGTTTGGCCATCGCAACGTAGCTGGTTCCGGTCATTTGAGCCAGAACCAGCAACCCCGAAAACAAGATGGCAAACGCCGAACTCATCAACCTTTCTTCTTTTCCTTAGCCTCAGCCTCCTCGATTTTTTTCACGAATTTGGCCGGGCTCTTGTTAAAGTCCTTAAGACAGTTTTTGCAACACAGCTTAATTTGACGGTCCTTGTACTCGAATGTGTACGGATCGCCCATCTCTCCGAGCTTATCGCCTGAGATGATGCAGGTCTTTAAGGTATAAGGTTTTACCTTGCTCTTGGCGTCCGCGGGTTGAGGATCGCCAGCAAGTGCTACAAGAGGGCCAGCCAAAACCGAGACGGTCAGGACGGCAGCGGTGAGGTTTTTCAATATTTTCATAGTTTAGGTCTAAGTCGCATCCATTATACGCCAGGACTGGCAAATTCCCTCAAAAAGTTTTTGGAGCAGAAATACGATTAGGAGCAGGATTAGGATTGCAGAAAAAGAGAGGGCGGCCCGCGGGCAGTGGGCCGCCCATTAACCCATACTATCGGTTGCCTCTGGGTTAACCGACCAAAGGGTCGATTCTGAAACCGAAAACAGCAACTAGGAGGATCCTGGGGCGCACCTAGGGAAAGTACGGATGCCAAGGACTCCTGACCCCAGCCCCCGCCAGAAAGGGAGAGGGGGGAATCCCTTGTGGGCAGGTTGCCTTCGTCAGTGCGGCGGTTCCGGAACTAGTTTGAGCCAGTGGATGCGATCTTGCCCTTACCCGTGCCTTTTTCGATACCGATCTTTTTGAGGAATGGTTCGAGAGATCGTTCACGGCCCAGAAATTTCTCGATAGAAATGTTCACATCTCTCGAATCGCCCGGTTCGTAGATCTCGCGGCGCAGGCGCATGCCGGCGGCACGATCGTAATAACCGTCGGGCGCTTGCTCGAATACGGTGGCCATATCAGCGGCGATGGCGTCAGCCCAGGCATACCCGTAGTAGCCCGCGTCATAGCCCATCAGGTGTCCGAAGTAAGCGACAAAGGCAGTATCCGGCGCCAACGGCAGGAAGACTTCGCTGAGGATGCGGTTAGACAGCGGTAGGGCTTCTTGCGCGTTGTTATCGTGAATTTGGGTGTGGAGCAGGAGGTCGGTCAGTCCGAACGAGAGCTGGCGCCGATATCGGGTGCCTTCGGTGGCAAGTCGGGCCTCCTTAAGTTTAGCGAGGATCTCGGCGGGGATCTTTTTGGACGGATCCCGGTAATCGGCCGCAAAGCTATCCAGGACCTTCTTATCCCAAACCCAGTTTTCGAGCATTTGGGACGGCGCCTCGACAAAGTCGCGTGGCACGCTGGTCCCTGAGAAGCGGCTGTATTTGGCGCGGGTGAGGATCGAATGCATGGCGTGGCCGAACTCGTGAAACAGGGTTTCAACATCGCTATGCGAGAGCAAGGAAGGCCGGTCTTTAGTCGGAGATGGGAAGTTGCAGATTAGGGCGACAGTGGGACGCTGGTACTTGCCGTCGGGCAATAGTTTGCCGCCAATGAGTCCGAATTGGGCGAAGTGATTGTACTTACCTTCGCGCGGGAACATATCGAGGTAGAACAGACCCAGGGGTTCGTCAGAGTGAGCGTCGGAGACCGCGTAGAGCTGTAAATCATCGACCCATTTGTATGGGGCATCGACGCGCTCGAATTTGAGGCCAAAAATTCGCTGATAGATGGTGAACATGCCCTCGAGCACGCGTTGGTACGGGAAATAGACGCGCAGTTGTTCGGCATCGATATCGTATTTGGCCTTTTTCAGCTGATTGCTGAAATAACGCCAGTCCCAGATTCGAATTTGAGCGTTGGGATCGCCCGCCTCCTTCACTTTGATTTGGCGAAACTCGGCTAATTCCTCGTCGAATTTCGGTTGCAGGCCCGTCTTCAGGCGCTCGAGGAAGTCAATCGCGGTGGCGGCATTCTTGACCATTTTGACTTCCGTTTGATAATCCGCCCACGACTTGTACCCAAGCCTCTTGGCAATATCATCGCGAAGAGGGAGGATCTTTGCGAGCAACGGCAGGTTCTCGGCGCGCGCGAGATTATCGTGTTCAATGAGCAGTTTTTTGCGGGTTTCCTCGCGACGCGCATTATCCATCACCATGATGTATTGCCAGGTGACGTTGGCCAGGACGGTGTATTCGTCGTCGCCGGTTTTGACCTGATCGAGAAACGTCGCCGGCACACCGTCGAGTTCCGCCTTTGAGAACTTCACCGGCTTTTCGGCTTTGGTGATATTGGAGAGGTAATCGGTGGTGAGGCGGGACAATTCCTTGCGCATTTTTTCGACCTCATCGCGCTCGGGCTTGGGGAGTTCCAGGCCGGCACGCCGGAAATCGCGCATCGTTTCGGACAAGAGTTTCGCGTCTTCGCCTTTGAGTTTTGGCTTGCGCTCAGCAAAGGCTTTGATGACGCGGTAGACGTCTTCGCGATATTCGAGGCCGACCATCCATTCCTCGAGTTCTTTGAGGGAGTCGGTGGCCGTCTCCCGAAGGGCAGCATTGGGACTGGTCTCCTTGATGACCTGGAGCCGGTTATCCGCCAAGCTGATGTCATAGCCGACGTCATCGAGGGCGCAGACGGTGTTTTTGAAGTTGGCTTTTGCGAGATCGATAGCAGCGATGCCATCCAGCGCCTTGTTTCCCGCGGTGATGGTTTGTTTCACCGAATCGCGGACGGCATTGGTATCCGTTTCGAAATGCGGCAAGCGGATTGCCGCAGTCCACTTGGCGGCGCGAGCTTCGAAGTTGTGTAATGCTGCTGAGGTCGAACTTTGAGCCTGGCTGCGTAAGGTCATGGGAAATACGATCAATGCTGCTACAAACGCTTTCCAAAACATGCCATTCACCTTACCGGCGGGCGGGCGGGGCGCAAGCGGTTTCACTCACTTCGGGCAACAGGAACGAAGTCGTGCTGCTCCTTAATGGCACCGACCTCGACGAACAGGCGGTACTGGACCCCGGGTTCAAGCGCGACAGGGCGGACGCCTTCAACGGCGGACCGCATCCCGGGGATACGCATGCCATAGGTGAAGGCCTTAATGGGCAGGGAATTGGAATCCGAAACCAGAGACCAAACGGGGAGCGGGTACTTATTGGTTTCGATAGCGCAGATCGGGATCACTTTCAGGGCGGTAAGCTTCAGTTTGCGGTCAAATCCAAAGACAATGGGATCAATGGCCGAATCGTCGGCTCGGCCGCGGCGCAAGACGGCCCGGGCGGGCCGTGAACGGTCGTAGATTTGAATACGGTTCTTGGCAAACCAGTCTCTATTAAGGTAAAGCGATAAGCCGCCGAGCACGATGGCCATAGCAATCAGCATCCAGACTTTCGTCGTCATAGCGTAAAAGCTTGACGCTGGGGAACGAGGAATATTCGAGCCGATTGTGAGATCGAGTGCCCCGGCAGCAGTTCGCTTTGGCAGCGGGCAAAAAAGAACTCTTGAACGACGAGTATGAATCACCCTGCCTCTGGGGCGCGACTCGGCAACGGGCGTGCATTTACATTGATTGAACTGCTGGTGGTTATTGCGATTATAGCGATATTGGCGAGCATGTTGCTTCCTGCACTGGCGCGGGCAAAGGAAGCGGCCAACCGCAGTAAGTGCGTCAACAGCCTCAAGCAGATTGAGCTGTCGCTGAAGCTTTACGCGGATGATAGCGACGGCTTTTTCCCGCCTCGGACCAACGCGTATCGCTGGCCGACGTTGCTCCTGGACGCCTACCGAAATACGAACCTGCTGGTCTGCCCTACCGACCTGCAGCGCGGGGTGCCACAAACGGCGACCGGCTCCCCCACGGCTGCGGATCGCGCACCACGCAGTTATTTCATCAACGGGTGGAACGATTTTTTTGCCGATAGCCTGAGCGCGGGGGATTTCTCGCAGTACATGGCCGGGACATATCCGCACGCGGCGATGAAAGATCTCGGAGTAATGAAACCTTCGGAAACGGTGATGTTCGGCGAGAAAAAAAATATCGCGCAGGCGACGCCGACCGATCCACAGGGAGCGATGGATTACTTCATGGACATGTTTGAAGCATCGGGTGGGGTGCCAACGGGGAATGATGTCGATCGGATCGAACACGGGTGCCATTCGGTGATCCACAAAGGAGGCCGGGCTGGCGGATCGAACTTTGCGTTTGTCGATGGGAGCGTCCGTTTTGTCAAATATGGTCTGTCGGTTTGGCCGTTGAATTTATGGGCGGTGAATGACGTGGACCGTTTGAAAAACGCGTTCGTGGCTCCATAAAATTGGTTGACACAAGCCAAGTGCGAAGACTATTTGAAGATACTATGAATAGAGCGGCTCCCGGTAAGGAGTCGCTCTCGCTTTCAGAGTCCTCCCACCTATGAAAAAGAGGATCCGAAGCTAAATAAAACGTCGTCGATTGGTCCTGGCAGACAATGGGTACTAGACCCAAGGAGTTGGTGGCGGAGGTAAATGGTTATTGAACCACGCGCGGCGCTCAGGGGATTTTTTCGCGGACGCCTAAGGGTCGACCATAGAAGCTCGAAACTTAAGACTTTGGGATTTTCTGCGAGCCTGTTAAGTTTCGGTTGTATGCAAGCCGAATATCTGGAAAGGGTAGTTGATCTTACAGACCCTGCCGCCAATCGCATTTTAAACATGACGGTCGAGGAGGCGCGTGGGCGAATCTCGCGAGGACCGTCGGAGGCGGTGCGGGAGATTACGGGTTCGTTCGCATTGGTGGCCAAGGAAGGCAAAATCGTGCGCCTGGCGCGCTCGCTGGATCGGCCGATGCGTTACTTTTTGGCGAAACGGCATGAAGGACCCGCCCTGATCGTCGCCAACCGAATTGACGCCATTCGGAATTGGTTAAAGCAAAATGGTTTTGGCGACCAATTTCATCCGAGTTACACGCGCATGATTCCTGCGCATCATATCGTCCAGATCCATTTGATTGGCTGTCCAGACCCCGACCCGCTTTACGAACGTTTCTTTTCGCCCGCGCGCAATGCCTTCGCCGGCGACTTAAGTTCACTAGGAGGCAATTACATAGGGGCTCTGGAACATGAAATCAAAGGCTGGCTCGCGAGTTTGCCGGTGGATGCACCGGTCGGTGTTTGTTTCTCCGGCGGCGTTGATAGCGGCGCGGTGTTTTTGGTGACGTATCATTCGATGTTGAAGATGGGCCTGAACCCGGCGCGACTCAAAGCCTTCACACTGACCATCGATGGTGGTCCGGACCTCGCTCAGGCGAGAGAGTTCCTGCAGAAGCTGGATTTGGAGCTTTTCCTGGAGCCGATAGAAGCGGATGCCGCCTCGCTGGATGTGGCCGAAACGATACGAATCCTCGAGGATTACAAAGCACTGGATGTGGAATGCGCTATAATGGGGCTGGCATTATGCCGCGGCATCCGGAGACGCTATCCGGATTGGAAATTTCTTATCGACGGCGACGGGGGCGACGAGAATCTAAAAGATTATCCGATTGAGGAGAATCCGGAGCTGACGATTCGCAGCGTGGTAAACAACCGGATGCTGTACCAGGAGGGCTGGGGATTGGGAACAATAAAGCACTCGTTGACCTACTCCGGCGGATTGAGCCGCTCATATACGCGGACGTATGCGCCGGCCCACCATTGCGGATTTGAGGGGTTCAGTCCTTTCACGCGGCCAGCGGTGATTGAACAGGCCGAAGGGATCCCGTTCATCGATTTGACGCAATACGAGGTAGCGAAGCTCTACCAATTGAAAGGAGAGGTTGTCGGAAAAGGTGTGAAGGCGGTGACAGGTTTTGATATGCCGATTTTTGCGAAGCGCCGTTTTCAGAATGGGGCGCTGCCGGCGGAGCGTTTGCGCCAGCGGTTCTCTGGCGGTGAGGCGGCATACCGCAAGCACTTTTTGGCAATTTACAGTTGAGGATTAAGTCCACAACTCGCTGAACATGACAAGTACCCCTCACCCCTACCCTCTCCCCTCAGAAGGGGAGAGGGAGAATTATCGGCCGTAGAGAGTACTTTCGTGTCGGGCCTCATTGGGGCTTTGGCGAGCCTAACTAGTTGGCACTTGGGTTCCATCTTACCAGAGCAGCGGATAACGGAGTGGATCCTGGCCCAGCGTCCAGCCCGGACGATTCAGGATCCTTTTACGCCACATGGTTTTTTCCTCGAAGAAGAACGATCGGCTGCGGGGCGGATCGTGGAGTCAGGGACGATTTTATTGACGAACAAAGATTGTCCCTGGCATTGCGTCATGTGCGATTTGTGGAAGACGACGCTGACGCAGACGGTGCCACGAGGGGCGATCGGGCGACAAATTGACTACGCTCTGAACGAGTTCAAGTGCCGGCCTGAACACATCAAGCTGTACAATGGGGGAAGTTTTTTTGATCCGGCGGCGATTCCGCCCGGCGATTATAGAGAGATTAGTCAGCGGATAGCCTTCGCGAGGCATGTCATCGTGGAAAGTCATCCGCGACTGATTGGGAAGCGAACGCTCGAATTTCGTGACTTGCTGAACGGTTCGCTGGAGGTTGGGATGGGGCTGGAGACCGTTCATCCCGAGATCCTGCCGCGGTTAAACAAGAACTTCACGCTGTCCCAGTTCTCCGAATCAACGGGCGTTTTGCGACGAGAAGCTATAGGCGTGAGGGCTTTCGTGCTGGTCAAGACGCCGTGGATGAGCGAGACGGAGGGGTTGGAATGGGCGGTGAAATCTGCTGAGTTCGCGTTTGAGTGCGGTGCGACTGTGGTTTCGCTTATTCCGACCCGAGGTGGTAATGGGGCGATGGAACGGTTAAAGGAGGCCGGTGAGTTTGCCAGGCCGCGCTTGTCGACGCTGGAGAAGGCCTTGAAATACGCGTTGAAACTGGGCAAAGGCCGCGTGTTCGCTGATACGTGGAACCTGGGTTTATTCTCGGAGTGCCACTGCTGCCTGGAGGCGCGGAATCGGCGGTTGCATACGATTAATCTGTCGCAGCAAATGCTCCCGCCGATCGCGTGCGCGACCTGTGGCGCGCTATGAGCACGGCTCGTTTCCAAGTGCTTGTAGTAGGGTCGGGCTTCGGCGGATCGCTGATGGCGATGGTGGCTCGACGACTCGGTTTTTCGACAGGGTTGATCGAGCGCGGCAAACACCCACGGTTTGTGATTGGAGAATCGACGACGCCGCTGACGAACCTGCTGCTCGAGGAGTTGGCGATGGAGTACGACTTGCCTGCCGTAAAGCCGCTCACCAAGTGGGGGCGCTGGCAGCGACAGCTGCCACAGCTGGCTTGCGGACTCAAGCGAGGGTTTACGTTTTATCAGCACGAATGGGATCGGCCTTACGTGGTTGAGGACGGACGCAAAACGCAGCTGCTGGTAGGTGCGAGTCCGCGCGATGAAATCGCCGACACGCATTGGTACCGGCCGGATTTTGATCGATACCTCGTGGAGCAAGCCCAAGCGCTTGGAGTTGATTACATGGACCAAGTGGACCTGACTGAAGCGACCGAGCTCCCGGATGGGATGCGATTCGCCGCAACCCGACAAGGCCAAAGGCTCGAGATTGATGCGGATCTGGTCATCGATGCGACCGGCGCTCGCGGCTTCCTTTTTCGTCTGCTCCGTCTGCCTGAAAAATCGTTCGCGATGCTGCCGCCTACCCAAGCATTGTTCTCCCATTTTACAGGAGTGGGTGCCTTGCCGGTGTGCTTTGGGATTGTCGGACGTGTTCCACCTTATCCGCCGGAGGACGCGGCAGTGCATCATGTCTTCCGTGGTGGGTGGATATGGGTGTTGAAATTCAATAATGGCATCACCAGCGCGGGCATAGCAGCAACCGATGCCACCGCCAAACAGCTCGAGTTAACCTCAGGTGAGGCCGGGTGGAGGCGGCTGCTGGAGCGACTACCGAGCTTACGAGAAATTTTCGGTTGCGCTCGCAGCGTAGTGCCTTTCGTGTATCAGCCACGACTCGCGTTTCATTGTGGCCAAGTGACTGGCAAGAATTGGGTGTTACTGCCGTCGGCGGCGGGAGTAGTCGATCCGTTGCTGTCGACAGGTTTTCCGCTGACGTTGCTGGGGATCAGGCGCATCGGGCGAATGCTCCGCTATGACCAGGAAGGCGATTCCTGGTCACGGGCGTTGAAGGAATATGCGGATATTACGTCGCTGGAATTGGAAACCACCGCCGACCTGGTCGGAGCGCTCTACACAACGATGGATCGGTTCGAGCTATTCAAGGCCTTGAGCCTGCTCTATTTCGCGGCGGCAAGTTTCTCGGAAGTTAGCCGGCGTTTGGGCAAGGCCCAGTTGGCGGATTCTTTTTTGCTGTGTCGGGATCCGGAATTTGGCCCGCAGCTAAAGCGACTTTGCGCGGCGGCCCGTCAAGCGCGCAGCGCGGAGGACCAGGAGCGATTAAAGAAAGCAATTCTAGAAGCGATCGCGCCGTTTGATCTCGCGGGTTTGACGGATATAAGCCGGGACCCGTGGTATCCGGCGCGGGGAGAGGACATCCTGGCCAACGCCGGGAAGTTGGGGGCCTCACCACAAGAGCTCGCCAGGCTGCTAACGCGTGAGCAGTAGCCACAAGAGAGCACAAAGATCACAAACACGGGATGAGGTCGAGTTGACCTTCCATGAACTGACGCACGACACGGTTGGCAAGGCGCAGTTTTTCCTGGATAGAGAGGTCAGTTCGCCTGTGCAACAGGATCATGCCCATGCTCAGGACATCGCCCGTTCCGGTAGACAGAATAGGGTTTTGTGCAAGGTCAGGTGGCTCGACGAGGAGTTCACCGTTGGTGTAGAAACCGGCGCCTTCGATCCCCATATGAACTACTACGGCTCGCGCGCCCCATTCAGCCAGGTAAGCGAGCGCTTTTGAAAGATCGGTCGTGTTGGTGAACTCGCATAACTCGCGAATATTTCCGTGGGCGATATCGACCAATGGAAGGATTTGCCGGAGCTGATGTTTGCGTCGCGCGATTTCCATTGTCGAATCGCTCGACCAGCAAGGATCAAAATTTATGTCGAGCGAGGTAGCCAGGCCGCGCCGCCGGGCTTCCGTCAGCAAACGCCGGTTGCCTTCGCCGAGCATCGACTCTGAAAACCAGACATCCGCGCGGAGCAAATGCTCACAACTGTCGAGGGCGGTGAGGTCCAGGTCTTCGAACGCCAGGGACCGGTTATTCGGCAGGCAGCTGAGGAAATGCCGCTGACCGGTTTCGAACCCGAGCGCGACAGTGGTGCCGGTTTCACATTTGGGCGACCGGGAGAGATAGGTGCGGACGCCGTGCTTTTCCATCGCCACGCGCAGACGTTCCCCGAGGGCGTTGGCGCCGATTTTTCCAACGAAACGGACGCTTCCACCGAGCGCGGCGGCGGCGCAGGCGCTGTTAGCGCCGCCACCGCCAATCGTCTCCTGAACATTGGAAACGCTCGTCTCGCCGTCGCGCAAAATACTGCGGGAGGCCGGTACGCCGTGCAATTTGATATCGCGGTTGACGTTGCCGACCACGCAAACGGGCGGGCCATAAAAAGAGGGCTTTTCACTCATCGCGCATTGCCTTTTTCACCTCGGCGAGATCGGGAGTTGAGGGCCGGCCGCCGAATTTTTGAACGGACAATCCCGCGGCGGTTGTGGCCAAACGCAACGCCTGAGGAAGAGGCAGGTTTTGCAGCAGAGCAAAAGCAAATGCGCCGTGAAAAACGTCACCGGCCGCACTGGTATCCTTAGCCGGGACAGGAAGGGCTGGGAGCCGCTCCTGAGAATTGCCGTCGTCGTAAATCAGACCTTGTTCGCCGAGTGTAACGACAATGACGCGATTGTTAGATCGGCGCAACCGCGGCAGACAGGTCTGCCAATTGTGGATGATATCCTTGTCGCCAGTCACCTGGGCGGCGAAGCGTTCCGAACTGACGAGGTACTGCACGCGTCCAGCCAGGAGTTGTGTTCCTTCACGAAGTGAACCGGCATCGAGGACGGTGATGGCATTCGGGAAAGCGTCGATGGCTCGCAGAGAGGCCTCGGGTTCGTGCCCATCGAAGAGCAGAAGTTTGGGATCGAGTTCAGCAAGTTTGTCCGGTGTGAGTTTGAGAGGTGGGCCAGGCACTTTGCGATTGATGATGGTTCGCGATGCTGTTCCGCGACTGCTGATAATGAAAGAGAGCGGAGTTCGCTGGTTGGACAGTTGCTGGATTAATCGGCAATCGACGCCGGCCTCGCGCAATTCCTTCAGGGCGCGTCGGCCATATTCATCATCCCCCAGCGTGCAGGCCAGCGCGGTAGAGACGCCCCAGCGCGCTAACAGCCAGGCGGCGTTGGCAGCCGGCCCGCCTCCGGACTCGATCAGCAGATTCGTTTCCGATTTGGAATTTTCTGTCGGAAAGCTAGAAACGACCATGCACAGGTCGAACGAAGCGTGGCCGATGCACAAGGCGCTAATGCTCATCGAGCGATCCCCCGAGCGCCTCTTTAATGAGGGACATCAGCAAATGTTCGATGACGAGGTGAATGGCTTCGACCTGCGGGGTCGAGTTCACCGGGACCAGGATGGAGACGGTTGATTCCCGATGCATGATACCTCCGTCAAAGCCGACCAGGCTGAGTGTGCGTGCTCCGGATTCATTCGCAAAGCGGATAGCGCGGGCGAGATCGGCGGAAAAACCCTTACCCCCATGAACGGAACACGCAAGGACGACATCTCCGGGGCGAAGCAAGCCGCTCATGAGATTTACAAAGACATCGGCGGGTTCGGCATCGTTGGCCCAGGCGGTGTAAAGGCTGACATTATCGGTCAGGCAGCGCGTATCGAATGGACGCTGGCCCGGGGGAACGACAAACTTTGCCAGATCGCAGGCAAAGTGTTGAGCGGTGGAGGCGGAACCGCCATTACCCATCGTGAAAACGCGGCCTTGGTTGCGGTAACACTCCAACAACAAATCGCGCGCGCGTGCAATGGCCGCTTTATCGAGCTGCTGAATGAGGCCGCAGCTTTGGGCGAGAAAGGCATCGATCGAGTTGAAGGGGTCAGTCATACGGAGCAGTATGAGAAACCCGAAGACCGACGCTCTGGAAAACAACACTTGCCGACCAGTTCGGACGTCGGCATTCGATCTGGCTTCGGCCTCGGGTTTCGGATTTCGCCATTTCGTCGAGGATGCGCGTAGGTTGACAGGAGATCGCGATACGGAGCAAGATTAAGAACGCGTGAGCCTCCGGGCTGCGGCGAGCCGACAGCGTAGCGCAGTCGGGGCGCCCGCGCTACCGACTGCGATCAATTTCATAGCGATGGACCGAACAACCTCCTTAAAGCGAATTTTGGACAATCGCGGTGCCTGGGACATTGCGGTGATTGGGGGCGGTGCAACCGGGATGGGAATCGCAGTGGACGCGGCATCGAGGGGATATAGCGTTGTCTTGTTGGAGCAGAGCGATTTTGGGAAAGGGACGTCGAGCCGCTCGACCAAGCTGGTGCATGGCGGGGTGCGTTATCTTCAGCAAGGGAACATTTCGCTGGTAATGGAAGCGCTGAAGGAGAGGGGCATTTTGCTGCAAAATGCACCACACCTGGTTCGTAATCTCCCCTTTGTGGTGCCGAACTATCAGTGGTGGGAGGCACCTTTCTACGGAGTGGGGCTGAAGGCATACGATCTGCTCGCCGGCAAGTACGGATTCGGCCGCTCGCGGCTGTTGTCCCGCGGTGAGGTTCTGGAGCGGATCCCGACATTGGAACAGGAAGGGTTGCGGGGAGGCGTGCTTTATTATGACGGCCAGTTTGATGATAGCCGTTTGCTGATTCACCTCGCGATGACGGCATCCGATCACGGCGCCTGCCTGATTAATTACGCGCCGGTGACACGAGTGCGGAAAGATGCCGAAGGGCTGGTATGCGGCGTCGAATTTCGGGATGAAGAACGCGGCGAGGAACACGCGGTTGCGGCTCGTTGTGTTATCAACGCGACCGGACCGTTTGCCGACCGGCTGCGCCTCCAGGATGATCCGGCGGCAGAACGGCTGATTGCTCCAAGCCAGGGAGTGCACCTCGTGCTCGATCGTTCGTTTCTGCCGGGGGACACCGCGATCATGGTCCCGCATACTCGCGATGGGCGGGTGATGTTCGCGATCCCATGGCACGGTCATGCGGTAGTTGGGACGACAGATACACCCATTGCCGAGGCGACCCTCGAACCTACACCGCTCGATGGAGAGATTGAGTTTATCCTCGAGACCGCGAGCGCTTACCTTGCCCGACCCCCGCAACGAGGAGATGTTCTGAGCGCTTTTACCGGAATCCGCCCCCTGGTGGATGCGAGGTCAGGGTCAAGCACGGCGTCGTTGTCGCGCGATCATACCCTCAGCATCTCCAAATCCGGGTTGCTCAGCATCGTGGGCGGCAAATGGACAACCTATCGAAAAATGGCCGAAGACTGCGTTGATCATGCGTTGCTGCTCGGGCACCTGGAAGAACGGCCGTGCCGCACCGCAACCCTGCCGATTCATGGCGCGCAACTTGAGACAAATCGCAATGGACCGTTTTCCGTTTATGGGTCGGACGCAGGCTCAATTGAGAGAATTATTCGAGAGCAGCCGTCTTTAGCCGGGCCCTTGGATTCCATGCTGCCGGTTTGCGGAGCCCAAGTGATCTGGGCAGTGCGAGCTGAAATGGCGCGAAGCGTCGAAGACGTGCTGGCGCGGCGCACGCGCGCTCTGTTTTTGAATGCACGGTCGGCGCAAGCGATGGCGCCAGCGGTGGCGCGGTTCATGGCGCGCGAGCTGAATCGGGACTCCGCCTGGGAACAGCGCCAGCTGGCAGCGTTCGATGAGGTGGCAAGGGCATTTACCGTGGACAAGTAGACGCACGCCTCAACCGTCTTTCAAAAAGACCTGAGCCAGTACTTGCGCCAATCGTTTAGCCGCGAGGTTGGTCTGCTTGCGTAGTCGAAGCAGTTCAAGGACTTTCAGCGGATCCTTAAGCAAAGAAATCGCCAGCTTGGCCGAGTCAAGCCGCAGATCAGATGTCATCAGTTGATTAAAATCGAGTGGGAGATCCTCTTGGACTGGATCCAGCACCACCCGGACTGTAAGGCTAGCGACTTTCCGCTCGGCGCAAATCTGTGAAATGGCCTGAGATTCCATCTCGACCGCATCGGCCCCGGTGGTTTCGCGCAGCCGCTGTTTCTCTGAGGAGAGCGTAGCGACGTGATCGGCAAAGTGGAACCGGGCTGGCAGGGCACCGGCTGCGATGAGTGCTGTGTGCAGCGCTATGTTGTCACCCTTGATTTCGAACAAAACGGTGCCGGTAGATAAGCCAGGCTTGAGGCCGCCCGCCAAACCAGCGCTTATCACCCGGGTCGGCAGGTAGTTGGCGAATGTCGCGCGCAGAGCTCTTTGGGCGTTATTCGAACCCATGCCCGTCAAGAGAATCCGGATATCCGATCGCGCGAGGACCAGCGGTTTGAAGAACTTTGCTTCCTCCTTAACCGCGAAACAGAACAAAGTGATGGGCGGGTCAGACATGACGTCGAAGTGAGCGAAACCGTCGACCGCAAAGGTCGCACGGCGATTTTTCACCAAGGTTAAATGCATACCCGGATGTCCGAGTCAGATCCATAGACTTGCAGAGCTTCTAGCTATAAGGCGGTTGAACTCAATTCCTTTTCCTGGGAGCGGATTGTTTGCAGTTGCAAAACGGGTCGGCCTGCAGACACTAATGAGCCATGAGTACAACGCCATTGCGGATCGCGGTCACCGGCGCTGCCGGGCAGATAGGTTATTCTCTGGTGTTCCGAATTGCCTCCGGGGCGATGTTCGGAGCGAACCAACCGGTCATCTTGCATTTGATCGAAATCGAGCCGGCGCTGCCGGCGCTGACGGGTGTGAGGATGGAATTAGACGATTGCGCCTTCCCGCTGCTGAAGGGAGTGGTGGCGACGGCGAATCTGGATGAAGGGTTTCGAGGGGTAAATTGGGCGTTGCTGGTGGGGAGCGTGCCGCGCAAGGCGGGGATGGAACGCAAGGATCTGCTGGGGATCAACGGAAAGATATTCGTGGGCCAGGGCCAGGCGATTCAAAGGAATGCCGCGGCGGATGCGCGGGTGTTGGTGATCGGCAATCCCTGCAACACGAATTGTTTGATCGCGATGAGCAATGCCAAAGACATGCCGCGCGACCGGTTCTTCGCGATGACGCGGCTGGATGAGAATCGGGCCAAATCGCAACTGGCCAAGAAGGCGGGGGTCGAGGTGACGGGGGTGTCGAATGTGACGATTTGGGGAAACCATTCGGCGACGCAGTATCCGGATTTTTATAATGCGCGCGTCAATGGCAAACCGGCGCCGCAATCGATTAGTGACGAAGCCTGGTTGAAGGGTGAGTTCATCGCGTCGGTGCAACAACGCGGGGCGGCGATCATCAAAGCCCGAGGCGCTTCGAGTGCGGCGAGTGCGGCCAACGCAATTGTCGATACGGTTCGCTCGATTTGCGAGCCGACGCCGGCCGGTGATTGGCATAGCCTCTGCCTGAACTCTGATGGCAGCTACGGGGTGGAAGCGGGCTTGATTAGCTCTTTTCCTGTGCGCACTGCACAAGGAAAGCCTGAGATCGTGCAAGGAGTGCCGATCAACGAATTCAGTCGCGCGAAGATTGATGCTACGGTCAACGAGTTAAAAGAGGAAAAGGCGATGGTGCGCGAGTTGTTGCCTGGATAGGTGCGGCGCTCCTCATACCGGGTAGCGGCAGGCGTCTCGCCTGCCGTAGAACCGGGGCATCGGCTTGTTTGCAGTCGCCTTGAAGCTTTTTACCTCTGCCGCCCTAATTGACGGCCATTAAGGATGCACGTTGACCTTGCGGATTGTGAGCGACCCCTTGTGCTCGTGGATCGAGTTCCGGTTTACCATCGACTAAAAACAGATACTGGTGGTATCCGTGGTGCAAAGGGACCTGGATCCTCCAAACACCGTCGGGCTGACGCTGCATCGGGTGAGTCCCAGGATCCCACCCATTAAAATTTCCTACCAAAAAGACACACGCTGCTCCTGGAGCGATGCAAAGAAAGTTAACGCGCTTAAGTATCTTGCCGGCGGAATTACGCTCCCGGGCCAATAACAGATCATGCATGAAACTACCATCCTCTTCACATTCAGTTTTGCACCATTGTTTGCAATGTTGCATTAGAAGAGCAAAAGATCCTTCTTTTGGCAAGCAGTTTTTGGGCTACGCAGATTTCTAAACTTTTTGGAGGGAACAGCCCTATTGGCGGGACCTCTTCGCCAGCCGAAAGTGGCAATCGAAACAGCGGGAGAACAGATAAAAAAACAGATATGAAATTACGGACTCTATGGTTAGTGATGGTTGCCTTTTGTCTCTTCTCGGCAACATCAGGACGAGCGGATGATCTTTTCCGACTTTACTGGCGAGGCACTTATTACACCAAGAATGCGACGGGTCACATTGTGACGCATTCATTTAACGAACAGGATTTTGTGAATCAGGTCGCGCACGATAACGGGCTGGATCCCTCAAGCTGTATTTTTGTGTACCGGCCGAATAAACGGGACACCGTTGTTGTGCGGTCAAATGGGGCATTTGTCGCCGATGTCATTCAGATGGAGTACGTCTGGACGGACATCAGCAACCCCAACGGTTCAGTGATAGTAAGGCAGGCCTTGCTGTTTGATGAAAACCACCAGAACGCCCTTGGTTCCTGGATGGGGCTGGAGACGCGCAGTGTCAACGCTCAAGGGGTCTTGGTGAACGATAAATTATCCGGCTGGATGCAATACTCAAAGCCGGAGCTCAATGCGGTTTACAGCGGACAAGCTTTCACGGGAGATCGAGTCGTTGACAATTCAGGCGGGTGATCCGAGGTCAAGTCCTCATGGGCAAAACGATGCGAGAGCATTGTTTTGCCCATGTGCTTTGGGATCACGGGCGGTGCATTTCTTCCGTGCAAAGGAAGAAGGTGCTGACTAAAGATAAGGGATGCATGGCCTGCGTGTGGTTGGCATCATCCCGGCCCGATTCGCTTCCAGCCGATTCCCCGGCAAACCTCTTGCCCTCATCGCGGGCAAACCATTGCTGCAGCATGTAATCGAGCGCTGTAAAAAAGCAACCTCGCTGGCGGAAATCATCGTTGCCACTGATGATGAACGGATCCGAGATACCGCTCGGAGATTCTGCCGGGTGGAAATGACGGCGAGCACCCACCCAAGCGGCTCCGATCGAATTGCGGAAGTGGCGTCGCGCTGCCCTTGTGATGCGGTGATAAATATACAGGGGGACGAACCGCTCATCGAGCCGGGAGTCATTGATGCGGTAGTCGGCGCCCTCGAGCGGGCGGAGATGTCGACGGCCGGCACGCCAATTCGAAGAGCGGAGGATTATGACAATCCCAATGTCGTAAAAATCGTTGTCAACGCGGCGGGAATGGCCTTATATTTTTCCCGGCGCACGATTCCGTACCTGCGCGAGGCCGCCAGTAGTTCGGTGAGCGAACAGTTGGCGGCGTTTCCTTTTTTGAAGCACCTCGGCATTTATGGGTATCGGCGCGAAGTGTTGCTGCGCCTGGTGCGTTTTCCGGTCTCGCCGTTGGAAGCGGCGGAGAAGCTCGAGCAATTGCGGGCGTTGGAGAACGGGATACCAATTGCCGTGGTCAAGGTCGCCTACGAGAGTGTTGGCGTCGATGTGCCAGAGGACGTTGCGCGCGTTGAGGCGTTGCTGGAACAAACAGGCGCACCGTAACCGGCACAGCGGCGGTCGCAGCCGCTGGCCACGCATTAACAGCTTTGAAAGAACCCTGAGACATGAAGTATGTATTTGTGACCGGAGGAGTAGTCAGCTCTTTAGGCAAAGGGCTTACGGCGGCGTCCTTGGGCACGTTGCTGGAGAATCGGGGGCTGAAAGTGGTGCTGCAAAAATTCGATCCGTACCTGAATGTCGATCCGGGGACGATGAACCCGTACCAGCACGGGGAGGTCTATGTGCTGGACGACGGGGCGGAAACGGATTTGGACCTCGGCCATTACGAACGATTCACCAATTGCAAGCTGACGCGCCTGAACAACCTTACAAGCGGCCAGGTGTATCAAACGGTGCTGAACAACGAGCGGGAGGGGAAATACCTTGGCAAAACGGTGCAAGTGATTCCGCACGTCACGAACGAGATACAAAATCGCATCCACATCCTGGCAGAGGAAACGAAGGCGGACGTGATCATTACCGAAATTGGAGGGACGACGGGGGACATTGAAGGGTTGCCGTTTCTGGAAGCGATTCGGGAATTTGCGCTCGAAGTAGGCCCGCACAATGCGCTGTTTGTGCATGTGACCTACGTTCCTTTCATCAAGGCGGCTGGGGAGTTAAAGACCAAACCGACGCAACAATCGGTGGCCAAGCTGCGCGAAATCGGCATCGCGCCGCATATCCTGGTGTGCCGCTGCGAAAAGCCGCTCGATAAAGAATTGCGCCGCAAGATTTCGCTATTCTGTAACGTGCCGTTCGAGGCGGTGATTGAAGAAAAGGATGTCGACCACAGTATTTACGAGGTGCCGCTGATGCTGCAGCGTGAGCGTGTGGATGATTTGGTGTGCCGGCAATTGCACCTGGATTGTCCGCCGCCGAACATGGCGCATTGGCAAGAGATTTTAAGAAAGATCATTGCGCCGCAGCATCGGGTTCGGATCGGGGTGGTCGGGAAGTACATCGAGCTGCAGGACGCGTACAAATCGGTATATGAGGCAATTATTCACGGGGGAGTCGCGAACGATTGCGGCGTAGAAATCCAGAAAGTCGACGCCGAGGAAATCGAGCGGGAAGGGACGGAGAAAACGCTGAAAGGGCTCGGCGGGCTGCTGGTGCCCGGCGGGTTTGGCGAGCGCGGGATCGAGGGGAAAATCCTGACGGCGCAATTCGCGCGGGAGAATCAAGTGCCGTATCTTGGTTTGTGTCTGGGCATGCAAATCGCCACGATTGAGTTTGCTCGCAACGTGCTGAAATTGTCGAAGGCACACTCGACGGAATTTGACCCGAACACACCGCATCCCGTGATCGCGATGCTCGACGAACAGACCAAGGTGACGAAAAAAGGCGGAACGATGCGGCTGGGGGCGCAGCCCTGTCAATTGGTGGTCGGCACCAGGGCGGCGCGGCTATACGGGGCGTTTGTGGTTAATGAACGTCATCGTCACCGGTATGAATTTAACAATGCGTATCGGGACCGCTTTCAAAAGGCGGATTTTGTATTTAGCGGCTTCACGCCCGACGGGAAGTTGGTGGAGATCATCGAATTGGCAAAGCATCCGTTTTTCATTGCGAGCCAATTCCACCCCGAATTCCACAGCAAACCGCACCAGCCGCATCCGTTATTCAAAGGATTCATTGCGGCGGCTCATGCTTTCAGCCACGGGAAATAGGCGAGCAGAATATGGAGTTCTTCTGTGACCTGGAACAACAAGCAAGCACACGGAGGTTACCGTTTCTGGTAATCGGCGGTTTTGCGATCAACTTTTATGGCTACTCACGAGATACCGCCGACCTGGACCTTTTGATTTGTAGAGAATCCGTTGCGGGGCTTGCTCGTCGTCAATCAACTCGATCCTAATTCAGAAAAGGTTCGTCAATTATTCTTAAAGTATGGCACCTTAGAGCTGCATGAGAAAATCGTCCGCGCGTGTTCCAACGAGTAAAAGCGACCTGACTACCAGGTTGCCGGACCTGCCTGATCTGGAATTTCCAGTCGCCCCGGACTTTGTTTCGCGTCTTCGGCACCTGGAGGCTCAGGTCATAATGCGTCGCTGTGCCAAGAACATGCCCTGGCGCAGCATGCTCCCGGGCACCAAGGAGCGGCGATCAGCGCAGAAAATCCCTGTCGAATTCGTGCTTTGAGGAGGGGCGAGAATCGCGTGTAGGACGATTGCTTACCTGGCAAATGGCGAGGCTGCTCAATGATCCGCCAGGGACGCTTCTCGATGCCGACGGGTGACCTCAGTGTTTAGAGTCGTGTCAGACTAATGACCTACACCGCTGCTATCCAGTTTCTTTATCATTTGCAGTGGTTCGGCGCGAAGTTCGGGCTGGACAATACCTTCAAGCTGGCAGCGCTGGCTGGAAACCCGCAACAAAAGCTCCGTTTCATCCATGTTGCCGGCACGAACGGCAAGGGCTCAACCTGCGCGATGCTCGAGAGTATCTACCGGGCGGCCGGGCTGCGCGTCGGCCTATTCACCTCGCCTCACCTGGTATCGTTTGGCGAGCGGATCCAGGTAAATCGAAAACTCATACCCGAATCGGCCGTTGCGAAATTGGTGCGAGACATGCAAACCCTGCTTCGGCAGGGTTGGGCCGATAGCGGTACTGGCTCGCCTGACGCAGGAGATGCGAGCGTCACGTCGGAGCAACACCCAACCTTTTTCGAAGTGGTGACCGTGCTGGCCCTGCAATATTTCTGCGCTGAAGAATGTGATGTGGTGATATGGGAAACCGGTTTGGGTGGCCGGCTCGATGCGACGAACATTGTGACGCCGCTGGCCAGCGTAATTACGAACATCCAGTATGACCACCAGAATTACCTGGGCGAAACGCTGGCGGGCATCGCCGGCGAAAAAGCGGGCATCATCAAACCGAATGTTCCGGTAATCACTGGTACTGATGCGCCCGAGGCCCTGCGGGTGATTGAGGAAGCGGCTCGAAAAAACGGTGCGGCAGTGACAATGGTGCCGGGTTCAGCGGCGCACAACCCGCCGCTGGATAAATTGAAGTTGCCGCTCCTGGGGGAACATCAACGGATGAACGCCGCGGTGGCTGTCGCGACTGCCCACGCTTTGATGCCGAAGCTGCCGATCGAGGCAAGCGCGATTGAGTCCGGACTAAAAACACTGCATTGGCCGGGACGGTTGCAGGTCGTAAACCGCCCGTCGGGTCAGCGCTTTTTGTTGGACGGGGCGCACAATGTTGCCGGCGCCGAGACGTTGGCGATGGCATTAAACCAGTACTTTCCCGGCCGCAAACCCTCACTGGTGCTGGGAATTCTGCGTGACAAAGATTGGTTGCGGATGTGCCAAATACTGGCGCCGCTGGCGAACCGTGTTGTCCTGGTGCCGGTCCATAGCGAGCGGACGGCCGAGCCGCATGGGTTGGCCGAGATTTGCCGCGCGGCGAACCCCACTGCGCAGGTTCTCGAGTATCCGTCACTGGCGGCGGCCCTGGAGGCGACCGCCGGCGACACTTTCATTACGATTGCTGGTTCGCTTTATCTCGTTGGTGAAGCGATGGAGTTGCTGCATTTGTCTGCTGCCAAAAGCCAGGATGAGCGCGGGCTCAACGAATGGTCGATGACAGCAGAACGGGTGACGGGGTCGCGATGACCAATGCGCTCGAGGCGAAATCGAGCCCGCGACAGGCAAAATGAACCGGTGTCAAAATCCGGCTTGGCCGTTCAGTGGCGCGACATCAGGGCGATCACGTTCGACGTCGGTGGGACATTGATCACGCCCTGGCCCTCCGTCGGCCACATTTACGCTGAAGTGGCAGCAGCGCATGGTCATGCGGGATTGGACCCGACCCGGCTGAATCAACGTTTCGCGACGGCATGGAGGGCGGTCGAAGACTTCCGGCATACCCGGCAGCAGTGGGCCGAGCTGGTGGATGCTACTTTTTCTGGGCTGATGGCGAAGCCGCCGAGCGCGACATTTTTCGATGCGCTTTACGACCGCTTTGCCGAGGCGGGCGCCTGGCATGTGTTTGAGGACGTGATTCCGGCTTTGGATGCGCTCAAGGCCTGCGGATTCAAACTTGGCGTTATTTCGAATTGGGACGATCGCCTGCGTCCGCTGCTGCAAGAACTCCACCTGGAGGCATACTTTGAAACCATGTCGATCTCTTGCGAGGTTGGCGCGACCAAGCCGGCGCGAGTTATGTTTACACAGGCGGCTGAGGGTTTGTCGATGCCGCCCGGGGCAATGCTGCACGTCGGGGACAGCCTTGAGATGGATGTCCGGGGAGCGGAGGCAGCGGGATGTGTTGCGGTATGGCTCGACCGCCATACGAATCCGACCAGGGCAGGAGCCATTCGAACGCTGCAGGAGCTCGTAACGGGCGCTTGAAGAACGGCGCCGGTTGAGCCCAGGAACTCGCCTCCTTATTGGTGGTCTTGGCCGCTTCGTGCTTTCCTTTCAATGTTCAGTAGCTTATCTTTTACGATTGTTTTTCAGCGCCTCATGCCGAGTGTTTACATCAAAACTTACGGATGCCAAATGAATGAGCGCGACAGTGAGGCGGTAGCCGCCCAATTGGTCGCCCGCGGGTATACACTCGCGCATTCGGAGTCCACCGCCGATGTCATTCTCCTGAACACCTGCAGTGTGAGGGACATGGCTGAACAAAAGGCGCTGCACAAAATGCAAGCGCTGATCGCCGATACGCGTCGGAGTCGTCCCGGATTGGTATTCGGCTTCATGGGCTGCATGGCCCAAAGCCGCGGTCAGGAACTGCTCGACCGCCTGCCAGACGTTGACCTCGTCATCGGGACCCAAAAATTCCATCGCACCGCCGATTACCTGGACGACATTTTCTCCGGTCGTCGTGAGCAGGTGGTGGATATCGCCGAAGAGGAAAAGAGCGAAGCGACCATTCGCGATCATTTGCTCAACGGGAATGGGGCGAAATCGGCAACCGCGTTTGTCAGCATCATGCAAGGGTGCAATCAGTACTGCACCTTTTGCATTGTCCCTTATACACGCGGCGAAGAACGCAGTCGCACCATTTCAGATATTGTGGCCGAGTGCCGACAATTGGTGCAACAAGGGGTGAAGGAGATCACTTTGCTGGGTCAAATTGTGACCAGCTATGGCAAACGGGACATTCCCCGCGTCAACGATAAATCGGGATTCGTGCTGTTGCTCGAGGCGATTCACGAGATCCCTGGATTGGAGCGGATTCGTTTCACCTCGCCTCATCCCAAAGGGTATGGAGACGACCTGGTAGAAGCGTATGGCCGCTTGCCGAAGCTGGTCGAGAGCGCACATATACCGGTGCAGAGTGGTAGCGATCGGGTGTTGAAGCTGATGCATCGCGGTTACAATCGCGCCCGCTACCTTGAGATCATTGAGAAGCTGCGCCGGGTTAAGCCGCCGATCGGATTGAGCACGGATTTTATTGTCGGGTTCCCGGGAGAGTCTGAGGAGGATTTCCAAGAAACGTTGTCGCTGGTGCGCGAGGTGAAGTTTGATCAGGCTTACGTTTTTCGATATTCCGAACGGCGGGACACGCCGGCAGCGGCGATGCCTGGGCAAATCGCGGAAGCGCTACGCCAGGAGCGGCATCAGCGGTTGTTGGCGTTGGTGAACGAAATGGCGGCGGAGCGCTATGAGCGGCTCGTCGGCCAGCAGGTAGAAACCCTGGTGGAAGGCCCGAGCAAACGGAACCCGGAGCGGTTAACGGGCCGAACACGGTGCAACAAGATCGTCGTGTTTGAGGGATCGCAGCGGCACCTGGGGCAGGTGATGAATCTGCGCGTGACACGCGCGGGTTCGTTTACGCTCTATGGGGATCCAGCCATTTTGGAATAGCCGCAGATAGGACGTTGTAGGAGACGACGTAAGGAGACTCTGATCAGACGCAGTTGTCGGAAATCTCCTGATCAGAGTCTCCTTACGTCGTCTCCTACAGAGTGGGAGAATGACTTGCGTCGGGCGGGCTGATCCCGCATGTTTTCTGCGTTTTTATTAATGACGATTAGACTTTCATTATTGAGCATCATCCTGGGTTTGGGGATGGCGTTGCCGCAGATTTATGGTCTTGTGAATCCGAGCGGGTTTGGGGTTGCCGTGCGCAAGTTTCCGCGGTCAGTGCCATGGGGTTGCGCCTTAATGCTGTTGGGGACGGCGTGGTTCCTTTTGAATCTCAGCCAGGAATCTATTTCTGATTTTGCGGCTTACAAAAATGTGCTCTTCCTGGGTTTCGCGGCGGTAGGGATTGGCAGCTGTATCTTTGTGCAGGATTTCCTGGCGGTGCGCGGGTTGGCGGTTGTGTTGTTACTGTTGGCCAAACTGATGGTTGATACTGGCCGGCCGCATCTCTCGCAGACGCCCCTGGTGCTGATTATCCAAACCTGGGCCTACCTGCTGGTGATCGCCGGGATTTGGCTGACGGTCTCACCCTGGAGGCTGCGCGATTTGCTGCAATGGGCGACAGCTACCGAACAACGGATCAAAATCGGCTGCAGTATTCGGCTCGCGTTCGGTTTGTTAGTCGCGTTGCTCGGTTTTACGGTGTATTAATCAGAAGTGTCTTCAGGTTCAACGCAGACTAAGGTGACGTGAAATCGTCCGGCGGCAGAATTCTTGTCATTCGCGGCGGAGCGATTGGGGATTTTATCCTGACCTTGCCTGCCATTGCTGCACTGCGACAGCAGTTCCCTGAATCCCACCTGGAGGTCCTTGGGTATCCCCATATCGTCCAGTTGGCCGTTACCGCGGGGCTCGTCGATGCAGCGCGTTCCATCGATGCTCGGCCGCTAGCCGGATTTTTCGCCCGCGGCGGTGTGCTGGCCGAAGAGATGGCCGATTATTTTTCCGAGTTCGACCTGATTGTTTCCTATCTCTACGACCCGGACCACATCTTCAGGTTAAACATCGCGCGCTGTTCGCCGGCGCAATTCATTGCCGGCCCGCATCGCCCCGACGAGCGGAGTAATACTCATGCGACTGAAGTGTATCTCAAGCCGCTGGAGCGCTTAGCGATTTTCGATGCCGATCCGGTGCCGAAACTTCGGCTTGCGGCTCTGCCAAATTCGAACAAGGAGCCGCCATTGGCGTTGCACCCCGGAAGCGGCAGCGATGCCAAAAATTGGCCAGAAGCCGCCTGGGGCGATCTGCTCGAGCATTTGATCCTCGGAACACGACACGAGTTATTGCTCGTCGGGGGAGAGGCCGAAGGGCAACGGCTGCAAAGGCTCAGTGCCGCCTTGCCTCCCACACGGGTGCGAGTTGCGCAGAGTCTTCCGTTGCCGGAGTTGGCCGTTCGGCTGGCAATGTGCCGGGGATTTATTGGTCACGATTCAGGAATTTCGCACCTGGCAGCGGCGGTCGGTTTGCCCTGCCTGCTGTTGTGGGCCGACACCGCCGAGGCAATTTGGCGACCGGCTGGTAACAATGTCGCGATCTTGCGTCATTCCGCAGGCCTTGCTGAGTTGCCTACGCGCGACGTCGTGGAAAAAGTCGAACAGCTTTGGGGCAAAACATCGGCAATCGGAAACCGTCATCAGTGACGTACGCGCACCGATGCAAGCAGAGGCAAAAATACGCGCGGTCATTTTCGACATGGATGGCGTGCTGACCGATTCCGAACCACTAATCAATGCCGCGGCCATTGCGATGTTCGCAGAAAAAGGGCTGACCGTGTTGCCCGAGGATTTCGCTCCGTTTGTCGGGACAGGGGAAGATCGCTACATCGGCGGCGTCGCGGAGAAGTACCGATTCCCTTTGGATTTGCCGGCGGCCAAGAAACGGACTTACGAAATCTACCTCGCGCTGGTGCCCAAGCGGCTTGAGGTTTTTCCCGGCGCCCCGGCGTTGGTGCGAAGCTGTCGGGCGGCGGGACTGCGCATCGCTGTGGCTTCAAGCGCCGACCGGATCAAGATTGCCGCGAACCTGGACAAAATTGGCTTGCCGATCCAGACGTGGGACGCGGTCATTACAGGCGAGGACGTCATTGCCAAAAAACCGGCGCCGGACATTTTTCTGGCGGCGGCGCGCCGGTTGCAACTACCGCCGGAGGTCTGTGTGGTAATCGAGGACGCTATCAATGGAGTTCAGGCCGCAAAGGCGGCCGGTATGAGGTGCGTCGCGGTGGCACAAACGTTTGCGGTCACTCAATTGCAGGCGGCCGATTTGGTCCGCCAAAAGATTTCGGCGGTTTCGGTGGCAGACTTGCTTGGGTAATCCATAGTCCCAGGATAAATTCGCAGGGAGGTATACCGCTAAAGGCCGGAAAATCGCACTCCACAAACGGGCCAGTCGGGACATAGGCAAAGGAATTGCTCATGAGCTTTCATAGCTGAACTGGAGCTTCGAGGGATAGTTGGTGCCGAACCAGCAGCTCGATATCCCAGTTTCTGTATGCTTTCTGGACACCGCGGTGGACAGGAGTGATCGAAAAAAATGACGTTATCTGCGCTGCAAAGCTGAATCGGGTTGGTTCTAAGCGATTATGAAGCGAATTCTGGTTATCGATGACGAAGAATGGCTGCGCGACATGGTGCACATGGCGCTGGAGCAGAAAGGATATGAAGTCATCGAAGCCGACAACGGCGTCGCCGGCGTGGAGATAGCGCGGCGAGTTCTGCCCGACCTGATCCTCTGCGACGTCAATATGGAGAAGATGGACGGCTATCTGGCCTTGTCTTCCCTCCGTAACGAGCCGACAACTGCATCGATCCCTTTTATCCTGATGACCGGGTTGGCGGACAACGCTGGCATGCGCCACGGTATGGAATTAGGCGCCGATGACTACCTGCCGAAACCATTCACCATCGACGCCCTTTACGCTGCAGTCGCCGCTCGGCTCAAAAAGGCGCAAATCGTCCGTTCGGAGGCCGAGAAGAAATTATCTGATTTGCGCGACAACATCAGCCTGATGCTGCCCCATGAGTTGCGCACACCCCTAAACGGCATTTTGGCGTATGGCGAAATCCTGCGTTCCGACGCGGCTTCACTTCCGGCAACGGAAATCGCGGAGATGGGCCAGGTGATTTACGATTCAGGCAAACGCCTGGAGCGTCTAATTGAGAATTTCCTGATTTATGCGCAGATCGAGTTGCTCGGCAATGACGCGCAGAAAATCGCGGCGTTGCGAACCAGACAAACGGATTCCGCTTGCGGGTTGATCGAGATTCATGCCTCCAATCAGGCCCTGGCCAACAATCGCTCTGAAGACCTGGTTCTTGAATTGAGTGACGTTCCGGTGCCCATGGCGGAAGATTATCTGGCAAGAATCGTCGATGAATTGACCCAAAACGCGTTTAAGTTCTCCAAGCCAGGCACCCCGATTCGGGTGACCCTGGAAGAAACGGCGGCAGGCCTGACATTGTCCGTTACCGATCGCGGTCGTGGGTTTTCCACCGAACACATCACACGTGTGGGCGCTTACATGCAATTCGATCGAAAGATGCACGAGCAACAAGGCCTGGGTTTGGGGTTGACGATCGCCAAGCGTCTTACCGAATTGCACGGCGGCACCTTGAGCATCGAGAGTGAGCGCGGCAACCATACGACAGTCTGGGTGAAATTGCCAAGGAGCCTGCCACTGCCGCTCGCCGAGGCGGCTATTGCGGCCACATAGTCAGGTTCCGTCGAGCGAGTTGGCCGGCGGCAAAATTCGGCAGCCAATGAAGGAGCAGCAACACCAGTAGTGCGCCTACTAACGGCGTCAGGTCGAGCCGTCCTACTCGCAAGGGCAGCCGGCCCAACGGCAGCAGTAGCGCACGCGAGGTGCTCGAGACGAAATCCCAGAACGGATTATTCCCGAAAAAAACATAGCTGTTGATCAGGTGCAGCATAAGGAGAAGCGGCAGGAGGTACTTAAGACTGAGCCAAAGGGCGGTAGCAATTAGGCAAGCCTGACCTGCAAGGTGTGCCGGTGAGTTGACCCGAGCCGTCACACCTGAATGGACCAGGAGGAAGTGGAAGGCGAACCACAATCCAGCCGCCAAAAGACAGGGGATTAATAGTTGCGCCACGCCAGGCCAGCGGGCAATACGCCCCAGATGAAGCCGCACCAATTTCGTAATCGGATCGGGCATTGCAGTTGATCGATTCGCGACGGTCAACAGGAGCAACCAAAAGTAAAAGATCACATGGAATCGCAAATAACTCAGAAGGGAATACAAGGCGACTGTCGTAAAGGCCTGGCTACGGAAGGCTAATACAATAAAACCAAGATTTAATTTCGGCGTCCAGTCCACAGGAGACCCCAGTTCCCAATAAACGAATGCCCGCAGCAGAAGCAGGAGGACCAAACCCGCAAGAAACTGCGAACCTTTAAAGCGGGCCGGCTCGGTTTTTTTGAGCGTCCCCATCAACGTCGCGGGCGTGCTATTAGCCAGCGGATCCAAGTGGGCCGAACGCCAGCTCAGCCAAAGGAGCAGCGCGGCAAGATTCAGAATGAAATCAACAATAGCCAATCAACAGGGCAGATCGGGCAGACAAAACCGCTTAAGCAAGTCGTCGAGAGAGTCTTGGTTGGCGTTGTTAACCGCCCGTGTAAGCATCGACTTCTATACCAGAGACTCCGCGGTTGAATTCACTCACGTTTTACGTCTTACGTATCACGCATCACGTCTCACATCATTTTGAGCAGCGTATCCGCCATTTCGGACGGAGTCGACGCGACACCGATGCCAGCGGCTTTGAACGCAGCGATTTTGGCCGCGGCCGTGCCTTTGCCGCCGCTGACTATCGCGCCGGCGTGCCCCATGCGACGACCCGGTGGGGCAGTTGCACCGGCAATAAAACCCGCCACCGGCTTCTTGCAACTGTGGCGTATCCATTCGGCGGCTTCTTCCTCGGCGGCCCCGCCGATCTCACCGATCATGATGATCCCACGAGTATCCGGGTCCGCGGCAAACATTTTGATAACATCGAGATGCGAAGTTCCATTGACCGGGTCGCCGCCGATACCGACGCAGGTCGATTGACCGACTCCGCGGCAAGTCAACTGCCAGACAGCTTCGTAGGTGAGGGTGCCACTGCGGGAGACGACGCCAATGTTTCCGCGCTTATGGATGTACCCGGGCGCGATGCCAATTCGGCATCCGCCCTGTGATCCGGTGCCAGTACCCGGAGTAACGATGCCCGGGCAATTTGGACCAATCAGACGGGTTGATTTTCCCTCCATCGCGCGTTTGACCTTGATCATGTCATTGACCGGTATGCCTTCGGTAATGCAGACGACGAGATCAAGGCCGGCATCAACCCCCTCGAGAATCGCGTCGGCCGCAAACGCCGGCGGGACGAAGACTGCCGAGGCGGTCGCGCCGGTTTGTTTCATCGCCTGGGCAACCGTGTCGAAAATAGGCACCTTGTTTTCAAACTGCTGCCCGCCCTTGCCAGGGGTCACCCCGGCGACGATTTGGGTGCCGTAGGCCAAACTGAGTTGAGTATGGCGGCCACCGAAGCCGCCGGTTATGCCCTGGACCAGAACCCGAGTTTCAGGAGTAACGAGAATAGACATTTTGGGAGATTGTAGTTAGGAGGCCTTTTTTTTCTCCTTGATGGCACGAAGCAGCTTTAGTGCCCGGCTCGCCAGGCAGGTCATGCATCGGATGGGAAAACACACCCACGATTCAGTTGTTCAACGAGCGCTTCGTCAATCACATTCAACCCTTCTGGGTGACCGCCTGCACCACCTTCTGAGCGGCATCGGCCATTGAATCTCCGCTGATAATCGTCAGACCGGATTGGGCTAGGGTTTTCTTGCCTGCCTCGACATTGTTGCCTTCGAGGCGAACGACCAGCGGCAGTTTCAGGCCGGTCTCTTTGACGGCAGCGACAATGCCATTGGCGATGACGTTGCAATCCATGATGCCGCCGAAGATGTTAACCAGGATCCCTTTAACATTTGGGTCCTGCAGAATGATTTTGAAAGCGGCTGCGACTTGCTCCTGGCTGGCACCCCCGCCGACATCCAGGAAATTGGCCGGTGCCCCACCGAAATGCTGGATAATGTCCATGGTAGCCATCGCCAGACCGGCTCCATTCACCAGGCACGCGATGCTGCCATCGAGCTTGATGTAATTGAGGTTAAACTTGCTGGCTTCAATTTCGAGCGGGGCTTCTTCAGCGAGGTCGCGCATTGCCTGCAGGTTGGCATGACGATAAAGGCCGTTGTCATCGATGGAAAGTTTAGCGTCGACTGCCAGCAAACTATGTTTGCCATCCTTATCGGCAACGATGCACAACGGGTTAATCTCGACCAGCGAGGCATCGCATTCCCACCAGGTCTTATAGACCCCCAATAACAATTTGGCCCCCTGCCCAATCAAGTCGCCTTTTAAACCCAGGCCGACGGCGAGTTTCCGCGCCTGGTAAGGCATCATGCCGACAGCAGGGTCGATAGGTTCTTTGATGATTTTTTCGGGCGTTTTGGCAGCGACTTCTTCAATGTCCATCCCCCCCTCGGTGCTCGCCATCACAACCGGTCGCGAAATGGTGCGATCGAGCAAGACGGCCAAGTAGAGCTCTTTGAGGATCTCGGGCGCCTTTGTTACAAGCAATTTGCTGACGAGCCGCCCCTCGGGTCCGGTCTGTTTGGTGACGAGGACGTTTCCGAGCATCGCCTTGGCGTCGTGATAGACTTCGGCGGCGGTTTTGCACAGCTTGACGCCCCCCTTGAAGCCGCTTTTGAAAGTTCCTTTGCCGCGTCCCCCGGCATGGATCTGGGATTTGACGGCGACGAGCGTGGCTCCGCCGGCGATCAATTTTTCCGAGGCCACTCGAGCGGCTTCAGCCGTGGTGCAAACCTCACCAGGTGGAACGGCAACACCGTATTGAGCCAGAAGTTGTTTGGCTTGGAACTCGTGCAGGTTCATCCTTGAGGTGGTTCAGGGTAAGGAATCCAGGGCCCTTACTTGCGGTCCTTAATCGGCGAGTAATGGTTGAGGGTTGGACCGGTATAGATTTGGCGAGGCCGATAAATCCGCGTCGGGGCTTCCATCACTTCTTTATAGTTGGCGATCCAACCAGGCATGCGGCCGATGGCAAACATAACGGTGAACATTTCCACCGGGATGCCGATCGCACGCATAATAATCCCGCTGTAAAAATCGACGTTGGGGTAAAGCTTCCGTTCAACGAAATAAGTGTCATGGAGCGCGGCTTCCTCGAGGTGCTTGGCAATGTCCAACAAGGGATCGGCGATGTGGAGCTTGGCAAGCAGATCGTCACAGGCTTTTTTGATGATCTTCGCGCGTGGATCGTAATTCTTGTAAACGCGGTGGCCAAAACCCATCAACCGTTTGCCGCTGTTTTTATCTTTGGCGGCTGCGATAAAGCGTGAGCCGTCATCGCCGTCGCGATGGATTTGCTCCAGCATCTCCAACACGGCCTGATTGGCGCCGCCATGGAGCGGCCCCCACAAAGCGCACACGCCAGCGGCGGCACTCGCAAATAGATTCGCCCGGCTCGAGGCCACCATGCGCACGGTAGCCGTCGAACAATTCTGCTCGTGGTCGGCGTGCAGCAGAAAAATGAGGTCGAGCGCCTTCACCGCCTCGGGCTTGAGGTCATAATCGTGGTAAGGCAGCGAAAACATCATGTGGAGCAGGTTGGCGGTATACTTTAGCTCCGGTTTGGGATAGATAATCGGCAGACCACGCGATTTGCGGTAGGCGAATGCGGCGATAGTGCGTACCTGGGAGAGTAGCCGCGCGGCGGAGATCTCGAAGTGCTCGTGATTTTCGTCGTGGAGCAATTCGGGATAGAAGCAACTGGCCGCGTTGATCATCGAAGAAAGGATCGCCATCGGATGGGCCGTCGTCGGGAAGCCCTCGAAATGGTGCTTCATGGCCTCGTTCAACAGCTCATTTTCGGTCAGCAAATCCGAGAAACGGCGCAGTTCGGCGCTGCCCGGGAGGCGACCCAGAATGATGAGGTGGGCTACTTCGATGAAGCTTGATTTTTCAGCCAGCTCCTCGATCGGAATCCCGCGGTATCGTAAGATCCCCCTCTCTCCGTCAATGAAAGTGATCTTGCTTTGGCACGAACCGGTATTGGCGTAGCCGTCATCCAGAGTGATGTAACCGCTTTCGTTGCGCAACGCGGAGATGTCGATCGCTCGTTCATGCTCAGTTCCTTCCACGATGGGGAGTTTGCAGCTCTTCCCGTCCAGTATTAATTCTGCAGATTTGTCCATAAACTACTTTCGTCACGCAGGCACAGCAGCGTAGAAAAAAGTAATTGTTGAGCAGGCTCGACGCAATTGCAAACCCATTGTATATCGGATGAATCGCGCAAATAATTCGCCGCGTTTTAGCCTGGAAGCGGCAATGGGTATGAACAAACGTCCACTCTCAATCACACTCATCAGCTGGCTCTTTATCGGAGTCGGCGTGGTCGCGCTGACCTACCATTTGCTGCCGGAGCATATCGCTGAGCTTAAGACACATGCTGCATTTGCCAACGAATTGCTTTGGGTTTGCCTGGTTCGATTGTTGGCGATCGTTTGTGGCGTATTCATGCTGCTAGGCTTTAATTGGGCGCGTTGGTTGCTCGTGGTTTGGATCGGCTACCACGTTATCCTCAGCGCGTTTCATTCGGTGTCTGAGGTGACCGTTCACGCTCTCCTTTTTGCCGCGATTGTCTGTTTCCTGTTTTTGCCCGGCGCGTCACGGTTTTTCCTGTCAGGCAAGAGTGTCGTAAAGACAGGCTCGGGTGGTTAAGGGAGAGCCGCTTCTGATAACAGTTAATCTTATACTTGATATTATGCAAGTGTAGTAAGGTGAATGATTGGTGGACAGCTTTTGAGCCACAGGTCAAACTCGGTTCATGCTTCAGAAGCGAGCCTTTTTGGGAGTAACGACAGGCGTTGCCGCCGCCGTTCTCAACCTCACTGTCGCAGCTCAACCATTGCCTTGGGTGTTGCCCTGGAACGATACCTTGTCCGGCGTGACCGATTTTTCGCACGTGAATTCCCCAATCACGACGGAACGGGTCACCGTCGACACCAACGGGCATTTCGTCGCCAATGGCCGCCGGATTCGGTTTTTGGGAGTGAATTTTGCCGGGGATGCGCCTTTTATGCCGACCAACAACGCGGACGCGGTGGCGGGACGGTTGGCAAAATTCGGGGTAAATGGGGTTCGCCTACACCACATGGACCCAAGTTGGGCGTATAATGGGGGTCTGATCGCCTATACCTCAACTTCCAGTACAAATTTGAGTGAAACCAATGTGGAGCGTCTGCACTGGCTTGTTTCTCGACTGAAGGCGCATGGGATTTATTCGGATGTAAACCTGCTGGTGGGTCGCGAGTATCGGAGCGGCGACGGCTTAGGACCGGAGGTTACTGGCATGGATTGGAAGGATGCGCACATTTTGGGGTATTTTTACGACCGGGCCCTGGCTTTGCAGAAGGATTACGCGACCAAGCTCCTGACGCCGACCAATCGCTTCACGGGACTGTCACTGGCCAAAGATCCTGCAGTAGCTTTTGTGGAAATCATCAATGAGAACGGCATTATCCAGAAATGGCTGGATGGAGGGTTGGACAGGTTGCCAACTCGTTACTCCCTTAGTTTGCAGGCGCATTGGAATACGTGGCTGGCGGCGCGTTACACCAATCAAACGGCGATGCTTGAGGCATGGCACATCATTAACCAATCACTCGGACCCAATTTGATCGCCAATGGTGCCTTTAGCAACGGCCTGACCGGTTGGGTTGCAGAGCAGCATAACGTAGCGCAGGCAAGCTTTACGAGGACATACGATTTTATTGACGGAGCGCCTTCTGCGAAGATCGTCGTCACCAATGCCGATACGGCCGGCTGGTACATCCAGCTGAATTATCCGTACCTCCCAGTAACGTCCAACCAGGTATACACGATTTCTTTCTGGGCCAAATCCAGTCCCGCGACGAATGCGGAGGCTTCTGTGATGCAGGCGCATGCGAATTGGAATGGGTTAGGTTATTTGCAAAGCCTTAGTCTCAAGACAAACTGGCAACTGTTCACCAATACCTTTCAAGCTGCAGCCAACGAGAACAACGCGCGAATGAATTTTGGTTCGATGGGGGACAAACGCGCCACCTTTTGGTTCGCCGACGTCAAGCTGCAGCGGGGTGGTCAGATTGGAGTCCTTCCTGACGGGGCATCCCTTGCTGCGGGAACGGTGCCGAACGTATCACATTCGGGAAGTGGTTACCGTGGTACGATCGAGGCCCGGCGGGACTGGCTGCAGTTTCTTCGGGAGCTCGAGTATTCATACTTCGATGCGATGGTACTGCATCTACGCAGCAACCTCGGTTATGGTGGGCTTATCTTCGGCACGATCATGGCCAACAGCCCGGCCACCGTGCAGAGTCGACTCGACGTCATCGATGGACATGCCTATTGGCAACATCCGCAGTTCCCAGGCCAGCCGTGGGATCCCGTCAATTGGAACATTTCCAATATCTCGATGGTTAACACGTTAGCCGACGACAATACCCTCACCGGCTTGGCGCGGCAACGTATCGAAGGCAAACCGTTCACGGTGACCGAATATCAACATCCATCACCCAATTATTATGGGGCTGAGGGGCCACTATTGCTGGCGGCTTATGGCGCGCTGCAGGATTGGGATGGGGTGTGGCTATTCGACTACGGCCAGGGCAATGATGTCGTCCCGATGGGTTACATCCGTGGTTTTTTCTGTATGGACCAGCATCCGACCAAAATGGCAAACATGCTCCTGGCGGCGAACCTGTTCCGGCGGGCTGATGTGACCGCCGCCCGACAGGAGTTTACGATCGGACTCACTCCTGACCGTGAGCTCGACCTGCTGCAAAATGCGTCCGCTTGGAGCTTGTTCAACAGTGGTCAACTGGGTGTTCCTGGCCGGCTGGCATTAACAAATCGATTGAGCACCCGCGTCGGAGTTGAGGCGGCTTCAGGTTTGACCAATGCACCGCCCCCCACTTCGGGCAGCGTTGTAGGCAGTGATACGGGAGAATTGCGCTGGGACTTAAGCCAGGCTAACCATGGAATGGTCACTATCGATGCTGCGCGCACAAAAGCCGTGCTGGGTTTTGCGGATAATCGTTCCGTGACGCTCGGCGGGATTACTTTTCGTTTGGGAACAACTCGCTTGGGATGGTGTACGTTCGGCATCACGCTGACGCAAGGGGAGGTCTTAACGAATGATTGCACCGCACTGATTGTGGCGACCGGTTGGACGGAAAACACAGGTCAAATCTGGTCGAACACCAATAAGACCTCAGTGGGTAACCAGTGGGGGCACGCGCCCGTGCTAACCGAGATCGTGCCTTTCAGCCTGACGCTGCCAGTGGGCACCAATCATGTGCGCGCCTGGACTTTGGACGAGCGCGGTCAGCGCAAGACGGCGCTGCCGATTTCAGGCGACGCCTCCTCCGCCACTCTCTCGGTAGATACCAATTCGGGTGCGATTTGGTATGAATTGCGAATCGAGCGCTGGATGGCGAGCTTTGACCTTTGGCGTACGCGCTACTTCTCTGCCGCAGAGTTGCTGAAATCAGAAATCAGCAGCGAAACTGCTTCACCTGACGGTGATGGCATAGCCAATCTTTGGAAATACTATCTTGGACTGCCGGGCCGTACCAGTGCCCCGCCTTACCGCTTGCCGGTTCCTGAACTGATGAACATCGGCCTGGAAAACTTTTTACAATTGAGTTTCGAGCGCGACAAACTGGCTACGGATGTAGATTGTGCGGGTGAAGTTTCCCCTGATCTTTCTGCGTGGTACTCCGGCGCCGGGTTTACGGTCTGCGAACCACCGTTGGATAACGGCGATTTGGAGCGCGTCCGTGTGCGTGACGCGTTGCCCATTGCTAGCTTGCCAGCCCGGTATCTGAGGCTGCATTTGCAGAGAAAAGAGCCAAACTGATGCACCTCATGCTTTATCGAAGGCTTGCCCTAAGCTTCATTGCTGCTGGCTGCATATGCTTTATCCAGTCGGCCTATGCGGTTGAACCGGCTTTTGAGGTGGTAAAGTCCGGCAACTTGGACGTTGAGTTGGTCATCAATGGCAATTTCGAAAACGCGTCCGCTGACAAATTGTCGAACTGGATTCCGGCTCCCAAAGGGTATGTTTGGACCAAAGGCGAAGGCCGAAACGGGTCAAGTGCGATACGCTGTGAAAACCCCACCGGCGAGGGCTGGTGTGGAGCGAGCCAAAACGTCGCCCTCAATCGACTTAGCGCGGTACCTTTGGTCGTGAGTGGTTGGAGCAAGGCGGCGGATGTGGGCGGCAGCGCAGATGCCGACTATTCTCTGTACGTGGACTTGCTTTACACCGACGGTACGCCGTTATGGGGGCAAACCGCAAATTTCCGAACCGGAACTCACGACTGGGAACGACGTGAGCTGACCATTATTCCCGAGAAGCCAGTGAAGACATTGACCGTGCATTGTCTTTTTCGGAATCACTCAGGCAAGGCATGGTTTAATGATATCAGTGTGAGGGAAATGAAAGCACCGAACGGAGCAATCCTTTTTCAAGGTGCGCCGGTTATGGAAAGGACCCTGGCGAAGGGAAAAAGCGAAGAAAGCCCCGGTCGGAAGTTTGCGACTTCGGACGGCTTGAACCTGGAGATGCGCGATAACACGGTAACCTCGTTGAATATGGGTGGAAAAGAGCTAGCCACCGCGTCCTCGTCTGGGTTTCTAGTGCGCGATGTTGCGGCAAATTCGGACTTTTTTACATTTCAAAACGGTGAACTCCCGGAACTCGGCCTGAAGCTGAACGCCCAGATACGAAATTTGCCGGACCATATCGAGATTTCCGGCCGACTGACCGACACGACGGGCAAGGATCGTGCCGTGACGCTCATCTTCGCGCTGCCGATCGATGCGATCGAATGGCATTGGGCTGACGATATCCGGCACAATCGGGTGATTGAGGGACAAGGGGAATTCATCAAACTGACCGCCGTGCATTGCGGTGCGACGGGCACCATGTCGCTGTATCCTTTGGGGGCGATTTGGAGCGAACGGGGAGGTTTGGCAATGGCGATTGATATGGGAAAGCCGGCTCAATACCGGATTGGGTATCACGCCGGCACCAAACAACTCTTCATCGCTTACGATTTCGCCCTGGTGCCTGACACGGAACAATTCCCCGCCGGCGCTGATTTTCGGTTTGTGCTGTATCGCTTCGAACCGCAATGGGGTTTTCGCGCCGCCTTTCAAAAGCTGACCCAGATGTACCCGGAATACTTTGTGGTGCGTTCTCGAGAACAGGGACTTTGGATGCCATTCACTGATGTTTCCACCGTAGAGGGCTGGGAGGATTTCGGTTTCAGGTACCACGAAGGCAACAATAACGTCAAGTGGGATGATGCCCACGGTGTGCTGAGCTTTCGCTATACCGAACCGATGACCTGGTGGATGCGAATGCCGAAGGAATTGCCTCGAACCATGGCTGAGGCGGTCCGCTGGCGCAACCAGCTGGCTCAAGGGGCGCGAGAACCCGAGCGGCAAATGGCCCAGGTGAGTAACCTGGCCGCCATGTCGGATGAGTCCGGCCAGCCTTGTTTGCTCTTCCGGAATGAGCCCTGGTGCAATGGCGCTGTTTGGAGTCTAAATCCCAATCCGCGTCTGCCGGTATCGGGAGGTGAGCAAAATGCGGCGACAGTACATTGGAACGAAAAGTCACAAGAACGCTTATATGGCGCCGCCGCAAAAGGTCAATTGGACGGTGAGTATCTCGATTCGCTGGAGGGATACGTCACCGCCGATCTCAACTTCAGACGAGAGCACTTTCGCGCTACCACCGTGCCGCTCACGTTCTCGAGTGACAGCAAGCAACCGGCGCTGTTTAAAGGGCTGGCAGTTTATGAATATACCCGATGGTTTTGCGACCAGGTGCATCGGTTGGGAAGGCTGACGTTTGCCAATGGGGTGCCTTATCGGTTCACCTATCTTTGCCCCTGGCTGGACGTGCTCGGAACCGAAACCGATTGGGTGCGAAACGGCAAGTACCACCCCGCTTCTGATGAGCAGATGAGTTTGTGGCGGACGATGTCGGGCGGGAAACCCTACCTGCTGTTAATGAACACCGATTATGACGTTTTCACCTCCGACATGGTTGAGCGATACTTCCAGCGCAGTCTTTTCTACGGCATGTTCCCCGGGATGTTCAGTCACAACGCCGCAGAAAACCCTTATTGGCAAAATCCAAAATGGTACAACCGGGATCGACCTTTGTTCAAAAAGTACCTGCCTCTGATCAAACGCGTCGCCGAGGCCGGCTGGCAGCCCGTCACGGAAGCCGGATGTGACAATTCGCGGATTTTCATCGAGAGATTCGGGTCCGGCCAAACCGAGGGGCTCTACCTGACGTTGCTCAATGACACGGACGCGAAGCAACAGGGGATTTTGCGGGTCAACGCTGCAGGGCTCGGATTGCAGGGGCCGATCAGCGGTCGCGAATTGATTTCGGGCATGCCACTGAACGGGACCGCGAGTTGGCAAATCGAGCTCCAGCCTCAGGAAGTGAAGCTCCTTGAGCTTAAGCCGAATCGCTAATCGCTGCGACCGTTGCGTGATAATCCCTGCCACTGTTGCGTGATAATCCCTGCGACCGTTGCGTGAAAGAAACTCTGGGCCCCGACGGTCTCCCCTCTCCCCTTCGGAAGGGGAGAGGGATCAAGGGAGAGGGGTTCCTTACACTTGCGGGATCATCAACCCAACGTTCCTTTTTGAACTCCACCAAAAGGGGTCTTATCGGTTCTTCGACCCTCCTGCCGTCTTAAAAGACGCAGCATCCGCCTTGCCTCCGGCGCTGAGATAAGCGATCAAATCCAGGATCTCTTCCTGCGTCATTTGGTTAACCAGGCCCTCAGGCATCGGCGATACCTTGGAGGGGAGTCGTTCACGAATGTCGGCTTTCTTGATCGTCACCCGATCCGGAAGTAACGGGCTCGGCTGAACCACGAGCTCTTCCTCGTTCTCGTCCACGATGCGCCCCGTCTCGCTCCCCCCGTCCGTTTTAATAATTGTGGAATTCTGATACTGTTCGGAGACCACTTTGGAGGGTTCGAGTATCGATTCCAGAATGTCCCGCCGGCTATATTTGCTGGATACCGCCGTGAGCTCGGGTCCGGCCGATCCGCCGGCGTCCTGGAAGCGATGACAAAGCACGCACTGCCCATCATGGAATGCAGCTTTGCCACTCGCGAAGTTCCGGCCCTCGGTGGTCCGCTCGAGTAGAGGTTCCAAATCAGCCATCTTCCACTCCTTTACCAGGTGCCGCTCTTTCACCGGTTTGAACGCGGCTATGGCCCGGTAATCCTGAATCCAACTGCTGAGGACAACCCGGTTCGTTTCCGTGAGAGTTGCAATGGCATCGTTGCGGATGTTGACGAGATACTTAGGATAGCTGGCCCCGTCGCCATAATCGCGCCAGGCTTCCTTGAACCATTGAATGAGTTGTGGCGGATGACGGTCGTTCGGATTTCCGCTAAAAATGCGCGCGTAGCCTGTCAGCGTTTCGCCGGAGATGGGTTTGCCATCAGCCGCGCTTTGGGCATACCGGAACCAATCGAAGTAATGTTTTCGTTGGTCGAGAGTCCAGCCCTCCTTCAGCGTGCGCAGGCAAAAAATGTAATGCGCCTGTTCTTCCTGCGTCTTTGCCTTGTCCAACAGCGCGAGTGTTTTGTGAATCACATCCGGCGCCTCGAGATAAATCAATAACTGGCAAAGTTCCCGATTCACGAATTCATTGTCAGCAGGGTAAATTTTGTCGAGTTCGGCGGAAACATAACCCGCCAACTCGGTCGCGGGTTTGCCCTGCCGGATCAAGCTCAATTCCAAAACCCGCAGCTTATCCAGGCGCTGCGTCACAGAAAGCGAATCGAACGAGAATTTTTCCAGCGCTCGCAGCAGGGCCGGCTGGGTTTCTTTTCCGCCACATCGCGCGAGCGCCAGCAGCCCGGTGAGGCCGGCGTTGACGTTCGTTTCGTTTATGGCGCGCTCCTGCCAAAGGGGAGCATCCTGCCACTCGATCGCTATTCGCGCCGCATAGCGCAGGAAACGATCCTCACTGTTCAGGTACGGCCAGGCAACCCCGATCGCACGGGGATCTTTTTTTCCATGAAACGCTTCGAGTTGGTGCCGCAATTGGCGCTGCCGGACGGCGAGTCGATCGCTCTTGTCGCTCTTTTCCTGTCGGGCCGATTTGGTTTTATGGTAACTAACACGATAAAGCCCCGATTGCGTGCCACGCCCGCCCGTGATGAAATACATCGCCCCATCGCGACCGAATTCGAGGTGCGTCACATTCAGCGGTTGGCCGTGGACAAACACCTCGTAATCGCCGGTGTAGCTTGCGCCATTCGGTTTAAGATGCACCGCCAGGATCCGGCCGTAAGACCAATCCATCGCGAACAGGGCGCTGCGGTAGTATTCCGGGAAGTTACTTTTGGTTCCAAACTGGACACCGGTCGGCGAACCCACACCGATGTTGACGGCCGGAGGCAAACTGTCGGCGTAATATTCGGGCCATTTCGCGGAACCGGACCGCCAGCCGTATTCTCCGCTACGCAAACAATGAATGATCCGGGTCGGACGATACCAGGGCAAACCCCAGTCCCATTCCATGTCACTGTCGAAAGTGAACATTTCACCGTCGGGATTAAACGCAAAGTCGTACGCATTGCGGAAGCCGGCCAGCAGCAGCTCCCAATGTTTGCCCTCTGGGTCGGTGCGCAACACATGACCCCCCGGAGCCAGAATGCCGACGGCGTGCCCGCCCGCATCCCACTGGCGGGGCAGCAGCAGTTCTTCCTGGAAATTCTTATGCGGCGAATCTTCGGCAAGGCCTTCGGGCAGCTTGGTATGATTTCCGTTCATCACGTAAATCATCTTGTCGGGTCCAAGCACCACGGCGTGATAGCCGTGTTCGCCTTCGCCACCAAAGTGTTTCAGGAAGTGTACTTCGTTGGTTTCAAATATGTCGTTGTGATTGGCATCGACCAGTCGGTACAAGCCGGTGCCTTGCGGCCCATGCCCATTCACGTAAAGGCTATCGTGTGTATACAGCAGCCCCATCGCCTGGTGCACCGGCGCCGCGATTTTTTCGATTTTCCTCACCTGGCCGCGTCGAGAGAGGGTGAAACGCAACAGCGGATCTTTATCGTCCTGCGGTGAAATAATCAGGCGACCCTTGGAATCGATCGTCATGCAGATCCAGGAACCTTCGCCCTTTTGCGCCGAGCGCAGTAACTCCGCTTTAAACCCAGGCAGCAGAGTCAGGCTCTCTGCCGAGGTGGCTACCGGGGGCTTGCCATCGCCGGCTTCCTTCGGATACGCCAGCAAGGGGGAAAAAAACACCACACTCCAGCACAGACGCAAAAAAACACTCATTCTCATGTGATGTTCGACAGACGCAAATCAAGGGCGATGCATTCAGCCTATTATCGGCCATCGAACACGAGCAAGGAGTTTCTAAAATGTGGGCTGGTAAGGGCACGATTAAAAGTGGATGTGAATGCGCTTTTGCTCCCGGTGCTTCATCTCATTAACACCTCCATTTATGGAGGTACCAGGTCCTCGGTGGATCGAACCCTTTCAAGGCTACGGACCTGGATCGTCGAGTTCTGCGGGTGGGCCTCGCGGCTGATCAGCTTGTAGCGTTTCTGGACCGGTGTGACGCTCTCGACAATTTGCGGAAACGTCATCGCCAACGTCTCCAAGGATTGATGCGTTAATTCGTCCCCGATTGCGCCAATAACAGTCCTCGCGACACCACGCATGATGTGAGGACTATGGCCCGCCGAATTTCGCGCACGACCGTACTCTCTTGTTTCCTGCTGATGCCAGGTTTAAGGACAATAATCATGGTTCTGTTTAGGTTGGCCGGAGGTCTCCACAAAAAAACCGCAGGTGGGGACCTGCCGCGGATTTGGTGATCTTGCTTGGTTACACCAGCCGCCAACACCACTCCGCCGCGCTGGTAAAGTAATACCACCTGGCAAAGGCGATGAACGACTGACCGCTGAACTTCACGCGGAGCGAAACTACTAGGGCCAGCGGTAAGGTCAAGCGGCATGTTCCCCGCGAGCGAGGGACCTGCACTCTGAATCCTCCTCGAATGGGGCCTAAACGTCGCTTCGAGGACGAGGGAGGACGAGAACGAGGATGACAAGCAAACAGGGAGGACAAGCAAACTAATCGATCTGGAATCGGTCCTTGACGTCCACCCGAAAAATGAATTTTATCGCGGGTGACAGAGTCTGAGCATTTAGACTGACATATCTGATCTAACGGATTATTTTTATGAAATTGAACACCCTGTTCGTATCAGGAGGCCTTTTTACCGCGTTTTTAATACTCGGTGCGCTTGCCGTCGTTTCAGACGCCGTGGCTGCTCCCAAAAAAGTGCTCGTGGTGACCACCACGACCGGCTTCCGACATAGTTCAATTCCCACCGCAGAAAAGGTTTTGGCGCAGTTGGCAAGTGACAGCGGTGCTTTCACCGTTGATTACGCTCGCGTGGAACCCAGTGATCCACAGTTTAAGGGAGCCGACGGCAAGCCGAATCTGGAAAAGGTGAACGCAGCGATTAAAGAGGTCCTGGCACAGAAAATGAGCGCTGAAGCGCTGAAGGGTTACGACGCGGTGGTGTTCGCAAATACGACTGGAGACCTACCCCTGCCGGATAAGCAGGCATTCCTCGACTGGATTAAATCCGGCAAGGGTTTTGTCGGAATGCATTCCGCGAGCGACACCTTCCATCACTTTGAACCCTACATTGATATGCTGGGCGCGGAATTTAAAGAGCACCACGCTCAAGTGAAAGTCGACGTCATTAACCAGGATAAAGAATGCCCAGCGTGCCGTCACCTGCCGGCAAACTGGGAGGTGTTCGATGAGATTTATCTTTTTAAAAACTTTGATCGCGCGAAAGTGCATGGGTTGCTCACGCTCGATAAACACCCCAACGAGAAGACCCCGGGAGATTACCCCATTTCCTGGTGCAAGGAATACGGCAAAGGTCGCGTGTTCTACACGTCATTGGGGCACCGTGAAGACGTGTGGGATCCGAAGGCACCCGATCGCAAGAACTCGCCCGAAGTGGCTGAAGCTTATCAAAAACTAATTCTGAATGGAATTAAGTGGGCCATCGGTGATGAGCGCTGGAACGCCAAGCCGCAAAAGCCGGTCGAATAAGAACGCCGTCCATAGATATGAACGACAACGAAATTTTTAATCGCCGCGACTTTCTCAAAGGGAGCTCGGCCGCGACGCTTATGACGATGCTGGGGAGCGGTGTCGAGCTGTTCGCGCAGTCCAACACACCGCCGGACGCGCCAAAGAAACTCCTGGGACCGACGGTGAAGGTAGCTGTGATTGGCCTGGGGGCTTGGGGTCGTGAAATCGTGAATACGCTCGCGCGGCTGGACCCTTCGGACGTTCAAGCGGAAATCGCCGCGATTTGCGACTCATATCCTGCATTTCTGCGGCGCGCCTCAAGTCTCGCTCCAAAAGCTGCCCAGGTCGAAGACTATAAGACGATCCTGGACAATAAAGATATCCCGGCTGTCGTTATTGCGACACCGACTCACCAACATAAGGATATTGTTCTCGCGGCACTCAAGGCAGGCAAACATGTCTATTGCGAGGCGCCGCTGGCCAATTCCATCGAAGACGCTCGGACCATCGCCTCGGCCGCCAAAGCCGCGAAACAAGTCGTCTTCCAGGCTGGCCTGCAGATGCGCTCGGAACCACAACGGCGATTCCTGCTGCCGTTTATTCGTTCGGGCGCGCTCGGCCCATTCGTCAAGGCTCGCGCGCAATTTCATAAAAAGCAAAGCTGGCGCGCGACCTCACCAAACCCGGAACGCGAGAAACAACTGAACTGGCGGCTCGAGAAAGCGATTTCGATTGGCCTGATCGGCGAAATCGGCAGTCACGCCATCGACCAGGCGATGTGGTTTATGAACGCAAAACCGGTCTCGGTGACCGGCTTCGGCTCGATCGCGTTCTGGAAACAAGACGGCCGCGATGTCCCGGACACTGTTGAGGCGATCATTGAATTCCCAAACAAAGTCTTGATGAATTACGAGGCGACACTGGCGAATTCATTCGATGGCGAATACGAGATCTTGTATGGAAGCGACGCGGCAGTGATGATGCGTGAGAACAAGGCGTGGATGTTCAAAGAAGCCGACTCGCCATTGCTGGGCTGGGAGGTCTATGCGCGCAAAGAAACGTTTTATCACGAAACCGGGATTGCGCTGGTGGCTAATGCCAGTAAGTCGGTGAATACCGGCGACCAGGGTCAGCCGCAGCCCTTCACCAATACACCTCTCTCGGAGGCGCTTAAAAACTTCCTTCTGAATTCCGCCGACGTGACGGCAGCCAAAGAAGATTTCATTACCAACTTCGGAGCCGATGATCAGGACGGGATGTCCGAGCATTTGCTGAAGGTCAAACGTGATAAAGGTCGTGCGGCGGCGGGTTACCTGGAGGGGTTTCAAGCAGCTGCCATCGGGATTAAGGCGAACGAAGCAATTCTGAGTGGACAACGGGTCGAGCTGAAGCCCGATCTCTATGAATTGGGTTAATTGGTTAAACGTCTGAATTATTGGTAGCTGATGCTGTAATTAGAAAAATCGAATATGAAAACACGGATACTGTTTGCGGGAACAATCGCGAGCCTATTGCTGACCGGTCTGTCGATACATGCCGCCGAGTTGACCAGGTACAATGCGAAACCGGGCAATCTTAAGATGCGAATCGAAGGCACCTCTAACATCCATGACTGGCAGGTAGAAGGGACCATTATCGGCGGCTATCTCGAGGTTGGACCGGGATTTCCCGTTGAGCCCGGCCAAGTCGCAACTCCAGGAAAAGTAGAAGCCAAAGGCGAAGCTTATATTCCCGTGCGTTCTCTCTTCAGCATCGAGAAGGATGGCAAAAAGTACAGCGACAAAATGGACGAAGTGATGTACGAGAAGATGAAATCGCAGGAAAATCCACGCATCGTATTTAAGCTAAGCGAACTGACACTTAAGGAACCTGCCAAGAGCAAAGACGCGCCTTACGTATTTGAAGCGAAGGGAGACCTGGCCGTCGGTGGCGTCACCAAAACGATCACCATGCCCGTTAACATCACGCCGCTTGGCGAAAACAAGATCAAAATCACAGGCACGACATCGGTCAAAATGACCGATTTCAAGATCGATCCGCCGGCCCCTAAGATTGCCCTGGGGATGATCAAAACCGGCGATGATGTAAAGTTGATTTTTGAGTGGATGGTAGCACAAAAGCCCGCGTCTTCGGCTGCAGCCTCCAAGTAGGCCTGCGAACGACAAGCTTGCGCTTCGCAACGCCGGATTCGTTTGCCGCGCGCTAAGCAAGCCGCGTTCCGGTCCGTGATGGCTCTGGGTTTTACCTCGTAAGCAGCAACGATCGCGAAGAAAGCTCTTATATTGGGATCCGGCGAAACCTGCGTTTCCTGGGTCACCAAGTTAATCCGTAGTTTCCACGCTTGACATTATTCTGTCCTATGGCATCAGAGTAGACAGAAAGCTAAAGGCGGGCTTGGAAAGGTTAAGTTGTATGCGACCGACGTTGTTTCTGTGGCCCAAACGAGGTAGCCACATTCCCCTTTTGTTAGCGCTCGCATTGGGCACCAACGCTATTGCTCAAATCACCTCCTTCCCCGTCGTTACCCTACGCGCGACCGACCCGCTGGCGTCGTGGTCCGGAGATACGGGCACGTTCACCGTGTTCCGGGACGGTCCGACAAATGCCAGTCTGAACGTTTACTATGCGATCGGTGGCTCTGCGAGCAATGGAGTCGATTACACAGAGATCACCCACTGGGTGAGTATCCCCGCCGGAACCAGAACTAATAGCATCACCATCTCTCCAATTGATAAGGGGCAAACCGACATTAAGACGGTCCAACTAAAGCTCGTCCCGTCGCCAATGCTGCCTCCGGTCAATTATGCAATCGGAACTCCCGCTGCAGCGACCGTCTTTATAACTCCCCCAGGCGTGACGAATATCCCTCCGCTCGCGCGGCTCGTTTCTCCCGCCAATGGATCGGTATTTTATTCTCCAGTCGATGTGCGCCTCATCGCGCTCGGCAGTGACCCGGATGGGCAAGTGACGAGCATGGAGTTTTTTGCCAACGATACCAGTCTCGGTGTGGCCACAAATTGGGTCGTCGTCGATCCGGCGGGCCCAGGGGGGGAGTACATGCCCGGAGCGAGGGGCTTTTTCCTGACGTGGAGCAATGCACCAGTTGGGACCTTTGCATTGACGGCCAAAGCAACAGATAACGGCGGCGCAACGAGTGTATCCCCTCCGATCAGCATTACCATCAAGGAAGGACCGCCTCCCACAAACACTCCTCCACTAGTGCGCATCGCCCAACCCGAGAATGGGTCAAAGTTTCTAGCGCCGGCTAATATTCCGATCTGCGCGCTGGCAACCGATTTCGATGGCTTGGTGCTGACGGTCGAATTCTTTGCCGGCACAAACAGTATCGGGATACGAACAAACAATCCCATGAGTGCCGGCCCGATGAATCCGTTCTGCATGGTCTGGTCGAATGTTCCACCGGGCGATTATGTTCTGACCGCCAAGGCCACCGACAACGCCGGTGCTTCGACCAAGTCCGAACCGGTAGGCGTCAGCGTTGTAGAAGGGCCGCCACCACCGCCTCCGACCAATTATCCTCCTGTCGTGCGGATCACCAGCCCGCCTAATGGCGCATTCTTCCACGCCCCGGTCAATGTGCCGATTTACACCTACGCGCGAGACCGCGACGGAGTCGTGACCACCGTCGAGTTCTTTGAAGGCACGAACAGGCTGGGACTAGGCCAAGGACTTTGCTTGAGCACCGTGCCGTGGAGCAACTCGCCCCCTATTTGCCTGACGAATGTTTTCCTGCTGGTTTGGAGCAATCCGCCGATTGGTTCTTTTACGCTTAGTGCCAGAGCGACGGACGACGGCGGTGCTGCCAGCACTTCCGAGCCCGTCAAAATTACTATCCTTCCGCCCGAACCGCCGCCAACCAATCGCCCGCCGGTGGTAAGCATTATAGCCAGCGATCCTCTTGCGATTGAAGGAACGAATTGCTGGCCATGGCTGGGACTCGATACTGGACATGCCAACTGGACCAATTGGCTCGGCGGTGGTATTTCGGGCTGGCGCTTCTTCACCAACTGCGGCCCTAAGAACGCCAGTTTCACCGTGCGCCGCTATGGGGTAACGAACGATGATCTCACCGTAAAATACGCGATTGGAGGCACGGCCACTAACGGTGTCGACTACGCACCACTCTCGGGGTCCGTGACGATCCCCGCCGGCGAACGTCGGGCCGACATCGTCGTAATCGCGTTGGATGACGGCCCTCCTGATATCAACAGCACAGTCGTGCTGAAGCTGATGACCGACACAAATTATGTGTTGGGTTTCCCCCGGTCGGCCGCCGCGCTAATTTTAGACGATGGTGCGCCAAGCCATGGTGTGGGAATGCTTTCCGATTCCACTTTCCATCTGAGCTCCACCGGCCCGGATGGAGCTTGGTTCCAGGTAGGTTACTCAACCGACCTGATCAATTGGACCACGATTTGCACCAACCAGGTCATCAATGGTTCGATTGACTTCGTCGACCCGGATGCCGGCAGTGCTCACGCACGATTCTACCGTACATTGCCGGCCATGGGGCCTGGAGATTGATCCGCAACGTAGCGTCAGGCCTCCCGCCTGACGTAGAGGCGGCGTCCCCGCGGTTTTGAGCTCAAGTTTGTCAGGGGGCACAACCGAATCAGTGTTTTCCAAGAAAGCTCCCCTGCCGGGCAAGATGCCCGGCTCTACGCCTGGCAAGAGGCCGACCGCTACAAGAGAGGTGCACCGGCCGCTACCATTTTCTGTCCTTTTCGCTCGCCTTGTGGCAATGAGTTCAGGTGCACCTGGCGCATTTACGACTTCGCGACTTCCGCAATTACGCGCGGTTGGACTCAGACTTTGCGCCCGGATTCCACCTCTTGCTAGGCGACAATGCCCAAGGCAAAACCAACATCCTTGAAGCGATTTATCTCATCGCGACGTTGCGCTCCTTCCGCGGCGTCGGCAGCGCGCAAATGGTACGTCACGGACAAAAGGGGTATTTCGTCGGCAGCGAGATCATCGGCCAGGGCCGCCATGAGACTAAAATGTACTGGTCCTTGCGGGAACGCAGCTTGAGCCTCGATTCGCGTCCCGTCCGAAAGTTAACTGAGTATCTTGGCGTGTTGCGCACAGTGGTATTTTGCACCGAAGACTTACTGCTTATCAAAGGACCGGGCCGTGCACGGCGGAGATTTCTAGACCTGCTCTTATCGCAAAAAAACCCCACGTATCTGCCCTTATTACAGCGTTACACCCAGGCATTGCGCTCGCGTAACGCCTTGCTGAAGCAGCCTGTGATGGATCCGGCCGCCCTCGAAAGCTTCTCGCGTGAATTAATCGGCGCAGGTGATGAGATCATCCGACACCGGCGTGAATTGGTGCCGCATTTCGGTCCGGTAGCGGCGCTGGCCCACGAGCGGATCGCCCAAAAGGCCGAGGAGTTCCGGCTTGAGTATGTCTCTACTGTAAAAACCGACTTCGCGGTAGAGCTGGCGCAATCGCAGAGCCGTGAACGCAGCTACCGCTCGACCCTCATCGGCCCCCACCGCGACGAGCTGAACCTGCTTTTGAACGGCCGCTCGGCCGCCCAATTCGGTAGTGAAGGGCAGAAACGGACTCTCGCGCTCGCGCTGAAAATGGGACAAGCCGAGTACCTGAGCGCACAAACCGGCGTCGCACCAGTGCTGCTTATCGACGACATCATGGGTGAGCTCGATGAAAAAAGGCGCAGCGGCTTTTTGCCTTTGCTTCAACAGACCCACCAGTCGCGTGGACAGGTCTTTATGACCGCAACGGAGGAAAATTGGCCGGCCGAGCTCGGACGCGACGTCCGGAAGTGGATGGTGGTAAACGGCACACTGCGCGCCGCCTGACTTCTGCCTTTCTCGTCGCCGCTTCTATTGCTAGGTTGGTGCATGCGCATTTTGTCAGGCATACAACCTTCAGGCTCGCTCCACCTGGGGAATTATTTTGGAATGATGAAGCCGGCGATCGAGCTGCAAGACAAGGGCGAAACCTTCTATTTCATCGCGAATTACCATTCGATGACGTCCTTATTTGATCCGGCGGAGCGTCGCCGCAACACCCTGGATGTGGCTTTGGATTTTCTGGCATGTGGCCTGGACCCGAAACGTACGGTGTTCTTTCGCCAATCGGATGTGCCGGAAGTGACCGAATTGACGTGGCTGCTGGGAACGGTCACACCGATGGGGTTGCTGGAGCGCTGCCACTCCTACAAAGATAAAGTGAGCAAGGGCATATCCTTCAATTTCGGCCTGTTCGCCTACCCAGTACTGATGGCGGCGGATATACTCATTTATGATTCAAATGTTGTGCCGGTGGGCCAGGACCAAAAACAGCATGTCGAAGTCACCCGCGACATTGCCATTAAGTTCAATGAGCTGTACGGCGAGACGTTTGTAATTCCCGAACCGCAAATCCGGGCCGACGTCGCCAAAGTGCCTGGCGTTGATGGTGAAAAGATGAGCAAAAGCTACGACAATACCATAGAAATTTTCGGTGAGGAAAAGGCTTTGAACAAAAAGATTATGGGCATCAAGATGGACAGCCGCAGCCCCCAGGAGCCAAAGCCCGATGCCGATCAGAATCTCGCGATCCAATTATTAAAACTCGTTGCTCCCGCCGCGACGGCCAAGGAATTTGAAGACCAATTGCGCGCGGGCGGACTCGGCTACGGCAATTTAAAAAAAGCCTTGTTCGAACATTATTGGACTTACTTTGCGACCGCCAGAAACAGACGCGCCGAACTGGCGGCGAATCTCGATTACGTTCACAAGGTGCTGGAGGCAGGCGCTGCCAAGGCGCGTTTGGTGGCAAAGAAAGTCTTGGATCGAGCCAAGAACGCCAGCGGGCTAACCTGACAAGCGGCCCTTCCAAGCCCGCGAAAATCCGAACATCGAACATCCAATTGAACTTTAAAGGTGCGATGGGATTCAGATTTCCCTCGGCTGGGCATTGAAACGCACAGTCGCCAAATTGCAGGCGAGGATTAGAGCTTAATCAGCAAACAGTCACTGTCTGTTTTGTGGTTGGTTGTGAAGCTGGGGTCGATGGTGCAACTACGCCCTTGCAACCGGGAATTGAGCCATCGGCCCTGGCCTTTCAGACAAAAAAGGAGGCGTCGGCTCCGATCCAAAAGCATTCTCTACATCAGCTTAAGCTTTGGAAGGTCTTGCGAATCCACCAGCCCCACAGGTTCGCGAGCAGCATTCACGACGATTAAATCGTCGATGTTACGTTCGTTAAAGATTTTCAGTGCCTCGGCTGCAAGCGCATCCTCGCGAATACAGATCGGCTTGTGAGTCATCACACGCTTGAGTGGCTGGGCCAGCAAGTTCGAGTCCGTGGCTATATGCCGGCGAAAATCGCCATCGGTAAAAACTCCAACCAGCTTGCCACGAGCGTTGACCACGCTGAGGCTGCCGGATTTGGCGCGGGTCATCACCAGCAGCGCTTCCTTGACCGTGACATCCTGGCTCGCGACAGCGTTGCGCGGACCGGTACGCATGATGTCGTGAACGCGAGCCAACATCGCACGCCCAATCGCGCCTGAAGGATGAAATCTGGCAAAATCTTCCTGTTTGAACCCGCGGGCCTGCAAGACAGCCATCGCGAGGGCATCCCCCAGGGCCAGCATCGCAGTCGTGCTGGCGGTAGGCGCCAAATTGAAAGGGCACGCCTCCTTCGGCACCCGAGCGCTCAAAACCAGGTCGCTATGCCGTCCCAGAGAGGATTTAGGCGTTCCAGTCACCGCGATGATCTTCACCGAGAAACGCTTCAGCGCCGGCAGCAGGTTGAGCAGCTCTTCGGATTCGCCCGAGTAGCTCAACGCGAGAATGATATCCCCATCGTTAATCACGCCCAGATCGCCGTGCAATGCGTCGACGCTGTTGAGGATCACGCTGCTCGCGCCAGTGCTGGTTAGCGTCGCGGCGATCTTCTGACCAATGTTGCCCGACTTCCCAATGCCGACGACCACGATTTTACCGCGCTGGCGCAGCGCATTGACAATGCAGTCGACAGCATCCGTGAAAGCGCCGTCGAGTTGGCGGCGCACGGCCTTAAGTGCCTCGACTTCGATATCAAAAACTTTGCGTGCTTGTGCCAGATGGCTCACGAGCGCAGAGTGCGATGAAGCCAAGCGCATTTCAACTCTGAAGCTGAATCGCAACACGAAGGTAGGCGAAGGTCGCGAAGAAGTAAAAACGCTTTGGCTCGGTGAAGCATGTCTATCCTGGAGTCCGGCCATTGCAATTCCTTTGCGACCGTTGCGGCCTTTGCGTGAGGCCGGACTGGATGGAGTATTAGGAAGATGTCCCCAGAGGGACTGCCTGTTGCAAGGTCAGGAAGTATAGCCACGTTTGCGATACGGGTCGACGGAAGGTGCGGCTCAACGCGGCGGAATAGATGAGAAGCTGTGGCGCATAAAAGCGCACTCGGCCCTTCAAGTCGGCGGGTTCCAGCATGTCGGTTTTGAAGTCAACCAGCCAAATCTCGCGAGGGAGAATCACGACGAGATCGGCGACGCCCTGAACGACGACATATTCCTGCTCAAGCTGCGGGTCCGCGGTTGCGCTAGTCAACGCGGCAAGTTCATTGGGCGAGAAGCGCGCTGTAAAAGCCAGTTCTCGGTGCACCACCTCGGCGTGCCCGCGAATTTTCCTGCCCACATCGGAGCACCAAAATGCGGCGAGCCCTCTGAAATCGAGACAAGCTGTTTCTTCTGTAGTCAACGCGCCCTCGGCCTCGAGTCGCGACGCCTCCTGCTTTAGCGACACGAGACTGCAGGTCCGCTCCAGGTCGACCAGCTGTAAAAACGCGTGATGGGCATCACCAATCTCCGCTGCAGACAACTTTGATTGTTTTCTCCTGGAATGTTTAGCCGCACTTGGAGCTCCAAACCGTTTCGCATAGAGCTCAGGCCAGGAGCGACGGTCAGCTTCTTCATCTTCCAGAGCCGCGCGACGCAGCGCCGAGACGGAAGTCTTGGCCGGTTGTCTCGAACTAGCCTCCCAGGGATATCGCCAGGAGAACTGCTGCAGAAGCCTCTGCCCTAGCTGAGCGTCCTGATCGATCTTCAGATTATTTGATTCAGGTGCGGTGATCGCCGCTCGCGGCTCGCGCAAGAGACTTTTTTCATCGTGCATAGCCCAATCCAACCAGCCCGCTCGGCCTTGCTGAATACTCTCGAGCTCGTTGGGGCAATTCTGAGCAAACCAAAAACCTAGCCAATCGGCATGGCTTCGCGCGCTCTTCAAAAGCTCGGGGTCAAATTTCCGCTTAAAGTTCCAAAGTTTGCGCCAGCGGGACTCCGAAATGCTCGCCGTCAGGAGCAACAGATCACGAGCGCGTGTCATGCCGACGTACAGCAGGCGAAGTTCTTCACCAAGCAATTCTTGGCCTTGCCGGCGGCGGGCAAGCCAGTACGGCAGGCTGGGATATCGCTGCCCGGTATGCGGCGGTTTGATTTGCGGACAAAGCCCATGCTGTTCATCGAGAAGGATGTCGGCGCTAAGATCTGACCGGTTGAACGGCTTGCCCAAATCGGCCAGCACTACCACCGGAAACTCCAAGCCTTTGCTCTGATGAAGGCTCATCAGCCGCACCGCATTTTGCACGCTGACGGACCGTACTTCCGGTTCCGTTTCCGTCGCCTGTTGGTTCGCAATAAAGCGAAGGAAGCGAAAGAGTCCTTGCCGCTGAAACTGATCAAATCGTTCGGCCAGCCCGACGAGGCGTCGCACATTGAGGTGGCGCTGTTCTCCCCGGGGTTGAGTGAGGAGCCATTCCGTGTAATGCGTTTCCTTCAGCATGATCTCCAGGCAGCGTGACAACGAAACCTGCCGCACCAGGCGGCGCCACCGGTTGTAGCGCGAGAGAAAGGAGGTCAGTTTGAGCGAGAGTAACTGTTCTTTCTGGCCGGAATAATCGATGCTATCCGCCGGGGGCTGCACCCTTCGCGCTTTTTCTCTGTCGTTCTCCTGCCATCGAATAACGGCGTTCCAGTAACGCCCTTTGGGCAGCGCCAAACGGATCAGCGCTAAATCACTAACCGTGAGGCCCACCACCGGTGAATGCAGTACGGCAAGAAGCGGAATATCCTGAAGCGGGTTGTCCAAAATTTGAAGCAGGCTCACCAGGTCGGAAATTTCAGTGCTTCGATAAAACCCGCGACGCGCCACCTCGAGCGGGATTTTCAAGCGAGCAAATTCCTTGGCATAGCTCTCGACTTTATTGGCGGGGGCGCGCAGCAGGAGAGCAATGTCCGACCACTCCATTGGTCTGAAGCTATTTGTCTCTTCATCCCACACTGGTTGCTGTTTCTGTTTGAGTTCCCACAGGCGCAGGCCGATTAGCCGCGCCTCCTTGGCAGATTCTTCGAGCTCCGCCAATTCGCTATCATCGTCCTCGCCACGGGTGCCTTCCCGCGACTTTGTTTTTCGCAGGTGCAATTGGACGCAAGGGTCGGCGGAAGCCGCCGCACTCAATGCGACGCGCTCGGCCGGCGTTCCGAAACGCAACCTGGATTCTTCTCCATAGCCCACTCCGCCAACCTCGCTCCGCATGATCTGCGCAAAGAGGTCATTGACAAAATTCAACAGGGCTTCTCGACTGCGAAAATTTTCGACCAGCGGTATGGCGGTGCCTTCTCCCTGACCCCAGCTGCGCAAATAGCCACGAAAAATATAAGGATCCGCCAGCCGAAAACGGTAAATGCTTTGTTTAATGTCACCGACCAAAAATCGGTTGGCCGCGGTACCTTCGCGGCTTAACGCCTGCAAGATCTTATCTTGAGCAGCGTTAATGTCCTGATATTCGTCGACGAAAATGAAGCGCAGCTTCTCGCGCCACTCCGCGGCAATCGGAGTTGGTTGGTTGGTCTGCGTATCCCACAGCAGCCGCAACGCGTATTGTTCCAGATCATGAAAATCCAGCACGCCCAACTCACGCTTGGCCTCAGTGAAGGCGTCTGTGAATTCGCGAGTCAATTCCAGCACAGTCCGCATTTGCGACCGAACCCAGGTCCAGTCTTCAGCCAAAGGCTCCTCTCCCTCACCGCCGTGAATGGAAGCAAGAAACGCTGCGTCGGCAAAAAACTCCTCGAGCGGAGCCCCCCAAGTGCCCTTTTTGCCCACCGGGCACTCTTGAGCTGCCTCAAAACTCTTCAGCACCTGCGCGCGCTGGCGGTCAGTTGCTGCCGATTGCAGCTGGCGCAGCAAGGGCACACACCGGGCGGCGATTGGGTTAGTCGGAGCAGCCCCATCGAGTACCGGCAGCCGGTCGCCGCACCAGTCGGCGACGGCTTGCAAACGCCATTGTTTCCAAAGGCCAGGTTCAGGTTGAACAAACACGGCCAACTGATCGCGTATCCAGCCCGACGGATTGGGCAGAGCCTGTGTATAATGATGTAATCTCAGCACTAAATTACGAGTCGGTTCGTCCCATCCCCTTCCCTGTAACTGGATGAGCTGCTGCACCGCTTTCGCGGCGGCATCAGTTCCGGCGTAATGCTTTTGCAGCAGCAGTTCCAGCACTTCGTCCGCCTGCAGTCGGGCTTCTTCTTCCGGAAGAACCGTCATTTGCGGATCGAGATGCAGCTCATAAAAGTGCTGGCGAATCAGTCGAAAACAAAAGCTATGAATAGTGCCAATATGGGCAGTCTCAAATAACGCCAACTGTTCGACCCAACGCGTGTCCCCCGGGGTTTTCTCGGACTCCTGGATTAAGCGGTCTCGAATCCTTTGCCGCATTTCGGCCGCAGCAGCCTCGGTGAACGTCACCATGAGAATCTGATCCAATGAAATGTGGGGCTTTGCGCGCAACAGACAGTCCAGGCACCGTTCAACCAGCGTTGTAGTCTTACCGGTCCCGGCGCCGGCGATAACCAGCACGTTGCCTTGAGCAGCGATTGCTTGGCGTTGCGCACCGGTAAGTCTCATCGAAGGCAGGCAGGCATCAGAATCGAAAGTTGAATGAAACGCAGTGCAGGGGACCTCTTCCCTCGTCATATCGAAACGATAAGATCTCAGATCACAGCGCTAGAGCCCGTTTTCGACGACTTTTCCAATGGTAGTCTGACATTCTGCGCTGGGTCAGCATAGGCGAGCACCAACTCGACCCCAGTGAGACCATTCTCGGCGGCGTACTGGATGGCCGCGTGAGTTTCCCCAAAATCATACGCCTGCTCACGGCTGGCCCCCCATCTCCCGCAAGCCTCATAGTAAAGGCCGGTTCGATTATTGCATAAAAGCACTTTCACGGAATCCAATTCCTTTGGGTTACCGAGTCCCTTATAGCAGACAAAGGCCAAATGTAAATTACCATTGGAACACCTAGTCCAACTCCGGCTGCAGCCCCTTTCCTGGCCTATCCGGCCTTAAAACCCGATATGGCTGAGTCCATGGGTCCACTCGGCAAATTGCCTGGAAACCACACTGATCACACGCCGTATCAGCTCCCTTTCGATACGGAGCGACTGCCGAAGCCCCCGCATAAATTTGCTGCCCCATTTTTTTTAAGTTCTCTTCGACACTGGCGAGCAGAGCTTCAAACTGTTTCGTTGGCAAGGCCTCACGCAGGTTTTTATGCAGCTCCCCGTTGGCAGTCAGCCGATAATTGAACTGGTCACCCTGCGAGACGTCGAGGCGGCTATCGAGCAACCGCAACACTCCAGCGTCGAAGCGACCAGAATGGCGGTAGGCGAGCTTGCGGGCATCCTCATGTCCAGCCAGGGCCACCGTGCGGTTGGGCTGGCGCTCATAGCGCCCCCGCAAACCAACATAAAAGACGCCCGCCGGAATGAACTGGCCAACACCGAATCGCGAACAAAGCTCCCGCGACTGGCGTAATACATTCAGATATGTCAGTAACTGCAACTGAATGCCGTAAGCGATCAGGACCGTATCTAACTGCTTGTGGCTGGATTTGTAGTCGATGACTACACCGTGAGTCTTCTCTCCGCGCCCACCAGCATGAACATCGATACGATCGATGCGCCCGTAAAGCTCCAGCCGGTGTGCTTTCCCTAATGGTATTACCCAGGCGGGCGATGCGGCGTCTGGCCCGAACGGCAGTTCCACCGCCACGGGATCAAACTGATACTGCTCGCGCATCCACCCCACCAGGGTTTCAATAAAATCCTGCAATGACTCGATCAGGACACGGGCCATAAAACGCGTCTGTTCACTCGTTTCAAACAACCCTTCTCGGTACTTGGACAACATCGCACCGGCAACCGCGGCCACTCTAGCCCGGGCTTGTGCTGGAGTAATATCCCGCCAACGTTTGTTTTCCGACTCTAAACCCTGATGGAACCGAGCCAACACCTCGTGCTGAAAGCTCCCCTGCTCCTTCGAATCGAGCTCAAAGAGCCTCCGTTCTTCCGCCCGTAAACCGGAATCGATAAAAAACTTAAAAGGACATGTGGCAAACTGCTCCATCCGGCTCACCGAAGAGCGCAGCACAGGCCCATATAAACACCCGGCAAGTTCAGCCGGTAGATTCTCGGTCACTGAAGGACATTGGAGCTGCTGAACCTGCTTGAGCGTCGCTGCGAGCGTATTCAATGCGACATTGGACGGTGATGATATTGACGCAATTGTCGCCTCGGCTGGCCTGACCAGATTCGACAAAAGATCGGTGAGCGAGCTCACTCCTGGTGGCAGTTCACTGCTGAGCTTTAGCAGCGGGCCGACCAACTCATGAACATGTTCGCTGGCCCGCCAATCAGGTTTGGCGTCCGATTCAAACAGCAGCGCAGGGAACAGGCTTCGAAGGTGAGTCAAGATACCGGATGGATTAAGCGGTGTGCCCTGCGCATCGCACGAAGCACAAGTCAGGACCAGCCGCTCGCTTGGTCGAGTGCAAGCGATGTAGGCCAGATAGCGCTCGCGACTCAAATGATGGCGCACCGTAGTGCCAGGAATGACATTTCGTCTTTCCAATTCAAGGCGATCCGTCTCACTTAACAGGCCGCTCCCAACCGGGAGGGCCGGGAAAATCGTTTCATTCAGCCCCAGGACCAAAGCCAGCTTAATATTGGGCGTACGGGACCGATCAATAGCTCCGATGAGCACCTGGTCGAGGGCAGGCGGAATAACGCCGACGGTTAGACCGGCCAGGCTGGCTTCGAGAACCGGCAGCCATTCTCTCAAGGTCAGTGTTGCATTTGGAAATGCCAGTTCGGCGTTCTCCAGCCAGGCATTCACCTGGTTCCATACCGTCTCATGCGCAGATACGACCGTTCCCGTTAAATCATGTTCAGGATCGGCCGTCTCCCAGCTGGCCAATCGCTCTTCCATCTTCAGCAGTTTCCAGAAATCTCCAACCGCCGACCCTAACTGACCACCTGAGAGCCTTCGTTGCGGGACTCCGATCGCATCGCGCAACTGTTCGAACGGCAAAACCAACCGCTGCCGAAGCTGTTCCAGGTGCTCTTCGAGTTTCCTGCGCCGATCCTGGTCTTCCTCCATTCCATCGGATTCTTTCAGGCGAATGGGATTTAGCCAGGCACTGCCCCTCCATCCTCGGGCTAAAGCTTCGTTTTCCAGCAGATCTATGTCCTTGTCTTGAGCCGGCATTAGCCCGCTCTTCAGGGCCGCAAACCAATCCTCGTGCTGCCAACCAAACGCCACGATGCGCAGCGCGCTGCGAGTCAATTCCGCCAACGGGTGGTGGGCGACCGATTCGCGGCGGTCGAGGAAAAATGGGATTTCATATTGGGTGAAAACACGTTGAAGAATCGAATGATAGCCTTCGAGGCGTCGCACAATCACTGATACCTCGCGATAACGCCCACCTGCTCGCACGTGACGCAAAACCTCGCGCGCGGCCAGTCTGGCTTCGGCTTCCGGATCGGCACATATGGCAACTCGCAAGCTCCCTGCCAACAGTGAAGTGGGAGAAGTCTCCGCCGCACCATCACCAAAGGGCAATCGTTCGGCCCAATTGGTCGCGAGGTGCTGCAGTACAGGACTGTGGGAAAAGCGTCCTTCACCGTTGTCGGTAGACAGTTGCTCGATCCGCATCCCGGCACCAGGCAGAAGCGCAAACCGTTTATGACACTCTTCGTAGCTGCGATTAATGTTTGACCAATGCGATAGCCACGAGCCCTGTTGACGTTGGGCCGGGTCAAGACAGAACGTGATTGTCATCTGTCCGCAATGGGAGGCCAACGCCAGTAACAAATCCAATTCCTGTTCGGAAAATTCAGAGAACCCATCGATCCAGACTCGAGCAAACCGGACAAAGCGGTCACTGTGGTCCTCGAACAAGCTTCCTTGGGTCTGTGACCCGGACATGCCACGCCGAGTCGCGCGCAGTTCCGCGGCGGCTGTTGTCAGCAGCGAATCCGAATCCTGCAGATCATTTGCACCGAGCCAATCAACATAGCCACGCATCAGCGTTGCGAGATCCTGGAGCTTGGCATCGAGGCCGCCTTTATGACCTACCTCCGACGCGAGCTGAGCCAGAAGTTCGGGTGTGCTGCCGTGCCTCTGGAATTCGTGCAGGACCAGGCTAAGCTGCTGGGCGAAGCCCGAAAGCTTTGCACTGGCGCGGAATACCTTCAGCGACTCACGCCTTGAGGAAAGCAGGTTACGGAGCACCATCAGCCGGCCTTCCTCATCGAGAATCCTGGGCGCGCTGCGCAACCGCTTCAAAATGAAATGCGTCAGTGCTTCAAACGACACAATCCGCAGACGCGTGTAACCCGCCAGCTCCTTATTCGCCAACAACAGCTGTTCGAGCTGATAAGTGCCTTGCTTGGGCGCGATGAAGAGTAATGGAAGCCCTTCGGGCGAAGCTATCATTTCCTCCTTTGCCTCGCTCAGGCAACGGAAGGTTTTGCCACTCCCGGCCGCGCCCAATACCAAACGGATTCGCACTGGTACATTGTTCCCGAAGAGGTTTGGCGAGCAAGGGAATTGTGGTCCCAATTCGGGTTGGTTAATCGAGTCCGGAAAGGTCGCGCTTGCCGAGTGGCATTAGGTCGGAGGTCTGATCTCGCGAATCGCTGTCCGCTTGCTCCCGCCCGCCCTCAATGTACATGATAACGCTGCGCGCCTCCGATTCGGGCTTTCCGGTCAGATCCATGTAAATTTTCACTAACCGCTGCTCGTCGGGGTGACCGTTCGGCTGCGGACCACTCATTCCGAGGAAGTCAAGTCTGCGCCAATCGCCTCGGTTTGGAAAGCGCTTTTTGGACGTGACTTCAACCCGGCGATTTATTAAATAGACTGCCGCTAGGCATGCGCTTGAAGTTGTATAGAATACGGAGCCTGACCGTAGAGAATGGTAAGACGGCCTTCATTGAACTGGATCTGGAATTCGAGGGGAACCGAGCCTTTGTAATTTGGGATTCTATTCCTGTGGGAACCTTCCTTTTGAAAGCGAGAGTCGAAATTGATCCGACTCTGCTTCAGACAAGCGGCGGGCGCGGTTGCGATTATTTGTATTGTGGCGAGTTGGTTTTGCCTCGGCCGCAAAATAATTAGTCCCACAGGTTGCCGACCAGGAAAGGGCTATTCTGATCGCCCTGAGGCGAACCCTTTAAGTTCAGAGCTTCACGCCCGTCAGGCGCTCATAGGCTTCCAAATACTTCGCCTCTGTTTTCGCCACAACGTCGTTGGGCAGCGCCGGGGCAGGTGGCGTTTTATCCCAGTCAAGTGTTTCCAGGTAATCGCGCACAAACTGTTTGTCAAAACTGGGCTGCCCATGACCGGCTTGGTACTGGTCGGCCGGCCAAAACCGGGAAGAATCAGGGGTCAACACTTCATCGATCAAAAGCAATTCACCGTCCTTCAGCCCGAATTCGAATTTGGTATCGGCGATGATAATGCCGCGCTTGCGGGCATAGTCCCGCGCAAAATTGTAAATCTTCAGGCTGGCGGCGCGGACTCGTTCCGCGACATCTTTGCCAACTATGCCCGCGGCCTGATCGAACGAGATGTTCTCGTCGTGCCCGGTTTCCGCCTTCGTCGCAGGAGTAAAGATTGGCTCGGGCAATTCGGATGATTCTTTAAGGCCGGACGGGAGTTTGATCCCACAGACGGTTTGGCTCGTTCGGTACTCCTTCCATCCCGACCCGGCGAGATAACCGCGAACGACACACTCTATTGCCAACGGTTGAACTTTTTTGACGATCATGCTCCGCCGTTGCAGCGTCGGCGCCAACGATTGCAACTGTGCCGGCCATGGATCATTGGCTCGCGAAATCAGGTGATTCGGTTGAAACCGCTCCGTCTGCTCAAACCAGAAATAAGAGATTTGGGTCAGCACCTCTCCTTTATGCGGAATTCCATTCGGCATGATGCAATCAAACGCGGAAATCCGATCAGTCGCCACAAACAGCAACCGATCATCCAAATCAAAAATCTCGCGCACTTTGCCGCTCTTGATCTTCTTGATGCCGGGCAAATCCAACTGCAATACGGTATCCATGCGATCGGTTTCAGTAGTCATCTCTCTAATATGGGGAGCGACCCGCCGGCTTCAAGATCTAAACTCAGTGGAGGCCGTCCTCCCTACACGAGCCGTGAACTGGCGTCGGCTTGAGGCCCAATTAATCCTCGCGGATTGACTGCGAGCGCACCACCTTTGGACTTATCGGCGTTGGCTGTCTGAAGAAAAAGATTTCCTCTAGATCTCCTTGCCCCCATGCTTTTGCCCTGACTCATGAATTTCCTGGTTACAGGCGGAGCAGGTTTCATCGGTTCCCATGTTTGTGAACGGCTACTGAAAGACGGCCATGCCGTGTGGGCGTTCGACGACCTGAACTCCTTTTACGATCCCCAGCTGAAACGTAATAACATCCGGGATCTGCAAGCGCTGGCCAAGCCATTCGAGTTTGTCCATGGCGATCTGATGGATGCTTCGGCCGTTAACGAGGTGGTTCATAGCGCGAAGTTCGACCAGGTAATTCACTTGGCGGCCAGAGCCGGCGTGCGCCCGAGCCTCGAGGACCCCGCGCTGTATCAACGGGTTAACGTCGAAGGCACCGTCAATCTATTAGAGGCCTTGCGGCGATGCCGAATCAAAAAGATAATTATCGCGTCCTCTTCATCGGTATATGGCGCCAATTCAAAGGTGCCGTTTGCTGAGGGCGACCCCATTTTTGCAGCGATCTCCCCGTATGCGGCCAGTAAATTGGCCTGCGAAGCCCTTGGCCACGTCTATCATTACGTATATGGGCTGGATGTGGTCATGCTGCGGTTTTTCACCGTTTATGGCCCCCGCCAGCGGCCCGACCTGGCGATTCACAAATTCAGCCGCCTGATTACGGCCGGAAAGCCGCTCCCGATTTTCGGCGACGGTTCGACCGCGCGCGATTACACCTATATCAGTGACATCCTCGACGGCATTATGGCTTGCACGCGGCGGGATTTCGGTTATCAGATCTATAATCTTGGCGAATCCCAAACCGTGAAACTGCATCAATTGATCGAACTGCTCGAAAAAACACTGAATAAATCTGCGATTCTGGACCGGCAACCCGCACAGCCAGGGGACGTGCCGGTGACCTGCGCTGATATCTCCAAAGCTCGGGACCAGCTCGGTTATCAGCCACGCGTCCCGATCACACGCGGCATACCCCTTTTTATCGATTGGTTCCGGCAAGCGTACACGGCCTAATGGCAGAGCACTTCCCCAAGCACCCGCAATTCACCTAATCATGGCTAGCACACCCTCCCACGCTCGGCCCCCCTTCGATGAAGCCGTAAACGCCTGGAAATCCCGCCTTGGCTTACTGGGGTTGCCGACTAATTTCGTTTGGATATTTGACGAGAATCTCTGTTTTGAAAAATTCCCGAATGACCCGGCAGGATTCCGCCTCGGTTATCAGCTGATTTTTACCCCACCCCCCCCGAATGCTGAACGCATCGCCTACGATCATTTCTCCGAATTCAGCGCTCCGTTGGTTTTTTACCGTGTCGGCACTTCAAATGGCAAATCCGTTTGTCTTTTGTTATGCGACAAGTGGTTTGAACAGAAAACTGAAAAGGAAGGCTACTCAAGGCGTGATGACTGGTTGATGGCCTTTAGGCCCGGCGGTCTCGAAGAGATCGAGGAAATCAAAGATAAGGAACGCTGGAAAAACCGAATCCTGCGAGATCGTCCATTGCATGATCTCGATTTCTGTATGACTCTCCAAGGTGTCCACGAAACCCTGGCGCACGGGCGCGTTTTAACCGCTTACGAACGCTACGCGCTGAAATTCTTGCACGGCTGGAGAAGGTTTCTGCGGACCTCCGAGCAATAACCCTTAGTTGCGTCCCTCAGGATCTTTAAGCCTGGCAGGAATTGTGCCCAGGTGCTGCGATGCCCGCCCCACTCGGCAATGCCGCACGGACCAAAACCGCGCCTGACATTTCGGGATTCACCGCAGCGACCCTAAAATAAAAGAATGTCGACGTAAATGGCGATCGCACGAGTGATAAAAAGGTAACTAGGAATGATTTATGGCCCCTGCAGTCGAAAGAACTGAGATCCTCCAATCGCGGGGAGCACGACTGCATTCTGATTTGAGCTGATCGCAACGGTTGCGGCCACCGGGGACCATGAGACCGGCGGCGTCAATGAAGGAGCTGATTGAAGTGTGAACCCAGCGGGTACGAGCGGCCACGAGATAGCAATCGTCTGGTTAGTGCGCGCGACGTTAAGCGCTAGATTAAAAAAATCGAACGCAAGTGCATAGTTTTCACTTTGGCTAACCCGTCCGGTAGGATTCTTTTCGACCTGCAGATCGTAACGGGCCGGTGCCAAGCCAGTAACAAAGAGATGCTCAACGTTATCCACGGAGCTTGTGCAGGCGGCAACGAGGTTGTTATTGGAGGCGTTGTATAGGAACAGATTCAGGTCATTAATAGCCGTCTGGCCCGCTTGCCGATTCCAAACCAACGTCGAACTGAGTGTATATCGGGTCGCTGCGGTTCCGCTTAGATTGAAATAATAGTGATTTACCTGCTCCTTAGTGAGCACCACACCAGGATTCGAAATCGAATTGTAATCCCAGCCGATCAAGGTCGGCTCGTTATTCGGATTTGATCCCGGGGGATGCGGCGAGCCGGGGTTATTCGACGTTGCTTCGACGAACGCATGCTGGCCACCCCGCAGTTGTTCCCACGAATTGAACAGATTGACTACGCCCGCGCCGTAACGGGCATCCAGAGGCACGGTAGGTCCATTGATCCAGCCTGCCGGTTTTACGGCGCCATTGATCAACAGCGCCTTAAGAGTGCGCACGTCGCGCGACGAAGTACCAGTCCCGCCATCTCCGCGAATGGCAGCTTGCAGCAGGACCGCCGCCGAACCTGATACATACGGGGTCGCAAAACTGGTAGCACCCGCCGGTGCCGTAACATCCGGTTTGCTGCGACCATCGCTCGTCGGCCCGACGCTGGAACTTCCTCCATACGCTGAGACTCCAATCCCGTTAAAGGACGTCGCCGGCGGCATTACTGCGCCGCCATTCCCGACGCCCGAGACAAACAATGTGTTATGGTTTGCAGCGTAGGAATCGTAGTCTTGTTCTACCGTCGCCTGGTCCGCCGCCGTTAAATCCTGGAACACGAAACTTTGATTCACGATGGGATCCGAAATGGCGGGCGGCACTAAGGCACCAATGATTGAATTGAAGAAGTAAGTCGCTTCGTAGTTATCAACCGGCGCAATCTGCGGACCAACACCCGTCGACGGACTGTAAAGATTGGCGCCCACCGCATCGGCGTGTCCCGACTCCGCGCCGGCACTGTTCGGAAATGTGTTGGCTGTTCCGTCCGCAGAAATGTAATTGAAAACGCTGGCTGAGCGGCCGACTGCCGCGGGGTTCACCTCAAATGGAATGGGTGTACTTGCATCGGCGGGGCCTTCGGGTTGCGCGATACTGATTCCACTCCCGGTCAGGGTTGCATCTACCTGACGTAGAAGAGTGACACCGATCGTGTCCAGCGCGCTCGCAGCCTGCAAGTCAAAGGCATCCTCCAAGGTCAGAAAGCAAAATAAAACCAAGGCAACAGCTTTCGAATTGAGCATCTCTGTATCTACCAAAATGCGCTGCTTTTGGCATGTCGAAAATGGGTCGGCGCCAATCCGAACCAACAGCTGATGCACGCACAAATCCACCCGGGCTCACCGCGCCGTCACGACGAGGTAATTCTTCTTGCCTTTGCGCAGCAGGAGATGTTTGCCGAAAAGCAAATCGTCGTTCTTGAGCACCCGCTGAATGTCATTTTGGCGAACGTTGTTGACGTACACCCCGCCCCCTTCGAGGTCTTTTCGGGCTTGTCCCTTGCTCGAACTGAGACCGCTCTGGGCCAATAGCTCGATCAACATAAACCCAGGGCCGCCAAACTCGGTTTGCGCCACTTCTTTGGTCGGCACCTCGCCGATAATCTCATTAAAAGTGGATTCGGTGATACCCGAGAGCTCGCCTCCGAAAAGAATCGCGCTCGCACGCATTGCCTCGGCGGTCGCGCTCGGCCCGTGCACCAACTCGGTGATTGCCTTCGCCAGCGCGCGGTGGGCTTCGCGTGCACCCGGGTTTTCCGCGTGTTGCTTTTCCAGCGAGGTAATTTCAGCCTGGCTCAAGAACGTGAAATATTTCAGGTAACGGATCACATCGCGATCGTCGGTCTGAATCCAGAATTGGTAAAATCGATAGATACTCGTGCGTCCGCTATCGAGCCAAACGGTACCTGATTCGGTTTTGCCGAATTTCGTTCCATCGGATTTCGTGATGAGCGGCAGCGTCAGCCCATACACCGTGCGTCCGAGCTTCTTGCGAGTCAGGTCGATGCCGGCGGTAATGTTTCCCCATTGATCACGACCACCAATCTGCAGTTCGCAGTTGTAATCACGGCACTGCACATAAAAATCGAATGCCTGGAGCAGCATGTAGCTGAATTCCGTGTAGCTGATACCGATCTCGCGATCCTCCATCCGCGCGCGGACGCTCTCCTTGGCAATCATCTGGTTGACGGAAAAATGTTTTCCGATATCCCGTAGAAACTCAAGATAGGACACCAGCTCGGTCCAAGTCGCATTATCGAACAGGCGCGCTGGATTGGTCTTGGCTTCAAAGTCCAGCAATTGCTGCAGTTGCCTTTTGACTCCGGCAATGTTCGTCGCCAGCAGTTCTTTGGTGATCAATTGACGTTCCTGGGTTTTGCCGCTCGGATCACCAATCAAGCCCGTCGCCCCGCCGGCCAGCGCAATCGGATGGTGCCCGAATAATTGAAAACGCCGCAGAGTCAGCAGCGGGACAATACTCCCGACGTGCAAACTATCGGCGGTAGGATCAAACCCACAGTAAAGTGTTACCGGCCCCGCCGCGAGCCGCTTGGCAAGTTCCTCCCGGTCAGTGCAATCCTCGATCAATCCCCGCCACTCGAGCTCTTCCAAAATGTTCATCGGCGAGAGGATAATTTGGCCGAGCCCGATGTCCAATGGTCAATTCTGGCTGATATTGCGACGTTGCTTTTCGGAGGCGTTCAAT
>DATJGF010000165.1:0-22384 GCA_035495315.1 Candidatus Limnocylindrales bacterium
CGCCAGTTCATTGCAGAACTGAAGGAGTTCGAGCGCAAAGGCACTTTCCCCAACCTCGTGATCATCTGTTTACCCAACGACCACACCTCAGGAACACACCCCGGTTCCGCAACCCCCGCCGCACAGGTTGCCGATAATGACCTCGCTTTCGGCCAAATTGTCGAAGCGATCAGCCATAGCCGTTTTTGGCCCGAGACCTGTATTATGGCCATTGAGGATGATCCCCAATCAGGCTGGGACCATGTCAGCGGCTTTCGCACGACCGCCTACGTCATCAGCCCCTATACCAAACGCAAGCAGGTCGTCAGCACTCAATTCAACCAGGTTAGCATCCTCCGCACCCTCGAACTCATTTTAGGATTGCCACCGATGAATCAGATGGATGCGATCGCCACACCCATGTTTGATTGTTTCACTTCAACGCCAGACCTGACACCGTTCACTTCCGTGACGAACAATGTGCCGCTGGACGAGATTAATCCCGAGCCCAAAAAAATATCCGACCTGCTCCTCCGCCGGTACGCCCGAATCTCGGCCAAACTTCCACTCCAAGCTCCCGATCGATGCCCGGACGATTTGTTGAATCATATCCTCTGGTATGCGATGAAGGGCTCCCAGGCCCCTTACCCGCAATGGGCCGTGGCGGAGTCTGAGGATAAAGACTAGGCTGTAGGAGACGACGTAAAGGAGACTCTGTTCGATCCTTTCGGCACCTACGTCGCTCAACCAGAGTCTCCTTACGTCGTCTTCTACAAGAGAGGCAAGTTATTTTCCCGGCTGCGTGGCGAAAAATACACTTTTAGGCCCGCACTGAATTTCGTTCAATATCGCTGAATGAGCACGACGCATCCGTTGACAACGACGACGTTTGAATTACCTGGGTATCGGGTGGTCAAATCCTACGGCGTCGTCCGTGGAATTATCGTGCGGTCCCGTTCGATTGTGGGCAATATTGGGGCCGGTCTCCAAAGCTTGTTTGGCGGCAACATTTCGTTGTACACCTCCCTGTGTGAGCGGACGCGGGAGGATGCGTTTAACCAGATGCTCGCGCATGCCGGGGCACTCGGCGCTAACGCGGTAATTGGCGTACGGTATGATGCCACCGAGATTACTGCAGGCATTACCGAGGTGCTCTGCTACGGGACCGCAGTCTCGGTTGAACCGCACACGATATAACGGCAGGTCCTCCAGGTAGCGTGGGCGTCTGCGGGGTCGGGTGGCGTCGCTGCGCTTCCACTGCAGGAATGTCGGGCGCGACACCCGGGTTCGACCGTAGTTATTAACAGTTAGCGACAGAAAGATCATGGCAGGACACAGTAAATGGGCGAAGGTCAAGCACTTCAAAGGTGCGATCGATGCCAAGCGCGGCAAGATTTTTTCGAAGTTAAGCAAAGAAATCAGCATTGCCGCAAAGCTGGGCGGGGCAGACCCGGACATGAATCCTCGGCTTCGCATGGTGCTGTTGAAATGCCGGGCCGCCAATATGCCCAATGACAATATCGACCGCGCGATCAAAAAAGGGACTGGCGGTGGGGAGACCGTGACCTTTGAAGATCTGACTTACGAGATTTATGGCCCGCATGGCGTTGCGGTGCTCGTTGAGATCAGCACCGATAATCGCAACCGGACGGCGTCGGAGATTCGCAGTCTTGTCACCAAAAATGGGGGCACGATTGCTGCCCAAGGTTCAGTCAGCCGCCTCTTCCATCGAAAAGGCCAAATCATTATTCCCCGCGAAGCCGGCGACGAAGACAAACTGATGGAGCTGGCGCTGGAAGCCGGGGCCGAAGACTTCAAGGCTGACCCAGAAGGTTATGAGATACTTACAGAGCCGGGCCAGTTTGAGGGCGTCCATAAACAAATCGAAGGCAAGGGCATTAGGCCGGCCGTTGCGGCTGTGACTGAGCTACCGACGCTTACGGTGCCCTTGCGTGATGACCAGGCCGCTGCTGTTAACAAGCTCATTGATGCTCTTGAGGACCATGACGATGTGAAGGAAGTTTATTCCAACGCGGAATTTCCTGAGGATGTCGCTAACGTGGCCGGCTGATCTCGTGGTTGCGATCACCAGGCATTCCACCCAATGAATATTAAGCGCCTGACGCAGGACACATTCGTGGCTCGGGTGCTGGCTTGGTTGGCCGAAGCGGTGTTTCATCACCGCCGGCTTTTCTTTTACCCGCAGTTGGTCCTGTTCGCCGTTTGCGTCCTGTACACCGTCAAGAATCTCGATTTTGATACCAACCGTAGCAACCTGGTTGGAGCCAATAAGAAGTACCACCAGAATTTTCTTCGCTTCAAAAAGGAATTTCCCACCCAGGATGACCTGGTCGTCGTCGTCGAAAGCGAGGACCCGAACAAGAACCGGCAATTTGTTGAGCGGCTTGGAGCACGGCTGGAAGCCGAAACCAACGTGTTTCACGACGTTTTTTACAAGGGCGATCTGAAGATGCTCGGAGCCAAGGCGCTGCTCTTCGTGCCCGACAGTGATCTGGATGAACTTCGCAAGACCTTGGCGGACTACCGCCCTTTCATCCAGCAGTTCACGCACGCTACCAACCTGGTCTCGCTCTACAGCATCATCAACACTCAGTTCCGCACTGCCAAACGCGAGCAAAACGCTGAAACCGAGTCGATGGTCAAGGCCTTGCCGGCCCTCGAACGAATTGTAACTGAGGCGACCGACTGTCTGCATCGTCCCGGCACGCCACCTTCTCCTGGCGTCAATGCCCTTTTCACGCCGGGCGAAGAGGCGGAACAACAGATCTATATCACCTTCGCCAAAGGGACGATCTATCTGGTGAGCGCACAGGCCCCGAGTGAGGATAAGAACCCTGAAGCCGTCCAGCGCCTCCGCCAATTGCTGGAACAAACCAAGACTGAGGTGCCTGGTGTGAACGCCGGCCTGACCGGGGAACCCGTGCTGGAGCACGACGAAATGGAGCAGAGTCAACGAGACACAACGGTTGCCAGCATCGTGTCATTGCTGATCTGTGCGCTCATCTTCATTTACGGCTACCAGGAAACCGGTCGTCCCATCAAAGCGACCTTCTGTTTGATCATCGGGTTGGGGTACACCCTGGCCTTCGCGACTCTCGCTGTCGGCCATTTGAATATTTTGACCATTACCTTTGTGCCGATCCTCATCGGCCTGGCAATTGATTACGGCGTGCATCTGATCTCGCGGTATGAGGAGGAATTGCGTCGCGGACGTCCCGAACAGGCAGCCCTGGTCAAAGCGATGGTTTACACTGGTCAGGGAATCTTCACCGGGGCCTTTACAACCGCGGGCGCTTTCCTTGCGATGGCGTTCACAGATTTCAAGGGCATCCAGGAAATGGGCGTCATTTGTGGAGGCGGACTTCTGATCTGTCTGGTGCCGATGATGACCATGCTTCCAGTATTGCTGCTGAGGGGCCGGCAAAATGTGTTGGACCACGAAACCGGCGATATCGCTGCGCACCGCGCGCGGATCGAGAACCTGTGGCTGCAACGGCCGGTGTTGGTCACCTGCCTTACCGTCGCGCTCTGTGCTGTGGCGGCAACTCAGATACCAAAGGTCCATTTCGATTATAACCTGCTTCACATGCAAAGCGCAGGATTGCCCGCCGTCGAATATGAAAAGAAGCTGCTGAATTCCGCCGACAAATCGGTCCTGTTCGGCGCGGTCATTACCTCCAACCTCGACCAGGCGATTACTCTCGAGAACCGCATCAAAAAACTTCCGGTCGTCGCCAACGTTGAGTCCATTACTCGCTTTCTCACTGAGGACCAAACCAGCAAACTCGCCCTCGTTGGACGGATCAAATCCAACCTCGAAGGAATAGATTTCCAAAACCCGGATCTCCGGCCTGTGTCTCTTTCGGAGTTAAGCCCCACGCTCTATTCTCTCTACGGCTATCTCGGCGCAGCCTACGACGAAGTCGAAACCAATGAGCCAGCCCTGGCGAAGCAGTTCCTTTCTTTGCGCGAATCTGTCGGGGAACTGCGCAAAGAAATGCTTCATGGTACGGACGCCGATCGTGAAGCTAACGCCGCTAAATTGGGTGACTTCCAACAAGCGCTTTTCCGAGATTTGCAGGAGACTTTCCAGGCATTAAAACACCAGGATAATCGGGCTCCTTTGCGTGTGCAGGATTTACCGCAGGCACTACGGGACCGCTTTATCGGCGTTAGCGGCAAATACCTGCTTATGGTTTATCCAAAAAAGGATGTCTGGCAGCGGGAAAACCAAAAAGAGTTTATCGATCAACTCGATACCGTTTATCCCAACGTAACCGGGACTCCCGTTCAGCTCTATTATTACACCTATCTTTTGAAACGTAGTTACGAGCAAGCCGCGCGCTTTTCGCTCCTCGCCATCGTCATTCTCGTGCTTATTCATTTCCGCAGTCCGTTGTCTCTTGCGCTGGCCCTGGTGCCGGTCGGCATTGGGTTTTTGTGGCTGGGTGGTTTGATGGGTTACTTCGAGGTGTCGCTCAATCCGGCCAACATTATGATGCTTCCCCTCGTGATCGGGATTGGGGTCACCAATGGGATTCACATTCTCAACCGCTATGCCGAAGAACAGACTCCTAACATTCTGGCTCGCAGCACGGGAAAGGCAGTGCTCGTTTCAGGGCTGACCACTATCGCCGGTTTTGGCAGCTTGATATTGGCAAAACATCAGGGCATCCAAAGCCTTGGTTATGTAATGGCTGCCGGTTTGGCTACTTGCATGGTGGCTGGGCTGACCTTTTTGCCCGCGTTGCTCAATTTGCTGGCTCGGGTGCAACAGGATAGAAAGCGACCCAGTGCCGACAATGCACGATCGACACTGGGTCGGGAGGAACCGAGGTCAAAAACCTCAAGTTTGCGCACAGATTAGAGGAATGAGGGTTAATGTCAATAATGAAGTTAAATTAAGGCATTGGAGGGCCAATGCGGGGTTCGATAACGTTATCGGAACAAATCCAGGGGGCCTCACTCTGTGAGCCTCAGCCACCGGCTGTTCGTAATCCCATTAACCGGTCTTTTGCTGACCGCTAAGCTCGCTTGCGGGGCTGGTTTAAATGCTGGGTTTTTGTGGGACGATTCCGACCTGACCCTGGCACCTGGTCACCGGCTCGAAGTCCTCGGCCCTCTCTTTTACCAGCAACAGAAAGAAAGCGAACATACCTGGGCAATCCCGCCGCTATTGTCCTATACGAAGGACCCCGACGTTGAGCTAAAAGAATTCGACTTCCTTTATCCCATCCTGACCTATGATCAGTATGGGAAACAGTATCGCTGGCAATTGCTCCAACTGCTGAGCTTCTCCGGCGGACCAATGCCCGACGACACCAGAGACCGATTTACCATCTTCCCGTTTTACTTTCAGCAACGCTCATCCGATCCAACCCAGAACTACACCGCCGTAGCCCCATTCTACGGCCATTTACGCCATCATTTCTTCCGCGACGAAATCTTCTTTGTCATGTTCCCCTTTTACTCAGAAACGCGGAAAAAAGATGTGATCACCGATAATTATGTTTATCCATTTTTTCATCTGCGCCGCGGCCCTGGACTGCAGGGTTGGCAATTGTGGCCGCTGGTCGGTCACGAGCACAAAGAGGTGACCACTCGGACCAATGGTTTTAACGACGTCGAAACCATTGCTGGTCACGACAAGCGGTTCGTACTCTGGCCGATTTACTTCAACGATCACACCAGTATCGGCACTCCTAATCTCTACTGGCAACAAGCGATCCTCCCCTTTTACAGCTTTGAACGCTCGGCCCAACGTGATTCAACAACCGTCCTTTGGCCTTTCTTCTCCAAAATTGATGACCGGCAAAAGAAGTACAAAGAATGGGATGCGCCGTGGCCTTTCATCGAGTTTGCTCGCGGCGAAGGCAAGACGACCTCGCGCGTCTGGCCCTTTTTCAGCCAATCACATAGTCCCACTTTGCGGCACGATTTCTATGCCTGGCCGATTTATAAATATGAGCGGGCAAAGCTCGACCCATTAGATCATCAGCGGACGCGCATTCTCTTCTACCTTTACTCCGATACAGTTGATACCAACACAGATACCGGCCAAGCCGCGCGATGGAGTTATCTCTGGCCGTTGTATATTCGCCATCGGGAGCGCAACGGCAACACGCGCCTTCAGGTCCTGGCTCCGCTCGAGCCGTTGGTCCCGGGCAGCCATAAGGTGCCGCGGGATTATTCGCCGCTCTGGTCAGTGTGGCGTTCCGAAAGCAACCCTGCTTCCGGCGCTAACAGCCAATCTTTTCTCTGGAATTTGTACCGGCGCGATGCCAGACCTGATCATAAAAAAGTCTCGCTCCTGTTTGGCCTTTTCCAGTATCAATCTGAACCTGAATTCAAACGCTGGCGCTTGTTCTATATTCCTTTGGGTGGACGCCCACCCGCAAAAGCCGAGTTTTCTGACACGGTAAAACCGTAGGCAGGCTCTAGGGTGGCAATGTTATGTTTCAGAATATTGGCGAGATGGTGATTTTGCTGTGGCGCACGCTGCTGTCGTTTCCGCGACTATGGCGGCAGCGCGACAAGGTGTTCGATCAATTCTTCGAAATCGGCAATGCGAGTTTGCTGATGGTTTGTATTCTTTCCTTCTTCATTGGCGGGGTGATTGCCTTGCAAACCGGGCCGGTGCTGGTGGAGCGGGGGTTGGCCAATGCGGTCGGCGGCGTGGTAGGCATCTCCATCTGTAAAGAATTGGCCCCGGTAATGATGTCGATCCTGATTGCGGGTCGTATCGGCTCCGCGATGGCCGCCGAGATCGGGTCGATGCGCGTGTATCAGGAGATTGACGCCCTGCGCACGATGAACATCAACCCGATTCACTACCTGGTGCTGCCGCGCCTGGCAGCCATTACGGTCGCGTTGCCGTTGCTGGTTATTTTCGCGATTTTGGTCGGCTGGCTCGGCGGGGCCTTTGTTTCCTCAGCCAATACGCGCATCGATATTTCATTTGCAGCTTTCTTTACCAATTTGCGCGATGTCGTGCAGGTCAAAGACGTCGTCAACGGCGTGTTCAAAAGCTTCATGTTTGGCTGGGTCATCGGCGTGGTGTCCTGTCACCAGGGTCTGATTACGCTGGGCGGGCCCCGTGGCATTGGGCGTTCAGTCACCAAGGCGGTAGTCAACTCCATTGTGTTGATTGTGATCCTGGACTATATCCTCACCCGGGTCCTGCTGCGGTAATGAACAGCCAAACCGATACTCCTCACTCCGGCATCGGCGTACAAGTACGCGAATTGCGCAAGAGCTTTAACCACCTTGAAGTGCTCAAAGGGGTAGACTTGGAGGTGAAGCCTGGAGAGATATTTGTGCTGATGGGCCCCAGCGGCAGCGGGAAATCCGTCCTGCTGCGCCATGTCATCGGCCTGGAAGAACCCGACGCCGGCGAGATTCTGATTCAGGGAGAACCAATCCAGACTTCCAACGTCATGGATAAATACCGCCTGGCGATGGTCTTTCAATCTGGCGCCCTGCTCAATTCGCTGACCGTCGGGGAAAATGTCGGGCTCTACCTGGCCGAGCATCACTTGAAGCCGCCCGAGGAAATTGACCGCATTGTGGCCGATGCCCTGGAAGTAGTCGGGCTCAAGGATACTCAGGACAAAATGCCCAGCGAGCTTTCCGGCGGCATGAAGAAAAGGGTTGCGATCGCTCGCGCCCTGATTATTGAACCGCAACTGCTGCTTTATGACGAGCCGACCAGTGAATTGGATCCGCTCTCTTCGGTCGTGATCGCTGAGCAAATCGTGAAATTAAATCAAAGGATTCACGTCACGACCCTGGTGGTGTCGCACGATCGGCAACTTGCTTTCGGCATCGCCGATCGCATTGCGGTCATTAATGACGGCCAAATTCTGACCAGCGGAACCCCGGACGAGGTCAAGCGCAGCCCCAATCCACTGGTGCAGGAATTCCTTAACTCTCATTTTCGCCGTGAAACTTAGATTTGACTTAAACGTGACCTTGTTGAAAACCAACTTCGGACCTAAAATTAATCTATGAAAAATACCCTTGAAACCCGGCTGGGCATTTTCGTCGCACTGGCGGTAATTGCGGCGGTGCTGATCCTGGAAATCGTCGGCGGGGTCGAACGATTTGAACGGGGCTACCGACTCAATGCACTCTTCAACTCGGTGCAGGACCTTAAAGAAGGCGACCGCGTCAAGATGGCCGGCGTCGAGATCGGCCGAGTCGAAAAGATCACGCTGGAGGAAACCAACAATAAGGTGCTGGTGACCATGAAAATGCGCAGCAGCGTTCGGGTCAAAACCGACAGCGTCGCCACGATCAAGTTCACCGGCTTGCTGGGACAGAATTTCGTCGGGCTGGATTTTGGATCCCGCAACGCCCCGCTCGCCGAGCCCGGTGCTGTGCTGGCGACGGCTGAGCAACCTGACTTGAGCGCCATGATGGCCAAAATCGATAATGTCGCCACGGGCGTGGAGAACCTGACCAAAAGCTTTACCGGAGATAAAATCGACAATCTGCTCGGACCATTCACTGATTTTCTAAAAGCGAACCGAGGTCCGCTGACGGCGACCATCGCCAATATGCAGGCCGTTTCCAGTCAGATCGCTTCGGGCAAAGGAACGGTTGGGAAATTAATCTACGATGATGCCCTGTATGTTTCCGCTTACAATGCAGTCACCAACCTTCAGGATACGGCGGCGCAAATCAAAATGACCGTCGCCGATGCCCGCAAGGTCGTCGACCAGGTCAATGCGGGACAAGGCACCGTCGGCAAATTATTGCACGACGAGAAACTCTACCAGGAAACCACCGCCTCGATGACCAACCTCAAAGAGATCCTGCAAAAAATCAATCAAGGGCAGGGGAGCATCGGCAAAATTGTCAATGACCAGGAGCTTTATCGTAATGCGAAGCTGACCTTGCAAAAGCTGGATCAGGCGACCGAAGGGTTGGAGGATCAGGGGCCGCTCAGTGTATTGGGTACGGCAGTGAGCAAATTATTCTAGGGCCCGCCCGCCGCGAGGCACAATTCGGTCTGTTGATCACCCACGCGTTTTCGCCATCTCAATCGCCGCGGCCAAGTCCGTATATCGAAGAATGTAGTCTGCGCTCATTGACGGCGAAACGAGAGGATTGTCATGACATGTATGTCAAGCAGCGTTAAGGGCGTTAAAGTTACCTAACAAGCAACTGTAAGGTTAGTCCAGCCGGCAATACATCGCCTTCAAGTAATGCGCCGCTTCAAACGTTGCCGGATGATCTGCGGCATGGCCGGTCGTCGCAATCTCCTCGAACGCCCGCCCGCTCGCAATCGCGGCCTGTCGAACCGCTGAAAAAAACTCGGGCGCGGTGACATGCGCGGAGCAGGAGCAGGCGACCAGAATTCCTCCATGGCCCAGCTGTTTGACACCCACTGCTGCGAGTCGGCGATAGGCCTGAATCGCCCCGGCGCGCTCCGCTTCGCGCTTCGCCAGCGAAGGTGGATCCAGAACGATCAAACCGAATTTCCGTTTGGTGTTGGCACCGAGCCAATCAAAAGCGTCGGCGCGCACGGCCTCGCGTCGGCAGCGGCCAACTTGTGGGATATGCTTGTTCAAAGCGAAATTCCTCTCGCCACTGGCCAGCGCGTGTTCGCTTATATCCAGATCCGTCACGGTTTGAGCTCCACCTCTTGCGGCGTATAAAGAGAAGCCACCCGAGAAGCTAAACGCGTTCAACATCGTTCGCCCATGCGCCAGCGCCTCCACTCGCCTTCGATTCTCACGTTGGTCCAGAAAAAAACCGGTCTTTTGACCGCGCACAACATCCGATTCGAATTGTAGTCCTGTTTCACGAAAGACAATTGGGCCTTCAGGCGGCGAACCGACGATGATCTGGCCGTCAGTTCGAGCGAACTCATCGGCGGCAATCTTTTGAATGTTGCGGCTCAAACGCAGGACGATTCGCTCGGGCTGAAGAGAAGTCTGAACCAGCTGCAGAATCTCTTCGAAACGAGGAAGCCATGCGGCCGTATATAGCTTGATGACCAAAGTCCGATCGTAACGGTCCAACACAAGTCCCGGCCAGCCGTCGCTTTCGCCATTGATCAGGCGAAAGCCCGTCGTCTCCCCATCAAAGACCCCTTCCCGTTCGTGAAGTGCAGCCCGCAATCGCTCCGACCACCAGTTTTGATCGATGTGCCGAGCCTGGCCGACTTGTAACACGCGTACGCGCAACGGCGAGTGCGGATCGAACAAACCAAGCGCGAGGAATTTGTCCTTGCGATCGTAGATGATCACCAGTTCGCCCAGTTTACCGGGGCGATTTTGTTCGCGAATGCTCTGGGCATATAACCATGGGTGGCCCGCGCGGAGCGTAGACTCCGCGCTCGCAGTCACACGCAAATGCATACGAGGACCGGAGGTGGGAGTGGAAGCGGACCAGCTCATGCGACGTCAGTCTGATAAGAACAAACCGTTCATGGACAAAACCAGAACCTTGGCACCCTAAACTGTCGAAGCCACAATCTCGTCTCCGGTTTGAAAAGGACCGTTAAACCGCAGAGACGCGAAGGACGCAGCGCATATAAACGTTGAGACCGCTGCGGCCTTCGCGTCTCGGCGGTTGACCAGGGGAGCCCAGGGAGCCCCGCAGTTGATCGACACGGATTTGGGTTCACTGTTTGTTGGGATCGAGTGCCATGGGTCGCCCAGCCCGCGCCGTCCATTTCCCGACGAGCCAGGCAAGGCTAAGGGTCAGTGTGGCACCAATCAGTGTGTACCAGGGCCAGAAGATCTCAGTGCCAACCCAGCGCAACCACAGCGGCCGTGTCGCGGGCAAATTTGGCAGCACTTCAATGGCAATCATTAGCAGTAGAGAAACCACCATGCCGGAAATCACCGGAAGCGGTCGGCCTTTGCGCCCAAACACCGCCAGGGTCAAGCCTCCAGCCAGCGCTCCACTGGTTAAACCGCGCAACGAAAAGGCCGCGTTCAACACAAACTCGACTCGCCGGCTCAACGAGGCCACCAAAATGAGAATTATGGCCCAGACTATTGTGGAGCTTTTGCTAAATCGCAGAAAGAAGCGATCACTGCGATTCGGCCAGAGTTGTTTCATGAAGTCCATCGTCGAAACTGAAGCCAATGAGGTCAATGCCGAGCTAACCGAGGACATCGCCGCCGAAAGGATCGCCACAATGAGAAATCCCTTTAGCACGTGTGGCACCTCAGTCATCATGAAAATCGGGAATACAAAGTCGTTGGCCTTCATACCCGATCCAGGACGCGGTTCCGGCAACGGAATTTGGAATGGGTGGTTTTGGTAAAACACCCACAGCATCGCGCCGACCAGCAGAAAGATAAAAAACAGCGGAAAAATAACCACCGCGCTGAGCATCAGAGCTCTTCGTCCATCGGCCACCGATTTGCACGCCAGCACACGCTGCACAATCAGTTGCTCGGCTCCATGCGAGGATAAAACCATCACTGTGCCGCCAATAAGTCCCATCCAAAGATTAAAGGGTGGCCCCAGTAGAAATTTTATGAACGAGCTGCCCGCTGACGGCGCGGCATTCAACCAGTGCAGTTTCCCCCCGTGCGAGGCCTCAGACAAAACCGCGCCCGTTCCGCCTTCGAGCAGCGTCGGTATGAAACCAAGGGCGAAGAGGCCACCCAAAAGAAAAAGCGCGAACTGGGCCGCGTCAGTCCAGATGACGGCTTTGACTCCGCCGACGCAGGTGTAAACCAACGAGAGCAGGACGAAGAGGAGAATCGCGCCGAGAATCGGATCACCGGTACCCCACCCCAGCAGCCGATCGCCGAGGATCAATTGAACTGGGATGCTCGCAACGTAAACTCGCACGCCCGCGGCCAGTGTTTCACTGATGAGGAAAAATCCTGCCGCAACGCGGCGAGCCGCGGGACCAAACGCATTGGCAAAAAGTTGATATGGGGAATAGATCTCGCCTTTGAAATAATGCGGCACCATAACGATGGCCAGCACCACGCGCGCCAGGACATAGCCCACAATCATTTGGAGAAAGGCGAGATTGCTGCCGTAGGCCATCGCGGGCACGCCGATAATTGTCAGCGCGCTGGTTTCGGCAGCAACAATCGAGAATCCAATCCCCCACCACGGAATGGTCCGGCTCCCTAAAAAATAATCCCGCGGATTTTGCTGATCTTTCCCGAACCAGAGTCCCAACCCCACAATGCCGAGCAGGTAGAGTAGAATGACCGTCCAATCCCCGGCGCTGAAGTAGCTGTTCATTCAGGTGTGGGACCGATCACGAATTGCGAACGTGGTAAAAAAGCAGAATCAAGTTTTGGTAATCCCTCAGTCATAGGTGGGGTCGCTTCGCCGAGGCGACCGTAAAGGAGGTCAAACCTTGGTCCGAGAGGTCGCCTCGGCGAGGCGACCCCACCTATAACTGAGGCATTTCAGTTCTTGCCGGACTTCCGCGGCTGCTTTTCGGATTTCGACCTTCGGACTTCGGGATTGATCTACGCCGGGGAGTTCTGTTGCACCAGCTTCTCAACCGCTGTTGGCAATCCGGCGCAGAATTCTTCGAAAATCGTCCGGCATTGCATCTCGGAGAACCGTAACATCCGCGCCGCGGAGTAAATAAAACTTCGAGTCGTTTGATGGGCGTAACCCAGCAGGCCCTGGCGCAAAGGGAGTGAATAAACTTCCAGCGTCAACCCGTAAACCAGCGTGTGCCAGCCATGGGCCTCGCCGGTATTCACCCTGAACAGATATCTTTGAACCAGGCGCACGTCGCGCAGCGGGCGAAGCTTCTGCAGTTGGCCTTGGCCGATACGCCGACTGGCCGCCGCAAAACTTTGCAACACCAGTTGCCGGGCCAGGCGTTGATCCAGATCCACCAGCTCGCGCAGTTCATTCCGTTCCGCGTGCGAAAATGACGCCTGAATAGCCGGCAGCTCCAGCGGCACCAGCATCTGCTCGTGGTAAGAACGCAGAAACTTTCGGAACGAACGCAGATCTTGCACGGGATCCAGACACAAAAAGGCGCAAACCGATCCGAGGGTCGCGATGCCGTCGGTCGAGCCGAGTTGTTCGGCCAGCGGGTGCCAGTCCCCCAGCCAGTCCACGGCATCGTCCAACGCCAATTGTGTTTGCTTTCCCATACCGTCGCGGCGCCCCGACACTGCTACGAGCGGCGCGCCAGACTGATTTACGGTGTACCTGCGCGCGAGCGAATGCCAGCAACAAAATTTTCAAAAAGCGGATAAAACTGCTTGCACTGTGATTCTGATTCTGATTAAGTGTTTATGTGCCCTTATTTACCGGTTTAGACACGGTGATACGGTGAAGAGAAAGGACCCGATCATGGCTCGAGTGGATTTTGCAATCGGCATTGGAGGAGAAAATGGCCAAGGCATCGCCAGCACGGGAGACATCCTCGCGCGGATTTTCGCCCGGCGCGGTTTGAACATCAATGCCTACAACGCCTATCAATCGATCATTCGCGGCGGCCACACCTTCCTGACGATTCGCGCCAGCGACGGCCCCGTCCGCAGCATGGGAGACAAGCATGATGTGCTGATCCCGCTCAACCAGGATTCGTTGGACCGGCATCTGCGGTTAATGAAAGCCGGTTCCCGCGTGGTCTATGATGCCGATCGTCTCAAGCCCGGCGAAGCGGCTCCCGGCGTGCAGTTGTGTCCAATGCCGATGAAGGAGATTTGCGGCAATAACAAACTCGCCGCCAATACCGCCGCCCTTGGTGCAGTGCTGCAGATGTTGGGAATCGAGTCTGAGCCACTCGAGTCGGTCATCGCGCGGCAATTCAAGAAAAAAGGTGAGGCGGTCGTCGCGGAAAACGTCGGCATCGCGCGAGGTGGTTACGAGTACGCCGCGAAGCACTTTGAACCGTTCCCCTTCCGAGCACCGAAATCAGACACCGCGAAGGGAATCGTTACCGGCAACCAGGCCACCGCAATGGGAGGCGTTGCCGCAGGGGTAAAATTCTACGCCGCGTATCCGATGAGCCCCTCGACAGGCGTGCTGATGTGGATGGCGGCGCACGCCCGCCAGTTGGGGATAATGGTGCGCCAGGTCGAAGACGAGATTGGCGTTATGAATATGGTCATCGGCGCCGCCCATACCGGTTGCCGCGCGATGTGTGCCACCTCCGGCGGAGGTTTCGCGCTGATGAGCGAGGCCATCGGAATGGCAGGGATGATTGAGACGCCAGTCGTGTGTGTTGACGTCCAGCGTGCGGGTCCAGCGACCGGTGTGCCGACCAAGACCGAGCAAGGGGATTTGTGGCAAATTCTAGGCGCCGGCCAGGGTGACTATCAGCGCATTATCGTTGCTCCCGCGAATCAACTCGATTTGTTCCACACCATCCCGGAATTATTCAACCTGGTAGACAAGTACCAGTGCCCCGGCCTTGTCCTGGCCGACCTGCTGATTTCGGAAGGAACAGCCAGCATTGACCCCGGCGACTTGGATTTTAATGCAAAGATCGAGCGTGGCGAATTGATTTTCCCTAATGGCAACGGCAATGGCAATGGCAATGGCAATGGCGGAAGCAATCCGTTTGGCGGGTACAGTGACAATACCTATTTGCGTTATCGCAATACCGCCAGCGGCATTTCCCCCCGTGCCGTTCCCGGCGTGCCCGGTCATATCCATATCGCGGCCACCGACGAACATGACGAGGACGGCACGTTGATCAGCGATGAATTCACCAATCCGATCAAACGCCGCATGATGGTCGAGAAACGCGCGCGCAAGATGGAAACGGTGCTGGCACAGATCGCCCCCCCAAAGGTGTTTGGTCCGGAGTCGGCCGAAGTCACCCTGGTCGGCTGGGGTTCGACCCAAGGCGTTATTCGCGAGGCAGTCGAAAAGCTGGCGGCGGAAGAAGGAGTCGTCGCCAATCAACTCCAGATCAAGTGGATTGTACCCTTCCACGCCGAAGAGGTAACGCAGCTACTCAACCGCAGCCGCCGTGTCATTATCGTCGAGAACAATTACTCGGGACAATTTGCCCGGTATCTCCGCTCTGAAACTGGTTTTGCCGCGCACGGTCATATCCGCAAGTACGACGGCGAACCGTTTCGACCTCATCACATTGTCGAGGCGGTTAAAGAACAGCTGGCGGGAGCTACTACACTTTCCGTCCCCGCGCATGAAATCATGGTCTAACTGATCCCCTTGAACGGGTCCACCAAGATACGATTTAAATTATGAGCGCATTAATCGAATCCGCACCATCCCCGGAAACAGCTAAGTCTGCTGCCCAACTCGTCAAAGAGAGTTTCAAGGGCAAGATACACCCCGATTGGTGTCCGGGTTGCGGCGATTTCTCCGTCCTATCTGCATTGCAGGCGGCGTTATTCGAGCTTGGTCTTCAACCACACCAGGTGGTTGTCATCAGTGGTATCGGTTGCTCGTCGAACTTGCCGGGCTTCATGAACACCTACGGCATGCACACTCTTCACGGCCGCTCATTGGCGGTCGGTACCGGGGTCAAGCTGGGCAATCATGACCTCAAAGTCATTTGTGTCGGTGGCGATGGCGATGGGTACGGCATAGGCGGTAACCATTTCCTGCACACGATGCGGCGAAATGTGGACCTGACATATGTCGTCATGGACAACCAGATTTATGGCCTGACTACCGGTCAAACCTCGCCTACCAGCATCAAGGGTATGAAGACCAAAAGCACCCCGCACGGCAGTGTCGAAAATGCGATCAACCCCATGCCGCTGGCGATGGTCGGCGGCGCCACTTACGTCGCGCGCGGTTTCAGTGGGAAACAAAAGCACCTCGTCGAAATCCTTAAAGGGGCAATTCTTCACAAGGGATTTTCTTTGGTCGATGTTTTCAGTCCCTGTGTCACCTATAACAAGGACAACACCTATCAGTGGTTCAATCCTCGCGTCAAAATTCTCGAAGAGCAGGGGCACGATCCAACGGATTTCCACAAAGCCCTCGACAAAGCCTATCAATGGGACGGCGAGATCCCCATCGGCCTGATTTGGAAGCGGACTGATTTACCCTCGCTCGAGGACCTCGAACCGGTTCTCCATGACGGCCAAGGCCCGATGGCTCTTCGCAAATTGGGAATCAGCGACGAACAGGCCCAGGCGCTCGTTAAAGAACTGCTTTGAGCAGGCGTTAAAACGCGGCGTCTGTAGGGGCGACGTAAGGAGACTCTGATCATCTCGCTACCGAAAGCTGAGATGAACGCTCAATTCAATATTGAGGGCCGTCGCACCTCGAACCTCGAACATGGAACTTTGAGTTCGGACAGAGCACCGACGCCTGACGTCGGACGTTCAGTGTTCCAATGTTCAACGTTCGAAGTTCAATGTTCAGTGCCTTTTTTAACGTTTCAAGGTTCTAACGCCTTTAATGTACGCACAATCTTTTCCCAGTGCGTCCCATGCCAAAATAATTTTCCGCAATTGGCACAGACAAAGTATTCGTTACGCCAAAGATAAGTCCGGGGCGGGATCCGCTCGCGTAACTTCTCTTTTTCGGATGGAATCAGTCGCCCACCGCAGCTCATGCAACGGGGCGCGCGCAAACTGAGATTGAACTCGCGGAAAACCGCGGAGAGTTGCTCTTCGATGCTAAGGCTGGGCGGCAGCCATAAGGATGGCAGAAGCCGGTCCCGCAATATCCGCCGCTCCATCAGCATGCTGTCAGTGGTAAGAATAGTTGCGCCGAGTTCTCGCGCTTCGACCAGGAGCTCGTCGTCATCGATGCCGGAAGTCCAAAGTGCCTCGTGACCCGCGGCGCGCAACCAGCGCGCCAGCCCGCCTAAGCCGGCATCACAAAAGAACCGCTCGGCTGGCAGTGTCGTTCTCCTCTTCTGAATCGCCGGCTTGGCGGCAACATCGTCGTAAACTCTCGCCAGCGCCTCTTCATACCGTATTTGCTGATCGCTACTTGCCTGCTGCGCTCTAGCGGCAAACCATCCTACACCCTGGTCCAATCTCCGAGCATTGACCCTCTGCAGTAGCCAGCGAAACCGCGTTTCGTAGCCTTTGCGAATACGGCTCATTCCAAACTATAACCTGAAGCTCTTTCCAACTCGAACGTGATAAACAGAACCCGGTTACGATACCTGAAATGTTGGGTGGGGTCATATGGCTTTGCGGCTGCCCGTGGAAACCACTGTTTCAATTTGAATGGATAGCTCGACGGTTGCAGATGGGAACACGGGGGCACTTGGCGCACTTTCTTTATCAACTGGAGCAAGGCAGGCTTCAGCCTCTAGACTTAAGTCAACAGAAGCTCAACCTATGGAACCCAAGCGCCCCCGCCCCCTCCAACCTCTAACCATGTCCCCAAATTTCAAAATCTTCACCTGGTTTCACCATGCTGACGCGAAATTACACTTCGTGCATTTGTTGCCTGAACTGAAACTTCCCTGCAAGATCAGAATCGGTCGGCGCGTGCTTTCGTGCCTTTCAGCTCAAGCTGATTCTTCGCTGTTACCGAGGCCGATTTGGTGTGTTCTGGCGAAGCTCGGCCAAAGCCGCTTGTGCCTCAGGGTCGCCTTTATCGAGCGCGGCGTTGAACCGTTCGGTTACTATCGCCAATTCATGCTGGGCAGCCTGCCGCTGTTCGGCTGGAAGCTCCAGTCGCAATATGTCGTAGAGGATCGTTTGTGAAACCACATACCCGTTCGTATTGACGGCTTGCACGGCAATCTCCCATTGCTGCTTTAATTCAGGTGTCGCTGAATCAAAAGCGTGAGAATCGGCTGCGGTGAGTTCGGAGCTTCTACGTTTGCAGGCCCCGACAAAAACCAACAGCAGTAGTGCCGTAAGCAACGGCACAAAAGCAATCTTCCGACGCACCATAAGGCGACGCTACGCCTTTAGTGGCCGTTGTTGCTCATGGGGCTCCACCAAAGGTAAGTCTTTCCACCGGGCCCGGGACCCGCGCCGGGAGTGGTGGTTGAATCACGCGCGAACTGCTCCTTCGTCAGGAACTGGACGTGCCCGCCCATCGCGACGATGGTCGCACCCTTTCTGCTGTGCAATCGTCCAAGGCCTTCGTTGTGATCCGGATAGCTTGAGGCGTCGTTGAAGTCAAACGCACCTGGGATTCCGGGGCCTCCGTAATTCTCATCGGGCTCCCATGAGAGATAGCACATCGGACTCCAGGCGTTAACAGTTTTAACGGTGAATTGGTTCTTGCCGTAATTAACGCCATAACCGCATACGGCCCCATTCATGATGTAACTCGACATACGGTTATTCCTTCCGCCCTGGGAGGCCGTCTTTTGAAAGGTTGGGCTCTTGGTGTCGGTCGGACAAAGGTAGGCTTTGTAGTTGGGCATATACTGGAACCACAACCCCGTTTTATACGCCGTGTTCTTATCGTTCTCGTACATTCCTTTGGGGCCCGGATCCGGGACATTTCCATTGGTTATCGTATAAAGCCAGCCCGGCACCTGCGCTCCGCCCACCGTTGGTGTTCCCCAATTCGGTGGTGCCATCCAGTCTCCGTTGTCGTCAGCGTACATCCGCATCGCCAACGTCATTTGCTTCTGGTTGTTGACGCAGGTCGTCTGTGCCGCTTTGTCTTTGGCTGTCGCCAGAACAGGCAAGAGCATTGCCGCTAGGATCGCGATAATCGCAATAACGACGAGCAGTTCGATCAACGTAAAGGCGATTTTGCGGCGCGGAAAAGTCGGATCAGTTGTCATAAAATCTGAGGGTTGTTTAACGGTTAATTTTCGCAACCAGCACTGCCTCTGTCAAGAGTTTAGTCAGCTTAAGGGAAACAAGGCTGCCTCAAACTGTGCGTCTGGACGCACATGATTTCAAGCCCTTTTCTTCAGGTGTTCGCCCCATACCTCGTGGGGTCAGGAGCAAAACGGTTTTCGTGAATCAGTTCGCATTGGAGCGAAATCGTTGTGGCATGTCATCCAGTTTTTCGATCTTGCAATTCTTCATTGCCCGGTCATGATGGCGCCGCTGTCGAGCCGCAATCGGTCCGAGACTGGTGGCGGAGGGGTTTTCCTGGCGGGCTGCACGTCTGTTGGTTTCACATGGCCGGCAAAAGTTGCCGGTGGTGAATAAAGCTATCTATGAGAACGATCAGGTGGCGGGGCGCAAGTCAAGGAAAAAGAAAGTCGGTCGGTGTCGGTCTTGTGGCTTGCGGATTGAGTGTTAAGAATCGATTCGGCGCGCGAATCTGGCTTGGTGATTGGTCGCTAATCCCAATGCGAGTTGCTGCTCTGGCGGCGGTGATCCTGGGCTGGGCGCCTTGCGCTTCGGCGGCTCCCGAGCTACCGCCTCAGACACGTGAACAAATCCGTATTCTCCAGGAGGAGAAGATGTCCCGTACCCCGGCCCAAAGGAAACTTGATTCCCAATTGGTGTATGCCCTGCGGGAACGGCGTGAGGGCTTAGCTGCGAGAAATGTCAGCTCGATGCGTTCGGCGCTATCGTTCGAACCCGACGGTAGAGTGTTGGTGGACATAAACGCGGAGGTGGTTCCAGGCATAATTGAGTCGATTGAGCGGAATGGGGGGACCATTGGCAGCGCTCTTGAGCAGTATCACGCCATCCGTGCTTTGATTCCGCTCGACCAAGTCGAAGAGCTGGCCGCTCACCCGCAGGTTCATTCAATTCGTCCCGCTGACCAGGCGATTGTTAACACCGTGCCGGTCTCGACCGAGGGGAGCATTGCTCATCAGGCGGACCTCGCGCGGACCGCGTTTGCCGCAGATGGGACGGGGATGAACGTGGGCGTGCTTTCGGACAGTGTTGATTACCTGACGACGCTTCAAAGCACGGGCCTGTTGGCGACAGTAACTGTGCTGCCGGGTCAGGGCGGCGCGGGAAGCGGCGAAGGAACGGCGATGCTGGAAATCGTGCACGCGGTCGCCCCGGGTGCGGGTTTGTATTTTGCGACTGCTTTCAGCGGGATAGCGAATTTTGCCCAGAATATCCGCGCGCTGCAGGCTGCCGGTTGCAAGGTGATCGTCGACGACGTCACGTATTTCAACGAATCGCCCTTCCAGGATGGGCCGATCGCGCAGGCAGTCAATGACGTCTGCGCCGCAGGCACCCTGTTTTTTTCCGCAGCGGGAAATTCGGGCAGCGTCGATCATGGCACGGCCGGCACCTGGGAGGGCGATTTCAAGGATGGCGGGCCGGCGACTGTCGGTAGAGGCGGGCGCGTCCACGATTTTGGCGGCGCTACGTATAATACCGTAAAGGCCGGGGGTGGTATTCGGCGTGTCGACTTTTTTTGGGCCGATCCTTTGGGCCATTCGACCAATGACTACGACGTTTATATTCTTGATGGCACCGGCGCGGTCGTGCGGAGTTCCACCAACCCGCAAAATGGAACCCAGGATCCTTACGAGCAGATTCCTTTCCTGAACGTTGGCGAGAGCATCGTCATTGTGAAGCATTCCGGTGCCGATCGGTATATGTATCTGAGCAGCGGCCGCGGGTACCTAACCTACAACACCCCGGGAAATACGCGCGGACATAATGCCACGCGAACTCCGAACTCATTCACGGTCGGCGCGACTCCGGTGAGTTCACCGCCAACCGTGTTTACCGGCGGCAGCGCGAATCCCGTCGAAACTTTTAGCTCCGACGGCCCGCGGCGAATGTTTTTCAACCCGGACGGCTCTGCCATTACACCGGACAACTTCTCTTCAACCGGCGGTATTGTCGTGCCGAAACCCGATTTGACGGCGGCAGATGGGGTATCCTCTTCGGTGCCGGGGTTGAATCCGTTCTATGGAACATCAGCCGCGGCGCCGCATGCAGCTGCAATTGCGGCCTTGCTCTGGTCGTATAGCCCATTTCTCACCCCGGCCGCGATGCGCACCGTGCTGAGCGGGACGGCGCTCGATATCGAGGGAGCGGGTTGGGATCGCACTTCAGGCGCGGGTATTGTCATGGCCTACCCAGCGCTTGCCGCAGCCCCAAATCTTGTAATCCAAAATATCCAAATGCTGGACGCCAACACCAACGGCGTTCTGGATGCGAATGAATGTGCCGCTTTCGAAATCACCTTGCAGAATAACGCTACAAACCGCGGCCTGACCTCGGTCAATGCGCTCCTGACCAGCTCTACACCGGGGGTTTTGGTCGACCCGGGCCTGCGGAGTTATCCCGACCTGGCACCTCAAGCAAGCGCCAGCTCGGCTATTGCCTTTGCCATTAGTTCGACTCCCTCTTTCGTTTGTGGGACCAACCCGGATTTTACGCTGCAGATCAGTGCCGATGGCGGCCTGGCTTACGCCGTGCCTTTCGAGGTCCCGTCGATCGTTCCACTCGGAACAGCCACAACGTTTTCAGCGACCACTACCCCCACTCCAATCCCAGATTTAGGCGGCATTAATTCTCCGATTAACGTCAGCGGGTTTGCTGCACCGGTCGGAAGGGTTGAGGTGGCCGTGTATATCACCCACTCCTACGATTATGATCTGCGCCTGACACTTGTTTCGCCGGATGGCACCAACGTTGTGCTGAGTTCCAATAATGGTTTGGGCGGCCAGAATTACGGCGCGGATTGCACCGATAACCTGACCTGGTTTTCCGATCTCGCCAGCATCAGCATCGATTCAGCCGCCGCGCCATTCATTGGGAGCTTCAAACCCGATCAACCCTTATCCGTTTTTTTCGGCAAGATTGGCAGGCGCATAAATGGGACATGGACACTTCGTGTTGAGGATCAAGTCCAGGGCGACACCGGAACGCTCCAATGTTGGTCTTTGCGGCTCACACCGATTGCTCCTTGCGACGGTGGCGGCCAGTGCCTGGCTGGACCGAGCATCATCGAGAACGCAACCGATCAGTTCGCCTATGCTGGCCAGACTGTGCAGCTTGCGGTAACGGCACAAGGTACGGAGCCATTAAGCTATCAATGGTTCCTTGGCTCGACGCCAGTGGCAGCGGGAACTAACGCTACGCTCGTCTTAAGTAACGCCGTGCCGGCGCAGTCCGGCATTTACCAGGTTGTGGTCTCCAATGCGTTTGGCAGCACCATTGGCGTACCCGTCCAGCTATCGGTTTTTCCTGCTTTGTTCGTCAGCAACCCGGTGAATGCAATCGTCACCAATGGCGATAGTACCTCCTTCAGCGTATCGGTGGAAGGGACTCCACCGTTGAGTTACCAGTGGTATTTCAATTTGACCAACAGTCTGGTGGATGAGACCAACACGACGCTGGTGTTGAGCAACGTGGCATTGTTCCAGGCAGGAGTCTATGAGGTGGTGGTAGCCAATGCGTATGGGAGTGTGACCAGCGCGCCTGCGGTGCTGACGGTGCTGGTGCCGGCGAGGATACTGAGCGGGCCATTTGATCAGGTGGCGACCAACGGAGACGTGGTGGAATTGGGAGTGAGTGCAGAGGGGACGGCGCCGTTGAGTTATCAGTGGTATTTCGATGGGACCAATGTGTTG